>DATGLY010000023.1:0-44439 GCA_035293905.1 Bryobacteraceae bacterium
AATCATCACCTCACTACCGTCTGGCTGGACCGCATCTGGAACGCCGGAATTCCCTGGGTCGAGATTTTCTGCGCCCGCCAGCACCTGGATTATCGCGACAAAGCCCAAATCCGCGAGCTCTCCTATTGGTTCCGCGATTCCGAATTGAAGCTGCACTCGCTGCACTCGCCCCTGTATTCCGACGACGCATGGGGCCGCTCCGGCCCGGATTCGGTGATCGACATTACCGAGCCGGTGAAATCCAAGCGGCTGCGCAAAGTGGAGGAAATCAAGCGCGCCCTCGAAGTCGCCGAAGCCATCCCCTTCCGCTACCTGATTCAGCACCTCGGAGTCTCCGGCGAGGCGTTCGACGAGCGAAAGCTCGACGCCGCTTTCTCCGCTCTCGAAGAGATCGCCGTCTTTGCCGGCCAGCGCGGCGTCGAAGTCCTGATCGAAAACATCCCCAACGCCCTTTCCAGCGCCGACCGCCTCCTTTACTTCTTCGAAACCACGCACCTCAAGCTAAACGTCTGCTTCGATCTGGGGCATGCCCATATGAAAGAAGGCGTCGAAACCGCCTACCGCATGCTTGCGCCGCGCATTCGCTCCACCCATGTCCACGACAATAATGGAAAGGAAGATCTGCATCTGTTTCCGTTTCGCGACGAGGGAGGGACGGTGGACTGGTCGCGCGCCATGCGCACTCTGCGCGCCGCCCCCGGTCAATACCCTCTGTTGCTGGAATTGCGCTGCGCTCCCGACTTGCCCCAGCCTATTCAGAGCGCCTGCGAGGTCTTCGATCGCCTGGAAAGTCTGAAAACTGAAAATGAGTCCTGAAAACCGCCCCCCGCGCATCCGCATCCAGGACGCCGCCCGCCATGCCGGCGAAACCGTCGAGCTCGCCGGCTGGCTCTACAACCTCCGCCGGAGCGGCAAAATCTGTTTCCCCCAACTCCGCGACGGCGCCGGCGTGATGCAATGCGTCGCGGTCAAGAGCGCCCTGCCGGAAAACGTCTTCGAGGCGCTCAAGAATCTGACCCAGGAGTCCTCTTTGATCGTCCGCGGCAAGATCCGCGCCGAACCCCGCGCTCCCGGCGGCTTCGAGCTCGACGTCGAAGACGCCGAAATCGTCCAGCGCGTTCCGGAATCCGACCCGTACCCCATTACGCCCAAAGAACACGGCATCGACTTCCTCATGGATCACCGCCATCTTTGGCTGCGCAGCCGCAGGCAGCACGCCGCGCTTCGCATCCGCGCCGAAGTCGTCAAGGCCATCCGCGATTACTTCGATTCCAACGGCTTCGTGCTTGTGGATACGCCGATCTTCACGCCCGCGGCTTGCGAAGGCACCACCACGCTATTTGAAGTCGATTACTTCGAAGGCGAAAAGGTCTATCTCGCGCAGTCCGGTCAACTCTACAGCGAAGCCACGGCGGCGGCGTTTGGAAAAGTGTACTGCTTCGGCCCCACCTTCCGCGCGGAAAAATCCAAGACCCGGCGGCATCTCACCGAGTTTTGGATGGTCGAGCCGGAAATGGCCTACGCGGATCTGGAAGACGTCAAGCGCGTGGGCGAGGAATTAGTGCTTTTCGCCATCGCGCGCGTGCTGGAGAATCGCAGGGAAGAGCTGAAGGTTCTGGAGCGCGACGTCTCGAAGCTGGAAGCCGTGAAATCGCCCTTCTGCCGCATGAGCTACGACCAAGCCGTGGTCGCGCTCCAATCCAAGGGCAGCGGAATTCAATGGGGCGGAGACTTCGGCAATGCCGACGAAACGCTGCTCACCCAGGGACTGGACCGCCCCGTGATCGTGGACCGTTTTCCAGCGAGCATCAAGGCCTTCTATTTCGCCCTCGCTCCCGATCGTCCGGAGATCGCCTTGGGCGTGGACTTCATCGCTCCCGAAGGCTACGGCGAAATCATCGGCGGCGGCCAGCGCATCCACGATCTGGATCTGCTTTTGAAGCGCCTCGAAGAGCACCAGCTTCCGCGCGAAGCCTTCGAATGGTACCTGGATCTCCGCAAGTATGGCTCGGTTCCGCATGCTGGCTTCGGCATGGGCGTGGAGCGCTTCGTCGCCTGGATGTGCGGCCTGGAGCACGTCCGCGAGACCATCGCCTTCCCCCGGATGATCTACCGCACCCGTCCCTAGCCGGACCCCGCCGTTCGCACGCTAAAATCACGGTGAATGGGGGCGTTGCTGGCTCGCAAGTATTACATTTCCGGGCAGGTTCAAGGCGTTGGCTATCGCTACTTCGCTCAAAACGCCGCTCGCCAGTTGCGCGTCCGCGGATGGGCGCGCAACCTCGCCGACGGCCGCGTTGAGGTGTTGGCCGTCGGGACCGCGCGCCAGCTTGAAAATTTTGAGGGCGAATTGCGAGTCGGCCCGCCGGCGGCCGACGTGCGCGGCGTCGCTGTCGAAGACGCTCCGGCTCCCGACGGCGTCTCCGGCTTTTACATCCGCTAACCTACCACGTGCGGCTACAACATGCCGCGCGTGTCGGGAGAATCCTCGTCCCGCAGCCGCGCGTAAGCGCGCAGCCCGTCCCGCAGCTCCGGGTTGCGATCCGTAAGCTGCCAAAGTCCCTGCCAATCGCGCTTCAAATCGAGGTCCGGATCGAACCCCGTACGTTGCAGCAGTTTCCAGCGCTGATTATAGGCGCGGTTCACTGTCGAACCGTGGAAGTGATGCAGGATCAAACCCGGCATGTATCCCACTCCGCCCGACGGATTCCGAAGCACATGCCGCACGGCGCGCTCCTGCCATTGCTCGCACAATGCGCGGTATCTCTCGGGAAAATACTGGTTCAACGACATTCCTACATTGCCCACCAAGGCCGCCGCCATATGGTAGTCCGCCGAGCCGAGGATCGCCCAATCGATTAGCCCGCCCAAATTGTCCCAGGCCGATTTCCGGCAAGCCCATGCAAAGCCCGTATGGTTCCACTTTCCGCTTCCATAGCCTCCCGATCCCGAACCCCCCGCCGATATCCTCGATTTGTTAAAATCCGCGAAATGCGGAGCCGGCCGGTTCTCCACATAGTTCCACATAAAGCTTCCCCGATCCGTCAAAGGCTCGTAAGAAGGGCCGATGTTCTGAATCTTCGAAAACATTTGGATCACGTCGTAATGCTGCAACAGATGCAGCGTTTCCTGCGCCCAATCGGGACGCGCAAACTGCACGTCCGCGTCGATCCACGCCAGATATTTCGCCTCCGGCGGCAGCCGTTGCGCCAGCAGGTTCAGCGCGTTTTCTTTCCTCCACAGTTCGCTTGAGGCTCGCAGTTGCAGGTGCCGCGGATTGCCCGGCTCCGTGATTTCGAACTCGCGCCCGCCGAATGCGATCTCGCAGGTGTACAGTATCGCCCCCGACGTTTCCATATGCCGTTGAAACATCCAGTAGTTGCGATAGCGCGCCCGCCAGCGCAGCGGATTTTCGAGCATTGTAAGGACGTAGAGCCGGTCCGGAAAAGGATGAATGCCGCCTCGGGCATGCGAAGGATGATCGACGAAACGAGAGTCCATAGCCGCCTGAAGCGTAGGCGCCGTTGCCGCGCGCCAGGTGTGGAAATAAATGCAAGTTGTTGAACTTTTATAGGCTTAATGGCAGCATAAAGTCTGTCAATGCCATGGTAGACTCGGTGGAAAGCTCGTTCGTTGGGGGTATTGTATGCGCTGGCTGGCCGTTCTGTCTGGAGTGCTTGGGTTCGTTTTTTCGAGGCCTGTCTGGGCGCAGGACACAGGTCGGATTACCGGTTCGGTCGTGGACCCCTCCGGCGCCGTCGTCGCCAGGGCCACTGTCAATTTGCTCCTGCATGACGGAACCAAACCCATCGCCGCCACCCAATCCAACGCTCAGGGCTTATTTACGCTGGAAGCGCTTCGCCCGGTGTATTTCGACCTTACGGTAGACGCCCAGGGCTTCCAGCAGTACAAGCTGTCGAACGTTAAAGTAAATCCTTCGCGCGATACGGATCTTCCTCCCATCACTCTGCGGCTGGCCGCGACCGCCTCGGAAGTGAACGTCACCGCGGGAGCCGAGACGGTTCAAACCATCAGCCCGGAAATCTCGACCACAGTAACCAACGAGCAGATTTCGCGCCTGCCCGTGGGCGATCGCAATCCTCTGGCATTTATCTCCACCCAGGCCGGCGTCGCGCCAACGCAATATGAGACCGTTATCAACGGCCAGCGCTCGTCGTTCAGCAACGTCACGTTGGATGGGATCAATATTCAGGACAATTACATTCGCACCGGGGGTTTGGATTACACTCCTAACGAGCCATTGCTGGATCAGGTGCAGGAATTCACCGTGACCACATCCAACCAGAGCTCGGCGGCCGCCGGCGGCGCCTCCCAAGTGAACATGACCACGCCTTCCGGGACCAATCAATTTCACGGCGATGGCCTTTGGCAAAACCGCAACAATGCGCTGGCTGCAAACGACTGGTTCAACAACCAGGCCGGGGTTCCGTTGGCAAGGCTCAATCTGAACCAAGCCGGCGGTTCGCTGGGCGGCCCGATCAAGCACGACAAACTATTCTTCTATACGAATTACGAAGCGTACCGCCTTCGCAATCAAGCCGCGGAAGAGGCCACCATCCTGACGCAAGATGCACGGAACGGAATTTTCACGTACCGCGACGTTAACGGTAACATTCAGAAACTGAACCTCCTGAACTATCACGCATTGCAAGCAGATCCGGTAATGGCAAATCTACTGGCGCAAGTTCCGGGACCGGAGAAGATCAATAATTTCCGTGTCGGAGACAGCCAACCGGGAAAGTTGCGCAACACGGCCGGATACTCTTACCTGGTTCGCAACAATGAAGATCGTGATAATGCCACCGGCAGGCTGGATTATTTCGTCTCCCCCAAGAATTCGGTCAGTGGAACTTTCGCCTGGAACAGAGATACAGTAGACCGGCCGGATGTGGGAATCGGCTATGAACCGGTGTCGCCGTTCCAGAATAACGACGCGCGGAAATTCACCTCCGTTATGTGGCGTTGGAGCCCTAAAGCGAATTTCACGAACGAGCTGCGCGCTGGTCTTAACTTCGCTCCTGTGACGTTCGGTTACAACGGAACGCTTCCGCCTTATCTGATTGGCGGAACCATTTACAACAGCCCCGAACCGGCTGTAAACGCCGCTATCCTGGCGCAGGGCCGCGACACCCGCACCTGGTCTCATATGGACAACGCAACCTGGGTGCACGGGCGGCATTTGCTCAAATTCGGCTATTTCTTTCAGGGCGTGCATGTGCGCACTTACGATTACACGGGTGTCGTGCCTCAATACAACGTCGGAATCGCCTCGGCAAATCAGGGCGGCAATCTTCTGTTTTCCTCCGATCTGCCGGGAATCAGCGCCGCTGATTTAAATACCGCAAATCTTCTGCTTGCATCCCTCGCGGGGCTCCTGGACAACGCCAGCGTGACCTACAACGTCACTTCGCGCAATTCCGGATTTGTCCCCGGCGCTCCCTATCTGCGGCATCTCACCTATGACAACTTGGCCTTCTATGGACAGGATCAGTGGAAGGTCTTTCGTAATCTGACGCTCACCGCCGGCTTGCGCTGGGATTACTACACTCCCGTCAACGAGCGGGATTCGCTGGAGCTTCAGCCGGTGATCGTGAACAACAGTCCGCAAGTGACGTTAATGTCTAACGCGACGCTGGATTATACCGGCAATTCCGTGGGCCGCCCCATGTACAACAAAGACCTGAATAATTTCGGACCCGATGTGGGGTTGGCATGGGATGTTCTTGGAAACGGCAAGACGTCCTTCCGCGCCGGCTATAGCATCGCCTATGTGACCGATGAAGCCATCCAGGTGGCCGAGGGATTCACAGCCGAAAATCCGGGCCTCCAGGCATTCCTCTACCAGCCAAACCTTTCCGGCGTGATGAGCACGGGCAGGCCCGCCCTGCCGCCTCCCCCTTTTCAGGTTCCTCTTACCTTCGCCGATGGCTACGCTCAGAATCCCGCGGTCTATTACGGGCTGCTTGATCCTAACCTCAGAACGCCGTACGTCCAGCAATGGAATGTTTCCATCCAGCAGCAAGTCATGGGAACCATTATCGAGGCTCGTTATGTTGGCAATCACGCCACGAAGCTTTTGCGCGGTTTCAACTACAACCAGGTAAACATTCAAGCTGGCGGATTTCTATCGGATTTTCTGAAGGCGCGGCAAAATGGACTTCTAGCGCTGGCCCAAAATGGCGTTTTCGATCCTCGCTATAACCCGAGCATCCCCGGTAGCCAGCCGCTTCCGGTTTTCAACAAGCTCTATCGCGGAGGGTCGCTGACCAATCCAACTTTCCGCCAGCTTATTGAACAGGGCGAAGCCGGGGAATTGGCCTACGAGTATCAGGTGGACGGCTTGAACGGATCGCTGAACTTTTACCCAAATCCCAACGCGCTTGGCACGGACTATGTGACCAACTTCAGTAACTCCACCTACAATTCGTTCCAGCTCGAAGCTCGTCACAGGCTCCAAAACGGAATGGAGTTCCAGGCGAATTACGTGTTCGAAAAATGGTTGAGCGACGCCGCCGGAACCGATGAATTCCGCTACCAGCCCTTTCTCGACATCAATAATCCTAGCCTGGATAAGTCCCGCACGCCCACCGACCTGAGACATCAATTCAAGGCGAATTACTCCTACGATTTGCCCCTCGGTCCCGGACATCGGATCAACAAGCAGGGGTGGGAGCGCGTGTTGAGCGGCTGGATGACCAGCGCCAACATTGGATGGATATCGGGCAATCCTTTGTCGATCTATTCCGGCCGCGGCACCTTTCTGGCCGAATACGACTCCGGCATCAATGAGGCCGATACGAACCTGACGTATTCGCAACTCGCCAGCATGTTGCAGTTCCGCATGACGGGCAACGGCCCGTACTATTTACCCGCATCGGCGATCGGACCCGATGGCCGTGGCGTCGCGCCGGACGGCCAGCCCGCATTCAATGGTCAGATCTTCTTCAATCCGCCTGCGGGGACAGTGGGAACGCTTCAGAGAAGAATGTTCACCGGACCGAGCGTGTTTTACATGGACGCGGCGCTTAGTAAAACAACCAATATCACCGAGCGCGTCAAGGCGGAGCTGAGGCTGGAAGCGCTAAACATTTTCAATCATCCAACGTTCGCAATTTTCGCCCAGGATATCAACTCCACTCAGTTTGGAAAAATCAGCAGCACGGCCACGGCGCCGCGCCAGTTGCAGCTCGATCTGAAGGTGGCTTTTTAGATCCCGGCTTCTTCCAAATTCCGCCACGCTGCTGGCCAGGTGAATTTTTCGCGATAACGACAACGCCCTGCCTCGCCGAGCCGCCTCCGCGCTTCGGCGTCGGACAGCAAAGCCAGAACCGATTCGGCGAACTTGCCCGGATTGTCCGCCAAGAGAAGATGCTCGCCGTCTCGCGCGCCCAGCCCTTCCGCGCCCAGCGACGTTGAGACCACGGCCCGCCCTGCCGCCCAGGCCTCGAGAATCTTGAACCTGGTTCCGCTGCCGGAAAGCAACGGCACGACGCACACTTTCGCCCGGCCGATTTCCGCGATCGCATCCCTCACCGGTCCGCTAAGCTTCACGCGCTCGTCGCCGCGAACCAAACCCTCCACGGCTTGCGGAGCCTTCCCGATCAGCCGCCACTCAAGCGCCCGATCGCGCTCGCGAATCCGCGGCCAGATCGCTTGCGCGAACCACCCCACGGCTGCGATATTGGGGTGATACTCGAGGTTTCCGCTGAACGCGATGCAATGCTCTTCCTCCACTTCCGGCGGCTCGGTCGGCGGCAGCGCATTCGGATAAACGCGAGCCTCAATATGCTGGATGCGCCGCCGGTCTTCTTCTGAAGCCACCAGCACTAGATCGAATCTCGGCATCCATTCGCCCTCCAGCCGCCGGTAGATCTGAGCAAAACGCGTCGCGGCCCAGCAAGACGGCCATCCCACCGCTCGCGCATGCCCCCGGGCCAGCTCGCTCTCGATATTGTGCAAGTCCAGAATGACGCGTTCGCAATGCTCCCGCAGAAGCGGCTCGTAAGACGCGCACCAGAAATGCTCTACGACGGCGAATGCATACCGCCGGCCGCCAATTTGTTCGCGAAGCTGCTCCTCGTATCCCGAGTAGCGTTCAAACAAAGGCGCTGCGCCGCGCGCCAGCCGGCGCAGGTTTCTCCAGGCCCGCGCGGCAAGCTTTTTGGAATGCGGGCGCAAAGAGAAAGACACGACATCGACGCAGTACTTCGAGCGAAGGTACTCCAGCAGCGAGGCCGACCTCATCCCGCCGCCTCCGCCGCCGACAACCGGGGGCTCAGGCGATAAGAATAAAACTCTACTTCTTCCCAAACCGTCGCCTTGCGGCGTCATAGACCTCCCTGGTCCCCCGCGCTGTGCGCCGCCATGTGAAGTCGCGCGACCGCGCCAGCGCGCGCTCCCGCAGAGCGCGGAACTTTTCGGGCTGCCTCGCCACGGCGGCCATGGCTTCGGCAAGCGCGCGCCCGTCTCCGGCCTCCACGTGAATCGCCGCGCCGGCCGCGACCTCCATAATGGCGGCGTCGCGCGAAGTTATCGCCAGCGTTCCGCACTGCATCGCTTCCAGCACAGGCAAGCCGAAGCCTTCGTAGTGCGACGGATAAATCAGCGCCAAGGCTCCCGAATAAAGCTCCGGCAGCTCGTCTTCCGAGACGGCGCCCAGCACTCGCAAACCGGTCTCGGAAGGCGGCAAAGCAAAATCGCGCCGCGCGCGGCCCGCCAAAACCAGATCGATCTCATGATCCACGCGCACCGAACGCCACGCTTCGATGAGCTGCTTCACGTTCTTCCGCGCCTCCAGCCTGCCCACGAATAGAAAGTAGGGCCGGGAAGGATTCGCATCCACCGGCCGGAAGCGGGAATTGGCGGCCAAGGGCACGGCCGCCACGCGGTCGGCGGCTAAACCGAATCGCTCGATGCAGGCGCGGCGGATCGCTTCGCTCGGCGTAATGACCATAGTCGCGATTCCCAGCCGCAGCAATAAGGGAGTGCGCCGCCGGATGCGCGCGGCGTTGGGCTGCCATTCCCGCATCCAAGGAGTGAGGTCGTGCAGCGTCATCACGCTTGGCCGGCGCGGAAAATATGGCACGGCGAAATCCGTTCCATGAAACATCTCGATGCCCCGCCGCGCCATCTCCCGCTCGACGCCCCATAACCACCACTTCCGCTCCAGCGGCGAACGCGGACCCGAACCCGCGTGGAGATTCGCCGGCCGCGAAATCGGCCAACTCAGGGGCTGATCCGATAACAGCCAGTATTGATCCTCCGGAAACTCCTCGGCCAGCGCCAGCGAGAGTTCGCGCGTGTAGCGCGCGATCCCGCCCGTGGATTCCACCAGAGGCGTGGCGTCGAGCGCGATCTTGGCCATGGTTTCAACTCTACAGGCGCAGCCACTCGCCGATCGTCTTCGCCCACTCCGTCAAGAACCTCTTGCGGCCTTCGCGATCGAGCCACCAGCCGCGCGGGCGGAAATGATCGTCCGGCGCGGACACCACCACAAACTTCACGCCCGGAGCGGCCGCGCGAAACAGGTTCCCCGCCCGGCGAGTGTGATAAGTGCTGGTGACCAGCAGCACGCGTTTGATTCCCAACCTCTCAAACTCTTCCGCCGCCACGTGCGCCTCTTCGTTCGTTGAGAGCGCGCGGTTCGGAAAGGCCAGGAAATAAGACTGTGGATAGCCGGCGCGCTCGGCGAAGGCGATGGCGAGATCGCTTTCGTGGAACCCATACATGCCTTCCGGCCCGCTGACGATCGCTTTGGGAGCGAAGCCGTCGCGCACTAACTCCGCGGCTTTCAGGACCCGATGGCCGGAGATGTCGCCGGCGGCTACGAACGCCGCATCGGCATGTTGAGGCGGCTCGGATCGCACCAGAAAAGACGCCAGCGCCGTCAGGATCTGCGTATGGAAAATCCAGCCGAGCGCCACCGCCGCAAGCACAAGCGCCGCCGGCCGAATTGCGCGTCCCACTTTACAGACTACTTTTTGTCGGAGTGCTGATCCAGATATCCCACCGTCTTCAGCCGCTGGAACATCCGCTCGATCTCTTCTTCCTCTTCGGGCAGCAAAAGCGGGTAGCGCATGGGAGGCAAGCTCTTGCGTTCCGGCCCGGGAGCCTCGCCCCAGAACTGCCGGTAGGGAATGCCGTCCAGCAACGCTTCGCGCGCATGGCGCCGCAGGTAGCGTAGTAGCAGCGCGCACGATTCCGTTTCACCCGCATGGACCAACAAAATCCGGCTTCTGTCGTCCAGCGTAAGAAAAACAGCCAGGGGAACGCGCCAGGCGGTTTGATCTACGCGCGTGATGCGTCGCCAGTCCACCTTGCGCCGTCCCGCTTTCAAGAAACCGGCGTGGATTTCGATCGCGGGCCGGAAAAACAACGCCAGAAGAATGGCGCACGCCGCCGCGAACAGCCCCGCGGCGATCCACGCCGGACTTACGGACCGCAGCAACGCCGTACCGAGTGGCGCGGGCGCAAGCGGAGGCGTCAGCCAGTTTCGATCCAGCCACGGCATCCAATCGCCGGCAACGGCCTCCCAAGCCCGGCTCCAGCGAAGCGCGATAAAGACCGAAAGCAGCATCCCCCCAAAGGCGAGTAGCGCAAATCCTAGAAAGCGGCGGGAAGGTGCAAAGCGCGCAATCGGGCAATTCACATTCCCAGACTACCACTGCGCGGATCAACTGTAGGGCCGGCGGCGCGGATATAATCACCCAAAAGAAGGAGAGCAACCGATGAAACTCGTAACCCCGGGCGAACCGAATTCGACGCGTGCGCCGCGCCCTCATCCCGGCTCGCCAACCCAATCCCGCCGCGCCCCCGCCGCCTGGCTTGCGATGCTTTCACTGGCGGTGTTTTCAGCCGCCGCTCTGCTGCCTGCCGGCGCGCAAGGGCAGCCGCAGGCAAAAGAGAAAAACAAGCAGAAGGCCAAGCAAACCGCGGTGCGAACCGTCCATATTGCAACCGGGCTATGGCATCCTTGGAGCCTCGCCTGGCTGCCGAACGGCGACATGCTGGTAACGGAGCGCAACGGCAAACTGCGTTTGGTGCGCGGCGGCCGTCTGGATCCCGAGCCCATCGCCGGCGTGCCCGCCGTGCATTCCGTGCGCCTCTCGGGATTGATGGAGGTGCTCCCGCATCCCAACTTCGAGCAGAATCATTGGATCTACCTGACGTACACCAAAGACGTGGGTCCCGATCTGGTGGCCACGACCCTGGCGCGCGGCCGATTGGAAGGCAAGCAGCTCAGTGAGGTCAAAGATATTTTGATCTGCGATGCTTGGCCCGGCGACGGCGGATCGGGCTCGCGTCTGGCTTGGGGCCGCGACGGCATGTTGTACATGACCACCGGCGCATCCAATGGCGATGCTGCGCAACAGCCAGGCAGTCTTCGCGGCAAGATTCTGCGGCTCCGCGACGACGGCGCCGCCGCCCCCGGCAATCCCTTCGAAGGCCGCGCCGGTTATAAAGCGGAGATCTATTCCATGGGCCATCGCAATCAGCTCGGCTTGGCGTTGAATCCCGTCACGGGCGAGTTATGGAACAACGAGAACGGCCCCTACGGCGGCGACGAAATCAACATCATTAAACCCGGCGGAAATTATGGCTGGCCGCTGGTAAGCTATGGCCGCGACTATTCCGGACCGCAAATTGTAAGCTTCCGCGAAGGAATGATCGGCCCCATTGTCTTCTGGGCCCCTTCCGTTGCGCCTTCCGGCATGGCCTTCTACACAGGCGACCGTTTCCCCGGCTGGAAGAACAATGTTCTCGTCGGCGCGATGCTCGGAGGCGCGGCGCAGGGATATCCGCATCTCGAGCGGATCATTTTCAACGAAAAATGGGACGAAGTCGGCCGGCAATCGCTGCTGACCGAAATGAGGCAGCGTATTCGCGACGTCCGCCAAGGTCCCGATGGTCTTGTCTACCTGCTCACGGACGAGGAAAATGGCGCTCTAATTCGGCTCGAGCCCGCGGAATAGCGCGAAGCCTCCGGCAGGCGGGACGCGCTTGGGTTGCGGCCCGGACCGTTGGCCGTGTTTTGCGCCGGAGAACTGTCGCGGGATCCTTTGGGCGCCGCCGGATCGCCCCCCTACTGGGCGGTCCAGCGGCGCTATCTGGCCCGTGTTGTGACTGTGAGATGATGTCACGAAGGCCGTGGTTGTACTTTTTTTGATGTCGGCGGCCTAAAGTAATTTTTGCCAGTGGGCGCTTGCAAAACGAGGGCGCTTGCAAAACTAGCTCGCTTGTTTGAAAGCCTTTTTTGCGGCGGAGGCGGATTTAGCCAGCTCGGGAGCCTGGGCGGGCGCGAACGCCTCCGGCGCGCTCCCCGCATCTGGGCCGTGCACCTCGGCTTTCTTTATGCCGTGTTTCGCAATCCGGTTCAACAACACCTTGCGCGTAATGGAAAGATAGCGGGCCGCCTTTGACTGGTTCCCGCGGAATTTCTGGAGCGCGGCCACAATGACGCCCCTTTCCAGTTTGTCGAGACTGAAACCCTCCTCGGGCAAAATCATCTTCTCCGGCTCAAGCCGATGAGGAACCGAACGAAGACACGAGGGCAGGTCCGCCGTTGTGACTTTTTCTCCCCGGCACAGCACCACGATGCGCGCCACGGCGTTTTCCAGCTCTCGAACGTTTCCCGGCCAATCGTAATGCTGGAAGCAGGGAAGAAGCGAGGGCGGAAGCTCCAGGTTGTCCCGGCCGTGCCGCCGCTTGCCGGCTTCGAAAAAGTGCTGGACAAGCTCCGGAATGTCGTCCTTGCGTTCGCGCAGCGGCGGAAGCGTAAGGGGAACTACCGCCAGCCGGTAGTATAAGTCTTCGCGAAACTGGCCTTGCTTGACCAATTCCTCCAGATTGCGGTTGGTGGCCGCCACAATGCGTACGTCCACCTTGGTCTGGTTGGCGGCGCCCACTTTTTCAATCTCCCGTTCCTGGACAAGCCGGAGCACCCGGACTTGCAGCGCCGGAGGCATTTCGCCGATCTCATCCAAAAATACGGTGCCGCCGTCGGCCATTTCCACCTTGCCCTTCTTGTGCGTGAATGCTCCGGTGAAAGCCCCGCGGACGTGGCCGAACAGTTCCGACTCAAGCAGCTCTCGTGGAATCGCGCCGCAATTAATCACGACGAACGGACGGTCGCGTCGCGCGCTATTGAAGTGAATCGCCTTGGCGAGCAATTCTTTTCCCGTTCCGGTCTCGCCCAAAATCAAGACGGTCGCCTCCGAGGGCGCCACATGCGCGGCAGAATCCAGCACTCTCAGAAGACCCGGCGAATGCCCCAAGATGCTGTCAAACCCGTATTTGCTATCGATGGCGCTGCGCAGCGTCCGCACTTCGTCTATAAGACGGCTTCTCTCCAGCACGCGGTTAATCAGAGCTTTCAGCTCATAAATATGCAGAGGCTTGGTAAGATAATCGTACGCTCCATGCTTCATCGCCTGCACCGCGGTTTCTACCGTGCCGTAGGCGGTCATGACGAGCACGGCGGTTTCCGGGTATTCGGCGCGCACCGTCTTGAGCAGATCCAGACCGGAAGCGCCTGGAAGATTCAGATCCGTGATCACCAGGTCGTGGGAATCCGATCGAAGAATTTGCAGCGCTTGCGCCACATCGGAAGCTACCGACACTTGCGAGCCCATGTTCGCTATCTGCACCTGGAGCACCCTCTGAAGGGCTAGGTCGTCTTCTACTACAAGTATTTTGGCGGCGCTCATGGTTGTCTGAATTTTCAGGACAAGGGCAGCGTCAAGGATATCAGTTTTTTAGTCCCCCATCCACCGCGTCAATCAATGGAATGATGACTCGCTATGCGAATTGGATTCAGTAAGTTGAACCTCTGCGGCCAGGAAGTGAGGCGCTATGCGGGGCCGGTTCGCGCCCTCTAACTCCGATGGAGAGGCAGGCAAACCACAAAGGTCGATCCAATTCCCAACTGGCTTTTCACCCGGATATGCCCTTTGTGCGCGGCCGCCATCCCCTTCACGATCGCCAAACCGAGGCCCAGGCTACGCTCTCCCGCACGCCGGCTCCAAGACTCTTTTGGAAACGGCTCGAACAGCGTCTTCAGGGTCTCTCGCGGAATCCCCGGCCCTTCGTCTTGAACGGAGATTTCTACGAACCGCGCGCGCTCCCTCAGCTCCAGTTCGATCTTGCGGCCGGCGCACGAGACCCGTATCGCATTGCTTAGCAGCTCGTTGATCACGCGCAGAATTTTCAGCCGGTCGGCTCTGACAGCCGGAAGATTGGCGTCGCGGCGAAACGTCAAACGAATATTCTTTTTGCACGCCGCAGCCCGCTGCATGGACAGACTCTCGCGCGCAACCGAGGCCAGATCCACGTCGCTCAAGCAAAGCTGTGACCCGCCCAGTTGCAAGGCAGACGCGTCTAGCAGGTCGTCCACTAGCTTTAAGGCCAACTCGCTCGAAGAACGAATGCTGGAGATCAGATCCCGCTGGCCCGCGCTCAGCTGGCTGCCGCCTTCCTCTTGCAGCAGTTCGGCGAAGAGGATGATCGCGCTGATGGGACTCCGTAAGTCATGCGCCGCCGCGACGAGAATTTGATTCCTCGCTCTTTCTAGCTGCGCCGCGCCGGGCCGCGATTGCCCCTGGCGTTTACTCTCGGTGTTAGCCGGTTCGGTGAGGGTGGGGCGGCTGCGATTGAGGATTTTACTTTGAGAGCCCGCGCCCTTCTCAAGCTGCTCCGCCTGAAGATTGGAACCCTCGGCATCCTGCAAGCCCCGTCGTCTGGTTAATGAACGGCCTGAAGGCGGACCCCCGATTCCGCCAGCCCCTCGCTGTCCTATTACAGTCTGTGGCATGGCTTCTCCCTTTGGTTGGCCACTTCGCGGCAATGCCCGCCGTATTGGCGCACGATTTAACGCGCCGATTGTGGCCCGCAGGCGCTACGCTCGACGCGAGGCCGCTCAAAAAAGAGCGCCCTTCCCGGACCCTGAAAAACGCGTTTCCCCTACGGCGACCGTAGCTGAATTTCAGTTAAAAGAAGTTTATCACAAAAGAGCCTGCATTGTTAGAGAAAAATATTCGTGACGCACAACCGCCGTGGCGGAAGGCGGCCTTTTACCCCATCCTCCCGTTTTTAAATGCTTTAATCCGCCGCTCATACAACGTCGAAAACAGCCGTCAAATTGAGCTAAAATTCGGCTTGTTTTACTTGCCGCTGGCTGCCTAATGTCTTGTAATCGAATCACCGGGCCTCCGCATTGGTCCTTCGGCATAGCCGGTCTTGGATTCGCGGCTCTACACCCGCAGGAAACCGGCGCCCAACGCGCCCCGATGGTTGCCAGTAACCGGCGGGCGGCTGGCGCTCTGTGGTAGCCTTGTCCCGAACCCCATGAGAGTCGGCGTCTTTACGCCTTTGTTATCGCGGCTTTCCCTGGCCGAAGCTTTGAAGAAGCTTCGGTCGCACCACATTGAAACGGTTGAGCTCGGGACTGGCAACTATCCCGGCGACGCGCATTGCAAATTGTCGATGCTGGACGATGCCTCCGCCCTGGCCCAGTTCAAATCAACCATTGCGGACCACGGATTTACCATCAGCGCTCTGAGCTGTCATGGAAATCCCTTGCATCCCGACCCGGAGCGGGCCAAGCGCGACCAGGAGGTTAGCCGCAACACCGTCCTGCTGGCCGAAAGGCTGGGCGTTCCCGTGGTGGTGGATTTTTCGGGCTGCCCCGGCGATTCGCCCAACGCCCGGCGCCCCAACTGGGTGACTTGCCCCTGGCCTCCTGAATATCTGGAGATTCTGAGATGGCAATGGGACGATGTCGTCGCCCCTTATTGGATCCGGCATGCGAAGTTCGCCGCCGATCACGGAGTGAAAATCGCCATAGAAATGCATCCTGGTTTTGTGGTCTATAACCCCGAGACGTTGTTGAACTTACGCACGATCGCCGGGCGAAATGTGGGATGCAATTACGATCCCAGTCACATGTTCTGGCAGGGAATCGATCCCATTGCGGCCATCCGGATTTTGGGAGATGCGATCTTTCACGTCCACGCCAAGGACACCCAAATTTACGAACCGAATCTGCCCTTTACCGGCGTTCTGGATACAAAGCCCTATACCGACGAACGTAAACGCGCCTGGATTTTCCGCACCTGCGGCTATGGCCACGGCGAGCAGTGGTGGCGCGAGTTCGCCTCCACTCTGCGCATGTTCGGCTACGATTACGTCCTCTCCATTGAGCATGAAGACAGCTTGCTCTCGCCGGACGAAGGGCTCAGCCGCGCCGCGGCTTTTTTGAATCAGATTGTCATGAAACAACCGCCCGCCGCGGCTTGGTGGGTGTGAAATGGCGAGCATGAAAGCGGCGATCGTCGGGACCGGTTTCATGGGCCGCGTCCATCTCGAGGCCGTGCGGCGGCTTGGATCGGTCGAGCCGCACGCCGTGCGCGGAAGGGATCAGGCCGCTTTCCGCCAAATGCTCCGCGACCCGGCCGTATGCGCCGTCCACATCTGCACGCCTAATGCGCAGCACTACGAAATGGCGAAGGCCGCGCTCGAATCCGGCAAGCACGTGCTTTGTGAGAAGCCTCTGGCGACTTCGGCCAAGGACGCCGAAGCTCTGACAGTTCTAGCTCGCGCTCGAAATCTCCGCAATTGCACCTGCCACAACCTCCGCTACTATCCCATGGTGCAGCACATGCGCAGCCTTCGCGAAGAGGGCGAACTGGGCGAAATCCTGGTGGTCCAGGGAACCTACTCGCAGGATTGGCTGCTTTACGACACGGACTGGAATTGGCGCGCCGATTCCGCTCAGGCCGGTCCTTCGCGCGCCATGGCCGACATCGGATCGCACTGGTGTGATTTGGCGGAACATGTCACCGGGCTCAAGATCACGTCGTTGTGCGCCGACCTTCAAACCTTTCATCCCACCCGCAAGCGTCCAAAAGCCGAAGTGGAAACTTTTGCCGGCAAGTCGCTGACCCCATCGGATTACCCGGCTGTTCCGATCGACACCGACGACTTTGGGTGCGTAATCTTTCGCATGGGTCACCGCGCCCGGGGCTGCTTCACCGCCAGCCAGGTTTCCGCCGGCCGTAAGAATCGGCTCAGCATTGAGATCTATGGCAGCCGCCAGTCCGTCGCGTGGGACCAGGAGCGCCCCGACGAACTCTGGATCGGCAGCCGCGATACCGCTAACCGGATCATCGTGAAAGATCCAGCGTTGCTGAAACCGGGCGCTCGCGAGTTCGCCGATCTGCCCGGCGGCCATAGCGAAGGCTATGACGACACGTTCAAACAGCTCTTCCGCCGCTTTTATCGTTCCATCGAAAACCCGGCCGCTCAGCCCGAATATCCACAATTTTTGGACGGCCTGCGCCAACTTCGAATTCTTGATGCTGAGCTTCTCAGTCACCAGTCTCGAAGTTGGGTCAACTTGCCGGAAATCTGAAACTTACAGGCTCCGCCCGTGGTTGGCGCCAAGGTTGCTCTAATAGACTGAATCCAACGATGGCTTCCTTCCACGAGGATTTTTCCCGCGAAAGCCGGGCCTCCGGCCCTTCGGAGCGGAGCTTTGGGTTCGTTTTTTCGGCTGTCTGTTTCATCGCGGCGATTGCGCCTCTCCGTCACGCCAAGCCCGTTCGCGTTTGGTATCTTGTTGCGAGCGCGATATTTTTGATTGTTGCCACCGTCCGGCCCGCGCTTCTGAAACGCCCCAATCGCCTCTGGCTGGCCCTGGGGAGGCGCCTCGGCCAGGTCTGCAATCCTATTCTCACGGCTTTGTTGTTTTATCTTGTGTTCACGCCGGCGGGATTCCTTCTGCGCCTGGCGGGAAAAGACCCGCTCGGTCTGACTCTCGATCGGAAAGCCGAGTCCTACTGGAATTTGCGCGATCTCCCGCCGGCGCGCGGCGATTCCGGCATGGCCAATCAGTTTTGAGGACGAATCATGAACTTTCTCAGCGATTTTTGGAAATTCCTCAGAGTGAGGAAGAAATTTTGGCTGCTGCCGCTGCTCATCGTGGTGGTGCTCTTCGGCGCCATGCTGATCATGGCGGAAACTACGGCGCTCGCCCCCTTCATTTACACCCTCTTTTAGATGTGGCTGCTCGGAATCTCGGCTTTTTATCACGATAGCGCCGCCGCCCTGATCCGCGACGGCGAAGTGATGGCCGCGGCCCAGGAAGAACGCTTCACCCGAATCAAGCACGATTCCCGGTTTCCCTCCCATGCCGTCCGCTTCTGCCTGGAGTTTGCCGGCTTAAAGCCGGCCGACATCGAGCACGTCGCATTCTACGAAAAGCCCTTCCTCAAGTTCGAGCGGCTGCTTGAGAGCTATCTTGCCTTCGCCCCCAAGGGCCTCCGTTCCTTCCAAGTGGCGCTGCCCCTCTGGACGCGTGAAAAGCTATTCCAGAAAGATCTTCTCGTCCGCGAGCTTAGGCGTCTCTGGCCGGATTGCGACTGGCCCGCGCGCATGCTCTTCGCCGAGCATCACCAAAGCCACGCCGCCAGCGCCTTCTTTCCTTCTCCCTTCGAGGAGGCCCTCGTACTCACGATGGACGGCGTCGGAGAATGGACTACGACTTCCGCGGCGGTCGGCAGCGGCAACAAGCTGCAAATCATCCGTGAAATCCGTTATCCGCACTCGCTGGGGTTGCTTTACTCCGCCTTCACCTATTACGCAGGCTTCAAGGTCAATTCCGGCGAATACAAAGTGATGGGCCTTGCGCCCTATGGCGAACCGCGCTACGCCCAAACCATCCTCGACCATCTGATCGATGTCAAAAACGATGGCTCCTTCCGCCTGAATCTCGAATACTTCAACTACTGCACCGGGCTGACGATGACGAACGAAAAATTCCACGATCTTTTCGGCGGTCCTCCCCGGCAACCCGAAGAACTCCTCACGCAGCGGCATATGGATCTGGCCGCCTCGGTCCAGGCCGTGCTGGAGCAAATCGTGCTGCGCATCACCTCTTGCTTGGCGCAGCAGACGAAAGCGCGCAATCTCTGCATCGCGGGCGGCGTGGGGTTGAATTGCGTAGCCAACGGCAAGGTGCTCCGCGCCGGAAATTTCGAGAATATCTGGATACAGCCCGCGGCCGGAGACGCCGGAGGCGCCATCGGCGCCGCGCTCGCCGCCTATCACATACACAAAAACGAGCCTCGAAAGCTAAATGGCGCGATGGATGGCATGAAGGGCGCCTACCTCGGCCCGTGCTTTTCTCAATCCGACATCGAGAGCCGGCTGAAAGGCGCCGGCGCAAGGTTCGAGACCTGCTGCGACCGCGAATTGTTAGACCGCTCCGTGGATGCGCTCGCCGCCGGCAAGGCCGTCGGCTGGTTCCAAGGCCGCATGGAGTTTGGCCCGCGCGCCTTGGGCAACCGCTCCATCCTCGGAGACGCCCGTTCGCCCGCCATGCAGTCGCTGCTCAATCTCAAGGTGAAATACCGCGAGTCGTTTCGCCCCTTCGCGCCCTCCGTGCTGCGCGAAGACGTTCGGGATTGGTTCGAATTGGACGCCGACAGCCCCTATATGCTGCTTGTGGCGAACGTTCAAGACCGCCTTCGCATCGCTATGACGGCTGAGCAGCAAAAGTTGTTCGGAATCGACAAGCTGAAGGTTCCGCGCAGCGAGATTCCAGCGGTGACGCACGTGGATTATTCCGCCCGCATTCAAACCGTCCACGCCGAAACCAATCCTCGCTATCATGCGCTTATTTCCGCCTTCAAGGCGCGCACCGGCTGCCCGGTAATCGTCAACACCAGCTTCAATATCCGCGGCGAGCCCATCGTCTGTACGCCCGAAGACGCCTTCCGCTGCTTTATGGGCACGGAGATCGAATTCCTGGTCGCCGGCAATTGCTTCCTCCGGAAAGAGGATCAGAACGAGCAACTGAGGCAAGACTATCGGCGCAACTTCGCGCTCGACTGAACGCCCTCTGGCGAGCCCGTCTGCTACAGTGCGGTTGTGCGCTTGTCCCGAGTCGAGGAGTTGATCTTTGCGCTGTCGCTGGCCGCTTCCCTTTGGGGATTTTGGCGCCGTTTCGGGGCGGAGCTCCGGCGCATTCTCCAGTCCAAGCCGGACGTGGATTTTCAGCTCAGTCCCATCTCGAAACGCGTCCGCGATTTCATTTGGGAAGTGATGCTTCAAGGCAAAGTGATCCGCCAGCGGCCTTTGCCCGGCATCGCTCACGCCGTGCTGTTCTGGGGTTTTTGCGCGTTCGCGCTGGTGACGGTCAATCATGTCGCCACTGCTTTTGGCGGCGCTTTTCTTTCACGCCACGGCCGCTTCGGCCGGATTTATTTCAGATTTGTGGCCGCATTTGCGGTGGCGGTGGCGGTGGCGATCGCCGGATTATTCGTGCGGCGCTTTGTCGTCCGCCCGCGCTGGCTCGGTCCGCTATCTTACGAATCCGGAGTGGTCGCGCTGCTGATATTCGTGCTGATGGTCACCTATTTGGGGACGTTTTGGGCGGGGGACAACAAGGCGCTGTGGTGGGCGCATTCCGCCGCATTATTAATCTTCCTCCCGCTGATTCCCCACACCAAGCATCTCCATCTGGCGCTCAGTCCGGCCTCGGTCTTTTTTTCCCGCGGGGAATTCGCCCATATTCCGCCGCTCCAAGGCGACGAAGATTTCGGCCTTGAGAAAGGCAAAGATATTACGCGAATCCTCGCCCTTCAGGCTTATTCATGCGTCGAATGCGGCCGCTGCACCGAACATTGCCCGGCGTTCAACACCGGAAAAGTTCTCGATCCCAAGAAAATCGCCTTGGGCGTGCGCGGATACTTGAACGAATTCGGTCCGGCCGGCGAAGCGAAGCTGCTCGAGACTTATCTCTCGCAAGAAGCCGCGTTCCAATGCACCACGTGCGGCGCCTGCGAATACCAGTGCCCGGTTGGAGTGGAGCACGTTCCCATCCTGGTGGGATTGCGCCGCGGAGCCGTCAATACCGGCCGCTGGGAAGACGATTACGGAACCAGGCTCTTCCTGGCGTTGGAGCGCCAGGGCAACGCCCTGGGCCTCGCTTCCAGCGAACGCGACAAATTCATCGAAAAGCAGCAATTCCCCATCTTCAATGGAAGCCAGGATTATTGTCTCTGGCTCGGCTGCATGGGAAGCTATGATCCCGGCGGGCGCGAAATCGTCGCGTCGTTGGCGCGCGTCATGAATAAGTTGGGCGCGAGTTTCGGCGTTTTGCACAAGGAACGCTGCACGGGCGACCCCGCGCGCCGGCTGGGCAACGATCTCGTGTTCCAACAGCTCGCGGAGCAGAACCTAGAAGCCATGAAGCAAGCCAAAGTTCAGAGAATCGTCTCCATCTGCCCGCACTGCGTCCGCACGATCGGGTCTGACTGGAAAGAGCACGGCTCGCCTCCCTTTATCGAACATCACAGCGAATTCCTCGCGCGCCACGGCCAACGCCTCGCCCGCGACGGAAAGAGCGCTAGGATCGTCTATCACGACCCGTGCTATCTGGGCCGTTATCGCGGCGTATTTGACGGGCCGCGCGAGCTTCTCGGCGGCCCCCTCGATCCTCCGCGCAGCCGCGAGCGCAGTTTTTGCTGCGGAGCCGGCGGCGGACTGGCCTTTTTGGGTGAGGAAAAAGGCGAGCGCGTCAGCCACAACCGCGCCCGCGAGCTCGCCGCGACCGGCGCCGATGTGGTCGCCGCCGCCTGCCCCTTTTGCGCCACCATGTTCCGGGACGCTTTGCCCGCGGTCTCCGCGAATCCACCGAAGCTGCTGGACATCGCGCAAATCGTTGAGCGCGGCCCTTTTTAGCCAAACTCGCTATTTGCCATCCACGGAAAACGCCAACAGCGCATTGCCCGGCATGCCGCCCCATTGCCCATAGCCGGAATTAACGAAGACCATGCCGTTGACGACGGCCGGCCCGGCGGCATCCATCGAACCGCCGTGAGCGGCCTTTCCATTGACGGCTTCAAACTCGCGGGCCGTGTCCATGTCCCACAGGACTTGGCCCGTCAAAGTCGAGTAAGCGCGGAGATGCCCATCGACCGAACCGGAGAAGACCGCGCCTGGAATCGCCGTCACCGCAGCCGACTGCGCTGGAGAGCAATCCGTTCTGTCGGCCGCGCACGCCCGGGGCTTTGCAGTCCACACCGGTTTTCCGGTTTTGAGATCGAGCGCGTGCAGCCCGCCGCCTTTCTTCGGATCGAGAGTCAATTTGAATCCCATCGGAGACTTCGGATCTGGCGCGCCGCCGATGCCGATATCGGAAATCGCCACGTAAACATTCTTGCCGTCAGAAGCCGAGCCCCATTGGCTACCGCCGAGCGAGCTTCCCTCGCCCGCTCGTGCTTGCCACAGGATTTCACCCCTGTGATCCGGATCGATCGCATGCACCATCCCCGACTTCTGCCCGATCACCAGTGCCCTCTTTCCAGCGCCCAAGCTCACCAGAATCGGCGGCTGCCCGAAGTCAAAGTCCGGACCCTTCGCGTCGGGGCAATTTTCCGGTGTCGGCGCTCCGCAAGCCGTGTTGAAGGCATCGTTTTCGGTCAATTGCTTCGACCAAAGCAATTTTCCGGTCTTCAGATCCATCGCCAGGATGGCGTCGCTGGTGCTGGTCGGTGGATCGGAATAATTGTCCCCCGTGGCGACATAGAGAACTCCAAGCTGCTCATCGATCGTTGGGCTCGACCATACGGCCGCGCCAGAAGGGCCGTGCCGCTGCACGTCGGTCGTCGTCTTGCCAGTCACCTTTGCCGGTTCCGTGATGGTAAACGTCTGCCAGATCGTTTTACCAGTGCTGGCATCCAGCGCCATAACACTTCCCCGGAACGTGCAGCACTCGACTTTCGGATCCGCCCCCAGCGCCTCTTCGAAGGACGCGAACGGCTGGTAAACGACTCCGTTATAGAACCTTGGGGTCGCTGTCACCGTCGTCGCATAGTGCCCCGCCGGATGGACTTTCCAAATCAACTTCCCTGTCGCGGCGGCGAGAGCGAACAAATTCGCGCCCGAATCTCCGAAGAACACGGCGGGCGCTCCGTTGGCTTCGCCGAGGGTTACGCCGGAGCGGATTGCTCCCGTCGCTTGAAATCCCCAGAAGGTGCAGCCGGTCGCGGCATCAAGCGCGTACAAGGCTCCCGTCGCCGTAGCGATGAACACGCGCCCGCCGGCCACCGCCGGCTGGGATCGCGCGACGGTTACGTTTCCTTGATTGAACGCCCACTTCAGCTTCAGCTTGGGTATATCCGATGCCGCCAGGCGCGCCGATGCCGCATCTACGAAGCGCGAGTTTGTGGGACTCGTGCTCCAGCCGTTCCATTGCGGCGCGCCTGCCTTATACCGGAAAGCCGCGCCGCCATTGCAAGTTGCCTCGAACGACGCCGCCGGCTGCCTGCCGCCTGTCGGCGCGATATAACCGATCAGAGCAAAAATCTGGGCCGTCGAAAGCCCCTCGGCGCGGCTCTTCATCGCCCCGTTTGTGAGAGCAAGATAGATTGCCTCGCCGCTCATCGCCTTGATGGCCGCGACCGATGGGACGCGCTCCTGCGGCGCGTCGTGGCACGAAGCGCAACGCTCCTTGTAGATCGCCGCTCCGTCTTGAGCCGACAAAACCGGCAACATCAGAACGAGAAGACACACGTATCGCATAGCATCCTTCCTTTCCTGTTATTGAGTGACTTTAGCGGCTAAATGAAGTCGCGTTTTTTGGATTGCAGATAATACGTAAGCGCCAGGATCAGCACGATCAATCCGACCTCGACGCCAAGAACTCTAAAGACGTTCGAATGCCACACGGGCTTCGGAACCGTGGCGTTCGGCATCAGCCCTGGAATTCGGATTAAAAATGGCCAGGCAAGACTGTACACGATGTTGCAAAATACATTTGCCGCCAATCCCCATCCTTCCGTTTCTCCCACCAGCGCGACTCCCGTGATCAGGCAAGTGCCGATGAAGGGCAAGAAAGCGAGGATTAGGAATAGGGGAATGAATGCGCGCGGAACAAACCCGCGAGTCTCGATGAGCAGCACCGCTGCGGCCAGCAGCGTCAACCAGGGAATGAGAAACATCCCGAACGTGGAGATCAGCTTCGCTGTCGTGTACTGGATCGAAGAGACGGGAAGACTCATCAGGAAAGCCAGATTCTGGTTTTTCCTTTCGTTCACGATCCCGACGATCGGCAGCATGTGTCCCACCAGGATCAGCGCTGAAAAAAAACAGATGATGCCCACGAGTATGGGCGCCTCATGCCGCCACTGAACCACGCCTAGTGCAATCGCGCCGCCGGCGATGGAAAAAAGGAGTTGCCCCCGATAGAGCGCCCAATCTTTCAAAATCAATTGTCTAACTACAGCTCCCCTCATGTCCCTACCTCCTCTCTTTCCCTGCTGTGCTCCACGTTCGCGACGAAAATCTCTTCAAGCGTCATGCTTTCGATGCGCTGAACCCGGGCGCCGCTATTCTCATAGGCGCTCACCAGGTCCGGAACGAAGGCGTTGGCCGTCGCGATCGCCAGCCTTCCCTGTTGCCTCACGCCAATGATTCCAGGCAGAGCCGGCAATTCGATTCCCGCCGGCGCTTCCAGACGCAGCCGGCGCCATCGGTCCAGGTACATTTCCTTGTCCATGGAATCGATGACGCGCCCGCGATCGATGAATGTGATCCGATCGGAAATCTGCTCCACGTCCTGGGTGTGATGCGATGAAAAGAGAACGCTGCGTCCCTCATCCGCCATGACGCTGGTCAGCTCGCGCAGGATTTCGTGCCGGGCTACCGGGTCCAGGCCGGTGGTTGGCTCGTCCAGAACCAGCAGCTTGGGCCGGCGCGCCAGCACCAAAAGCAACATCGCCTTCACCCTCTGGCCGTGCGATAGCCCTTTAATCTTCTGCTCCGCCGGCAGGCCGAAGCGCTTCAACAGAAGTTGCGCATAGTTGGCGTCCCAAGTTGGATAAATCGTCCGTATGAAGCCCATGTGCCAATCAAGCGTCATCCCCCCATACAGCCTCATGTCCTCCGAGGCGAAGCCGATGTCCCACTTCGCGGCGATCTGCTCGTTTGGCATGCGGCGGCCCAGCACGCGCACTTCACCCGAATCCTGGCGCACCAGGCCCAAAAGGATCCGGATAGTCGTCGATTTGCCCGCGCCGTTCGGCCCGATCAACCCCATGATCTGTCCTTCCGGCACATTCAGCCGGATATTTTCGAGCGAAAAGAAGCGATAACGCTTCGAAACTCCGCTCATTTCTATGGCAAAATCGCTCATACGGTTTCCTTTTCCGCTGGCGTTCCACTCAGGCGGTCGCCGGCCTCGCGCAGCCGTTCTTCGAGTTCCCTGGGCCGCATGCCCAAAATCGCCGCAATACGCGCAGCTTGCTCCAGATGTTGTTCTAATTCCTGCTCGCGGAGTTCGGCTCCCAGCCCCGGCCTGGACGCTACAAACGAACCCTTTCCGTGTTGGGTCACAATGACGCCCTCCCGCTCCAACTCAAAATAGGCCCGCTTCACTGTGATCACGCTAATCTGAAGATCTACGGCAAGCTGGCGGATGGACGGTATCGGCTGGCCCTCTTTCCAGTCGCCTACCGCAATCCGCTGCTTAATCTGCTCCATGATCTGGAGGTACATCGGGCGCTTGTCGGATTGAGAGATGGTCAGCGCTCCGTTCAGCACAGTATACACAGTATACACTTATGCTCAGTATTGTCAATTCCCAAATCGCAAATTTTTCTTTGGCTGGCGGGTCTGGCGAGTCGGTGATAGCATGTCGCATCCGCACCAAGCCAAGCTCGTTCGGGCAGAGCGGTTCAAGGCGAGGGGATCAGGGCGCGACGGCTCCGCAAGAAGGACCTCGTGGGCATATACTTATACGAACAGGAGGCCGAGATGCAGTATCGAAATCTCACTATCCTTAATCGCGGCAGCCGCCGTTTTATGCGTAGCGGAGAACGAGCAGCCGCCCAATCGGTCAGCGCAAAGGCGCCAAAAACCGCGAACGGAACCTCGCGCGGAAGAGGCGCGCGGATCAAAATGACAATATGACCAGCCCCCTGCCCGCCTTCGCAATGGCGCTGTTCATTGCCGCCTTGGGCCATGCGCAATGGGACCCGTACCCCTGGAAACACGTCCCCCGCACGGCGGATGGCAAGGTGGATCTGAACGCGGCGCCGGTGCGCACGTCTTACGGGAAGCCCGATCTTTCGGGCTTTTGGATGCCGGAGAATCCGACAAAATATCTCCTCAACCTCGCCGCCGACATGAAGCCCGAGGAGATCCCGCTGAAGCCCTGGGCGCGCGATTTGTACAATCAGCGAATCGACAATAACGGCAAGGACCATCCGGGCGCGCGCTGCCTGCCTTCAGGCATTCCAGAAAAGGACAACATTCCGGACGGCCTCAAGTTAGTGCAGACCGAGGATTTGATCATTCTCCTTCACGAATCGCGCACCATTTACCGGCAGATTTTCACCGACGGCCGGCCGCTGCCAAAAGACCCTCAGCCAACCTGGATGGGATATTCCATCGGCCGTTGGGACAAGGAAACGCTGGTGGTGGAGACGATCGGACAGAACGGCAAGACCTGGCTCGATATGAAAGGGCTGCCGGGGACGGAAAAGCTGCGGGTCACCGAGCGTTTCACCAGGCCTAGGATCGGCCGCATGGATGTGGAATTCACCATCGACGATCCGGAGGCATACACCAAACCCTGGACGGTGCATCAGGCCTGGCGCCTGCTTCCCGACGCCGAGCTGATCGAGAGCATCTGCGAGGAAAACAACCGCGATCCGGCGCACATGGTGGGAAAGTAAAGGGGCTTAGCCCCAACTAGGGCAGGCGCTCCAGCATCGCGTCGATCTCCTCCAGAGCAATATAGAAATGCGGCGACGCCCGCACCCAACCCGCCCGGGCGGCCAGAGAGATTCTGTTGTTTCGCAGGCGCGCCACTAGCGTCGTGGAATCCACGCCCGGCTTTCGGAAGCTGACGATGCCCGCTCCGTTTTCCGGCGTTCTCTTGCCCAGCAGTTCGTAGCCTCGCGAGAGCACGCCTTCAGCGATGCGATCGCCCAGAGCCTGCACCGCCGGCGCGATCCGCTCCAGGCCCACGCTCAAAAGAAAGTCGATGGACGCCTTCAGCCCATAGCAGCCGATTGTATTCAGAGTTCCGCACTCGTAGCGGCCTGCGTCGGGGCGCAGGGCCATATCGCGGTTGGCGTAATCCTCATAGCCGGCCACGTTCGTCCAGCCGAACTCCACCGGCGCCACACGGTCCTGAAGCTCGCGCGAAATGTAGAGGATGGCGCAGCCCTCCGGCCCCACCAGCCACTTGTGGCCATCGGCCGCCAGCGCATCGATATGGGCCGCGCGAACGTCCACCGGGAACGCGCCTAATCCCTGGATCGCATCGACTAGAAATATTGCGCCCCGCCGGCGGCAAATTTCTCCGATCGCATTCAGGTTCGAGCGGAACCCAGTCAAATATTGGACGAAGCTGAGCGCCAGGAGCCTAGCGCCAGAGGCGGCCGCATCAATCCGGTCCAACGGATCCGACGCCCGCAGCCACTCGATTCTCACGCCCTTTGCCTCCAACCGCCGCCATGGATACTGGTTCGCCGGGAACTCCTCTTCAAAGGCGATTATGCGATCTCCCGCGCGCCAATCGAGCCCCATGGCGATGGTCGCGATCCCTTCCGAGGTGTTTTTCATGAGGGCAATTTCTCCAGGCTCGGCGTGAATAAGACGCGCCGCGGCGGCCCGGAGGCCGTCGTAAGTCTTCCGCCATTCGCTCGAATGAAATGAGCCGGAATGCAAAACATCATCCGCCAGCCGCGCCATCGCCTCCGCAACGGGGCCCGCAAGAGGCGCAACCGCGGCGTGATTCAAGTAAATTAGTTGCTGCGTAACCGGAAAGTGCTGCCGGTACTGGGACAGGTCCGTGCCGATCATTCTCTACAGATTACGCTCAGGCGAAGCGTTTGGCGCGGCCGGAGTGAATAGGCGGCTGCAATTCCGCCGAAAGGACGCGTGGCGCAGGGGGCATGAAAAGCAACGCGTGGTACCATCGGTGCTGTACGCCTACGTCGGATAGGTCCAGCAGATGTACAACGCTTTCTTCGGGTTTTCCGAAAGCCCGTTTAACCTGAGTCCCGACCCCTCTTTTCTTTACCGCAGCGCGCAGCACGAAGAAGCGCTCGCGAATCTGATCTACGGCGTGCAGGGGCGAAAGGGATTTATTGTGTTGGCGGGCGAGGTCGGCACCGGCAAGACCACGATGCTCGAGTGCCTGCTCGACTATCTCGAAGCGCAGCGCCTTGAGTACGCATATATCTTCAATTCGAGAATCAACAGCGATCAATTTTTCGAAATGATTGCGTACGACCTCGACTTGAATTGCAACCGCGCCTCGAAAACCCAGGTGCTGTTCGCCCTGAACGCTTTTCTGCTGGAGCAGTCCCGCCAGGGGCGCACAGCCGTACTGATTGTCGATGAGGCCCACAATCTCGACTGGGAGGTGCTGGAGGAGATCCGGCTTTTGGGAAACATGGAAAACCGCCAAGGCAAGCTCCTCCAGATTGTCCTCGCGGGACAGCCGGAGTTGGATCGCAAACTCGATGCGCCCAATATGCGCCAACTGAAACAGAGAGTTTTGTTGCGATGTAATCTGGAGCCATTCACCTTGCGCGACGCCGTGAACTACATCGAATCGAGGCTGGCGCGCGCGGGCATGCCAAATCAAAAGGTGTTTCCGGAGGATCTCATAGCGGAGATCCATCTGCGCACGCAAGGAATTCCACGGCTGATGAACGGCGTCTGCGACAACTTATTGCTGACTGCTTTCGCCATGGAACGTAAAAGTTGCAATCTGGAGATGCTCGACGAAGTCTGCCGCGATTTGCGCTTAGATTGGCCGGGAACCCGTGGGCGACGCCAGATGGCCGAAGTGTAGTCGCCTAAGATTAAAGCCAAAAGCCCGCGCGCCAGTCTGTCGCATCCAGGCGCCATTTTGGCGCGCTCCGGCCTCCGCGCGATACGCAACTGACGCGGAATCAACGTACTAGACTGTGGCGCCCGCGCTGCTAGAACCACGCTCATGAAACGCATTCTTAAGCGCATCACCGTTTGGTTCTGTCTGGCCGTCAGCGCCTCGCTCAGCTTCGGCCAAGGCAACTCCAAAATCGCTTCCGATCTCGCCGGCCTGCTGAACGGTCTTCTCGGACCGGTGAATGTCGTCATTCAATACAACGCAAGGCCAGGACTGGCGCAACTTCTTGAGCTTACTGCTTTGGGCGGTACGGTTACGCATCAGTACTCCTCTATTCCCGCTATTTCAGTGACGTTGCCCGCCGGAGGCGTTCTGGGCGTCCTGCTCGACCCGTTGGTCTCCTTCATCTCTCTCGACCGCCAGGTAGCGGGCACGCTGGACCTCACCACCGCCGCGTCGGGCGCCAACTATGCGTTCCAATCGGGATACACCGGCGCGGGCGTGGGTATCGCCATCCTCGATAGCGGCATCTACAATCATCCCGACCTCGCCGGCCGCGTGGTATACCGGCAAAGTTTCGTGAAGTCCACCAATCTCGACGACTACGGCCACGGAACGCACGTGGCGGGCATCGCGGCAGGGGACGGCGCGGCGTCCGGCGGACTGTACAGGGGCGTCGCACCGGGCGCGCATCTCATCGACCTGCGCATTCTAGACGCCAATGGAATGTCCAGCGATAGCGTCGTGATGGCCGCCATCGACCGCGCGATCGCGCTGAAGAGCCAATACAACATTCGCGTCATCAATCTCTCGATCGGGCGGCCGATTTACGAAAGCTATGCTTTAGACCCGCTTTGCGCCGCCGTGACCGCGGCCTGGAAACAAGGCATTGTCGTGGTGACCGCCGCCGGCAACCTGGGGCGCAACGGCTACGCCACCATCACTTCGCCCGGCAACGATCCCTACGCAATCACCGTGGGCGCGATGAAAACAGAGGGGACTCCCCAGCGCAGCGACGATCTCATTGCCAGCTATAGCTCAAAAGGGCCTACCTGGATCGACTTCGAGGCGAAGCCGGACATCGTCGCGCCTGGCAACCTCGTGCACTCGCTTCTGGCGCCCGGCTCCACGCTGGCCAAAGAGTTTCCAGCGAATATCTCGTCGCCGAATTACATCCAGTTGAGCGGCACCAGCATGGCCACGCCGGTGGTGAGCGGCGCGGCCGCCATTCTGCTGCAACAGAATCCCAGCCTTTCCCCCGACACCATAAAAGCCCGGCTGATGAAGACAGCTTCCAAGACTTTCCCTCTTACCAGCATCGCGGTGGACCCCACAACGGGCCAAGTCTATCCCAGCACCTACGACATTTTCACCGTGGGCGCGGGCTATGTTGACATTCAGGCGGCACTGTACAATCGCGACAGCGCTTCCGGCTTGGCTGCTTCGCCCACGGTCTATTGGAACCCCTTGCTCTCCACAGCCATGCTGCTCAAACCATCCTCTTCGACTTGGGACAACAATGTCTGGAGCCTGAGCAACGTCTGGGGGCAGCAGGTAGTGCAATCCACAATCGGCGGCTCCTCCGCGGCCTGGGGAACCGCGGCGGCCTGGGGTAGCTCCGCGGCCTGGGGGACTTCGGCGGCCTGGGGGACATCGGCAGCTTGGGGGACGTCGGCAGCCTGGGGGACGAACATTAGCGGGACCGGCGAGAATTAGCGGTTGAGGCCGACCGTAGGGAGGAAAGAGGCTTAGGGAGCGACATCGCCGCTGGCGATGGACACCAATTGTCCCAGATCCAGACGGCCCGTGTAGATCGCCATCCCCAGCGCCGCGTGGATGCCCATGGCGTGCAGTTCCCGGATCTCCTCAACCGTCGTGATGCCGCCGGCGGCCGTCAGCTCCAGCGGAGTGGCGGCGCGAAGCCTGCGAAACCAATCGAGGTCGGTGCCTTGCATCATCCCTTCTTTGTCCACATACGTGCAGAGGAAGCCGGAACAATAGGGTTCGAGGCGGCTGACGACTTCTTCGGCTGAGAAATCGGTAGCTTCGCGCCAGCCCTTCACCACAATTTTGCCGTCTTTGGAATCCAGGGCGGCAATGATTCGCTCGCGCCCCACGGCCGCGGCAATTTCTGGGAACGCAGGCGTAAAAGCCGCCGTGCCCACAATCACCCGGTGCGCCCCTTGCTCAATGAGCCGCCGGGCGCGCTGGGCAGTCCGCACTCCTCCTCCCACGCGGCAACGGGCGCGCGCGGCCAGCATGGCGACAATTTCGGAATTTTCGCCGTTTCCGATGGCCGCGTTCAGATCGATCACCTGGATTTCCGGAAACGCCGCGAATCGGCGCAGCATCTCCAGCGGTTCGCCGCCTTCCAAAGCCTTTTCTCTGCCCTGAACAAGCTGTATTACTTTTCCGTCCATCAGATCGATGCAGGGGAAAATCATATGCGTACCGGAACGTCGCGGGACTCCAGATACCGTTTAAGATCGCCGACGGTGTAGGTTCCGTAGTGGAAGATCGAGGCGGCGAGCGCCGCATCGGCGTGCTGCAGCACTTGCAGAAAATCCTCCGGCTTGCCCGCGCCGCCCGAAGCGATGACCGGAATCGTGGTCGCCTCACGGACCGCGCGCGTTAGCGGACAGTCGAAGCCGGTCTGCACGCCGTCCGTATCCATGGACGTAAGCAGGATCTCGCCCGCGCCCAATTCTTCGCCGCGGCGCGCCCATTCGACCGCGTCGATGCCTTCATCGCAGCGGCCGCCGCGCGTGTAGACGCTCCAGCCTCCGCCGCGCCGCCGCCTTGCATCGATTGCCAGCACCACGGCCTGGGCGCCGAACTCCGCGCTCATTTCCGAAATCAGCTCGGGACGCCGGACCGCCGCCGTATTTACGCTGACCTTATCCGCGCCCGCATGCAAAATGCGCCGCGCGTCCTCCACAGATCGAATGCCTCCGCCTACAGTGAGCGGAATGAATACCTCGCGCGCCGTCCGCGCGACCACGTCCACCATGATTTCGCGATCGTCGCTGGAAGCCGTAATGTCGAGGAACACGAGCTCGTCGGCTCCTTGCTCGTTATATCGGCCGGCTAGCTCCACCGGGTCCCCAGCGTCGCGCAGATGGACGAAGTTCACGCCCTTGACGACCCGCCCCGCCGTAACGTCCAGGCACGGAATAATGCGCTTGGCTAGCATTTTTCGATGAAGTTCCTCACGACGGCCAGCCCCGCCGGCCCCGATTTCTCAGGATGAAACTGTACGCCGTAAACGTTGCCCTGATCGAGGATCGCGGTATAGGGGATCATATAGTCGCAAACGGCGGCGGTAGCCGGGACGATGGGGCAATAGTAGCTGTGAGCGAAGTAAAAATAGGGATGAGCCACGCTTCCGCTTAGTAAACGCGTCTCGCGGCAAGCGCGCACCTGATTCCACCCCATGTGCGGAATGCGCAGGCTGCCGCAAAAGCGCTTCACTTCGCCTTCGTAAATACCCAGCCCGCGCTCGTCCGGCGCCTCTTCGCTGGACGCAAACAGCGCCTGAAGGCCCAGGCAAATCCCTAGAAAAGGCACGCCCGCTCGAATCCGCTCCACCAACGCTTTCCGCACCTGAAACTCATCCAGCGCCCGCATCATCTGGCCGAAATGTCCCACGCCCGGAAGAATAATCTTGGTCGCGCGCCGCAACCCGGCGGAATCGCGGACCCGTTCGTAAGAGGCGCCCAGAGCGCGCAAAGTATTCTTCACCGATTGAAGATTCCCCGCGCCGTAATCTAAAATGGCGATCACAACAGCCCCTTTGTCGATGGCAATTGCTTCTTGAGCCGCGCGTCTTTGGAGCAGGCATACCGCATTGCCCGCGCGAAGCATTTGAAAATCGCTTCGATTTTGTGGTGATTCGACCGGCCGTAAAGAACTCTGGCGTGCAGATTCGCGCAGGCGTGATTGGCGAATCCTCCGAAGAAATCCTCCACTAACTCCGCTTGCAAATCGCCCACGAGCCGCGTCTTCACCAGGTCCTTGTACGCCAGCGCCGGACGCCCGCTCAGATCCACCGCGACCACAGCCAGCGTCTCGTCCATGGGCATCACGAAATATCCGGCGCGATTGATGCCCCGGCGGTCGCCCAGAGCTTTGGCGAAAAGCTGCCCGAGCACGATGCCCGTGTCCTCCACCGTGTGATGCTGATCCACGTCCAGGTCGCCCCGGGCTTGTATGGTCAAATCGAAACCGCCGTGCTTTGTGAACAGCTCCAGCATATGATCCAGAAAGCGAACGCCAGTGGAAATCGCATATCGGCCGCGGCCTTCAATGCGCAACGCGCCGCGGATTTGCGTTTCTTTCGTGTTGCGCTCGATTTCCGCGCGTCTCACAGCACATCCTCAATTTCATTCACATTCTCGACGATCGCCGCGGCCTTTTCCTGTTCGAACAGTTTCCCGAGCTCTTCGCGATGGGAATGCGACCGCGCTAGAACCCCGATAAAGGGCACACGCGCGGCTCGGGCGGAGCGGGCGTCGTCGATCGTATCGCCCACGTACCACAGCTTGCGCCCCGGCCTCATCCGCTGGATCGCCAGCAGGCCATCCGGCGCGGGTTTGCCATTGGCCACGTGCTCGGCGCAAATGATCGGATCAAAAGCCAGGTCCGGAGCGAACCGGTTCAGAGTGAAATCCAACTCGTAGCGCAGCCGCCCCGTGAAAATCGCCAGGCCGAAGCGGGCCTGAAGGCGCTCGAGAAAACCCGGCTTTGGAAACCACCGTTCCCGCTGGATCAAGCCGTCGCCATTATGGCCGATGAAAATTTCGTTAAAATATGCGACGACCGTTTGGTAGTCCACTTGGCGGCCTAAATCGGCGCAGATGCGCTGCGACAAGGCCCAATCGTTATTCCAGCCTCCGGCGTTCTTGTACTGCTGCACCAGATCCCGTTCGATCCGCTGCCCGGTGAAATGTTCAACGGTCCGCACTACGCCTTCCCGATAGGAATCCGTGACTTCGGCCAGCACTCCGTCCATGTCAAAAGCGATTATCGAGTCCATAACATGCTCAATTCCGCCAAAAACCGCTCGGTGGCAAGACGCGTCCCCAGAGTCACGCGTACGCAGCCGGGGATCTCATAGCTGCGGTCGCGCACCAGCACTCCTCGTTCGCGCAAGGCGTCGCGGATCGCAATGGCGCGGCCGCCTGCATCAAACAGCACGAAATTGGCGCGGCTTGGATAGTAGCGGATGCCGAGCCGTTCGAAGGCGCGATAGACCTGCTCGCGCGACTCCAGCACCTCGGCGACGTATTGCTTGACATATTCGCGATCGCGTATGGCGGCGCGCGCCGCTAGCACCGCCAGCGCGTTCACGCTATACGGCGACTGCGCCTTTTTGAGCCACGCAACGTTTTCGAGGGAAGAAAACAGGCAGCCGCAGCGCATCGCCGCCATGCCGTAAGCCTTCGAAAATGTCCGGCTAATGAAAAGGTTGTTGTACTCGCGAATGCACCCCAGGGCGGTGACGCCCGAAAATTCGAAATATGCTTCATCGATCAGCACAGCCGCGCCCGGCGCGGCTTCGATGATCTTGCGCACGCCCTCAAGATCGATCCCTGTTCCGGTGGGATTGTTCGGATTGGCGATCAAAATCGCACGCGTCGCAGGGCGAATGGCCGCCAAAACCTCTTCTAGGGGAAATTCCAGCGTATCTCGCCGGAACTGGATTTCGCGCACGCAGGCTCCGGCCACGTCGGCGTAAAAACGATACATGGCGTACGAAGGCCGCAACGTGAGGACTTCGGCGCCGTCGTCCACGTAGCAATGGATCAGAAGCTGGATCGCTTCATCGGTGCCGTTCGTAAGGGTGAGCTCGCCCGAAGAGACGCCAAAGAACGCGGCTAAATCGTCCAAAGCCTCCACGTATTCTGGATAAATCGACAAGCGGTCGGAAGCGAGCTTCTCCTTGAGGAATGCGATCACCTTCGGGGAGCAGCCAAGCGTGTTTTCGTTGAAATCGAGCCGCAGCTTCCCCTCGCGCCCCGCGCTGGGGGGCGAGTACGGCGCCATGCGCCGGACGGCTTCGCGCGGCCGAAGGCTACTCACGGCGAGCCTCCACCGAACGCGCGTGCCCTTCCAACCCTTCCGCCCTGGCCAGCGCCGCAATCGCCGGGGTCAGTCGCGCCAGCGCCTCCCCACTCAGCTCCTGCACCGAGATCACTTTGACAAAATCGGCCGCGGAAAGGCCGCCGCGGAAGCGGGCCGCGCCGGAAGTCGGCAAAACGTGATTGGGGCCCGAGGCGTAATCTCCCGCGGCTTCCGGACTCATCGGCCCCAAGAAAACCGACCCCGCGTTCTGCACCAAGCCCAGCAGCGAAGGGTCATGCAAGGCCAGATGCTCCGGCGCGAGCGCGTTTGAAAAGTCAACGCCGCGCTCCAGCGAATCGAGCATCACGATGGCGCCGTTATTGTCGATGGATTGCCGCGCGACGGATGCCGTAGGCAGCGTCTCAAGCTGCCGCTCTATTTCAAGAGCGACTTCTTCCGCCAGCTTCCGCGAAGTAGTCAGCAAAACCGCCGACGCATCGGCGTCGTGCTCGGCTTGCGCCAGCATGTCCGCCGCGATCCAGCGCGCATTTGCTTCCGCGGCGATGATCACGATCTCCGTCGGCCCCGCCACGAAATCGATCCCGGTTTCGCCGGCCACGATTTTTTTCGCCGCCGCAACATAAATGTTGCCCGGCCCCACGATGCGGTCCACCCTCGGAACGGTCTCCGTTCCATAGGCCATCGCCGCGATGGCTTGCGCTCCGCCCATACGGAAGAAATGTGTCACGCCAAGCCAGGTGGCCAGCGCCAGAATTTCGCGGCTTGGCCGCGGGCAAGCCACGCAGATCGTCTTCACTCCGGCCACCTGCGCCGGAATCACGTTCATCAGCAGCGTGGAGGGAAGCGGATAGCGGCCAGCGGGAGTATACGCGCCCATGGACTCCAGGGGCCGTACAATCTGACCCAGCCGCCGGCCATCGCCATATTCGACCCAACGTTCTTGCGGAAGCTGCAGACACGCGTATTCGCGAATATTGGCGGCGGCCACCGAGACGGCGCGCTCGAAGGCGGCATTGAGCGTCCCGCGGGGCTGCTCACGCACGCTTCCGCCGTCGAAGCCATCGAACTTGCGCGCGTATTCCAGCAACGCCGCGTCTCCCCGCTGGCGGACATCTTCCAAAATCGGCCGCACCACTCGCTCGGCCTCGTCCAAACGCTGAGCCTTTCGCGTAAGCAGGGCGCCCGCTTCCTCTTGATTTAGCACCCGAATCATCACATCACGATCTTGTTCAGCGGGTATTCCACAATTCCTTGCGCTCCCGCTTCCTTCAATCGAGGAAGAATCGTGCGCACCGTCGATTCATCGAGGATGGTATTCAGAGCCAGCCACCGGTCGTCGCTCAACGGCGAAATAGTAGGCTTCTTCAACGCCGGCAGCACTTCCAAAACCCTCTCCAGATTCTGCCTTTCCACATTCAGCAGCAATCCGACCTTGCCCAGCGCGTTGATCGCTCCTTCCAGCAGCATCTTGATGTCGCAGAGCTTGCGCCGCTTCCAGGAATCGCTCCACGCTTCCGCATTCGCGATCAGTTGCGTATTGGACTCCAGCACGGTCTCGATCACGCGGAGCTTGTTGGCCCGCAGCGAAGAGCCGGTTTCTGTAACTTCGACAATGGCGTCCGCCAGAACGGGCGGCTTCACTTCCGTGGCGCCCCAACTGAACTCCACCTTCGCATGGACGCCGTTGGCCGCCAGATAACGCCGCGTGGCCGAGACCAACTCCGTCGCGATCACTTTGCCCTCCAGATCCTTCACCGATTGAAACGGCGAAGCTTCGGGCACGGCCAGCACCCAACGCACCTTTCCGAAGCTCTGCTTCGCATAGATGAGGTCCGCGACCGTTAAAACTTCGGCTTCGCTCTCTTCCACCCAGTCGCGGCCCGTCAGCCCCGCGTCCAGCACGCCGTCTTCGACGTAGCGCGCCATCTCCTGCGCCCGAATCAGCATGCATTCAATTTCCGGATCGTCGATTCCGGGGAAATACGAGCGGCTGGAAATCGTAATCTGAAATCCCGCGCGGCGGAAAAGTTCCACGGTTGCGTTTTCGAGACTGCCTTTCGGAACGCCGAGCTTCAGTTTCATCGCGCCTCAGCTCCCGTACACCGCGGCCGGATCGTACGCGCGCGAATCGACAACCTTCCAATCGCCGCCCTCGAATTTGCGAAAAAAACAACTTTGGTAGCCTTCGTGGCAAACGCCCGGGCCAAGCGCGTCCACCTTCAACAACACCGCGTCCTGGTCGCAATCGGTGGAGATTTCCTTCACCACCAACCGATGTCCAGAAGTTTCGCCCTTGAGCCAAAGCTTGTTTCGCGAGCGGCTGAAAAAGACCGCGCAGCCGGTCTCAAGGGTCTTTTGGAAAGCCTCATCGTTCATGAAGCCTACCATGAGCACTCTTCCGGAGGAGGCATCCTGCACCACGGCCGGGAGCAGGCCATCGAGTTTGCTGAAGTCTAGTTTCATAGGATTCCAATAAAAAAGCCCACCGTCTCCGGCGGGCTGGGTTTCGTTGATTCCGTTTTCCGTTTAACCGTGAGCCCGCCGAAGAAAAGGCTTGTCGTGGTGATGATAATGGCGGCGCCCAGCGAGCATGAGTTTCTAACATAACACAGTTTTGACGGCCTTTTACTACGGACGCGTCTTTTGAGGTAGCATTGGCGTCGTATGCGGGCATTCTTCACGCTGCTGGGTTTTGTCGTCGCGGCCGCCGCTCAGAATCCCGTCACAGTTCGCGGAACGGTAGTGGACCGGGCTAATCGCACGCCGGTTGCGGGCGCTGAGGTTCGGGTGATCTGGTTGCCGCAAACTCCGGTTGCGATAACCACGGATGGAGCCGGTGGCTTTGTATTTCAGACGGGGCCGGGTGCAAAGTCTTCAACGTCCGTTGCGTTGACCACGGATGGGGCCGGCGCTCACCGAATTGTGAGCAAGTCGTCTGATAAGCTGTTGCCGTCGGATCTCGAACCTGATTTCTGAGGAGGCCGCATGCTCGACCAGTTGAGGAATCGGTCTTTGATTCGTTTGACCTCCCTCGTCATTCTCCCGGTGGGCGGCTTACTTGCCCAGAACCTCACCGGCACGTGGCAAGGCACGGTCAGGAACCCAGACACGCAGCAGGAACTGCGAACGGTATTAAAAATCGCGTCGTCGGACGAGAATCCCATCAAAGGCAATTTCTACAGCATCGACCAAACATACCTCGTCTTTCCCGCCACGCTCACGATTCAGGCTTCCGTTGTAAAGCTGAGCATACCCGGTGTCGGCGCAACTTATCAGGGAAAGCTGAGCGCGGACGGCAATACCTTGACCGGCACGCTCAAAGGTTTCTCCGTCCCGGTGCAGTGGACAATGAAGCGCGTCAGCGCGGACCAGGCATGGGCGATCCCGAAACCGCCCGCTCCGCACGAGCTCAAATCCGCTGACCCGGCCTTCGAAGTCGCCACGGTGAAGCCGAGCCGCCCTGATACGAATGGCCGAGGCATCCGCGTGCAGGGTGCGAACATCTCAACGCTGAAAATGACTCTAGCGGACCTCGTGACCTTTGCTTATGATGTCCATGCTCACCAACTCATCGGAGCGCCCGTGTGGACCACGTCCGAGAAGTACGACATTACAGCGAAAGCGGAAGGCGAAGGACAGCCCAGTCCAGAGCAGTTGAAACTCATGCTGCGGAAGCTCCTCGCGGACCGCTTCCAGTTGGTTGTTCATAAGGATCAAAGGGAGCTTCCGGTCTACACGCTAAACGTGGCAAAAGGCGGAGTGAAGATTTCTAAAAATGATGGAAAGAACGAAACCACAGGAGTGATCTTTCGCGGCCCTGGCAGCGTGTTGCTGAACGATGTATCCATGGATGACTTTTGCAAGATGTTGCAAAACGCGGCCGTGGACCGGCCCGTGGTCAACCAGACGAGTCTCTCCGGCAAATACGACTTCTCGCTGGTGTGGACGCCGGACCAGGCCCTGACCGCCGCTCCGAACCCAAATACATTGGCCCCCGATGCTCCTCCTGACCTTTACACGGCCATACAAGAGCAGTTGGGCTTTAAACTCGAGGCGGCAAAACTGCGCATCGAGGTTGTGGTGTTCGACCAGGTGGAAAAGCCCTCCGAAAACTGACGCCCTGCCCGTATTCGCCCACTCAGCCACATTGGTATAAACTGGCCTCAGAATCCGATGAAGCCGCCTATGAGCGCACAGGACGCAGCGGCCTCCTCGCAGAGTTCCGTGAACGCTGCCGCCGCGTTCCGTTGTGCGCGTTTACTGGAGCGCGTCGCCATGCTCGTCGTGGCGGCGCCACTTCTGGTCGCCCAAAACGCGCCTCCGGGCGGCGCGGTGGAAGGAACGGTGATCAATAGCGCCACGGGCGCCGGCATCGGCGGAGCATTGGTCACTTTCTTCGGTGGCTCAAGCGCTCGCTATAGCTCAACTTCTGACGCAGTGGGACATTTCAAGATCACAGGGATGACGCCGGGAACATACCGCGCCAGCGCGGAGAAAGACGGTTTCTCGACATTCGCGCTCGATATAGCCTCTTTGTTGTCGAATCCGGGATTCCCCGTCACCGCCAGTCCCGATCCGTTAAGGGTCGATCTCAAACTCGCGCCGCTCAGCGCGCTCCGCGGACGCGTGTTCGGTCCGGATGGCAAACCGGTCGCGGGAATTCAGGTCAATCTGAATCCCAACATGCTGGGGAGCGTGGTTACAGACGAAGAGGGTCGGTTTGCGCTGGAACAGGTCAAGCTTGGCTCCTACACTCTGAGCGCAAGACCGCCAGCAACCGCCGCGCCTGTCGAAGCAGAGGACGGGACCAGAACCGCAATGGTCACCACGTACTTTCCTTCCGTCGCGGATAGATCCCTGGCTCAGCAGATCATGTTTCGGGGCGAGGGCGATCTGGATGGCTATGACATTCGCATGCAAACCGCTTCGGTGCACCGCCTGCGCGGGATCGTCTTGGATGAAGAGGGAAAGCCTCTGTCAGGAGCCGAACTAATACTACTCCCGAGCCCTGAAACGCCGCTTGGCCCCATGGGCCTAGGGAGCGCTGCGGTGGGGTCCTCTTTCTTTTTGACAGGCGTTCGGCCGCCGCTAAGCGGCGCACCCGAAGCGACCGTAGATTCCGGGAAGGATGGGCGTTTCGAATTTCCGGCCGTGCAATCCGGCGACTGGAGAATCGACGTGCAGTCCAATCCCACTGGAACGGCCGAGGCGCGCGTCCGGCGGGAGGACGTGGACGACCTGCAAATCCATGTCTCGATGCCTTTCAAGGTGATCGGCGCTGTCGAATGGGCGGAGGGCGATCCTGGAGGACAGCGGATTTCAAATGGGCGGTTGCGATTCCCCCTGATGACTCTCTTGAGCGCGGATACTGACGAATTCGTGGGCAGCGGCTTCGTGGAATCCGGCAAAATCTCGTTTGATAAGGTTTTGCCGGGCCGCTACAAAGCCATAGTTAAGCCGGGCCTCTCCGCGCGGATCTTTCTCGGCGAAGCAGAGGTGACTGGCCAGCCATTTCCGCTCGCCGCCAATGGACCGCCGCTGCGGGTAATTCCCAAGACGTGGTCCGGGAGCGTGCACGGAATCGTCGAGAACGGCGATGGCGCAACCGTCGTGTTGGTTCCGCAACAAAATGAAGGACCAGTCATCGGTCAAACCATCCGTTGCGGCTCGGGTGGATCATTCGAGCTGAATGAAGTCTCGCCCGGCGATTATTTCATTGCAGCCTTCGACAGAATGGATGGCCTGTTCCCGTCAGCGGCCATGCTCAACGTACTGCCCTCCAGAGGAACAAGCGTGAGAGTGGAAGAGGGCTCGGCGGCGAGCGTCATGCTCTCTGTCGTCCAGGCGCCGAAATAAGGGCTTGGGTGTCCAGGTTCGCGCGGCCAGCAGTTCACTGTCGGTCATAGATACGCATCTGCGAAGAACCGTCCACCGTGACGGTCAACGTCTTTCCATCCTTTGAGACGACCTTCTTCCCGTGGGAAGTCACCTTGCCATCCACCTTGTCGGTCCAATCCGTTGTGTACTCGTCTACGATCGTCTCCGCGTATGTGCGCGGCGTTTGCTTGCCAGCCGCAATCATATCGGCCGCCAGAGCCTCCGTGTATTCCGGATAATCTTTACCGTCGCTCTTGGCCGTGAATTGCAAATAATGATAGCTGCCTTGAGCATCGCTGGTAATCAACAGACCCACAAGGAATCCATCCGGCCTCAGCATGTATTGCCGAATCTCAACGTGATTTGCGGGCACGCGCAAATTGGATCTTTCGGGATTCAATTTCCACGTGCCCACGATGTGAGGCAAAGGCTTGTCAGCGGGCGTTTGCCCCTTGAGCGCGCAGATCCAACACACGGCAAGAAACCTCAGACATTTCACGGGGCGCCTCCAATGCGAGTACTATATCAATGCGAGCGGGCGCGGCATCGTATCATGAATGAGATTTACCCTGGAGGCTTTGATGAAACCACTCTATAGAACTGCGATCGGGATATGCAGAACTGCGATCGGGATATGCGCTGCCGTGCTGCTCGCGGGCGCCGCACACGCTCAGGTAGCCCTCGACTCCGTGCGCATCGCCGCAAAGGACACCGTTGCTTTGGCGAAGTTCTACCAGGCGGCATTCGGCATGCAGGAGGTCAATCGGATCGAAAACCCGGGAGGCACGGAGGTCTTCGTGAACTTTGGGGCTACCGTGGAAGAGGCGAAGGCCAACAAGAACCCGCTGATGATACTTTTTCATCGCGATTCTGACGACGTGAAAGACCCGATTCCACACATAATCTTTGTCGTGAAGGACATGGCCAAGACCGTCGCCGCCGTCAAGGCCGCCGGCGGAACCATGACCGGCGAACCGCGCCCGTTTAAAGGCACGGGCACGATCCTCGGTTTTGCGGTCGACCCGGCAGGAAACCGCATCGAGTTAATTCAGCGCCAGTAGGGGAATGGCAGACTTTGCAATCCAAACGCGAGGACTGACGCGATCCTTCGCGCAGGTTCGCGCCTTGGACAATCTGGACCTCGAGGTTCCCGCGGGTTCCGTGTTTGGATTCCTTGGCCCAACGGCGCGGGAAAGACGACCACCATCCGGCTGTTGCTGGGCTTGATCGAACCGACCGGCGGAAGCGCCTCGGTGCTCGGCTTCGATACGCGTACCCAAAGCGATGCAATCCGCACCCGGGCGGGCGCGCTTCTGGAACACTCCGGCCTTTACGAAAGAATGAGCGCCGAGGACAACCTGCATTTCTTCGGGCGCGTGGCGCGCATGCCGAAGCCGAGGCTGGAGGAGCGCATTCAAGAACTGCTCACGCATCTGGGCTTGTGGGACCGCCGGAAGGAACCTGTCGTGAAGTGGAGCCGAGGGATGAAGCAGAAGCTCGCCATTGCCCGTCCACTGCTGCACAACCCCGCGCTGGTCTTCCTGGACGAACCCACCGCGGGCCTGGATCCGGTGGCCGCCGCAAGCCTTCGGGACGACCTTGCCGGCCTTGCCTCGCGCCAGGGCGCGACCATCTTCCTCACTACTCACAACATGGCTGAGGCTGAAAAGTTATGCCACCGAGTGGCCGTGGTTCGCGAGGGTAAGCTGCTTGCAGTCGGCAGTCCGGCGGAGTTGCGTTCGAGCGGCTGCCAGAGCGCCGAAATCAACGGTCGCGGATTTTCCAGCTCCATCCTCGCTACATTGAGGCAGCAAGCTTCGGTTTCGCAAGCATCTCTAGAAAATGGACGGCTCATGCTCGTACTGAAAGACGGCGCCGACGTCGCGCCACTCGTCAGCTTGATCGTCCGCGAAGGTGGGGAAGTCCAGGAGGTTCGCCGCGGCCAGGGCGGCCTTGAGGACGTATTTCTAAGGTTGATGGAAGAAGACAAATGACAGGCAGCGATTTCAGTACAGTTTTTTGGAAGGAGTGGAAGGAGTGGAAGGAGATCCTCCTCGAACGGTCCGCCGGAGGCGGCGGGAATTACCGGCCACTCGCTGGAGGAAATAATCGGCCTCTCATCCTGATTGCAGTTCTCGGAATTTTCGTGCCCTTGCGTATGGGGCCGGAACGATTTTTCAGTCCATTTCCTTTGTCGATCTATACGTTCGTCTCGGCAATCGTGGTAACCGCTGTGATCGCCGATTCCTTCGCCGGAGAACGGGAACGCCACACGCTCGAAACGCTGCTCGCTACCCGCCTTTCGGACCGCGCAATTCTTTTTGGCAAGATTGCGGCGTCCATCGCCTATGGCTGGTCGATCTCCATGCTTTGTGTACTTGCCGGCACAATCGCGGCGAATGTGGCTCGCTGGCAAGGCCACGTCTTGCTCTATCATGATTCGGCAAGTTGGCTCCTCCTGTTGTTGGGTCCTCCCCTCGCGGCATGCATGGTGGCGACCGCAGGCGTTCTGGTATCGCTGCGCGCTGCCACCGTCCGGCAGGCTCAACAGACTTTAATGGTCGGGTCCATGGTGCTTTTCTTCGCGGCGATTTTCGGCGGCGCCAATCTGCCAACCGCGTGGAAAGCGTGGTTCAGCGGGATCCTGGTCTCCTGGCCGGCAGTCCGGTTAATATTGGCCGCGGCAGGTGTAGTTCTGATGATTGACCTCGCGCTATTACTGGCCGGCATGGCGCGATTCCAGCGAGCGAAGCTAGTCTTAGATTGAGCGAGTGGAGCCTACGCTCCCACCACCTCAATATCGACGGGCACATTGCCGCGCGTCGCGTGGGAATAAGGACAGATTTTCTCGTGCGCTTCCATGGCCAGGGATGCAAGCTCGGCTTGAGGAATACTCTTGTCCTCGACGTGCAGCTTCACAGCCAGGCCGAAGCCGCCGCCATCTCGCGGCCCGATGCTGACTGCGCATGTCACTGCGGCGCCGACGGCGTTTTTCTTGTGCTGCTTAGCGACGAAGTCCAGGGCTCCGCCAAAACATGCGGCATAGCCGGCGGCGAACAGATGCTCGGGAGTGGCAGTATTCGGTTTGCCCGGACCGCCCATCTCTTTCGGGACCGACAGGTCCGACTTTACAGAACCATCCTGGGTTTCAGTATGTCCGTTCCGTCCGCCTTTGGCGGTTGCGGTAGCCGTAAACAGAGGCGTGATTTTGTCCATATCATTATGTTTCCTGTTGCACTTTGCGCCGATCTTGATTGTAGTACGATTGAACAATAGTGGCCGGCGGATTCCCTTAAGGCCGGGCGTCTGAGGAGTAACAAAAAATGAAAATGAAACGAACCAAGGCGGCGTTGCTTTTCTGTCTGGCGGCGGCGGAGGCGTGGGCTCAGGTCAACGCGGGCGAACAAAAGCCCGAAGCCAGCGTGCCCTTCAATATGACCACGGTGACCACCTTTGAGCTGCCCTGGCGGATCGCCTTTTTGCCCGATGGGCGCATGCTGATCACGGAAAAGGTCGGGCCGGTTTGGCTGGTGTCCAAGGAAGGGCAG
>DATGLY010000024.1:0-69418 GCA_035293905.1 Bryobacteraceae bacterium
ATGACGGAGCATGCGCCGAGTTTTGCGGCGCGCAGCACGCCTGGATGCGCTTCCGCGTAGTCGCCCAGGACCCGGCTGCCTACGCCTCGTGGCTCGCCGCTCAGGCCGCGCCCGCCGCCGAGCCCCGAACCGGCGAAGCCCAAATCGGCCAAACTCGATTTCGCCAGCTCACCTGCTCCAATTGCCACAATATCCAAGGCGTAAACCCGCAGCAGCCAATCGCCCCCGATTTAACCCACCTCGCCAGCCGGCGCATGCTCGCCGGCGATGCCCTCGAAAACAATCCCGAAAACTTGCGGCGCTGGCTCCGCGATCCCGATCTCATAAAGCCGGGTTCCTACATGCCGAATCTGCATCTAAACGATGCCGACCTCAACGCCATCACGGCTTATCTGGCGGGCTTAAAATGAGCGCGTTCCCGGCCGCACCTGAGTTGACGGAAGCGCGCAGGCCGCCCAGGCGAAGCGCTCGCTTCGAATGGATCTCCACCGTCGATCACAAGCGCATCGGGATTCTCTATTTGCTTGCCACGCTCGTCTTTTTCTGCCTCGGCGGGACCGAAGCGCTGCTCATGCGCATCCAACTGGCTTGGCCGGGAAATACCTTTCTCTCCCCCAGCCAATACAACCAGGCCTTCACCATGCACGGCGTCACGATGATCTTCCTGGTGGTGGTGCCTCTGTTGCTAGGCCTGGCCAATTACATGACCCCGCTGATGATCGGCGCAAGCGATATGGCTCTGCCCCGCTTGAACGCCTTCAGCTTCTGGACGTTTCTCTTCGGCGGCGTTCTGCTCCATTTCAGCTTCCTCGCCGGCCGCGCCCCCGATGCCGGATGGTTCAGCTACGCCCCCCTCAGCGAAGCCGCTTTTTCCACGCGTCATGGCCTGGACTACTGGGCCCTCGCCTTGCTCGGCATCGGCGTAGGCACGATCGGAACCGGCGTCAATCTCATCGCCACCATCTTCTGCCTCCGCACCGGCGGCCTCTCCATCAGCCGTTTGCCCCTGTTTGTCTGGATGGTTCTGGTGAATTCCTTCCTGATCGTCTTCGCTTTGCCCGCGCTGAACGCTTCGCTGGTGATGCTCTTGGTCGACCGTTTCTTGAACGCCCACTTCTTCACCGCCATCGGAGGCGGATCGCCGGTTCTTTGGCAGCACTATTTCTGGGCCTTTGGCCACCCGGAAGTCTACATCATGGTCCTGCCCGCGTTCGGCATCGTCTCCGAGGTGATCCCCGTGTTCTCGCAAAAGCCCATCTTTGGCTATCCCTTCGTCGCCGCCTCCACTGTCGCCATCGGCCTCCTCAGTCTCGGCGTCTGGGCGCACCATATGTTCGCCGTCGGTTTGGGCCACGCCTGGGAATACGCCTTCTCGGCTTCCAGCTTGCTCATCGCCGTTCCCACGGGCGTCAAAGTCTTCAACTGGATCGCCACCATGTGGGGCGGAGCCATTCGCCTGAACGCCTCCATGCTGTTCGCCGTCGCCTTTCTGTTCACCTTCACCATCGGCGGCCTGTCCGGCGTCACCTTCTCCGCTGTTCCTATCGATTGGCAGCTCACCGACACCTACTACGTCGTCGCCCACATGCACTACGTCCTGTTTGGCGGAACTCTGTTCGCCGTCATGGCGGGGCTGTATTACTGGTTCCCCAAAATGAGCGGGCGGATGCTCTCCGAAGGCATGGGCCGGCTTCACTTTTGGCTCATGTTCATCGGCTTCCACATGACGTTTTTCGTCCAGCATATTTTGGGAATGGACGGCATGCCGCGCCGCGTCTACACCTATCCCGCCCGTCCCGGCTGGGCCGCCATGAATATGCTCTCCACCGCCGGCGTCTTCGTGATCGGCCTCTCGATTTTGGCGCTGCTCGCCAATATCCTCTCCAGCCTCCGTTCCGGCCAGCCCTCCGGTCCCAATCCCTGGAATGCTTGGACCTTGGAATGGGCAACCAGCTCGCCTCCGCCGCTGCATAATTTCCAGACCGTGCCGCCCGTTCTCGGACGCCGCCCCCTCTGGGATCTGGCCCGGCTCGGCGGCGCCCGCGCCGCCCCTCCGGTCCAGCGCGTCGGCGCCATCAAGCTGTCGATGGCCGTCTTTATCGCCTCCGAAGCGGTGTTCTTTGCGTTCTTAATCGCCGCCTACCTCTACTATTACGCCGCCGCCGTAGGACGGCCCGCCGCAAGCCATAGTCTGAATCCCCCGCGTACCCTGCTGTTCACCCTTTGCCTCCTCGCCAGCAGTGCAACCATGTGGCTCGCCGAGCGGAGGATAACCCGCGCGCGGCCCAAAGCCTTTCGCCTCTGGCTCGCCGCCACCGTCGCGCTGGGCGCCGCGTTCTTAATCGGACAAGGCGCCGAATACGCCAAGTTGATTTCCGCCGGCGTCACTCCCGCTCGCAGCTTGTTTGCCGCTACGTTTTTTACCCTTACCGGCTTTCACGGCTTTCATGTGCTGTGCGGATGGATCTCCCTGATGGTGTTTCTGGGGCTGGCCTTCCGCCGCCCCTTCGGTGAGCTGGAAAATTCCGGCTTGCAAGCGCTCTCCCTCTACTGGCATTTTGTCGACGCCGTTTGGATCGTCATCTTCTCCCTCGTCTATCTGAAGGTGTGGGCATGAGCGCGCGCGATTTTCTAATGTCGGCTTGGGATTGGAAACCCTCGGTCGTCGTCGGATGCGCCTTGCTGATCGCCGCTTACGCCTGGGGCTCGCGGTTCCGCTTCTCCGCGCGCGCCCTGGCCTTCGCCGCCGGCCTGCTCGCGGTCCTGTTGATGCAGGTTTCGCCCCTCGATGAGCTCGCCGATCGCTACCTGTTCAGCGTTCACATGGTCAAGCACATCCTGTTTGTGCTGATCGTGCCCGCCCTTCTGCTGATCGGCCTGCCGCCCGCCCCCGTGCGGCAAGCCCTTCGCCTTCGAACCCTCGCTCGCCTCGAGCGCCCCTTCCGCCATCCCGCCCTCGCCTGGACCGCCGGCGTAGCCGCCATGGTCGTTTGGCACATCCCCGCGCTCTTCAACCGGGCTCTGGCCTCTGAGCCGCTCCACATGGCCGAGCATCTTTCGCTTCTGGTTTGTGGAACCCTCTTTTGGTGGCCCATCCTTTCGCCCTCGCCGGCCTCGCGAATGAAGCCGGCGCCTCACGCGGCGGCCTATTTGTTCGCCGCTTGCCTGGCTTGCACCAGCCTCGGCATCGCCATCGCATTCGCTCCCTCGCTCCTCTATCCGGCCTATGCCCACCCCGTCGATGTCGATTCGATTCTCCCCTTGATTCGCCAAGGCTGGGGCATTTCGCCCCTCATCGATCAGCAAATCGGAGGATTGCTCATGTGGGCCCCGGCTTGCCTCGTTTACGTCGCCGCCATCATGGCCATGCTTGCGCGCTGGTATGCCCAGGAAGCGGAGCTTGAAAAAACCCCCGTGGAGGCGTTTGAATGAATCGCCAGGACTTCCCATCGCCCGCCCAGGCCCAAGGAACAAGACCGTTGCCGGAGCGCGTCGCGCGTCCCACTTACTGGCCCCCGCTGCTTGCTCTGGCCATGACCCTCGCTTTGCTCGGCCCCGTGACGGCGCCTCTGGTCGGATTCGCCGGTCTGATTTTTTCCGCCGTCGCCCTGGCCGGCTGGATTGGAGATTTGTTGCATGGCTGACTCACTCCGGCATTGCCAAGCCCGCCGCCGCTTCCTCGCCCGCTTGAGCCTGGCGCTCGGCTCTCTCGCCGCCGCCTTGATTGCGCTTCCCGTCGTCGGATTCCTGCTGGCCCCGTTGTTTGAATCCATCGCGAAAAAATGGCGCCTTGTGGGCGCGCTTCACGACTTCCAGGAAGGCCAAACCGTCGCCGTCAAGTTTGAAGACGCCTCGCCCGTTCCCTGGGCCGGCGTCACCGGCCAAACCGCCGCATGGCTCCGTCGCGAACCTCATAACGAATTCGTGGCCTTCGCCGTCAACTGCACTCATCTGGGGTGCCCCGTCCGGTGGATCGAGACTGCGCAATTGTTCATGTGCCCCTGCCACGGCGGCGTCTACAACCGGGACGGTTCGGTCGCCGCCGGCCCGCCTCCGCGCCCGCTGGTAAGGTACCCCGTGCGCGTTCTCAACGGCAAGGTTGAAATTCTCGCCGGTCCAACCCCCATCGCCTGATTCCTTATGCGGCTTCTCAAAAAAGCCTGGAAGTGGTTCGATCAGCGAACCGACGCCTCCCAAGTCCTCGCGCCCCTGATGCGCCATCCCGTTCCGCCCGCCGGCTCATGGAGCGCGTGGATGTACGTGTTCGGCAGCGCCACCCTGTTCGCCTTTCTCATCCAGGTCTTCACCGGCATCGCCCTCGCCACCGCCTATGTTTCCAGCGCCGGACAGGCCTTCGAATCCCTTCAGTGGATCACCCATCAGGCCTTCCTCGGCCGCCTGCTGCGCGGCATGCACTATTTCGGTGCCTCCGCCATGGTGCTGCTGGTCGGCATCCACATGATTCGCGCTTTTCTCACCGGCTCCTACAAGTTCCCCCGCGAGCTGAATTGGCTGGTCGGCGTCGTTCTGCTCGGCCTCACCATCCTCATGGGGTTTACCGGACAACTGCTGCGCTGGGATCAAAATGGCGTCTGGTCCACCATCGTCGCCGCCGAACAGGCTGGCCGCGTCCCCATCTTCGGCCCCCTGCTTGCGCGATTCATTCTGGGAGGCCAAACGGTCGGCGGAGCCACTCTCAGCCGCTTTTTCGCCTATCACGTCTTCTTCATCCCCGCCCTCATCTTCGCGATGGTCGCCCTCCACCTCGGTCTCGTCCTCCGCCACGGAATCTCGGAAAAGCCCAGCTCCGCCCGTCCCGTCGATCCCAATACCTACCGTGCTTGGTATGAGGACATGCTCCGCCGCCAAGGCGTCCCGTTCTGGCCCGATGCCGCCTGGCGCGATGTCGTCTTCGGTTTTCTGGTCGTCGCCACAGTCGTCTTTTTGGCCTGGCTCATCGGCCCCCCCAAGCTCGCCGCCCCTCCCGATCCCACCATCGTTCAAGCCTACCCGCGGCCGGACTGGTATCTGCTGTGGTATTTCGCCGTTTTAGCCCAGATCCCTCCCGCCGCCGAAAATTTCGTGATCGTCGGCGCGCCCCTGCTCGCCGGCGTCTGCCTGCTGATTCTGCCGCTGATCTTCAACGCCGGCCACCGCGCTCCCTCCCGCCGCCCCTGGGCTGTCGCCTGCGTCGCTTTGATTGTCGTCATGGTCGGGACCCTTTGGATTCAGGGAAAACGCTCGCCCTGGTCGCCCGATTTCCAGCCTCCGCCCCTGCCCCCCTCCATCGTCTTGGCCGCCACGCCCGAACTCGCCCGCGGCGCTCGGTTGTTTGAGGCCAAAGGTTGCCAGTTCTGTCATGCGATTTCCGGTTCCGGAGGCCGGCGCGGTCCCGATCTCACTACCGTCGGAGACCGCTTGAGTCCCCAGCAGATCACCCTGCGCATTTTGAACGGCGGATACAATATGCCCGCTTTCGCAAGCACGCTCATGCCGGAGGAAGTCAGCGCTCTGGCGGCTTTTCTCCAATCCCGCAAGACGCCGCCTTGAGGGGAAACGTCGATGCCCCTCCATGCGTCCCACTAAATAGGGGGAACACAATTTCCCTTCTTCGCCCTTCAAGGATGACTCGTAAACTCGAGCCGGCAGGCGCCTTCCCTTCCACTGCGTTCGACAGCCCCCCCAGGCCAGCCGCCTTTCGGTCCTTGTTTGGACTTGTACTGGCCGTGATCGCGGCCAATGCGGCCGGCAATTTCGCCTTGCGCGTCGGAATGCTGAAAGTCGGCCGCACCGTATCGCTCTCGCCCATCCCCTATCTGGCCGCGATGCTCAATGGATGGGTTTTGGCCGGCGTGATCCTGCTGGCGGGTTGGCTGATCTTGCAGCTTTCGCTGCTAAGCCGCGCGGACCTCGCCTACGTCCTGCCCGTCACCGCCATGGCCAATACCGCCGCCGCCCTGCTGGGCGCGTTCGTGCTCTATGAGCCGGTTTCCCCGCCCGGTTGGGCCGGCATCGCGCTTATTTCCGCAGGCGCTTGCCTGGTTGCCCAAACCGATTGCCGCACCGATAACGTACGCCTCCGCTCGCGCATCGGCGCCGATTTCCTAAAAGGCTCTCCGGGCGCCTCATGAAGTGGGCGCTGGTCGGCCTGATCGTAGCCTGCAACGCCTGCTCCGATCTGCTCAACGCTTCCGGAATGCGCCGGCACGGCGAGGTCCGCGACTTTCGTCCGCAGGCCCTCGCTCGCCTGCTGGCGGGCATCGCCCGCAATCCTCGCGTCCTGCTGGGCATCGTGGCGCTGGCCGTTGCGTTTTTCGCGCTCATGGCGCTGCTATCCATCGCCAAGCTGAGTTTCGCCATCCCCGCCACGGCCGCCAGCTACGTCGTCGAAACCCTCCTGGCCAAGTATCTGCTTCACGAAAAAATTAACCGCAAGCGCTGGCTCGGCGCCTTGCTGGTCGCTTCCGGCGTGGCCCTGCTGGCGCAATGAATTCGGCGCTACCATGAAGCGATGTCCGGCCTTGCCCCTCTTCTCGAAAATAATCGTCGGTGGGCCGCGCTCCAAACCCGGCGCGATCCCCAGTTCTTTGAGCGTCTGTGCGAAATCCAAAGACCGGATTATCTTTGGATCGGCTGCGCCGATAGCCGCGTCCCCGCGAATGAAATCGTCGGCCTGGCGCCGGGAGAATTATTCGTTCATCGCAACGTCGCCAACCTCGTTTCCCCCGATGACGCCAACTGCGCCGCTGTCGTCCAATATGCTGTCGAAGTTCTTTCCGTGAAGCACATTATCGTGTGCGGCCATTACCGTTGCGGCGGCGTCGAGGCCGCCCTCGGCGGTCCTTCCCGCGGCGCGGTGGAGGTCTGGCTGAACCACCTTCGCCAGGTCCGCTCCGCCCACGCGGCGGAGCTGGAGCGGCTGCCCGATCACGCCGCGCGCTGGCGCCGGCTTTGCGAGTTGAACGTCGCCGCGCAAGTCCAATCGGTCAGCCGCCTGCCCTATGTGATCGAGGCCTGGCGCCGCGCGCAACCCTTGGCCATCCACGGATGGATCTACGATCTGCGCGACGGCTTGCTCCGCGATCTTTCCGTCGGCGTCGCCGGCCTTGCCGCCGCGCGCTGAACCGCGCCCCTATCGAAGAATGGCCGCTCAGGCCGACGCGGCCGCGCCAGGCTCCTCGGCCATGCGGCTGTGGAGTTCGCGCAAATAGCTCCCCGCGTTGTCGGGGCCCATGAACCGGTCGAGCTGTTTCCGGCCCACCTTGGCGAGATCCAGCACCAGCAACCCGTCCAGCGCGTTTGAAAAGCGGCGATCCAAATTGAACTCCACCACTCGGCCGCCTAAATTCAGATAATGCCGCAGCAACACCGGCAGCTTCTTATGATCGGGCTCGATATCCGCGATGATCTCGGAAAGCTCGTCCAGGTTGGACAGCAGCAAACTGAAATCGCCCGGATCGCAGTGCGCCAAACGCGGAGCTCGAAACGGCTTTCGCGGCTTCACGCATTCCGCCAACGCTTCCGCGCCGCGCAGACTTTTCAGATAGGAGACCATGAGCGCGCGCGATGGCGGGCTATACTCCGCGCTGATGCTCACCGGCCCGAAGAGAAATCGATAGCGGCGGGTGCGGGCGACGTAATGTCCAATGCCTTTCCACAACAGCAACAGCGGAAGAAAGCTTTTTTGATATTCCGGACGAACGAAAGACCGGCCCAACTCTAACGCCGGCTGTATGCCGCGATAAAACGACGGCGTCAATCGAAACAAAGTATTGGTGTATAAGCCGCGCACTCCCATCGAAGCGATCACTTCGCCGGTTCCCGCAAAGCGGTACGCGCCTACGATCTCCCGCGCCTGTTCGTTCCAGACGAACAAGTGCTGGTAATAGGCGTCGAAGGCGTCCAAGTCCGCGGCGCGTCCCGTGCCTTCGCCCGCCTGCCGGAAGGCGATCTCCCGAAGGCGTCCGATTTCCTTCAACGCGCGGGGAATCTGGCCGGCGGCCGCCACGCAAACCAGGTATTCTCCGTGACGCGCCAGGGTCCGGTCGCGCGGCAATCCTTCGATCTCTCCCGCGATCGCCGAGGCGTCCTGGGGCGGGCCGATCCGTTGAGCCACGCCTATCCGGAAAGGTCGAGCCGGTTTTATTGCTCTGGCCTCCAGCAAAAGAGTTCTGCCCCGGACATAGGCGGTGGGATTGGAGGCCGCCGCCAGCCGCTCTGCGGCGATGGCCGTCCCAATGGAAAGTCGGATGCGCTTGCCCGCTTTGTTGAAGAATTCACGCGGCAGCAATACGGTCCGCAGCCGCGGATGCACCAAGCCCGCGGCATGAAAGGCAGGCCCGTTGCTGCCGTGAAAAAAGACCGGCAAAACCGAGGCGCCCGTCAAACGCGAAAGCCGCGCTACGTTGCCGTTCCATTCCCGATCCGTCACAGCCCCGCCCGGGAATTGGATGGTCGCCACTTCTCCGGCGGGAAATACCGCCAGCACGCCGCCTGCCTTCAGCCATTGGACGCATTTTCGCACCGGCGTCCGGTTTTCGAGCACGGCCCGCGCGCCGCCGAAGGGATTCACGGGAATCATCCAGTTCCGCAATCCCGGAATTGAGGCAAGAAGGGAATTCGCCACGAGCCGGATATCCGGGCGCACCTTTGAAATCACGGCGCCGAGGACGATTCCCTCCACTCCGCCGAAGGGATGATTCGCGGCTACCATGAGCCCACCCGTCTTGGGGATGCGTTCCAGGTCATCCGGCCCGCACCGCCAACCGATGTTCAGGCGCTCCAGGATTTGCGAAAAGCACGCCGCCCCGTCTTCAGCCGGAGGCAGCCTTGCGAGCTGTTCGTTTAGCCAGCGGCACACGACGGGCGTAAGCAGTTCAAAAGGCGTGCCCGCCAAGAGTCCTTGCAGAGCTTGGGAGGCTTTTGGGCTGGAGACGCGGTTCACCATCGTATCCTCGCCCTAGCGTAAGGAAATGCGGTTACAACGCCATTCCAATGAAAAAAAAATTTCTTGACGGGCGACTTTTCCGGGAGCGCTTAGAAGTCGCCGCAAGGCGGCGGCCAAAATTGGTAGATCGCCGAAAAGGCTTAGGCGCGGCGGAAGCGAGGCCGGCCAAAACATTTTCTCAACTTTTGTTTCGAACAATTCACCTTCTTTAAATGAGATATTGGACCACGGCGCGCGACATTATGGCATGCGCATTTACTGTGAATGGAACGCGCCGCTTCTTTCGCGCCGTTTCTCGGCCGGGGTATCGCTCCACAGCCATACCCTCCATTCCAAGGAAAACCTTGGCATTCTTTACCGCGCGGCGCGTCACTGGCCCCTTCTTCAAGCGGCGATTCGAAAGGGAGAATGCCGCTACCGTGAAGTCCACGGCGCGGAGTTAGATCTCACGCGGGCCTGGTGGACGCCGCCCCTAGGTCCGCACCAGGCCTGGCGGCTCGAAGCGGCGCAACTCGAAGGGCTGAACCTCCATCCGCTGGTCTCTCTCACCGATCACGACGACATCGAGGCGCCCGTGTCGCTCCAGGTTCTCGAGGAATGCCATGGCTCCCCTATTTCGGTCGAATGGACCGTTCCGTTCCAAAACACGTTCTTTCACCTTGGCGTCCACAATCTTCCTCCCTCCTCCGCCCGGGGATTTTTTCAAGAGATGGACGCTTTTCGCCGCGCTCCTCGGGAGTCGTGTTTAGGAGAGATTTTGGAAGCGCTGGCGAAATCCCCGGGCGTTCTGATCGTCTTCAATCATCCGCTGTGGGACGAACTCGGCATTGGCCAGCAGGCCCATCGCTTCGCCGCCGCCGAATTCCTGGCCCGTTTCGGGCGCCGCCTCCACGCCCTTGAGCTGAACGGCATGCGCTGCTGGCGCGAGAATCGCGCCGTCATAGATTTGGCCGAAGCGGCGGCCAAGCCGGCGGTCTCCGGCGGCGACCGGCATATCGTCGAGCCCAACGCTCTTGTCAACCTTACTCATGCCCGTTCTTTTTCCGAATTCGCCGAGGAGATTCGAGCGGGTTTTAGCGAGGTGCTCATTCTGCGTCACTATCGCGAATCCTACGCCTTACGCATTTTCCACAACTTGCTGGATGCCCTGAAAAATTACGACGACCACGCCAACGGCTGGACGCGATGGAGCGACCGCGTCTTCCACCAACTCGACAATGGCCGCGTGCGCTCCCTTTCCGAGCTTTTCGAAGCCGGCCTTCCCGTCCCCGTGGACGTCTTTCTAACCCTGGCGCGCTTCGCCTCGGCGCCCCATTTCCGCCGTCTGCTGCGGAGCGGTGTTTTTGGCTTAGAGGAAATCCAGTTATGAACCCTCCCAGGGTCGCTTTTTTTACCGACGGTTTTTATCAGGTGAGCGGGGTAGGTCTGACCAGCCGCGAGTTTGCGGCGTTCGCCGAGCGCCGCGAGCTGCCGTTTCTTTCGGTGCACGCCGGTCCCGCCGACCGGAGCTTTCGGAACGGCCCGGTATTCACGGTGGAATTCCGGCGGCGCTGGCCGCGCTGGAATCTGGAGCACGACCTTTCCATCGATCTGTTCTACTTCCGCCACCTGAAGCGGCTGCGCGCCGAACTGGCGGCGTTTCAGCCGGATTTAATCCACATCACCGGACCGGGCGACGCCGGAATTTTGGGCGCAATGCTCGCCTACGAGTTCAAAATTCCCCTAGTCGCCTCTTGGCACACCAACCTACATGAATTCGCCGCGCGCCGTCTTGCCAAAGCTCTGCGATGGATGCCCACGGCAGTGCGTTCCGGCGTGGCCCGGCGCGCGGAGCGCCATGCGCTGGATCTCGCCATCCGCTTTTACCAGCTCGCCAAGCTGATCTTCGCGCCCAATCCCGAGTTGGTCGAACTGCTCGCCGCCCGAACGGGCCGCCCCGCGTTTTTGATGACTCGCGGCATCGATACGGATCTGTTCTCGCCGGCTCGCCGCGCCCGCGCGAGCTCCGAATTTACGCTTGGCTATGTTGGCCGCCTTAGCCCGGAAAAGAATGTCCGCCTACTCGCGGAGATCGAGCGGCGGCTCGTGCAGCAGGGGATCCGCGATTACCGGTTTCTCATCGTCGGGGAGGGACAGGAGCGGCCTTGGCTGCGCCGGGCCATGCAGCGGGCCGAACTGCCTGGCGTGTTACGCGGCGTGGATCTCGCGCGCGCCTACGCTTCCATGGACGTGTTTCTGTTTCCTTCCGCGACGGATACATTTGGCAACGTGATCCTTGAGGCCTGCGCTTCGGGCGTGCCTTCAATCGTCACTCCCCAGGGAGGCCCGAAGTTTCTAATTGCGCACGGCGTCAATGGATACGTTGCGCGGGATGCCGCGGAGTTCGCCGCCGGCGCGCTCGATTTGATGCGCCATCCCGCTGTTCTCGCCCACATGCGTCAAAAGGCGCGCCAATCCGCGGAGGCTTTCTCCTGGAATGCCGTCTTCGACGGCGTCTACGCGTCTTACAAAATCTGCTTCCCGCGTCCCACCAGCGCGGGCGCTGGCCCGCCGGAGGATTTAGCGTCTTTCTTCCTTGCCGCGCCGGCCGTAAACGTCTGACGGCTTATCCGGCGGCGCCGCCGGCTTGCTAAAACTCATACCTCAACGCGAACTGCATGGATCTTGGCGGCATAGTCCCCTGGAACTCGCCAAAGGTCAGCGGCGATTGCAGGCTCAAGCTCGGATTGGTGAAATTGGGATGGTTGAAGGCGTTGAAAGCCTCCGCGCGGAACACCAGCCGCTGGCTCTCCTGGGCCAGCCGGAAGGCCTTGGATAGCGACATATCCACGTTGAAGATTGGCGCCAGCCGCACCGCCGCGCGGGCGCCCGCTCCTTCCGGCGGCTGATCCTGAAAATGATTCGACATGTCCGTCGTGGCGAAGATGCTGGGAATGCCGTTGTTGTCAATATGCACCCCGCCGGTGTTCACGGGAGCATTCACGACCGCCAGAGAGCTCAGCCAGTAATTTGTGTTGTACGCCAGATCGCCCTCCACCGCACTTGGCAGCGGAGTGCTGTAGCGCCAGATGCTCGATATCTGCCATCCGCCCGCGATTTGATCCAACCAGCCCGGCGCGTTTTTCAAGAGCAATTTGCCTTTTCCGAGCGGCAGCGCATATATAAAATTCGAGTTGAAGTTGTGCCGTATATCGAAATCAGAAGAGCCGCGGAAGGCGCTGAAGTTCCAAATATCCTGGATCGCAGCCCCTTCTTCTCCAGCGCCCGCCTCGGCCGCCGAGCCATTATCGATTGAATGCGAGAAGGTGTAATTGAAATCGAATTGGAATCCATTGGAAAACCGCCGCCGAACGCTGATGCTTAAGCCGTGATAGTCGGCTTCCCCGGCGTTCATCCACATGGGAAGGGTGCTGCCCTGGCGGGCGAAAAACGTGTAGCATCCCGGAACGCTTAGGCACTGTCCGGGGAGATATTCGCCTGAAATCCGGTCGGCGGCGTGGAGGCTATCTAAGAAGCTGCTTCCGAAAACGCCATAGACGCTGTAAAAGTAATTCGCCGAGGCGCTGCCTGGGAAGTAAGCGTTTTTGTATCCGGGCCAAACATCGTTTACGAACGGCAGATTCGGAACCAGGCTCGGATTATTCATCACCTCCTGGGCCACGTAGGCGGCCGCGTTGTTATACGGCAATCCGGCCTTCTGCGCCAAAGAATTGGCCAAGTTATAGACGATCTGCGCATTCTGCCGCCAAGTAACCCCCGATGCGGGGTCCTTATAGTTCTCAAGCGGCGTATAAACGTCGCCCTCCATCAGCAGCCGCCTCGATAACCGTCCGAGATAGCCGATTTCCATGGTCAAGTTGCCCGGAAGCTGCCGGGCGAAGCTCGCGTTGACCACCATCGAATAGGGAGTTTTCAAGTCCGGCGAAATGCCCAGGAAGGTGCCTGTAATGGCGGCGATCGGCGGCGGCGTGAACGGAAAGCCTCCCGGCGCTGGAGGGGGGAGGGCCGGATAAGTCCCGTTGAACCGCGGCGAAGTTGTGAAACTGTAGGAATCCGGAAAATTGGTCGGATCGGTCAAGCCCAGCGAGCCGAACTGGTCGAAGTTGGTAATCAAATCGTTGCCGAACTGATCGTACTGAATGGCGCCGCCGATTCGCAGCGCCCCGCTGTTGCCGAAGATCTTGCCCATCGCGCCGCGCTTGTCCGAAGGCGCATAGGCGATGCCGACGCGGGGGGCGAAATTCGCGTTGTCCGGCCGCCACCAGCTCGGCTTGCCGTTGAGGGGGCCGTTCAATCCGTAGCTGAGCGTGAAGTTGGGCATCTGGTTCGCTGGCACGCCTTGCCATTGAAGGCCATTGCGTTCCGCCAGATATTCGGTGAGAGGGACGGTGGTGTCCACTTGCAGGCCGTGCGACTCATAAGGCGGACGGAAATTCTCGTAGCGAAGCCCCACGTTGAGAGTGAGCGAGCGGCTCAGTCGCCATGCATCGGCGAGGTAGCCGGCGTAGGTGTGCTCGATAAAGGAGCGGCGTTGCGGCGCGCCCAGCGGCAAAACTTGTCCGCTTTTGTTGTATTGATAGGTGACAAACACGTCGTTCAAGATTCCCAGCAGCATCGCGGAAGCATTGGTCACCGAGGTCGGGTTGGCCAGCACGGCGCCGCCCAAATAGTTTGACACCGCGGTGTCGATATCCTCGCCGAGTCCAATCAACTCGGTGGCGCCATAAGCATACAAGGGAAACGAGCTGGTAAGGGCCGTAAGATTGTTTTCGTTGAACCGGAAATTGAGTCCCGCGGTGAAGGTGTGTTTTCCCTTGGTCCAGGTGACGTCGTCCACGAAATTGTTCAGAGGGTTGGTGCGTCCCTTCGGGCGCGCAGTCCAGTTTTCCAGCGGCGCCAGGGCCGTCGGCTCAAACTGGAATCCCGTGCCGGTGACGCCTGAAAATTCCTGCCCCATGCGCGTCAATCCGTAGGTGAAGGAGTTGATCAACGCGGGCGTCACAATCGCGGTATAGCGCGCGGAGACGCCCTTGCTGTTGTCCCGCAAGGTGGAAGCCGGCGGCTGCCCGGGAAACTGCGCCAGAATCGTGTCCTGCGTGTTATCCTGCAGCGTGCCGCGGAGGCTGAGAGTATGCTTGCCGGCCGAATCCAGCTTGAAATCCAATTTGGTCACCCACGCCATGTTGTTCAAATGATCCGGCGCGTTGAAGCGGTAGCCGCTGAAGTTCAGCCCTCCATCCTGCCCGTAGGCCGGATCGTTGCCGGCTGGATACTGGTTTAGAATTTTCTGGTATCCCGCATTCAGTCCGATGCCCAACGGGTCGACCAGCTTGAGTTGATCCGGCGAAAGGGTCTGGACGCCGCCATCCGCCAGTTGCACGTTCAGGTAGCCCTGCCTGAGCGACTCGGAAGGCACGGCCTGCACCTGCGCCACGCTGCTTGCGTCCTTGCGTTGCTCCCAGTTGAGAAAGTAAAAGAAGCGGTCCTTCTTGACCGGTCCGCCCACCGAGGCGCCAAATTGGTTTCGCACCAACTGCTGCACCGGCACGCCGGATTGATTGTTGAACCAGGTATTGGCCGAGGCCGCTGTGTTGCGGTTGTACTCGTAGAGCGAACCGTGAAGCTGGTTGGTTCCGCTCTTGGTGATCAGCACCACCTGCCCTCCGGAAGAGCGCCCTTGGTCCGCGCCCAACCCCCCCACGGTGACCCGGAATTCCTGCACCGAATCCAGGGGGACGGCCAGCACGCCGTTGAATCCCGAGTTGACGTTGGCGCCGTTCCCATTCACTCCCTGATAGGTTGTGCCGATGGTGGTGTTTTGCGCCACCAATCCCGCGCTCTGGTTATCGTTGACGTCGACGCCGTCCAGGGTGATGTTGTTCTGATCGCGCCGCGCGCCCAGCACTTCGCCATTCGTGGTTACGCCCGGTTGCAGGCTCAGCAACTCCACTACGTTCCTGGTCTGGAGCGGCAAAGCCGCCACCTGCCGTTCTGAAAACGCGTTTCCCACCGACGCATCGACGGTGTTCACGGCCGACGCCTCGGCCGAAACGCTGACGCTCTCCGCGGTCTTCCCCAACTCCATGCGCAGGTCGAGCGTGATCGGCGTATTCACCGGCAAATTCACGCCGCTCCGGCTCAAAGCCGCGAAACCCGGTTTCTCCGCCGTCAACGAATACGCGCCGGGTGGAAGCTGGAGGAATTGATATTCGCCGCTCGAATTGGTTATCGTCTGGCGCACCAGCCCGGTTTGCGAATTGGTCAGCTTTACCACTGCATCGGCAATGGCCGCGTTCTGCGGATCGCTAATGGTTCCCCGCAATTGAGCGGTGGACTGGGAAAACGCAATGCCCGAGACGGCGGCAAGCAACGGAAAATAGACCCTCATAGCCCTCTCCTGCCTCAGCGCTCGACGGAGAAATGCCGGGCTGAGAACTGACGACTGGATGCGAGAGACGGGCTCGCGGAGCTTGGCCGGCTTGGCCGATAGGAGGATTATCTAGGCGGGCGCGGAGCAAGTCAACAACTCTGCCGATAGAAACTTTCTATTGATTACATCAGCCGTCAAGACCGGCATCGATCTGGGCTAAAATAGCTTTTTTGCCGCCACGTCGCGCGCTTTTACAAGCCTCAGGATGTGGCGATGCTCAAGAAAATCTCAAGCCTCTTACTATTGACGTCTCTGGCCTGCGCGGCGCAGCCGGCTCCGTCGTTCACCGTCGGCTGGTCGGTCTATGTGGGATGGGACCCTTACTACTACATGGCCAAAGCCGGAATCTTGCGCAAATGGGGCGCCCGGTACGGCGTTAACATTCGGGTCCAGCGTTTCGATTACGCCCCGTCGCTGGACGCTTTTGTGGCGAAAAACATCGACGCTTGCGCCATGACCAACATGGAAGCGCTCGACATGCCCGCGGCGGCGGGAGTCGACACCACGGCCATTATCGTGGGCGACTACTCCAACGGCAACGACGCCGTGATCGCCCGGCCCGGCATAGAGTTGGCCCAAATTCCCGGAAAACCGGTTCTGCTGGTGGAAAAGACCGTTTCGCAATATCTGTTCGAGCGCGGCATGGCCATCCACGGCTTGGGCGATCAGATCAAGCGCGTCAAATACATCAACACTTCGGATTCCGATATCGCCGCCGCTTTTCTCGCGGATTCCAGCAAGCCCGTCGTCGTGACATGGAAACCGATGGTCTCGCAGATTATGAAGACCAGCGGTATGAAGACGGTTTTCAATTCCTCTCAAATTCCCGGCGAAATTTTGGATCTGATGGTCGTGCGGAGCGACGTCTTGAACCGCCCCGACGGCTCCGGCCAAAAATTCGCTAAAGCCTTGACCGGCGCCTGGTATGAGGTCATGAGCCAGATGACGCAATCGGGCGCCGCCGGCGACAAGGTCCTCACGCAAATCGCCGAGGCTTCTCAGGACACCCTCGCTTCTTATAAGGAGCAGCTTTCCACCACGCACATGTTTTATACACCGCAATCCGCCGTGCAGATGGCCGCGTCGCCGGAGCTTAAGAGGACCATGGATTTGGTGCGCCAGTTCTGCTTTAGCCATGGGCTGCTGGGAGAAAAGACCAAATCGGCCGACGACGTGGCCATACAGTTTCCGGATAAGAGCGTGCTGGGAGCGCAAGGCCGCGTCCGGTTTCGATTCAACCTCGAGTTCATGCAAATGGCCGCGGATGGCAAATTATGAGAGCCGCGTCATGAGCCCTTTCCGGATTCACGCGCAGCCGGGCCGCGCGGCCAGCTTGGTCCTTTCCTGGCTTTTATTCGCGGCGGGCATTTTGAGTTACTTCTATGTGGCGGTTCAGCGCCATCGCGAAAACCCCGATGACCGCGTTATGCCGACCGTTTCGCAAATGGTTCAGGCATTTAGAGACGCCGCCTCAAAGCCGGCCGAGGAAGACGACCTTTCCGCCGGCAGCATGTTGCGGAAAGATTCAATCGCCACGGGCCGCCGGTTCCTAATCAGCGTCGCGCTTCTTGTCCCGGCTGTTCTGCTTGGCCTTCACATGGCCATGTTTCCCTATGTTGGAGCGCTGTTTCTGAGATTTTTCCAGTTCTTCGACAAGATCGTCGCGCTGTCGCTATTGCCGATTATTTTTATCGCTTTTGGCATCGACGAGTTGTCGAAGATCATGCTTATTGTAATCGGCGTCGCCCCGACCATCATTTTGGATACGTTCCATTTGAGCAAGAGCGTTCCCCGCGAGACGATCGTGAAAGCGTTCACGCTAGGCGCGGGAGATTTCGGAATCGCGTATCGAGTGGTGTTCAAGCAAATTCTGCCGCGCGTTTTAAACAGCATCCGGCTCAACTTAAAAGCTGTAATGTTATTTTTATTTGCCGGCGAGATGATCGCTTCCACAGACGGATTGGCGTATCGCATCGCCCTGCTGCGCCGGCACATGGGGATGGACACGATCATCCCCTACGTGCTTTGGGTCGCGCTGCTGCTGTTTTTGGTGGATTGGGGGATGAACTTTTTAAACCGCAAGCTTCATCCCTGGTTTCAGGAAACGTGAACATCCGGATTGAGAGAGTTTCGGTCGAGTACTCCCGCCCCGTCCTCGACCGCATCGATTTGGAGATCGAAACCGGCGAGTTCGTCTCTATCGTTGGACAGACGGGCTGCGGCAAATCGACGCTTTTGCGCCTGATCCTAGGCGAAGAGCAGCCCACTGGCGGCAAGGTTTTGGTGGGGGGAAGGCCGCGCCGGCAACCCGATCCCACTTGTGGTTACGTTCCGCAGAGATATTCGCTTTTTCCGGATCGGACGGTGCTGGGCAATGTTTTGTTCGGACTTAAAGGCGGCCGCGGATGCCGCGAAAAGGCATTGCATTTTTTGCGCCGCACCGGCTTGCAGGATTCCGACGCCGGCAAGTATCCGCATCAGCTTTCCGGCGGAATGCAACAGCGCGTGGCGATCGCCCAGGCGCTGGTGCGGAATCCGCCGGTGCTGTTGATGGACGAGGCGTTCAGCGCGCTTGATCCCGGCACGCGGAAGGGAATGCAGCGGTTGATTAAGGATCTGTGGCGCGAAAGCGGAACCACCATCGTCTTCGTCACGCACAATACGCGCGAAGCCGTCTGCTTGGGGACGCGCGTGATCGCGCTGGCCAAAGACCCGGCCGGCGAGCGCGGATCTTCCGTCGCCCTCGATCTGCCGGCGCCGCATCTCGATTTCGATTCCGACGAACACGAATTGCGGAGCGCCATCCGCGACGTGGAGTCCGCCACAACGAATTCTCAACTTACCCAACATGTCCTTTTATAAAACCCATGCGCCGCGTTATCGCGAACATACCCGGCCGCTGCCCGATTTTGGAAATTTTGAAGGCATGCGCGCTCTCCAGGGGGAGAGCGAAATTCCTAGCGGCCAATGGCTGGAAGAGGTCCGCCGGGGGAAGGAGCTAGGCCTGGAATGCGCCGATTCCATCGAGGATAAAACCGAGATCAGTTGCTTCCAGCGCGGCGAGCTGCCGCACTGGTCCGGCATCAACACCTTTCTGAAGACTCACTATTTGGAAGACGTGCGCCTGGTGGGCGACTACGACGTGGCCTTTTTGGGCGCGCCCTTCGATATCGGCACAACCTATCGGGCCGGCGCCCGCTTTGGACCGCAAGGCATCCGCCGAATCTCTTCCCTGTACACGACATATAATTTTGAGCTGGGCGTGGACCTTCGGGAATCGCTCAAGATGTGCGACGTGGGCGACGTATTCTGCCCCGCCAACATCGCCAAAAGCCACGATCAGATTTCCAACGCCGTGGCGCACGTGCTTTCCCAAGGGACCCTGCCGATGATTATGGGCGGCGATCATTCCATCGGCTATCCCTGCGTCCGGGGGGTGGCGCGATGCGTGGAAGGCAAGGTCGGCATCATCCATCTGGACCGGCACATCGATACGCAGGAAAAAGACATGGATGAGATCATGCATACCTGTCCCTGGTTTCACGCCACCAATATTCCGAATTGCCCGCCTACGAATCTGGTTCAGGTAGGAATTGGAGGCTGGCAGGTTCCGCGGCCGGGCATAAAGAAAGGGCGCGAGCGCGGCTCCACGGTGCTTACGATTCAAGATATTGAAAGCATCGGAATCGAAAAGACCGTGGAAATCGCCCTGGAGGTGGCATGGAAAGGAGCCTCCGCGGTCTATCTGTCGTTCGACGTCGATTCCGTGGACGCCGGCTTCGTCCCCGGAACCGGCTGGCCCGAGCCGGGAGGATTTCTGCCGCGCGAGGCCCTGGCGATTCTGAAAGGCGTCGCCAAAGAGGGCATTGTCGCCATGGAAGCAGTGGAAGTTTCGCCACCCTACGACATCTCCGACATCACCGCTCTGATGGCGGTGCGCGCCATGGTGGATGTGCTGGCGACAATGGTCAAACATGGCCGCATTGGCGGAAAACTTCGGGCAGCCTAAAATCATCCGGCGAATGCAGCAAGACTGGGCGCTGGAGGTGCGCGCGGCCTGCGCGAAAGCCCTCGGGTTCGATCCAGATTTGAGGTTAAACGAGGCGGGCGAAATCTGGATGGGGCGGGGAAGCGAAACGCTCGTCATTCCCACCGCGCTCGACATGAGCCTGTGGGAGCGCGAAGCGATGGGCGAGCGCGTGGCGGAGGCGCGGCGCGGGGACAAGGCCGTCTTCCACGACGATGTGGACCCAGGGCATCCACTGGTGGTGCAGGCTCTGGCTCTCCAGGCGGCTTGCGCGCTGCGCGAGGCCGCTTTCCAGAAATGCGGACTCATTCTCGCGGCCAGCGGCCAGGGCGACCCCGCCAGCCGCGCCCAGACCTATCGCCTCCTCCGCCTGCTATGGGAGCAATGCGGATTCGCGCGGGGCGAAGCTGGATTCGTTCGGCACGGGCAGCCGTTTTTGGGCCATGTTCTCGACCGCTGCGCGCGCGAACCGATGAGCTGGGTGGTGGTGTTTCAAAGCCAGTGGCCAACCGAACACATGGACTTCGCGCGGGTCATGGTGGAGAACGCTTGCCGCTCTCAACCGGGCGCGACCATCTTTTTCGCCGATCCTCCCGGCGCCCATCCTCTGCTGACGGCTTGGGCGTCTCAGCGCATCCTCCGGCTCTGGCACGCGCGCCAGGCGCGCGCGGTCGCAAGAGCGCCGTCTCTTAGAAGGGCGCCTTCCGGGCAGTCCATTCAGCGGATCGGCAAGGGATGGATCGCGCGCAACGCTCTCGGCGAGGCGCTCGAGAGAATTCTGCCGGCGGCGAAGCCGGAGCGGATTTTGGTCAAGGTCACCTGGCACGGCTACGCCACCGGCGCCTATACCGATCCCGCTGCGCTCGATCTGCTGTTGAGCGCCTTACCCGCTCGCGCCATCGTGCTCGAAGGCCACACCAGCAGCCGCAACCTCGGCGGGGCGGCATTCGATTGGGAGACGGAACCAAGACAAAACCGCGCCTGGATCCGCCAGCAAGAGGCGGAATATCTCCGCCGCACTGGACTTCAGGAGGTCCTCGCCCGGCGGAAGGCCGAATATGTGAACGTAACCGAGGAGTTTTGGAACGAAGAGGCCGAATGCGATCCGGCGGCGTTTGTCCCGCGCGTGCTTCTGGAGTTGGAAGGCAATCCGATGCTGAGCTTCGCGAAGTTCAAAGGCCCGACGCGCCTGGGGATTTCCAATATGTTCGGTCTGATACCTTCGCCGCTCCGCAGCGCCTGGCACGGTCCGAACATCACCTGGTTCGCCAAGGCATGCTGCGCGATGACGAAGCTGTACGCGCGGCATTTCGAGCTGTGCGGCGTTGTAGAAGGTCTCTATTCCGCGGTGCGCTGGAACCGGAAAGGGCTTTACCGGAGCCGCTGGGGCAACTACGATCTTATCCGCGACGCCGGCTACGTCGCCGCCAGCCGCGGACTCGCTTCGGCCGATATTTTGGCGGCCAGGCTGCAAGGGCAGGATGCCTACAAAAGCGCGTTTTTCGATGTGGTTCGCGAAGAACTCGGCTGGGATGAAGAAGCCGCTCGAGCGGAACTGCCGGAAGAAGCGAAAATGGCGTTTGCGTGATGCTCGCTAGGACTGGCGGCGCATTTGCGAGGCCCATTTCAGGAATCGCCACAGCTCCCCGCGATGCGCCCACGCGAAGGCGCGAAACTCGCGCGGGCCGATTTCATCGGCGCGCAGTCCCCAATATGTCTCGATGCGCCAACAAAGATACGGACTTCTCCATGGCCGCAGCCGGTAGCCTCGAGTCGCCTGCCATAGAAACCAAAGCATCGGTTGAGATTTGTGCGCCTTTGCGGCAAATCCTTAAAGAACTCACTTGGTGAAGGCTGAGGCGGCTTTCGACGGAATTTCCGCCGTGGCGTAATAGCCGTTGCGCGTGCGGACGTTTGTGTAGCCCTTCACCTTAACGTCGATCTTGCGAAAGGTCCCGTCGAGGTTGGTGTTGGTGGGCGAGTAAGCCACCAGGTACTGATTCCGGATTTCGTGGGCGATCTGCGGCGTGATGCGTTCCACCTCTCCCAGATCCTTTGGATAGTAGTCCAGACCGCCGGAGGCTTCGGCCAGGCTCTTTAACGCGCGTCTGGCGCTGCGAGCCTCCCTCGGCTCCTCTTCGCTGAGCAGGCCGATGCAGTAGATGAGCACTTCGCTGCGCTGGGCCTTGCGCACCAGCGCCTCTTGGGATTCGGTGCTGGTGTTGTCGTTTCCATCTGTGACCACGATCAGCACCTTCTTATCCCGCTTGCCTTTGTCCTTGACATAGTCGATGGAGGAGCTGATGGCGTTCCGCATGGCGGTGCCGCCTCTGGAATCGAGCCGGTCCAGCGCCACATCCAGCAGCTTGATGTCGTTGGTCATGGGCTGGTCCAGATACGCGTCGTCGTTGAAGTTGACGATGAACTCTTCGTCCTGGGGATTGGAGGCTTTCACCAGCGCCAGCGCCGCCGCCGCCACCTTGGCGCGCTTATCTCGCATGCTGCCGCTGTTATCGATGATGATGCCCATGGAAACCGGCACGTCTTCGCGGCGGAAAATCTTGATGGGCTGCTCGACGCCGTTCTCGTACACTTTGAAGGCCGATTGCGGAATGTCGGTCACCAGCTTGCCGGATTTATCCAACACGCTGACGTGCAAATCCACCAGCTTGGCGCCAGTCTGATAAACCGGCACTTCCTCGCCGCCAGGGCCGGATTTTTGGGAATCGGGCCGAGGGGGGGTCTGGCCGGGGGCGGCTGCGGCGGCGCCGAAAAGAGCTAAAACTTGTCGTCTACTGAGAGGGCGCATAATAACCGGGTCGGTGGGTCGGCTTTAATTGAGGCATTCCAGCCGTCTTTACCAGCCGCACCTGCACCCTTCTGAACTTTCCATCCCTTTCTTTATTCTTTGGACTGTATCCCAGCACGTATTGGTTACGCAATTCCAGTCCTATTTTGGCCGCAATGTCGGGCAGGTCGGCCAGCGTGTCGGCGGAAAAGAACCGGCCGCCGGTCTGCTCGGCGATCTCGTTTAGCAGTTGCGGTCCGCTGGCTTCCTCGGGCGTGCGATTGCGCCCCGCCATCGACTCGAAAATGCCGATGGCGTAAATCTGCACGTCTGACTCCCGCACCTGCGTTTTGACTTCGCTCTCGGTGTACCGGCTGGAATTGTCGCCGCCGTCGGAAATAATCAAAATCGCTTTGCGTGGATTTCTGGCCTTTTTCATCTGGTTCATGGCCATGTACACGCCGTCCAGCAGCGCCGTCCGGCCGCGGGACTGTGTGAACAGCAAGCGATTTTGAATCTCTTCGATATCCGGGGTGAATGGCGCCACCAGCTCCGGCCGGTCGTTGAATTCAACCAGGAAAAACTCGTCCTCCGGATTGGCGGTCTTCAAAAACTGCGCTACGGCTTGCCGCGACCGCTCCAGTTTGGGACCCATGCTGCCGCTGGTGTCGAACACCAGTCCCACGGACATGGGAGCGTCCTCGCTTGAAAATTGCGTGATGTCCTGTTCGACCTTTTTCCCGTTGTATTCTTCGGTCAGTTTAAAATTCTCCTTGTCCAGGCCGGTGACGTAGCGCCCAATCGGGTCGGTGACGGAAACATAGATCAGCACCAGATCGGTATCGACGCGGATATCGGTCCGCCGGTCGGTGACGTTTTCGGGAGTCCCTGTCTTTGCGCGAGGCGTGATCGAGACATTGGGCTGCGGTCCGCCGTTGGGCGGCGCCTGCTTGTCTTTGTCGTCGTTTCCTCCGGCGATGAGAACGGCTGCTGCAACAAGTGCGAATACGCCTATTCCGGTGAGTGGAAATTTCATACCACCCGCTCTTTCGTCGCTCCGCGCACCAACGCCCGCCGCGGCCCCGGGTGCGCTCTTGCTCCAGTATACCAGCGCCAGGAAACGCCTTCGGTCGCGCCGCCGGTCTTCAATCCATGGAGAATTTCGGCGGTAATTTCGGCGGTCCGGACAATGGTCATGCCGGAGCGGTTGAAATACAGGTTGCCGTCCGCGAAGGCCACCCGGCCCGAGCGGACGGCTTTCAGCTCTCCCCAGCCGGGAAGCTTTTCCAGCACGCTTTGTTCGGCGGCGGCGCGTTCCAAAGAAAATCCGCATGGCGCCACGATCAGCGCCTCCGGATCGGCTTGGCGGAGTTGTTCGGCGGGTATCGCGTGGGAATGGCGTCCGGGGCTTCCCAGCACGGGCTCGCCGCCCGCGATTTCCACCAACTCCGGCCCCCAATTGCCCATGGCGAAAACCGGATCGACCCACTCGAGAATCGCCACCGTGGGGCGGCGCAACCCGGCGGTTCGCGCGCGAAGGCTTTCTAGACGCGCCCGCAGTTCGCCCAGCAATGCGGAGGCGGGACGTCCGATCGCGCGGCCCACTTGCTCGATGCTAAAGAAAATCTCTTCCACCGTCGCGGCGCTCAGCGGCACGGTCGTAAATTGGATTCGGGCATCTCCGTTTTGTTTCATGGCCCGGTTCACGTCCGCGGGCGTCACCGCGCATACTTCGCAGTGCGATTGCGCCACGATCACATCCGGCTTTAGCGACTGGATCAGATCGTAGTCAATCTCATAGAGCGCCTCGCCCGAGCGCAGCCGGCGATTCACTTCGCGGTCGATTTCGGCGCTGGAAACCGAAACGTCGAAGGCCGGCCGGCTGCATTGTGGAAGGCGCCGCACCCAGGCCGGGTTGTCGCATTCATGCGACCGGCCCACCAGCCAATCTCCCGCGCCCAGGGCGCAGACGATCTCCGTCCCGCTAGCCAAAAGAGAAACGATGCGCATCTTGAACTTGCACCCTTGTGCTATGATTGATTGTGCCGCACCGGATTCTCGGCGTCATCCCCGCCCGGTACGCTTCTTCCAGGTTCCCAGGAAAACCTCTCGCCTCCATCGCCGGTAAGACTATGCTTCAGCACGTCTGGGAACGGGCCTCCCAGGCAAGGTATTTAACCAGCCTGGTCATCGCCACCGACGACGAGCGCATCCGCTCCGCCGCCCAGGCTTTTTCCGCCCGCGTTGTCATGACGCGTTCCGATCATGCTTCGGGAACCGACCGCGTGGCGGAAGTTGCGTCGGCCTCCAACGCCAGCCTGGTCGCCAATATTCAAGCCGACGAGCCGGCCCTGGATCCCAACGCCATCGATATCGCCATTTTGGGATTGATCGACAATCCCCTTGCGCCCATGGCCACGCTCAAAAGACGCATTGAACGCCTCTCCGACGTCTCCGATCCCAATGTGGTGAAAGTCGTAACCGATTCGCGCGGCAGGGCGATTTATTTCTCCCGGTCGCCTATCCCCTTCGCTCGCGAGACGGGAGAACCGGTGGCGCGCTTCAAACATATCGGACTGTACGTCTACCGGCGGGAGTTTTTGCTCGGTTACCCCGATCTGCCGGTAGGGCCGTTGGAGCGCGCCGAACGCCTCGAACAACTGCGCGCGCTAGAAAACGGATTCGAGATTTATGTCGGAGAAACCGAATATGATTCGATCGGCGTCGACACGCCAGAAGATTTGGAGACCGTATCGCAATTGTTTGAAAAAACCATGGTGAGCGCGTAGAACAATGGCCAAATACATCTTCGTTACGGGCGGAGTGGTTTCTTCTCTGGGGAAGGGAATCGCCGCGGCAAGTCTGGGCTGCTTGCTTGAGAGCCGCGGCCTCAAGGTGACGCTTCAAAAATTCGATCCGTATCTGAACGTCGACCCCGGAACGATGAGCCCGTTCCAACACGGCGAGGTCTTCGTGACCGACGACGGAGCGGAGACCGATCTCGACCTGGGCCACTATGAGCGCTTTACTCACGCTCCCCTTACCCAAGCCAACAATCTCACCAGCGGCCGGATCTACGAGCAGATCATCTCCCGCGAGCGGCGCGGCGATTATTTGGGCAAGACCGTCCAGGTGATTCCTCACGTCACCAATGAGATCAAAGCCGCGGTGCGGCGCGTGTCAACCGCGGCCGACCAGAGCGCCGTCGACGTCGTGATCGTGGAGATCGGCGGCACCGTCGGCGACATCGAATCGCTTCCGTTTTTGGAAGCCATCCGCCAACTGCGCCATGAACTAGGCCGCGAAAACACGCTGTTTGTCCACGTCACCCTGGTTCCTTGGATCGCCGCCGCGCAAGAGCTCAAAACCAAGCCCACGCAGCACAGCGTCAAGGAACTGCGGGCCATCGGCATCCAGCCCGATATTCTGCTGTGCCGCAGCGAGCGGCCTTTGCCCCAGGAGGTGAAGGAAAAGATCGCGCTGTTCTGCGACGTGGACGTGAAGGCCGTCATCACCGCCAGCGACGTGACCAGCGTTTACGAATGCCCCTTGGTTTTCGCCGAGCAGGGCGTGGATGAAATCGCTCTTGGCCTGCTGCACATGGAAGCCGGTTCGCGCAAGCTCGCCCGTTGGAGTGAAATGGTGAAGCGGCTCCAGCGGCCCGCGCGCCAGGTTTCGATCGGCCTGGTGGGAAAATACGTCGAATACGAGGATTCCTACAAGAGCCTGAAAGAAGCGCTGCTCCACGGCGGTCTGGCTCACGACGCGAAAGTCGACATCACGTGGATCGAATCCGAGCGGCTCAAGTGGCCCGAAGCCATCGAAGAGTTGGAGCGTTTCGACGGCATTCTCGTTCCCGGCGGTTTTGGGCGCCGAGGAGTCGAAGGCATGCTGCACGCCATTCGCTTCGCGCGCGAATGCAAGGTTCCCTATTTCGGAATTTGCCTGGGCATGCAGACCATGGTGATCGAATTTGCGCGCAACGTCTGCGGCTTGGCCAACGCCAACTCCACGGAATTCGACCCCGCCACGCCGGATCGCGTCATTTACAAACTGCGCGAGCTAAAAGGAGTCGACGAACTGGGCGGCACCATGCGGCTTGGCGCTTATCCCTGCTTGCTGGCCGAAAACAGCCTCGCCCGAGCGGCATACGGCGCAAGCGAGATCAGCGAGCGCCACCGCCATCGCTACGAGTTCAATCGTGAGTACGAGGGCATTCTGAAGCAGCACGGCTTGCGCCTGACGGGAGAAACGCCGGACGGAGTTTACGTCGAGATTTGCGAATTGCCCGATCACCCCTGGTATTTGGGCTGCCAGTTCCATCCCGAGTTCAAATCCAAGCCGCTGGAGCCTCACCCTTTGTTCCGCGCCTTCATCGGCGCCGCGCTTCAGTGCCGGCTCGGCCTCAGAAGCGGCGCGACCGAACGTTTTTCGCTGCCTGTCGAAGAACCCACCCGTGCGCATCACGTCCGCGCTTGAAATCGGCGGCGGCGCCCCGCTGGCTCTTATCGCCGGCCCGTGCGTCATCGAAAGCGGAGAGCACGTCCAATTCCTCGCCTGCGAGCTTTCCAAATTGGGCGCGCCGTTCGTCTTCAAAGCTTCCTTCGATAAAGCCAACCGCTCCAGCGTTCATTCCTACCGGGGACCGGGCTTAAAAGAGGGCGTGCGAATCTTGAAAACCGTCCGGGATCGGGGCATCCCCATCCTCACCGACATTCACGAGCCGGCGCAAGCCGAAATCGCCGCCGAGGCTGCCGATATCCTGCAAATCCCCGCGTTTCTCTGCCGCCAAACCGATCTCCTGATTGCGGCCGGCCGCACCGGCCGCGCCGTGAACATCAAGAAAGGCCAGTTCATCTCGCCGCAAGATATCCGCCATGCCGCCGACAAGGTCGCTTCCACCGGCAATGATCGAATCCTGCTGACCGAGCGCGGCTCCTCTTTCGGCTACAACAACCTGGTGGTGGATATGCGCGGCTTGGTCATCATGCGCGGATTCGGCTGGCCCGTCGTCTTCGATGCGACGCACAGCGTGCAACTGCCCGGCGCAGCCGGCTCCGCCTCCGGCGGCGAGCCGCAATTCATCGAGCCTCTCGCCAGCGCCGCCGTCGCCGCCGGAGCCGACGCGGTCTTTCTCGAAGTGCACGAAGCTCCCGAGCGCGCCCTTTCCGACGGCGCCAACGCCCTCCATCTCGACAAACTCCCCGCCCTCTGGTCCAAGCTCCAGCGCATCTGGTCCGCCGCGCGTCTTCCGCCATCGGGCGGCCGCGAGAAAACCGCCCCGATGTGATCGCCTGGCCCAAAAACGGCCCAAGCCACTGCGTTTTTTCGAGCGGAGGATCGCTAGTTGCGCGACGCGGGCGCGGCATTGCCCATCTCCTCTATCTCTTTACACTCTGCTAAAATTCCCTTTCGTTATGAGCCAACCCGCCCATCCTTCCGCCTACCCTCCGCCGCCCGAGTTCGTCCGTAAAGCCCACGTGCAGGGTATGGAAGGATATCTCGAGCTGTACCGCCGCGCCGAGCAGAATCCCGAAGAGTTCTGGGGCGAGATCGCGGAGCGCGAGATCCACTGGTTTGAGAAATGGTCCCGCGTGCTGGAATGGAACCCGCCCTTTGCCCGCTGGTTCGCGGGCGCCAAGCTCAATGCCTCCTACAACTGCCTCGACCGTCATCTCGCCACGCATCGCAAAAACAAAGTGGCCATTCTTTGGGAAGGCGAGCCTGGCGAACAGCGCTTCCTCACCTATCAAGAGCTCTACCGGCTGGTGGTCCGCTTCGCCAGCATCCTGAAATCCCGCGGCTATCAGGCCGGGGACCGCGCCATCATCTACATGCCGATGATCCCGGAGCTTCCCATCGCCATGCTGGCCTGCGCCCGCCTCGGCGTCACTCACAGCGTGGTATTCGGCGGATTCTCCGCGGAAGCGCTGAAGGCGCGCACGCAGGATCTTGGGGCCAGCCTCGTGATCACGGCCGACGGCGGCTATCGCCGCGGCAAAGAGATCAAGCTCAAATCAGCAGTCGACGAAGCCATGCCGGACTGTCCCAGCGTCCGCGACGTCATCGTCTGCCGGCGCACCGGGTCGGAAACTCCCATGCAGGCCGGCCGCGACTACTGGTGGCACGAGCTTGACGAAGCCGCCACGGAGGAATGCCCCGCCGTTCCACTGGATAGCGAGCATCCGCTATTTGTCCTCTATACTTCCGGCACCACCGGAAAACCCAAAGGAATTCTTCACACCACCGGCGGCTATCTCACGCAAACCACCGCGGGCATGAAGTGGATTTTCGATCTGCGCGATGAAGACACCTTCTGGTGCTCCGCGGACATCGGTTGGGTCACCGGACACACCTACATCGTATACGGCCCTCTTTCCGCCGGGGCCACCACCGTGATCTATGAAGGCTCGCCCGATTACCCTCAGTTCGATCGTTGGTGGCGCATCGTGGAGAAATATCGCGTGAACACTCTTTACACTTCGCCTACCGCGATTCGCGCGTTGCTCCGGCAAGGCGACCATTGGCCCAATGCCCACGATCTTTCCAGCCTCCGTTTGCTCGGATCGGTGGGCGAGCCGATCAATCCCGCCGCGTGGGAATGGTATTACCGCGTCATCGGCAAGGGCCGGTGCCCCATCGTCGATACTTGGTGGCAAACCGAAACCGGCTCCACGATGATCTCGCCCATGCCCGGCGCCATCCCTCAAAAGCCGGGATCGGCGACGCTGCCGTTGCCGGGCGTCTCCGCCGATATCGTCGATTCCAACGGCTACGAAGTCGGACCGGAAAAAGAAGGCTTCCTGGTCATTCGTCGCCCCTGGCCCGGCATGATCCGCAATATCTGGGGCGATCCCGAGCGATACAAGCAGCAATATTGGAGCCGCGTTCCCGGCGCCTACTTCGCCGGCGACGCCGCACGCCGCGACCAGGACGGCTATTTCTGGATTCTCGGCCGCGTCGACGATGTCATGAATGTCAGCGGACATCGCCTCAGCACGATGGAAGTGGAAAGCGCTTTAGTGAAGCATCCCGCCGTCGCTGAAGCCGCCGTGGTCGGCAAGCCCCACCAAATCACCGGCCAAGCCGTTTGCTGTTTCGTCACTCTGAAGAAAGGCGACTGGAGCCACGAGCAACTCGGCAAGGAGCTCCGCCAGTGGGTCGCGCACGAAATCGGAGCTTTCGCCCGCCCCGAAGAAATCCGTTTTTCCGATGCCCTGCCCAAGACCCGCAGCGGCAAAATCATGCGCCGCCTTTTGCGCGAAATCGTCACCAGCCATTCCGTATCCGGCGATATCACTACCTTGGAAGATTTGAGCGTCATCACTCGCCTTGCGGCCCAGCACGACGAGGACTAGGCAGTCCGCTCGATCGTGCTCGCGGATAACCGAGGGCGGACGACTCTCAACCAGATGAGAATTGTTTGTAAAAAGGCGTCGCGCGCGCGTTGTATACTCTTCCTGAAGACCCCCAAAACTTCAGGGCTCGTCGCGGGAGATTTTTCTCCCCTGTCAGGAGAACAATGTCTATGAGTGAAGCTCTCAATGGAGCTGATTTTAAGAAGCAATTACGAGCGGGAAAGCCCAAGATAGGCCTGTTTTTGAATTCTCACAGTCCTACCGTGGCCGAGCAGCTCGCCCACAGCGGCTACGACTGGCTGCTGGTGGACACTCAACACGGGCCTATGGGCTATGAAACGCTGTCCGCGATGATCGCAGGCATTTCTCACGGCGGGGCCAAATCGCTGGTGCGGGTGGCCGGCTATCACGACCGCGCCGGAATTCAGCAGTCGCTCGATATGGGCGCCGACGGCGTCCTGGTGCCTTATATCAACAACGCAGAAGAAGCCCGCCAAGCCGTGAGCTGCGCGCGCTACCCCACGGCCGGCACCCGCTCGGTCTACTTTCCGCAGCGCAGCATGAACCGTCAGGGCCTGCTGGGCTATGCCGGCGCCGCTAACGAAAACACGATCGTCGCTCTTCAGGTGGAAACCGCCGACTGCATCAAAAACATCGACCAAATTGCCGCCGTGCCCGGAGTCGACATTCTCTTCCTCGGACAAAACGATCTGTGCATGTCCATGGGGCTTTATGAAAAGTACGAGTTCCCCCACATGTACACTTCGCCTGAGCTGAACGAAGCCACCGCCAAACTGCGCGCCGCCGCCAACAAGAACGGCGTCATCCTGGGACTGTTTTTGTTCGGCACGAACCGCGTCGCCGAATTTTTGGAGAAAGGGTTCCCCTTTATCAGTCTCGGCAACGATCTCCACCACATCCTCACCCAAGCTTCCGCGTACGTAAAGGATGTCGAAGCCATCGCGCAGAACAACGGCAAAGCCTGGAGCCGCCGTCCTTCGGCCCTCATCTAGGTAGAGCCGCCGCCCGTTGGCCGCGGCTGAAAGCTGACCGCTACAGACATATGCATCTTTCCCAACCAATGTCCCGCCTCGGCGTCGAGTCTGCGTTCGAGGTCCTCGTGAAGGCCCGCGCTCTCGAAAAGCAGGGCAAAAGCGTGATCCATCTCGAAATCGGCGAGCCCGATTTTCCTACTCCCGCTCACATCGTCGAGGCAGGCCGGCGCGCGCTCGAGGAAGGCTGGACCAAATACGGCCCCACCCAGGGTCTGCCTGAGCTGCGCGAAGCCATCGCCGCCGAAGTATCGCTCACGCGTGGAATCTCAGTTGGCCCGGAGCACGTCTGCGTCGTGCCGGGCGGCAAGCCCATCATGTTTTTCAGCCTCATCGCGCTGCTGGAAAAAGGCGATGAGGTGATTTTCGCCGATCCCGGCTTTCCTATTTACGAATCGATGGTCCGGTTTCTGGGCGCCACGCCCGTGCCCATACCGCTGGTCGAAAGCCGCGGCTTCGCCTTCGATCTGGACCTTCTGAAACGCCGTCTTTCGGACCGAACCAAAATGGTGATCCTGGTCTCGCCCGCCAATCCTACCGGCGGCGTGATGTCGAGCCAGGATCTTCAAGAACTGGGCGCCATGCTGCGGGATCGCGACGTGATGGTGCTCAGCGACGAGATCTACTCCCGCATCTGGTACGGCCAGCCGCCCTCTTCGATTGCCAGCGTCGAAGGAATGGCGGAAAAAACCATTATCCTGGACGGATTCTCCAAAACCTATTCTATGACCGGTTGGAGGCTCGGCTATGGCGTCATGCCTGTGTGGCTCGCCGAGGCGGTCGTGAAGCTGATGGTGAACTCCAACTCCTGCACCGCCAGCTTCACCCAGCGCGCCGGCCTTGCCGCGCTCCAGGGACCGCAGGATTGCGTGGCCGCCATGGTCGCCGAGTTCCGCCGGCGCCGCGACTCCATCGTGAAGGGGCTGAACGAAATTCCAGGCTTTCGCTGTTCGTTGCCCGCTGGGGCGTTCTACGCCTTTCCCAACGTTGCTGGGACTGGAATGTCATCGAAGGAGCTGGCCGATTATTTGCTCTACGAAGCTGGCGTCGCCTGCCTCGATGGAGCCTGCTTTGGCGAACAGGGCTCCGGCTTCCTCCGTTTCAGCTATGCCAACTCGCTCGCCAACATTGAGGAGGCCATCTTCCGCATCCGCCACGCCTCCGCCCGCTGGACGGGCGAAGCCGCCGTGTCCCGCGCCTGAAACATTCGTTGGGCCGCTGGAGCCATAGATGGGGCGGTTGATGCAGCGCGGCTTACGATTCGCGAATGCTGATGACACGGCCGACTCCCTGCGGAGAATTTTGGAAATACAATGGGGAAACTAGTGAATCAGATCCTGACGCCGCACTCGGAAGCCTTCCAGGCGTCCTAGCATCGTCACGGCCATCTTCCGCGGGTCGAAGAACTGCTCGGCCAGTTTGCGCACCTCTTCGGCGTTCACGCGTTCGATCCGCTCCAGCATCTCGTCGAGCGAAAAAAACCGCTTGAAATACAACTCCTGGCGGGCCAGGTTGCCCATACGGCTGGAGGTGGATTCCAGCCCGAGCACAAAAGATCCCTTGATGTGATCCTTGGCTCGGCGCAACTCCTCGGGGGAGACTGGATGTTCCATTACCTCGCGAAGCTCGCGCACGACCGAGTCAATCACCTTGCCTGCGGAGCGCAGCGAAGTGCCGGCGTATACCAGCATGCAGCCGGCGTCGCGATACATCGCCAGCTCGGAATAGACCGCGTAGGCGAGCCCCTGCTTTTCCCGAATGTTCTGGAACAGGCGCGAACTCATGCCGCCCCCCAGAATGGCGTTTAAGATATAGGCCGCAAAACGCGACTCATGCGTCATCGGCACTGAAGGAACGCCGAGATAAACGTGCACCTGCTCGAGCGAATTCTTGTTGCGGAAGATGAGCGGCGCGTGCGGCCGCGGAGGCTTCTTGGGAGAACGCACGTGGCTGCGCTTCCAGTCGGCGAAACGGTCTTCGGAAAGCCGCAGCAGATGTTTGTGCTTCAGGTTCCCGGCGGCGGTGATCAAGACGTTAGAAGGGGTGTAGAACTCGCGGTAATAGCGCTCCACCGCATCGCGGTTGAACGAGCGGATGGTCTGCTTGGTGCCGAGAATCGGACGCCCCAGAGCGTGTCCTTTCCAAAAGTTGCTGGAGAAAATCTCGTGCAACAGATATTCGGGGTTGTCGACTTCCATCTTGAGCTCTTCGAGAATCACGCCCTTTTCCTTCTCGATGTCTTTCGGCTCAAAAAGAGGATTGCGGACCAGGTCCGCGACGACGTCGAACGCCTCGGGCAAGTGCTCGTCGAGCACCTTGACGTTGTAGCTTACCAGCTCCTTGGAGGTAAAGGCGTCCAGGCCCCCTCCGATGGAATCCACGGAACGCGCGATCTGCTCCGCCGTGCGGTTTTTGGTCCCCTTGAACACCATGTGCTCAATGAAATGGGATAAGCCGGTTTCATGCGGCTCTTCTTCGCGCGAACCGGTGCCAATCCAAACGCCCACCGAGACGCTCCGCACATGCGGCATAACCTCGGTGACGACCCTTACGCCATTCGGCAGCCTGGTGCGCTCAATGTCTCTTATTTTGTGGATGGCCACAACCCATTCTACCCCGCGGGAGCGTCGCAGCGGATCCGGACGGCGGACGAAATCCAATGTATGCTCTGTATCTAATTGATTTTCTGATAGTTATCTTTAATGGAGGGAGCGCGGCGACACGCCACGCATGGAAGTGAACTCTGTGGCGGGCGCCTTTTCCAAACTAGCAATTTCCGCAGAGAGGCGCACTCAAAAGCAGTCCTCGCGACGGAAGCTCTACGCGTTAGAATCGAGCTTTACCATGCACTTTCTAGAAGAAAGCCTCATCCAACTCATTACGCAGACCGCCACCAATCTCCCGCCGGACGTGCGCGCGGCGATGGGATGGGCGATTGAAAACGAAGCGCCGGGGACGCAGGCGGCGCAAGCTCTCGGCATTATCGCGGCTAACATCGATATGGCCCAGCAGGATGAAGGCCCCATTTGCCAGGACACCGGTATGCCGACGTTCGACGTGCACACTCCGGTAGGCGTGAATCAAATCGAAATCCGCAAAGCGATACGAAACGCCGTGGCCGAAGCGACGCGGAGAGGCAAGTTGCGGCCCAATTCCGTCGATTCCCTGACCGGCGAAAATTCGGGCGACAATATCGGCGCCGAAACCCCCATCGTTCATTTCGAGCAGTGGGAAAGCGACGAGATAGAGGTCAAGCTGATCCTCAAAGGCGGCGGCTGCGAGAATAAGAACGCCCAGTATGCCCTGCCCTGCGAACTGGATCACCTGGGCAAGGCCGGGCGCGACCTGGAGGGCGTTCGAAAATGCGTCCTGCACGCCGTCTGGCAAGCGCAGGGGCAAGGCTGCGCTCCGGGCGCGGTGGGGGTTTGCATCGGCAGCGACCGCGCACACGGCTACCTGCTGGCGAAGCACCAGTTGTTGCGCACTCTCGATGACGCCAACCCGGTTCCCGAATTGGCGAAACTGGAGGCGGAAATTGTGAAGGAGGCCAATCGCTTGGGCATCGGCGCGATGGGCTTTGGCGGCAAGATTTCCCTGATCGGCTGTAAGATCGCGGCCGTCAACCGGCTGCCGGCGAGCTTCTTCGTCTCGGTGGCGTACGAGTGTTGGGCTTTCCGCCGCTTGGGGGTGCGGCTGGACGCGCAAACGGGCGCCATTACTCAGTGGCTCTATCGCGACCCGGCCCGACAGGTGGAGAAGATGGCCCGAGGCGAAGGGTTTCCGCTTACCGGGCGCGAGGTGGCGCTGCGCGGTCCTTTGAGCGAGGAGCACGCGAGGTCGTTGAAAGCCGGCGACCTGGTCATCGTCAGCGGAGAGGTGTTCACCGGCCGCGACGCGGTTCACGCCTATCTGATGAAGAATCCGCCGCCCGTCGACCTGCGAGGTTCCGTGCTATACCACTGCGGCCCGGTGATGCTGAAGAAGGGCGAGACTTGGTTGGTGAAGGCCGCCGGTCCCACCACCAGCAGCCGGGAAGAGCCTTACCAGGCGCACATTATCCGCAGTTACGGCGTGCGCGCCGTGATCGGCAAGGGAGGCATGGGGGCGAAGACCCTGGCGGCGATGAAGGAGTGCGGCGCGGTTTATCTCAACGCCGTGGGCGGGGCCGCACAATATTATGCGCGCAGGGTCGAAAGCGTGCGGGGCGTGCATCTTCTCGAGTTCGGCATTCCCGAAGCCATGTGGCATTTAAACGTGCGCGATTTCGTGGCGATCGTAACGATGGATGCGCACGGCAACAGCCTGCACGCCAGCGTGGAGCGGGAAAGCGGGCAGCGGCTGGAGCAGTTGCAGGAGGCTTGATTCCCCGTAAAGAAACCTCGGCGAGCTCGCTTGGCGACTATTTATTCCCGTTGCGCGACCGTGAAGTGGCTCAGCGTGTCCGCGTAAGAGGCAATGCCTTTATAGAGCGCTTCCGCGATCTTCTGACGGTGGGCGGGGTTCCGCAGCAGAGCTTCGTCGTTGGAATTCGTGAGAAACCCGATTTCGGCCAGCACGCTGGGCATGGACGCTCCGATAAGGACGACGAATGGGGCCTTCTTGACGCCCCGGTCCCGGGCGGCGGAGTTGGTTTTGGCCGAGATGGCAAACAGCGCGTTCTGAATGCGCGCCGCGAATTCCCTGGACTCGTCGATTTTATCCTTCACCGCGATTTTCTGAAGGACCTGCTGCAAATCGAAGATCGAGCTTTGCGCGGTGGCGTTTTCGCGCGTGGCCACCTCCAGCGCGGTTTTGGAGGTGGTGAAATTCAAATAATACGATTCCACTCCCGAAACGCTTCGGACCGGCGAGGAGTTGGCGTGAATGGAAAGGAACAGATCCGCCTTATGCTCATTGGCGATGCGGGTGCGTTCTTCGAGTGGGATGAAGGTGTCGTCCTCGCGAGTAAAGACGACTTCGGTGCCGAGGTTTTGCTCCAGCAGCGCGCCCAGACGCTTGGCGATGTCGAGAACCACTTCTTTTTCCGTGAGGCCGGTGGGGCCGTGGGTTCCTTCGTCGTGTCCGCCGTGACCGGGATCGATTACCACCCGGCCGAGCTTCAGACCAAGCACGCGAGTTAAAGATTCCTCGCCATTCGCATTACGTTTCGCCGGCAGAGCCTGAGAAGATAGGGACGAGGGCTTGGGCGGCGCGGGAGGTTTGGTTTCGAGCGAGGCGGGAAAGGGCGGAAGATTCATGCGGAGAGCGCCGGCCGACAAAGGGGCGCGGACGGGCGCGGCCGCCGCCGGCGGAGGCGGCGAAAGCACTGGCGGTTTCTCGCTAAGCAGGGATGCCGACAGTGGGGGCTGAAACTTGCGCAGCGTGGGTTTCGCCTCGGGCGCGGAATCTGTAAAAGCCGCGCTTCCGGTGACGGCGGGCGTGGGCGCCGTGGCGGGAGAATCCTTGCGCCTAAGCTCCACAATCAGCCGCTCTGGCCCCGAGAGTTGGGACGCAGTAAACTGGACCGGTGGGTCGCGGTCTTCCACATCGAGCACAATTCGCGTCACGCCGGGCTGGGTTTCGGCCACGCGGATCTGCTTGAGCAAGGAATCGCCCACGGGAATGACGAAGATCTTTCGGTCCGCCATCTGCGGACGCACGCCTTGGATATCGAAGAAAATCCGGTCGGGATCGGCTAGGCGATCATAGCGGTATTTGAAGCGGGCGGATACTTCAATGGCCACCCGCGTTACGTCGCCTAAAGACCAGAAGCGGATCTCCTTCACCCTGCCGGTGGGAGCGGCGGCGGCGGAGCAAACCGAGGCCGCCGCCATCCATGCGAAAGTCCGCTGGAGCAGACGCGCCCCTTTACGGCGCGGCTTCGAGGTGCAATCTGCCATCTTTGTCGATGAACCGCTCGACACGTGAATACTTCTCCTCGTCCGCGGCGGGATCGATGCTTGCGGCTCCCGGCGCCTTGGCCGCCGGATCCGCCGGCGTGGCCACTTTCGCCGCCTCGTATTTCTGCCCAACCTTTTCCACGTATTTGCGAGTCTCGGAATAGGGAGGAATGGTTTTATACTTTTCCACCGCGCCGGGTCCCGCATTATACGCCGCTAAGGCGAGGCGATCATCTTTATAAAGATTCTGCAAATACTTTAAATATCTTACGCCCGCTTCGATATTTTCGCCGGGGTCGAAGCTATTGCTCACGCCGAGCATGCGGGCAGTGGCGGGCGCAAGCTGCATGAGACCCTCGGCCCCTTTGGGGGAAACGGCCGAGGGATTATAGTTGCTTTCCACCTGAATCACCGAATGAACCAGGCGCGGATCGATTCCGTGAGCGCGAGAACTTTCGTCCACCAGGCGGGCTATCGCGGGCGGGACAGCTTTGACCGGCGCTTTGGGCGGAGGCGTTTGGGCCAGTTCGCGGCGGACAAGCCTTCCGGAACTCCGGTCAACGCGCACCACAAAGGTTTTGCTCTCGGGCGCGGCGCCCCCGCCGCCGGTTGCCGGCGGAGCCGCTACGGACGCGCCGCCGCGGGCGGGCCATGCGCCTGCAGATGCGCCGCCATTGGCGGGCCATGCGCCTACGGACGCGCCGCCATTGGCGGCGCTTAGGGGGGAGGCGGCCAAAATCATAAACGCAAGTATGAAACAAATATACACCCTTTTGTTTGTCAACAGGGACCTCTTGCCTGAGCAATTGTTAATATCTTCTCATGGAGGGCGGAAACCGCTCCGCGGCAAGCCGCGCCGCCGGATTTGTGCTGGTGGGAGGACGAAGCAGCCGGATGGGACGGGATAAAGCGCTCCTGCCTGCCGGGTCGCGGACCATCGCGGAACAGATCGCGGAGTGCGTCTGGCGGGCCGTCGGCAACGTCACGCTGATCGGAGACCCGAACAGATATGGCTTTCTTGGCCGCTCGGTTATTGCCGACGAGCTTAACGGTTGCGGCCCCATGGGCGGAATCTATACGGCGCTGGTTCATTCCCCAGCCGATTGGAATCTGGTCGTCGCCTGCGACATGCCGGGCGTTACGCCGGATCTTTTGCGCGCTCTGGCAGAGGCCGCCGGGCGGTCGCGGCAAAACTGCGTGGTTTGTCAAGGACCGGGCGGAATAGAGCCTTTGTGCGCGGTTTATCATCGCCGTCTGCTCCCGGCGCTAGAGTCCGCGCTGAGGGATATGCGGCTTAAAATGAAGGACTTCCTGCTGGGACAGGACCCTGAATTGTGGCCGGTGGCGGATGCTTCGGCCTTGCGGAATCTCAACACGCCAGAAGAGTGGCGCAAGGAGATCGCTTGAGCCCGGAGCGCGACAGTTCGTCCCATTACATAGAATTCGCGCACGTTTATAAGACGTTTGACGCGCCTGTTTTAGCCGATGTCAGCTTTTACGTCGATGCGGGCCACACGCTGGCCATTATCGGACGAAGCGGAGTAGGCAAATCCGTCACCCTGGGCCACATTATGGGATTCATCGCGCCGGATGAAGGCCGGGTTTACGTGGCGTACACGGACATCACGAACGCGCCGGAATCCGTGCTGCGCCGGATCCGAAAAAAGGTCACCATGGTCTTTCAATCGGGAGCGCTATTCGATTCGCTGACCGTGCGTGAGAACATCCTGTTTTCCCTGGAACTGCGCGACGACTACGACGAAACAAACAAAGAAGATGTGGTGGAAGGGCTGTTGAAAATCGTGGACCTTTCGGAATACCGGGACGCCTATCCGAACGACCTTTCGACAGGCCATAAGCGCGCGGTGGCGATCGCCCGCGCGCTCGCGGCGCAACCTGAGTGCATCCTCTACGACGAGCCGACCACCATGGTGGATCCGATCATGGGAGACCACATCGCCAATTTGCTGCTGCGCCTTAAGAACCAGCTTCGGCTCACAGGCGTCGTCGTCACGCACGACCTGGATTTGATGAGGCGGGTGGCCGATACCGTCGTGGTCCTGCATGAGAGCAAGGCCATCTATTTCGGGTCGGTGAAGGATCTTGAGAAATCCTCGCATCCGCACATTCAGGAATTTCTGGCGATGGACAATGTGGTGTAGAGGCCGGCGCCGGGCCGGCGCACGAGGGAAGCGATGTTCCGCGCGATCCGCGAGCAGATTCAAACCGTATTCGAGCGCGATCCCGCCGCGCGCGGGACGCTGGAGATCCTGCTGTGCTATCCCGGCCTCCACGCGGTGCTGCTGCACCGCGCGGCGCATCGCCTATACCGTGCGGGATGGTTCACGCTGGCCCGGATGCTGAGCCAATTCTCGCGAAGCCTGACGGGAATCGAGATTCATCCCGGCGCCCGGATCGGCCGGCGTCTGTTCATCGACCACGGCATGGGGGTGGTGATCGGCGAGACGGCGGAAATCGGCGACGACGTGCTGCTCTATCAAGGCGTAACGCTCGGAGGCGCTGGGAAAGCGTCCGGCAAGCGCCATCCCACCATCGGAAACGGCGTGGTGATCGGCACGGGCGCGAGCATCCTCGGCAATATTCAGATCGGCGACTACGTTAAAGTGGGCGCCGGGTCGGTGGTGGTTCGTCCGGTCCCGGCCCATGCGACGGTTGTAGGCGTGCCGGGGCGCGTCGTCCGGGGAACGCATGCGGGCCTCTCCAACGATGTCTTGGAGCACGGCCGCCTTCCGGATCCGCAAGGGCAGGCGATCGACGAACTGGCCCGCCGCGTCGCGGAGCTGGAATCCCAGCTAAGATCGGTGGTGCAGAGTTTGTCCGATGCGAAGACGGCGAATTAGAGGCGGCTGCCGGCTCGTCGCGCTAGCGGGGGTTCTCGCGGGCGTATTTTTATGGGCGGGTGCGTGCCGGGCGGCCGATTCCAAGCGCGACACGCTTTTCTGGGTGGCTCCCTGCGACGATCCGAAGACGGGCTGCCAGCCTGGCGATCTCGATCTGGCGCGATGGGCTTTGCAAGCCTGGCAGGCGGCGTCCAACGGCCGGTTGCATTTCGTCGAGACCAACGACCGCCGGCAAGCTTTGATCAGGGTGGTCTGGGCTTCGCCGCAAGGCGGCTTGTACGGCGAGACGGCCCCGATGCAGGTGAACGGCCGCCGTGGCGCGCAGATTTTCGTGGTGAACTCCACGCGCGACGTGACCGACGCGTTGCTGCGCGACACGATTGTCTATCTCACTTGCCTGCATGAATCCGGCCACGCGTTGGGCTTGCGCCATACCGATCAATTCGACGACATCATGTACAGCTTCCAGTACGGCGGCGACATCCCGGAATACTTTGGGCGCTATCGCAGAAAGCTGGCCAAGCGCGAGGATATTCGAAGAAATTCGGGGCTTTCTGAAGCGGACCGAATGCATTTGACGGCCGCTCTGGAAGGCGGGGCGTTTTAACGCGAAAAGGCGTAGCGGAAGGCGTTCGCCGCGAGCTCGTCAACGGGCAGACCGAATTGCCGGGCGGCCAGATCATATTCGCTTTTGAGAGAGCAGCCGAACAAAGCGGGGTCGTCCGTGTTGAGGATCACCGGCACTCCCGCATCGAACAACTTCCTTACGGGATGAAGCTCCAGCGAACTCACCGCGCCCGTTCGCAGATTGCTGGTGATGCACACTTCCAAGGGGATTTGACGCTGGCGCAAGTATTCCATCAGACGCGGATCTTGCGCCGCGCCGATGCCGTGGCCGATGCGCTCGGCGCCAATTTCGAGCGCGTCCCAAATGCTTTCCGGACCGCTCGTTTCGCCGGCGTGGCAGGTAAGCCGCAGACCGCGGTCGCGCGCCTGCGCATAGAGTTCGCGGAACCACTTGGCCGGTCCCTGTTGTTCGAATCCGCCGAGCCCGATGGCGACGACCCCGTCGCTTTGCCGCTCTGCGGCGAATTCGAAGACGGGCCGCGCGGCCTCCGCTCCCCATTGCCGCGTCGCATCCAGAATCCAGCGGACCGTCAGGGGAGCGCGCCCGGCTTCGGCAGCCACAGCCTGGAAGGCGGCCGCAAGACTCTGTCCCTTCCAGAGAATGACGCCCGCCGATAGCGTCACCTCGGCGTACCGCACTTGCTGCGCCGCGAGCCTTTCAAACAGCCGCCGGGCGGCGATGGCGTAGTGCGCGGGCGTCAGCAGCTTGCGATTCACCCAAACGTAGCTGGAGATAAAGCCGGCGAAATCCGAGTAGGCGGTATGGGAGGCGATCTCATCCCCCGTCAGTGACGGATCGATTTCGCGCAAAGTCTCGGGTTCAATCGATCCCTCCAGATGAACGTGCAGTTCGGCCAACTCCATTTTTGGGCGAGGTCCTATGCGCTCTTGCCATAATAGCGGCGTGAGCGAAGCCGCTATTCGAGCGATCGCGGAAGGACGTCATCGCGATCCTTTCTCTTTTCTAGGACCGCATCCGTGCGGCTCCGGTTGGGTTGTTCGCGCGTGGCTGCCGCAGGCTCGGCATGTCGAGCTAGTGACGGAGGGATGCGCCCAGGCCATGGCGCCGGCGGAAGGGGCCTTGGGGTTTTTTACGGCGGAGCGGCCCACGGCTCCGGGCGCGTACCGTTTCCGCATCACGCTTTATTCCGGAGAAGTGCGCCAGATGGAGGATCCCTACCGCTTCCCTCCCATGCTGACTGCCTTTGAGCTTTACCTGCATGGCGAAGGCACGAATTACGAAAGCTATCGCACCTTGGGGGCGCACCCCGCCTCCTGCGAAGGGGTGGAGGGAGTTCGATTCGGCGTGTGGGCGCCGAACGCCGAGGTGGTCAGCGTGACGGGCGATTTTAACCAATGGGACCGAACCCGCCATCCCATGCGCCTGCGGGATGGCGGCGTTTGGGAGATTTTTTTGCCAGAAATTGGCCCGGGCGCCTGCTACAAATATTCCGTCCTTGCCCGCGAGGGCTGGGAACAGGACAAGTGCGATCCGTACGGATTTTTCGCGGAAGTGCCGCCCAAAAGCGCCTCCGTGGTGTGGCGTTTGGGCAATTATGTCTGGGGCGACGGCGAATGGATGGAAGCCCGCGCAAGGCGCAACGTTCTTCGCGAGCCGGTCTCGATGTACGAGGTGCATCTGGAATCCTGGCTGCGCGGCCCGTTCCAGCAATTGCTTTCCTATCGCGAGCTGGCCGACAAGCTGGTGGAATATGCGAAGCGGATGCATTACACCCATCTGGAATTGCTTCCGGTAATGGAGCATCCCTTTTCGGGTTCCTGGGGGTACCAGGTGACCGGTTACTTCGCGCCGACCTCGCGCTTCGGAACGCCCGACGATTTCCGGTATTTCGTGGACCGCTGTCATCAGGCCGGCGTCGGCGTCGTGCTCGATTGGGTGCCAGGCCATTTCCCGCGCGACCCGCACGCGCTGTATCGCTTCGACGGCACGGCTCTCTACGAACATGCCGATCCGCGCCAGGGCGAACACCGCGAGTGGGGCACCATGGCGTTCAATTACGGCCGCAACGAGGTCAAAACGTTTCTTCTTTCCAACGCGCTCTACTGGCTGAAGGAATTTCACATCGACGGATTGCGCGTAGACGCCGTCGCGTCCATGCTCTATCTGGATTACGCGCGGCATGAAGGCGACTGGATTCCCAATCGCTATGGCGGACGCGAAAATCTGGAAGCGATCGAATTTTTGAAGCGCTTTAACGAATTGGCGCACCAGGTCCCCGGCGCGATGACGATCGCGGAGGAGTCCACGGCTTGGACGGGCGTTTCGCGGCCCGTCTATTCAGGAGGCCTGGGCTTCACTTTCAAATGGAACATGGGCTGGATGCACGATATGTTCGGCTATTTTTCCACCGATCCTGTGTTCCGCAAATATCATCAGAACGACATCACGTTCAGCCTGCTGTACGCCTTTACGGAAAATTTCCTGCTTCCCGTTTCACACGACGAGGTGGTGCATGGAAAGCGGCATCTCCTTTCCAAGATGCCCGGCGACGAATGGCGGCGCTTCGCCAACACTCGCGCATTTTTGGGCTATATGTTCGGCCATCCTGGCAAAAAACTGATGTTTATGGGAGTGGAGTTCGGACAGACCTGGGAGTGGAATCACAACGAATCTCTGCCCTGGCGGCTCCTGAATTTTGCCTGCCACCGGCAGCTTCAGGTGTATGTACGGGAGCTCAATGCTCTCTACCGCCGCGAACCGGCGCTGTATCAAATCGACGATGATTTTCGCGGGTTTGAATGGATCGATTTTCACGACGTCGAGTCCAGCATTATTTCTTTCGTGCGGTACGCCCAGAATCGCGACGATTTCATCGTATTCGTTTGCAATTTCACGCCTATGCCGCGGCGGGACTATCGCCTTGGCGTCCCCAAGGCCGGGCGATATTGGGAAATCCTCAACAGCGACGCGGAGATGTTCGGCGGCTCCAACATAGGCAACGGGGGCTTCGTGATGGCCGAAGAGTCCGCCAGCCACGGCCGGCCCGCAAGCGTGGTGTTGACGCTGCCGCCGCTGGCGGTGCTGGCGCTGAAGCCTGCTTAAGCGTCGGGCGGAGGTGCAGGTATCGCTCGGTTTTGGCTTCAAATTCCTGGGCTTCTCGAAGGGCGCTTTAGACTGCTTCGCGCGCTGGTGCGCGAGCAAACGTGACCGTGTGACTCCGGGCCGTTTTCAAGCTGTTGAGGTACGACAGGAAGTGATTACGTTTAATATAGCAAGGAGTGACGGTTCTCGCAGATGAATTTCTCCGATTCCCTGCTTTCATTTCGAATTGTTTGAAAAGTTTCGCACTTACCCCTTGACTCTGTGTGTGTGTATTCTTTCCTTGGGTCAGCCTGGACAAAGCGCTGCACTTTTCCGGCACAGACGCGGCTGCGGCCGCGCTGGCTTGGCAAGGCGAGTTTGAGAGTAAGGGGGGATTTGGACATGCGATGTCGTGTCGGAAGGTTGTGGTTGATGGCTGGAGTCTTGTCTGTCAGGTTGGCGCTTGCCCAAGGCGTACCGGTGGTCACTGGACCCAATGGAGCTGCGGCGGTGGCGTTTTGGTACCTCGGCGGGATCACCCCTGGCTGCTGCAACGACGGAGCATACTATTACACTCAGTCGGTGCTTTACCTGCAGCCGAACACAACAGACCCCAACCCTTCAGTCCAGTGGATTACAGACAGCCCTTCAAAGGTCCAGATCACGCCGCAGGGCGGGAACCTCGTCTTGCTGACGGCGCTCGGACACAGCAGCCCTGGAACAAACTACGACATTCACGTAACAGCCGTGGTCGATGGGGTTTCTTCCGCCCCTTTTCCTGTCTACATCAATACGCCGTGGGTGCAGAGTGGCGGTTCGCCCAGTTCTGTTGGGTGTTTCTATTATCCTGAAACGCAAGGGTGGCAGGTCACCGTTAACTACACCGTAACGAACCTCCAATTTCTAGGTATTGAAGTCGTATGAGACGCTACAGCATTGTGGTTATGGTTTTAGCCTGCGTACCCGTTGCAGAGAACGCAGCCCACGCGGCGGGCGTGGACTACTTTTCCTCGCTGGCCGACGCGGTCGTGGTTGGCTCCGTTCCGGTTCGCGTTGAAGGCCCAACCGAGGTTTCCTTCTCCATACAAATAGCTCGGGTGCTCAAAGGCAACGTTAGTGGGACTAGGGCCAGTGTGACGCATCCTTGGGTGCGCCACGTGATTCTTGCGCCGCCGACGGTAACGGTCACGACCGTGCTCTCCGGTCTGTGGTTCCTTAAAGCTTCCTCGTCGACCGCCTGGGATGTACTGGAGTCGCGGCCAAGCATGCGCGGGTCTGTATATGGCCTGTTTCTTCCCGCGATGCAAGTGGCGCCCAGCGGGCCATTTGCATACCCACCGGCAACGAGCATGTCCGATGCGCTGGTTTGCGAGGTAGCCGCGGGAATTCAGGCCGCTCCCTCCGGTTCGCCCGACGCGGACGTAGCTACCCTGTTGGCGGCGATGGACGTGGCGGATACGCCGGCGGTGCGCTCAGTGCTTGCCTCATACCTCGGATCTACGAACGCCACGTACGCTGCCGCGGGGTTGGCGGGATCCCTGGGTCGCGCTGTTCCGGGGTCGGCGCTGCGGCTGGCATCGCTCTGGCCGATAATTAGCGGCGCGAAAGAATCATCCCTTGTGGTCTCCGCGTTGAGGGATGGGTGGCGGGATAGCACCCCGGCGTCGGTTATACAGCTTCGCTCCTTTGCGGCCGCCCAGCCACCTGGCGACATCCGCGCAGCCGCCGTAAGGGCTCTCGCTGCGATTCATTCCAAAGAGACGCTTCCGTTTCTTGCGTCTCTTCTAACGAGTTCCGACACCGGAGAGCAGGAACGCGCAATCTACGGGATTTCGGCGTTCGCCAACTCCTGCCCGATGCAGACTCCGGCTAACGTGGTGAGCATGGCGTATCTCCAGTGCAGCGCGAGTGGCCCTTACGGCACGCCGGACACTCTTGCCCACTTCGGCTTCCGCCCAGGATCCGCGAGCGAGCAATCTGGCCTCGCCTCATATTGGCAGGCGTGGTGGGACGGCCACCCCGAGCTCCATTAAACGGATCTCCGTGGGCGGCCTGTGCCCCGGCTGGATTATCGTATCGGCGTTCCCACCGCTGGCGGTATCTTGAAATGCTGAACAGCGACGCGGAGATGTTCGGCGGCTCCAACATGGGCAACGGCGGCTCGGTAATGGCCGAGGAAACCGCAAGCGATGGACGTCCAGCCAGCATGACCCTGACGCTGCCTCCAGTGGCGGTGGTGGCGCTGAAGCCCGCTTAGGCGTGACGCAGCGCTAACAGGGCGACTCATGATCTTTTCGCTCGCCGCCTGACCCAGTGGCGAATTAGCTCATATTGCGGGATCGCCGTGGGAGAAGTTTTGGCAACCCTGATAAGGGAGCGCCTCCGGAGGAGGCGAATGGCCGCTTGAACCGCGGACTTGGACAGACCCGTGTCAGCGGCCAGATCTTGCAGACTAACCTGGGTTGTACGGGCTTCCGAACGGAACAGGCGCGCCCAGAGAATTAAGTACACCAAAAATGCCGCCGGGGACCGATCATGGCCGACGAGATCCGGGAGCAGCACATCTACGACGTAGTCGTCCAGTTCGATGTGGTACATAAAACTATAGTACTTATTATTATATTCGCTTGCGGATGCGGGCACGGTTGTTCATAATCGATGAAGTTCTGCCGCAAGGCGCTTTCCAGCCGTTTGAGACGGCTAGTCAGGAGCGTACATGATCCGAGGCGTCAAGTTTGTCGGCATCCCCGTGACCGATCAGGACCGGGCTCTCGCCTTCTACACCGAGGTGCTGGGATTCCGGCTGCTCACTGACCAGCCTTTCAACGAAAAGCAGCGATGGCTGGAACTCGGCATTCCGGGCGCCGATACGCGCATCGTGCTTTTTCAATTTGGCGATAAGCTCCCGCCCGGAGGGCAACTGAACGTTACTCTGTGGAGCGACGACGTGGAAGCCACGGCGAGCGAGCTTAAGGCAAAGGGCGTCGAGTTCGTTTTGGAGCCGAAGCGGATGCCGTATGGTACGACGTCAATTTTTAAGGATGTTGACGGCAATTGCCTCGTACTAAGCTCAAAGTGAATTAGATGCCAGGAGCATTCGCGAAGCTCAATCTCAAAGGCCATCGGTAGATTCTTGTGCTCGACTCACCGGCCAGCTTCGAGGGTGAGCTCGCGGCATTGAAGGATATCGACATCGTTCGGAATCTGAAGAAAGCGAAAGGCGTGACGTTTTCGCTGGCGTTCGTGACGACGCAGGCGCAAGTGGACGCTCTGGCTCCAGCGATTGCCCGAAAGACCGAAGGTGACGCGATTATCTGGTTCGCCTATCCGAAGGGAAGCTCGAAAAAGTACAAATCACAGATCAATCCGGACAACGGTTGGAAGGCGTTGGGCCGCGAGGGTTTTGAGCCGGTCCGGATGGTGGCGATAGACGAGGATTGGTCCGCGGTGCACCTTGAACTGGCTGTCGTACCCAAGGTGAAGATCTGCCCGCGCACGAGAGCGAAGACGACCCTGTGTCCAGGCGCTGCCGGAAAGCCGCAACGCAACGTAGAAACTGTTGGATTACGGGATCGGCGCGGACGGAAGCGATCATGCTGATCCGGTTGTATCGAAATGCGAAGTATCTCGCGCCCGTTCAACGATTTCCCAGCCAGCCGTTCGGCGCACCCTTGACTCCGTCCGATGCGGCTAATGGCATTTTAATTCATTCGTCTAGGCGGCGCGCCCTCTGGCGGCTATACTGTATCTGCTGAAATTGGGCAATTTAAACCACGGAGATCGCATTTGAAAAATCCGGTGAAACATGTCGAAAAGGCCGTCGCAGTGGCCGCGAACGCGGCCTGGTTTGTTTTCGACAAACTGAACTCGATTCGGCCTAACCCTTCTTTCACTCCCGCCTGGTCCGACAAGCCTTTGCTAAAGAGTTGGGAAAAACAGAAGCCGAAGTTGGGCTGGCCGCGCGAGACCGATTCGCTTTGCCCCAGGTGCGTGCCTGAAGTGCGCAAGCAGATTCTGGACGGCAAACTACCGGTCGAAATCCTGAAAAACCAAAGAGTTGGCGAGATCAAGGCCAATATCATCGAGCGCGACGGAAAGATCCTGATGGTCAAAGAATGCCCCATTCACGGGCGTTTCGAGGACGTCATGTCGATCGATCCGGATTTTTCGAGGCACCTTGAAGAGGTGTTCCCCGGCCGCGACATTCGCGCGCACAACGACGAGACTCTGCACAATCACGGCTCTTCCACCATTACTCACGGGCGAGGATCGGTCCTAACCATCGATCTGACTAACCGCTGTAACATGATGTGCGATCCGTGCTTCATGGACGCCAATCAGGTCGGATTCGTGCACGAGTTGAGTTGGGAAGAGATTAAGACGCTGCTGGATAACGCGGTCTCGATCAAGCCCCGCCGCCAGCTTTCCGTCCAGTTTTCGGGGGGGGAGCCGACGCTTTCGCCCCACTTCATTCGCGCCATTCGCTACTGCCGCGAACTGGGCTACCAGAGCGTGCAGGCGGCCACCAACGGGATCGAATTCGCCAAGCGGCCGGATTTCTGCAAAGAAGCCGCCGAGGCTGGCCTGCGCTACGCTTACTTGCAGTTTGACGGAATCGGCAACGAAGCCAACTCGCACCGCGCGGTCGGCAACCTGTTCGACGTAAAGCTCCGCGCCATTGAAAATCTTTACAACGCCGGCGTGGACATTGTTCCGGTAATTACGCTGGTCAATGGCATCAATAACGAGCAGGTGGGCGCAGTAGTGCGTTTTGCGCTCGACAATCCCAAGAAGATTCCGTTCCTCAGCTTCCAGCCGGTTTCTTTTACGGGCCGCGACGAGGAAGTTACGGACGAACGCAGGAAGGCCCAGCGCTACACTCTCTCGCATCTTGCCCACGACGTCAAGGCTCAGACGGGACTTGGGGAGCCAACCCGCGACTGGTTCCCCATTTCCTTCATGAGCACTTTTTCCGATTTCGCCGACCTGGTCCACGGTCCGGAGGCCCAATGGGGCCAGCTTTCTTGCGGCTGCCATCCCAACTGCGGAGTGGGCATGGCGGTGATGTGCGACAAAGAAACGAAGGAATACGTCCCGGTGACGGCCTTTCTGAACGCGGATCAATTGGCCAAAGACGTCGCCAAGATCAACGATGCGGCCCGCGGCAGGACGCTTTCGGTGCTGGGCGTTTCCCTGGCGCTGCTGCGCAACTACAATCCTTACGCCGCGCCCACGCATTTCAAGCTCACGGACCTGATCGCCAAGTTCGACAAGTGCTTCGGGATGACCCGGAAATCGCAGTCCGGAGGTTATGGGAAAGTCACCGGCGACCGGACCATGGCTGATATCCAACAGCGCCGCGCCGACCGCTGGAATTTTCTCTTCGTAGCCGGCATGTGGTTCCAGGATCTGTTTAACTACGATTTCCGCCGCACCGAGCAGTGCATCATCCCCTACGCCACGCAGGAAGGCGAGATCTCCTTCTGCGCTTATAACACCGGCGTGGGCTGGCGCAACATCGTCGAAAAGATGCACATGACCGCGACGCTCACCAAGTGGTATGAGGAACACGGCCGGCACGAAATCATCGCCGGCGGCAAGAAAGTGAATCTGCCTTCGGCGGAGCACTCCTTGGTGCTGCGCGCCGAAGACGTAAATCGAGAGCGGCAGCATGACTTGGATGTTTTGGGCATCGCCAAGACCGCGCGCGAAGAGAAAAAGCGCGCGCGGGACGCCAAACTCAGCGAAGCCGAGAACGCCCGCATGATGAGGCTCTACCGCCAGCACGTGCTGAAAGAGGAACCGCAGCCCGAGCTTGTGCAGCTTTCCGGCATCGCGCCGGCCCCCAAGGCGGAACAGCTTGAGCAGAAGGAAGAAGTCGCCTCGTTTGGGGATTAGGCGCCGGGCGTGTCCGGAGCCGGTCCTTCATGCCATCGTGCGGGTCTATCCAGGACCCTCCACGGCGCCTCGGATCGTCTGGTTCAGATCCTCGCGGGCTGATGATTTGAGCACGTAGCCCGCGGCGCCGGCCTTGTGCGCTTCTTTTCGGTACTCGGCCGCGTCGTGCATGGTGAAAAAAACGAATTTGATCTCGGGCATTCGGCTGCGAATCTGCCGCAGCGCCTCAATTCCGCTCAAGACCGGCATGGAAATATCCGCCACAACTACGTCCGGACGCAGCCGAACAGCCGCGGCTACTAATGCGCGCCCGTTGGAAACCATTTCCACCACCTCGAATTCCGGCTGAAGCAGTTGGTTTGCCATTTCCAGTACGCCCAGGTCGTCGTCGGCTACCACAATTCGGACCCGTTTGCCTCTCATGTTGGGCGCTTGCGAGGCCCTCATGTCGCCACCAATCCTTCCTGAATCGCATACTTTGTCAGCTCCGCAATCGTGCGGATGCCAAGTCTCTCCATGATCTGATGTTTATGGAACGCCACCGTTTGGATGGAAACGTTCAGGATGCCGGCGATCTGCTTAGCCGTGCATCCCTCCGCCACGAGTTGAAGGATTTCGCGCTGGCGGGGAGTAAGGACCGGAGAAGAACCGGTGAAACTCCGCGGATAGCGCTCGAATTCGCCGACAATCTCTTCACCGAAGCCCGGGCTGACGTGGATGCGGTTTCGGATCACGTCCTTCAGAGCATCCAGGAGTTCTTCGCGCGCGGCGGTTTTCAGCACGTACCCATAGGCGCCGGCGCTCAAGGCGTCCTTCAAATAGGCGGGATTGGCATGCATGGTGACAAACAGGATCTTGGCCTCGGGTTGCTCTTTTTTGATCTGCCGCGCGGCGTCGATTCCATTCAGTAGTGGAAGGCTGATATCGAGAACAATCACCTCGGGTTTGAGGCGCGACGCCGCCTCCAGCAGGGATCTCCCATCGCTCACCGCTCCCACCACATCGCATTCCGGCTCCAACAGCGAGCGCAGGCCAGCCAGGAATAATGGATGGTCGTCGGCGACCAGCACGCGGGGACGGCTCATGACGCCGCCTTTGAAAGCGGAACGAAAACTCTGACCTCAGTGCCGTGTCCCGGCCTGGAGTCGATCGAAAATTCGCCCTGCACCATGCGTACTCGCTCCTTCATGCTGACGATTCCAAGGCCAGGACGGCGAAGATTCGCCTCGGCGTCGAATCCAACACCCGTGTCGCGCACCACCAGGTGAATGCCGTGGGCGCTGCTGTTCACCTTCACTCGAACGTAACCGGTTCGGGCGTGCTTTTGCACGTTGTGCAGCGCCTCTTGCGTCACTCGGTACAGGCACGACCCCACTTCTATCGGAAGGCCCTCGGCCGTCCCTTCCTGGGTGAACAGCACTTCAATTCCCTCCCTCTGCGAAAATTCTTCGCAGAGCTCGCGCAGCGCCGCAAAAAGTCCTAGGTCCTCCAGGATGGGGGGATGCAACTGATGCGAAATCTGGCGCACATCCTGCGCTAATTCCACGATGCGCCCGCGTAAGCGGAAAAGCTGTTCATGGACTCTTTCCGCCGAAGGAGGCGGATTTACCAGCAGGCCGCTGGCGTCGAAGGCCAGCAAGGCCAGCTTCTGGCCCAAATCGTCATGTAACTCCCGGGAAATTCTTTTGCGCTCTTGTTCTTCGGCGATGATCAGGCGGCCGGCCAGAGCCCGCAATTCCTGCCGGCTTTCGCGCAAAGCTTCTTCGGCGCGTTTGCGCTCCGTAATGTCGACGCTCACCGTGCCCCAGCCGACATGGGCGCTCCGGGCGTCGTAGATGGCGAACATGTTGTAGATCACCCACACCGGTTCGCTGGTTTTAAAGTGCCGGAAGCGAATTTGGACTTTGCCGTAGCCCTCTCGCTGGAGGCGCGGCAAAAATTCGTTCACAATGAAGGGCTGGTCTTCGGGAAAAAAATGGTCTTGAAAGGTGAAGCGGCGAGCTTCTTCAAGGCTATCCACTCCCACCAGATGCAGGCCCGCGCTATTGATGTAAAAAGGTTTGAAATTCAGGTCGTACATGCCGATGAACTCAAGGCTGCGTTCGGCAAGCGAGACGAATTTCTGGCGCTCGTCCTCCGCGCGCCTTTTGTCGGTCATGTCCATGATCGAACTGAGGACGACGATTCCCGCGTCGGTTTCGATGGGATTTAAGCCAATCTCGGCGGGGAATTGGGTTCCGTCCTTTCGGCGCGCATACAAGTCCTGCTCCCGGCCTAGGACTCGAACATGGGGGTGCTTGTAGAAATCCCTGCGCGCATTTCGATGGCGTTCGCGCAGCAGTTCGGGAACGAGCATCTCCACCGGCTGGCCCTTCAGTTCCTCCCGTCTATAGCCGAAGAGATTTTCGGCGCGCGAATTCACCAGCAGGATTCTGCCGTCGCTGTCGGTCATGATCATGCCGCTCGGCGCGGCCTCCACGGCCAGCCGAAACCAATCTTGCATGCGCTTTCGGTCGGTGATGTCAACCTGCGCAATCACCGCCCCACCCGCGGAAACTCCGACCAGAGGGGTGACCGAAATGTAAAACCACCTTCTTCCGTGAGGCAGCTCACAGGGACGATCCATTTCAAACGAGCCGAGCCTTCCGGCCAGCACGTCCTGAATGCCGGCGAGCAGTTTTCGGGCGTCTTCCGAGCCCGCCAAGGCGGCTTCCTTGCACTTCTTCAGAAAGTTGCCGCCTGTTTCGACCCAGCATGCGGAAGACTCGCTTCTGGATTGCACGGCGCGCAGCCAGGATTCGTTCGCCGCTTCGATCGTCCCATCGCTCTTCATTACGGCGATATCCGCCGGCAGAGAATTCAAGATGGCGCGCCGCAGAGCGTCTCGCTCTCGAAGCTCGGTTTCCGCTTGTTTGTACTCCGTACAGTCCGCTACCATGCCGACATATCCCGTCACCTCGCCCGTGTCGGAGTGGATCGGTCCGCCCACGGTGCGGATCCAGCGGGTCTCTCCCGCTGGGGTCAGAAGGCGAAACTCCCGCCGGCTGCCCTTCCAAATCGGCTTCTCCCATCCCTCAAACTTGCGGTCGTCGGGATGTAGAGCCTTCTTCCAACCATTCCCTAAACTCTCAGCGGAGGTGAGCCCCGATATCTCCGACCATCTCGGGTTGCTGTAGAGCCACCTGCCGCGCTCGTCGGTCTCATAGATTCCCAGCGGCGCTTGTTGGCAAAGAGCCTGGAATCGTCTTTCGCTGAGATCCAGCACGCGCTCGGCGCGCCGGCGCCGGAAAACATTGCGGCTCATCGCAATTTTGGCCAATATCAGACCGCACAGAGCCAGCAGAGCGCTTCCGGCGAGTCCCGAAAGTCCCGCCCGCATCCGCGACTGGCAATTCTTTGAGAATCGCTCCAGCGCGCTCTCTTCATCCGTTTTGATTTGGGCCAAAACCTGGCGCGCATCGCTCATAATCTGCTCGGTGCGCGCGGTCAGGCGTCTGCTTCCGGCAGGGCCCAGCCCGCCTCCATCGCTGGCCTTCGTTATCTCCGACAGGTTCTGAATTTCCAAGTCAAGCAGCGATCTGAGCTTGTCGGTTTCAGCGCGTTCCGCGGGGTCGTCTCGCACCAGGCGGCGAAGCCTCCCCGTTTCGCCATCTAAAGCTTTTCGCGAGTCATCGTAGGCTTTCAAATATCGGGCTTCGCGGGTGATGATGTATTCGAAGGCGCCATTTCCGGCCTTCGAGGAACTTGCCAGAATTTCATTCGTGGTGACAATGAGCTCTTCGGTATGCCGTAATGCCGCGCACGACTTTTGTTGAAGACGTAAAGCCCACAGGGCTGTGAAGACAATACCGGCAATCGCTGCAAGCCCTAGCCAGAACCACGTATTCTTTGGCCGACCCTCGGCGGGTTTCATCTCCGGCCGGTTCGAGGCGTCGCCGGAAGTAGACTCCTGTAGTAGCCCCGAATGCTCCTTCATCTAAGGAGATTCCAGAGACTGCCGACAGACTTACGAAGTTTCTCCCGCGGCGGGTTATGCGGCAGCCCCAAAGGCTCCTTGGCCCGCTCGATTGCCCGGCCATAGCCTTGCCCACGACGGCAGATCCCCATCCTTTTCCACAAGAGTCGCCAGGACGCGATAGGGGTTTCCCAGGTCGTTCCACTCGCAATTTTCTAGCCGAAAGGCTATCAGGCTGCGGCGAGCCGGAGCCAAGACGTGACGTGAAAAATCCATGAAAGGAATTTGGTTATAGGCGGATTCCGAAATTTGCATCTCCGAGCCGGGTCGCGCGTAAAAGTCAATCGACTCGATCCCTTCCATCAGCCGAGGCGCCGCCGCCCAAGCCATTTCAAGGAATGCCTCGACGCTTCCCGCCATGACGAACGTGTTCCAAAGAGCGCCTTTTCTTAACAGAAATCGAGCCCGCTGCCGTGAAGGCTTCTCTTGAAAACCTTCGACGTGAAACAACCCCGAATAGCCAGGCAGAGACGCCCCGATCTCGATCCAGCCGTATTCCGTTTCCGCGCGGGTGGGCTGCGCAGACAACACAACCACGGCCCCCGTCCGTTGTTTGGCAATTTCCATCGCCGAATTCAGAGCCGCCGTAAAGGCTGTCTCGGAGGAATAATAGTGGTCGCTTGGCAGCACGGCCACGATGGCCTCCGGATCCGCCCTGGCAATGCGTGCCATGGCGCAGAGAATGGCTGGCGCCGTACCTTTGTTGGACGGCTGCACGATTCTCTGTGAAGGCCGGCCCAAAAACCGCCGGCGATAGTGGTGCTGGTGCGCCCGCGTGAGGCAAAACAGGATTTGGTCGCGCGGGATGCTTCTTTCCGCGCGCAGCCAGGCGTCTTCAAGCAGCGTACGGTTGCTCAAAAGCGAGCAAAACTGCTTAGGGCGGTCGTCTCCATAAACCCATTGCGTCAGCTCCCGGAGCCGTGTGCCGTCTCCCCCGGCGAGCACGACGCCCCACCGATGGCGCGCTCTTCCCCCCTCCATCGCGCGTTCGGCGTATGGCAAGATATCGAATCCGCGGTCCGCAAGGCATTCTTGATTTTTTTGCCTCTTTTGCGTTTTCGCCGGGACGCTCGAAATAATTTCGTCGTCGATAGGCTCGGTCGTCCAAGGGTCCAGCAGCCCGGAGTTGAAGCCGCGCGGACTTTCCGAATCCCATGGACTAATATAATTTTCTGCCTTCATGACTTCAAATTATCAAAAGAGATAAACGTATTTAACTAGATCAATGAACGGTTATTTTTAGAATTCCTATAAGGAATGCGAGGTTTCCACGGCTGGCCCAATCCTGCCGGAACTTAGGCGTTGCGGAAAGCCCCGCGATAGGCCCCGGGGCCGCGCGCCAGCCCGCTCACCCCCGCCAAAGCTGTTCGCTAGCCAGCCGGGCGCCTTCCGCCATGGCTTTGAATTTGGACCAAATCACCGTCGGATGCACTTCCGGCCTATAAGTGGCCTGCGAGGAGAAGCCGCAATCGGCTCCGGCGATCACGTTCTCCCGGCCCACCAGTCGGGCGTAGCGGACAAGGCGCTCGGCGATCCACTCGGGATGCTCGACGATGTTGTTCGCATGGCTGATCACGCCCGGGATGATCGACTTGCCTTCGGGTAGCTTCACTGTTTCCCAAATGCGATACTCGTGCTCGTGGCGCGGGTTGGCCGCTTCGAACGAATACGCGCCCGCGTTCACTTTCAACACCAGATCGATGAGATCCCGCAGCGGAGCGTCGTAGACCCGAGGCCCTTCATTGATGCCGTAACAGGTGTGGTACCGGACTCTTTCCGCCGGAATGCCGCGCAATCCGTAATTCAGCGCCTCCACGTACATCTCTCCCATTTTGCGCCGCTCGGCCGGAGTGAGCTTCGAATAACTATAGAGTTCGGTGAGAAATGGGTCGTCGATTTGAAGCTGGAAATTGGCCTGGATGATCGCCAGGTATTCGTGGCGCATCGCTTCCGCTACGGCGTATAAGAACTCTTGCTCGGTTGGATAAAACTCGTTCTTGCCTACGCCGCTGGGAGCGACGGCCGGCAAAAACGCGTCCGCCGGGTTCCATCCGTTCAGCGCGGCTTTTAAATTATCGATATCCCGCCGGACGGCCTCTTGCCCGCGATAGCTCACCGGACCGGTGCATATGACGGACGACACCGGCGCCAGCGTAGCCCCAAGCATCGCGCGGCTGAAGTAGTCCTCGTAGTACTCGGGAAAAGCCTCCAACTCCGCCGCGAAGACCCCCTGCCGCCGTCCCGGCCGAGCTTCAAAACCGCCCAAGCGCTCCGTCACGTAAGCATAGAAACCAGCTTTGCCCTGCTCGCCATCGGTAGGAATATCGATGCCGCACTCAGCCTGCTGGCGCACGCATTGAACCACGGCGCTCCTCACCTCCGCGTCATATTCGCCGGCGTCGTATTGCCGGCCCTGAAGTTTTTCCTTCATCAAATCCAGCAACGGTTTCGGGCGCGGCAAACTGCCGCAGTGGGTGGTGAGGATACGGACCGCGTTGTCCGGCATTCCCGTATTGTACGCGTTCATCGGCTCATCGCCGCCAAGGCGATTGGCGCGGCAAACAGAAAACTTTCAAAATAGTCGAGAACGCCCGCTCTTCCGGAAGGTCCGAAACCCTGGATGCGGCTTCGCCGCTTCAACCAGGATGCGGCCAGAGCCCCGCCGAACGCCGCCGCCGCAATGGGGAGGCCCTTTCCCAACGCCTCCGCCAAGCTGGCGGCGGCTTTCATTGGAATCGCCCCCAGCAGGGCGGCCGCGGCGCCGCCCGCAATGCCGAGCTGCGGCAAGCCATAGCGTTGAGCGCTAAGGGTCAAGGCGATAACGCAGGCGTAAGAAATCAACTTTAGCGGCAGTACGATTGCAAAGCATAAGAACGCGATTCCCAACAGCATATAAGCCGAACAAACCGCGCTCCGAAATGCTGGTGAAGAAACGCGAAGAGAGCCGTACAGCTCATAGGCGCATCTGCCGAGAATCATCAGCGTCAAAAGCAATACGATTGGCCGGCCCATCCAGGGAAGCAAAAGAAGCGCGGCTAGAATTGCTGCAAAAAGCGTGAACTTCACGCGGTTCGGCCTCGTTCCCACGTGATAGGATACCGAAACATCATGACTCCCCAGTCGCTACCCCCTGCGTTCGCCCCGCCGCCCCCAGCGATGAACGAGCTAGCGCAACCGGCGTCTTCATTTCGCCCCAGAGGGCCTTTGCGGACATCGCGCGCCGGCCGCGTTGGTGGATTCCCGTTTTGCTGCTGGGAATCGTTTCCACCATCTTCATGAGCGCGTACTCGCAGCGCGTCGGATGGGAGAGCGTAGTCCGCCGGCAAATCGATCAAAGTCCCCGCTCGGAGAATATGTCCGCGCAACAGCGTGAACAGGCCATTGTGGTGGGCTCCGCCATCGCCAAAGCCGCCGGGTACGGCGCCGCCGTCTTTACTCTGATTTCCATTGGGATATCCGCCGCGTTTCTCACGTTCATGATCAACACCATTCTGGGCGGCAATATTCGCTTTCAGAGCATGATGGGGATTGTGAGTTACGGCTTTCTGCCCCGGCTGCTGGTGGCGGCGCTTTCGATGCTGGTCATGTTTTTGAAGCCGCCCGAAGACTTCGATCTCCGCAATCCCTTGATGTTCAATGCGGGAGCTTTCGTGCCAGCCGGCGCGGCGCAGTGGCTTAAAGCGCTGGCGGGATCTTTCGATCTGTTCTCGTTGTGGGTTATCGCGCTGATCGCCATTGGGATCTCGGCCGCTTCTCCCAAAATCGGCTTTGGCAAAGCCCTTGCCGCCGTGGCGTTCCCGTGGCTGCTATACGTCGCTATCAGCACGGCCGCCTCCGCCGCCTTCAGCTAGTCCGATTCGTTAGAATCGAGGTTGTCTTCGGCTAAAGACGAATACCAAGCCCGTCTGAAGCGGTTTCAGGACGATCACGAACGTTTAAACCGGCGATTCCGCCAGCTTGGAAACGCGCGCCTCGTTACCGGCCTGTCGGCGCTGGCGATCGCGGCGGCGTCGCTCGGCGCCGCCTGGATCTCCGCCGGCTGGCTGTTGGCTCCGGTGCTCGTGTTTATCCCTCTGTTGGTCGTGCATGGCCGGGTGGACGCATCGATGAAAAGAGCGTCCCGCGCGGCCGGCTATTATCAATGCGCTCTGGCGCGTTTGGAGAACCGCTGGGTCGGGCAGGGAAATCCGGGCGATCGCTTTCGCGACCCCAAACATCTCTATGCCGACGACCTGGATCTGTTCGGGCGTGGGTCGTTATTTGAACGGATCTCCGCCGCCCGGACGGCGACGGGGGAGTGCGTTCTGGCCGGTTGGCTGTTGGCGCCAAGCTCCCGCGAGGAGGCTCTGGAGCGCCAGGCCGCGATCGCTGAACTGCGCGAGCGCCTGGACTTGCGGGAAGACCTGGCGCTGATTGGCGAGCAAGTTCGCGCCGCCGCCGACGATCGTGCATTGAGAGAGTGGGGAGAATCCCCTCCCATCCGATTCTTTCCCGGCGCGCGCCTATTGGCTCTTCTGCTTTCTGGAGCGGCCGTGGCGAGCTTCGGCTTGTCTTTCGCGCAGATCCTCTCCTGGAGGTGGTTTTTGGGAGTGGTTTTGGCCGAGGCGATCTTCAGCCTTTTCATCCGCCCGGGGGTCCAGCAAGTCGCGGCGTCGGCGGTGACGCGGACGCTGGAGCTGGAGCTGCTTGCCGGACTCCTCTCGCGCCTGGAGCGCGAATCTTTCGCCGCGCCGGCTCTGGCCGCCCTGCGCGCCTCGCTGCAAGCCGAGGGACAAACGGCTTCGCTCCAAATCCGGCGCCTCGGCAAACTGGTTCATCATTTGAGCTCAGCCCGCAATCTGTTCTTCGCTCCGATCGCGGCGCCGCTATTATGGACCGGGCAATTCGCCATGGCGGTGGAAGCTTGGCGCGCCCGATGCGGAACTCGCATCGGGCAATGGACGTTGGCGGTGGGCCGGCTGGAGGCTCTGTGTTCTCTCGCGGCGTTCGCTTATGAGCGCCCCGCGAGCGTTTTTCCTCAACTGCTGGAAGCCTCCGATCCTCATTTCCAAGCGGAAGGTTTGGTTCATCCGCTGATCGCGCCCGAACACGCCGTCGCCAATGACGTAACTTTAGACGCTTTTGGCGCCCGGTTGTGGATCGTCAGCGGATCGAACATGTCGGGCAAAAGCACCTTGCTTCGCGCCGTGGGATTGAATACGGCGCTGGCGTGGGCGGGCGCTCCCGTGACGGCCAGTCGGCTGCGGCTCTCGCCGCTGCGAATCGGCGCCGGCATGCGCCCGAACGACTCGGTCATCGGCCGCCGCTCGCGGTTCTTCGCCGAGATCAGCCGGCTTCGCGGCATCATGGATCTGGCCCGCTCCGGCGAACCGGTGTTGTTCCTGCTCGACGAACTGCTCAGTGGAACCAATTCTCACGACCGGCGCATCGGCGCCGAGGCGGTCCTTCGCGGGTTAATGAAGCACAGGTCGATCGGACTGGCCACCACCCACGATTTGGCGCTGGCCGAAATTGTTTCCGGGTTCGATGGCCGCGCCGCCAACGTCCATTTCGAGGATCGGATGGAAGGCGGCGAGATCCGCTTCGATTTTCGTCTCCGCCCCGGCGTGGTGACGCGCGGCAATGCCTTAGAGCTGATGCGCGCCGTGGGCCTTGAAGTTTGATGGCGCGCCCGGACGCATCGAAAATGGGAAGTGTGCGTCATGTTAGATTGGTACCTTCAAATTCACCGGAAGGATTGAAGGAGTAGATGAAGGCATTTGTTCTCATCGCCATTCTTGCCGCCGCCGCGGTTGCGCAGCAAATTCCTCAGCTCAGCCCCGCCGCGCCGCAAACCACTCTTCCCGGCAACACCGTCGTCGCCACCGTCTCGGGAGTGTCCCTCACCATCGACGACATCCGTAAGATGGTCGAAAACGCGCCGCCCGCTGTCACGCGGCTCATTCAAAGCAACGGCGTTCAGGAGTTCATCCAGCAGGCATTTCTGTTCCGCCATCTTGCCGACTTGGGCGACAATCTGAAACTTGGCGAAGAAAGCCCGCTCAAGGACCAAATCGAGACCGAGCGTAAATGGATTATCGCCAACGCCATGGTCACCCACGAACGCAATTATTTTCAGGTCAGCGAAGAGCAGATCAACGATTTTTACCAGAAAAACCAGTCGCGCTGGCAGCAGGCGAAAATCAGGGCCATCTTTATCGGATTCAAGGCCGCCGCGCCGGCTCCGGCCGACCCAAAAGACCTTAAGGAGGCCGCCAAGCAAGCCTTGGAAAGCGCCCACCCCGCCAACCAGCGCTCCGAAGAGGAAGCCAGGAAGCTGGCGGCCGATCTGGTGATGCAGCTCCGCGGCGGAGCCGATTTCGGCAAGCTGGTCGAGCAGTATTCCGACGATTCCAGCTCCAAAGGCTCCGGTGGGGAATTTCCGGCCATCAAGGCGACCAGCCCATACCCGGAGGATTTGAAGAAGGCGATCTTCGCTCTCCATAACGGCGATATCAGCGATCCCATCCGCCAGCCCACCGGCTTTTATATCGTGCGCGTGGAGGAAAAATCCGTCCAGCCTCTAAACGACGTCCGCGAACCGATCGTGCAGGAAATGCGGGATAATCACCTCAAAGATTGGCTGACCGACATGGGCAAACGCTACACGCCGGTGATTCAAAATCCGCAGTTTTTCGCGCAGCCGCAGCTCTATTTGCTGCCGCCCGGCTCATCGGCCCCGCCGAAGCAATAGGCGGCCATGCTTCCGGCGATCATTGGAAGGCCGATCCGGGTAGAAGTGCGGCCGTGCTTGGGCCGGTTTCTGGCGGCCGCTTCCATTCCGCGCCGGATCATCCTGCTGGATCAAGAGGTGCTCGGCGGAAACGGCGATTTTGAGCGAATTTTAGTTCACGAGGTGTTTCATTTCGTCTGGGTGAGGCTTTCAAACCGGCTCCGGCGCAATTGGGAGATCCTGTTGGGGAGCGAGATCGAGCGCGATGCGGCGGGCGAGCTTGGCTGGAGCGCGGAGTGGCGCAAGACCAAAATCACCCGCCGCGATCGCCGCTTCCGCACCGCTCGCTGGCGGCGCTACGCGTGCGAGAGCTTCTGCGACACCGCGGCGTGGCGCTTCGCGGGATTGAAGACTCACGGAGAATTTACGCTTCCCGCGCGATTCCGGCGCAGCCGGCGGCAGTGGTTCGAGCGTTTTGTGGAGTCGGGCGAGTTGCAAATCTAACGCCCTTCCAATCCCGGTCGTCCCGCCGGCTTGCGCGGAATCTGCGCCCAGCTTCGTCAAGCTGCCGCCAAAAGCTCGAGTCGGGAAAAGACCGGGCGTTTGCCGCGCGAACATTCTCAGCTCGATTGCCGCAAGGAAACGGGTTCGGCCTGGGCGTGAATTTCCTGGAGGCTCCAGACGCGGACCGGGTCGCGGCGCCGCGAAGCGATGGCCTCCACCGCCGCACGGGCGCCGCTCATCGTGGTGATGCACGGGATGCGGTGCGTGACGGCGTTGCGGCGAATGGTTTTCTCATCGGCGAATGCGTGCGCGCCGGCCGCGCCTGTGTAGACGATAAGGTGAAGCGAGCCCGCTTTCAATAGGTCCACCGCGTTGGGCCGTCCTTCGTTTACCTTGAACACCACTTTCACCGGAATCCCCGTTTTGCGGATGGCGTCCGCGGTGCCGCGCGTGGCCGCGAGGTCGAAGCCTAACTCCACGAAGCGCTTGGCTAGAGCGCAGGCGGCCGCCTTGTCGCGATCGTTCACGCTGATAAACACGCGGCCTTTATCGGGCAAAGGCGCGCCCGCGCTCAACTGGGCTTTGGCGAAGGCCTCGCCGAAGTTATCGCCCACTCCCATGACTTCGCCGGTGGAACGCATCTCCGGCCCCAGCGCCGGGTCCACTCCCGGAAATTTATTGAACGGAAACACGGGAGACTTGACGAAATAACGCGGCGCGGCAAGAACGCCGCCCGCGCTCGTGAAATCCGAAATCGGCTTGCCTAACATCGCCGCAACCGCGATTTTCGGCAGCGGAACTCCCGTGGCCTTGCTCACATAGGGAACCGTGCGTGACGCCCGCGGATTCACTTCCAGCACGTAAACTGCGCCATCCTTTACCGCGTACTGCACGTTCATCAGGCCGATCACTTTGAGCGCCCGAGCCAGCCGCTCCGTGTAGGAACAGATCGTAGCGACGGTCTCCGGCGCCAGGGAAGTGGCGGGCAGCACGCAGCTGGAATCGCCGGAATGGACCCCGGCTTCTTCGATGTGCTCCATAATGCCGGCGATCACAACCGCCCCCTGGGAATCGGCGAGCGCATCCACGTCCACTTCGGTGGCGTCTTCCAAAAAGCGATCGATGAGCACCGGACGGTCTTGGGAAAACACCACGGCTTCCTGCATATAGCGGCGCACGCTGTCGTCGTCATAGACGATCGCCATGGCGCGTCCCCCCAGCACGTAGCTGGGCCGCACCAGCACGGGATAGCCAATGGAGCGCGCCACGCGGCAAGCTTCCTCCACCGTGGTGGCGGCTCCGTTGGCGGGCGCGGGAATTTCGAGATCGTCCAGCAGCTTGCCGAAGCGTTTGCGATCTTCCGCCAGGTCGATATTTTCAGGATCGGTTCCGATGATCGGCACCCCGGCTTGTTTCAGCGGTAGCGCCAGCGTCAGCGGCGTCTGCCCGCCGAACTGAACAATCACCCCGTCCGGCTTTTCGGTGTCGTAGACATTCAGCACTTCTTCCAGCGTGAGCGGCTCGAAATACAGGCGGTCGCTGGTGTCGTAATCCGTGGAGACCGTCTCCGGGTTGCAGTTCACCATGATCGATTCGATGTCGAATTCCTGCAAAGCGAACGAGGCGTGACAACAGCAGTAGTCGAATTCGATCCCCTGGCCGATGCGATTCGGTCCGCTGCCGAGGATCATCACTTTTTTCCGGCTTGACGGCCAGGCTTCGCATTCCGACTCGTAGCTGGAATAGAGATAGGGGGTGAAGCTTTCAAACTCGGCCGCGCAGGTATCCACGCGGTTGAACACCGCCCGGACCCCTAGCTCCTTCCGCCGGGAGCGCACTTGCAGCGGGCTTACGTTCCAGCCTCGAGCCAAGGCGTTGTCGGAAAGGCCCCCGCGCTTGGCCCGCGCCAGCAGCTCTTTGCCGGCGCTTTCAAACCTGGTTTCGGCCACGGCCTTCTCCAGCTCCACCATCTCGCGGATCTGGCGCAAAAACCACGGGTCGATGGCGGTGAGCGAGTGGACCTGCTCCTCGGAGTAACCGCGCTCGAAAGCGAAGCGCACGTAGCCAAGCCGGTCGGGGTTGGGAGTGATAAGCCGCGACTCGATCAAATCTTCCTCGTATTTCGCGGCTCCCCCGGACCGGCCGGTTTCCAGGCTCCGCATGCCTTTGCCCAGAGCCTGCTTGAACGTTCGCCCGATCGCCATCGCTTCGCCCACGCTCTTCATCTGCGTTCCCAGCACCGGCTCGGCGCCCGGAAATTTCTCGAACTGCCAGCGCGGGATTTTGACCACTACGTAATCGATCGTGGGCTCGAAGCATGCCGGAGTCTTGCGCGTGATGTCGTTCTTGATTTCGTCCAGCCGATAACCGACCGCCAGCTTGGCCGCGATTTTGGCGATGGGAAAGCCGGTGGCTTTGGATGCCAGCGCCGAGCTGCGCGATACGCGCGGATTCATTTCCACGATCACCATGCGCCCGCTGGCGGGATCGATGGCGAACTGCACGTTGGAGCCCCCGGTGTCCACCCCGATTTCGCGCAGGCAAGCCAGCGCGGCGTCGCGCATCATCTGATATTCCCGGTCGGTCAGAGTCTGCGCCGGCGCCACCGTGATCGAATCGCCGGTGTGCACGCCCATGGGATCGAAATTTTCGATGGAGCAGACGATGATGGCGTTGTCGGCCAGATCCCGCATGACTTCCAGCTCGAATTCCTTCCAGCCCAGCACGCTTTCTTCGATCAGCACCTCGTGGACCGGAGAAAGATCGATGCCGTTTTGGAGAATCTCGGCGAGATCTTCGCGATTGTAGGCGATGCCTCCGCCTGTGCCGCCCAGAGTGAAGCTGGGCCGCAGGATCACGGGAAAGCCGATTTTATTGGCGAATTCCAGGCCCTTTTCGACCGTGTGGACAAGCTGGGACTGGGGCAGATCCAGGCCGATTTTGCGCATCGCGTCTTTGAACAGCAGGCGGTCTTCGGCTTTTTTGATGGCGTCGAGCTTGGCTCCGATCAACTCGACGCCATATTGCTCCAGCACGCCCGCTTCGGCCAGCGCCACCGAAAGATTGAGTCCGGTCTGGCCCCCTACGGTTGAAAGCAGCGCGTCGGGGCGCTCGCGCCGAATCACTTCGGCGGCGTATTCCACGCTCAGCGGCTCGACGTAGGTGCGGTCGGCCAGATTGGGATCGGTCATGATCGTGGCCGGATTCGAATTGATCAGAATTACTTCGTAGCCTTCCTGCCGCAGCGCTTTGCAGGCTTGGGCGCCGGAATAATCGAACTCGCAGGCTTGCCCGATCACTATCGGACCCGAGCCCACGATCAGGATGCGGTGGATATCGTTGCGGCGCGGCATTTACAGGCTCATCAATGCGATGAAGTCGGCGAAAAGATAATGCGAATCGTGCGGGCCCGGCGCCGCTTCCGGATGGTATTGGACGCAAAAGACCGGATCCTTGCGGCTGCGGAAGCCTTCCAGCGTTTGATCGTTCAAATTCGTGTGCGTTATTTCCAGCTCGTTGAGATTCAGCGAATCGGGATCGACGGCGAAGCCGTGATTGTGGGAAGTGATTTCCACCTTGTTGGTCACTTTGTTCAAAACCGGATGATTCGCCCCCCGGTGGCCGAACTTCAGCTTGTAGGTTTTGCCGCCCAACGCCAGGCCCAGAATCTGATGGCCCAGGCAGATGCCGAAGATGGGGACGCGGCCGATCAGCTTGCGCGCTTGCGCCGCCTGGTGCGCCAGCGGCTCGGGATCGCCCGGGCCGTTGGAGAGGAACACGCCGTTCGGTTTTAACGCCAGCACGTCTTCGGCCGGCGTCGCCGCCGGGACCACCGTCAGGCGGCAGCCCGCTTGAACCAGGCGCCGGAGAATGTTGCGCTTCATGCCGAAATCGTACGCCACCACGTGAAAGCGGGGTGCGGCGGCTGCCCCGATCCGCTGCGACGGCGAGCACGGCTCCACGGGAGCCGACCATTCATAGCGTTCCTTCGTGGAAACGAGCGTAGCCAGATCGAGCCCCGCCATCGATGGGGCTTGGCGGGCCTTTTCCACCAGCTCGTCCCGATTGTCCGACAGCGCCGAAAGCACGCCCCGCATCACGCCCCGGGAGCGCAGATGGCGCACCAGCGAGCGCGTATCGATCCCTGTCACGATGGGCACGCCCGAGGAGGCCAAAAATTCCTGGGCGGTTTCCTCCGCCCGCCAGTTGCTCGATAGCGGAGAAAAGTCCCGCACCGCGAGTCCCTCGATAAAAGGCTTCGACGATTCCGAATCCGCATCGTTCGCGCCGTAGTTGCCGATCTGCGGATTGGTCAGGACGACGATCTGGCCGGCATAGGAGGGGTCGGTAAATATTTCCTGATAGCCGGTGATGGCCGTGTTGAAGACAACTTCCCCCGCGCGCTCGCTGGGCGCGCCAATACTGAGGCCCTCGAAGGCGCAGCCGTCTTCCAGGGCGAGGATAGCGGGAGTCGGTTCTATCGAGTCCTCCAGAGTGGGGGTCAATACTATTTGAACATATTCGGAACCGGCTTTGACCCACCCCCTTGTTCCGAAAGTTCGCCCAACGCCAATCTTTTGTTTTGTTGGACTTAGTGGGCTGAGCAACACTTAGTGGGCTGAGCAACAAGGATTGCTCCCGCCGGGGGCGAAATGCGGCGTCTTACCGGCTCTAGGATTAATGGATTTCCTGAGAAAAATCTGAGCCTCCACGCACTAATTTTGCCGCGTAACACTTAAAGGAAATCTGTGGAGCGGATTCCAACTCTCCCCTCGGATGCGTTTCAACCGGCCGGCTTGGCCCAGCCCGGTCCCGGCGGTTCACCCATCGATGCCGTCCTCCTCCGGCTCGACTCGCCGGTCTTGCCGCTGGCCACCGCCGCCCTTGAAATCGCCGAGCGCCTGCGGACAAAGCTGATGGGCATTCATAAACGCTTGATGGGCGACGGGCGCAAGGTCTCGCCGCTGTTTAGCGGAAAAACCCATGGCGCTCCGAATAAGGATCATTTGCACCTCTATATCTTTCCCGGATCGAAAGATCAAGTCCGCATCGATCGTATCCTATTGGTCAGCCCGAAACGCCCCTTCCGGCTAGACGAATTACAGGCGGTGCATTGCCTTCATTCTTTATGGCAAAGCGAGGGGCGGCCGGATATTAAATGCGTGGTTGCCGGCCAGGGTTCCTCGGATCAATTACGCTGCCCCGCTAAAAAAGCGGTCAGCGTGACTCCGTTTGTCGCTCCGCGCCATAGCCGCCGGGGCCGGGGAGTGCCGTGGCTGCTGGCGGAAGTCCGCAGAGAATGCCGCAACCATGGCCTTCCGGAGCCTATATCGATCGAGCCTATGCCTTCCCCGCCGGGGGTGTTTCAGTGGATCGAGTTCCGCCGCTGCCGCAAAAACGGCCCTTCCCGGCCAGGTTACGGCTTTCGCCTGCAATTTGCGCAAAAAGTGATGACGCCGTTCAGCATCGGCTACGGCGCGCATTTTGGCCTGGGGCAATTTGCGGCCGAGGAGAGCTGATGCGCTCCTCTTATCTGGTCTGCTACGACATCTCCGACGGCAAGCGCCTGCGCAAGGTTTTTCAAACCATGCGCGGCTGGGGCGATCATATTCAATATTCGGTTTTCGAGTGCCAGCTCACGGCGTCCGATCTGGCGCGGCTCCGGGCGGAGCTGGCCCAGATCGTCCACCATGACGAAGACCAGGTGCTGTTCGTCCTGCTCGGGCCGTCGCAGGGGCGCGGCGAGCGGGTGATTACCGCTCTCGGGCGGCCCTACACGCGCGTCGACGCGCCTTGCTTCGTGGTCTGACCGATCATGGCCGCCCAACCGTTTCCGATCCTCTCAACCCGTAGTCTGCCGGATTATCTTCCGGCGCGCATGGTCAACGAGTTCGTCTACTGCCCTCGCCTGTTTTTCTATGAATGGGTGGAGGGCCTGTTTCGCGAGTCCGCCGATACGGTGGAGGGCTCCCTTCAGCACGAGCGGGTGGACAAAGAAGGCAGAGGGCTGCCGCCCGCCGGCCAACTGCCGGATGACTTGCGCACGCAGGCTGTGACGCTTTCAAGCGAGCGGCTTCGCCTAATCGCAAAGATCGATCTGATTACCGTCGCCGATGGCCTCGTTACGCCGGTCGACTTTAAGCACGGCAAGCCGAAGGAAACCGGCGCCGGCATCGACATCTGGCCGGCGGACCGCGTGCAGTTAGCCGTGCAAGCGCTGGTGCTTCGCGAAAACGGCTACCGGTGCGAGGAGGTTATCGCGTATTATCGGGGCGCCAATCAGCGCGTGCGGCTCCCCGTGACCCAGCAACTGCTGGAGGAGGCGGCGGCGGAATCGCGCAGAGCTTGGGAGACGGCCCGATTGGGCATTTTGCCCCCGCCCTTGGAGGATTCGCCGAAGTGCCCGGGCTGCTCGCTGAATCCCATTTGTTTGCCGGATGAGACCTTTGCCCTTGCAGCCGTGGCGCGGAAAGAACCCGCGCAGCTTTCTCTGTTTGACGTCTCCAGTCCGCCCGGAAAGCCGGCCGTTCCCGCCGTGCGGCGGCTGATCGCTCCTCGCGGCGATTTGAAGCCTGTGTATCTGGACACGCAAGGGCTGCGCGTCGGCAAGTCCGGATGCGTGCTTCAGGTGAAGGAAAAGGAAGCGTTGCGCCAGGAAATCCGCATCAACGAGATTTGCCAATTGAACTTGATGGGCAACATCCAGGTGACCACGCAGGCGGTTCAGGCGCTGTGCTCGGCCGAAATTCCGGTTTGTTACTTTTCCCAAGGGGGCTGGTTTTATGGAATCACTACGGCCCTGACGACCAAGAACGTATTTTTGCGCCAGGCCCAGTTCCGCCTGGCCGCCGAGCCGTGGTTTTGCTTGCGCCTGGCCCGTAAGCTGGTCGCCGGCAAGATCCGCAACGGCCGGGTCATGCTGATGCGGAACCACCAAGAACCGCCCAAGATGGCCATCGACCACATGCGCCAAATGGCCGAGCGAAGCGAGCGGGCGCGCAGCCTGGAAGAGCTGCTCGGGTTGGAGGGCAATGCGGCCCGTTTATATTTCGAGAGCTTCGCGGGAATGTTGAAGCAGGAGGGCCAGGAGAAAACCTTGTCGTTCGACTTCGATGGCCGGAGCCGGAGGCCGCCGCTCGATCCGGTGAACGCTCTGCTTTCGCTTGGCTACAGTCTGCTGTCCAAGGATCTGACGGTGGCCTGCGCGGCCGTGGGGTTCGATCCCATGATGGGTTTTTACCATCAGCCTCGTTTCGGCCGCCCGGCCCTGGCCCTGGACCTGATGGAGCCATTCCGCCCGTTGATTGCCGAGTCGGCCGTGATAAGCGCCATAAACACGCGCATGATTACCGCTCGCGACTTTATAAAAGCGGGGAACGCCGTGGCGCTGAAGCCGGCGGCAAGGCGCGCCTTCTACCAGGCCTATGAAGCGCGCATGGACGCTTTGGCGACGCATCCCTTATTTGACTACCGCGTTTCCTACCGCCGGATGCTGGAGATCCAGGCGCGCCTGCTGGGAAAGGTGCTGGGTGGCGAGCTGGAGGACTACACGGCGTTTGTGACGCGGTGAGGCTTGCGAGAGCCGGGTCGATGCGCAAAAGCCGGAAGACGCTCGACTGTTGCATGCTGCTGATAAGCTATGAATTCCCTTGTCGGCGCCGGGACTGGCGCGGAAACGGCGCTCCCGGTTCCCAACGCCGCTCGCAAACGGCGGCGGAGGTCTTTGATAGTAGAATATTTCGAGCCAGGCTATTTCCGCGATCTCCAGATCGCGGCCCCATTGAAGCCGCTCCCTCGCCGCCTAGAGCCTCGGAAAACTCATCATTTCCGCGATCTCCAGATCGCGGCCCCATTGAAGCTGGGTATCCGCCCGAAGCTGCGCCCGGTCCTGGGCATTTCCGCGATCTCCAGATCGCGGCCCCATTGAAGCGAGGACTCGCTGAGGGTCTGTCTTAGATGCCATCTACATTTCCGCGATCTCCAGATCGCGGCCCCATTGAAGCGCTCCAGGGCGGAACGGTGAGCCAGTGGGTCATTGAAATTTCCGCGATCTCCAGATCGCGGCCCCATTGAAGCAAACCCGTTCGGACGTTCCCCGTCCGTACTACTTTATTTCCGCGATCTCCAGATCGCGGCCCCATTGAAGCCGCAACCGGCCGCTGGAAGGGCCGAAGAGTTTCCTGAAATTTCCGCGATCTCCAGATCGCGGCCCCATTGAAGCTCGCTAAGCTGGAACCCGCCGCGCTCACGCCTTGTTATTTCCGCGATCTCCAGATCGCGGCCCCATTGAAGCGCGACACCCTGGGCGGAGCCGGAACCCTACTCGCGGCGATTTCCGCGATCTCCAGATCGCGGCCCCATTGAAGCTCCTCGCTTTCGGCTGGCTAGTTGTCATTGTTCTCTCCATTTCCGCGATCTCCAGATCGCGGCCCCATTGAAGCGGCCCATAGCCCCATCACTTCGGCCGGAACATCCTCATTTCCGCGATCTCCAGATCGCGGCCCCATTGAAGCCCTTCAAATGGCAGTCTCGCTACCTCGATCAGGGCCATTTCCGCGATCTCCAGATCGCGGCCCCATTGAAGCCGGCATATCCTGCTCGGGAGGCTGCGGAATGATTTCCTATTTCCGCGATCTCCAGATCGCGGCCCCATTGAAGCCCGACTCCCTTCGCTGGCTTTCCGGCCTTTGCTTCGCCATTTCCGCGATCTCCAGATCGCGGCCCCATTGAAGCTCCGGCGTCTCGCCGGTAAGCTTGTCGCGGTCCCGCATTTCCGCGATCTCCAGATCGCGGCCCCATTGAAGCTTTAGCCATTTGTCTTGCCAAACTGCCGTATTCCGACCACATTTCCGCGATCTCCAGATCGCGGCCCCATTGAAGCAATTGCTCCTCCATATCGGGAGGAACGCCGTCCTCCATTTCCGCGATCTCCAGATCGCGGCCCCATTGAAGCAATCCGCGCTTAGGAAGTCCCGGTACACGCGGTCCCATTTCCGCGATCTCCAGATCGCGGCCCCATTGAAGCAACGGCGAAGTGCGCATTCTACCAGCTGTGGTGGATAAGATTTCCGCGATCTCCAGATCGCGGCCCCATTGAAGCTATCACCCCGGCGTGTTGCAGCACGTCGAGGATCGTCATTTCCGCGATCTCCAGATCGCGGCCCCATTGAAGCCGAGCGAGGCAGCGGAGCGGTGAAGCGGTGTCCAGCGCCGATTTCCGCGATCTCCAGATCGCGGCCCCATTGAAGCCGCACCGCCGGAACGGCCGGAGTCCCCA
>DATGLY010000025.1:0-67586 GCA_035293905.1 Bryobacteraceae bacterium
GAAGGACGGCTTCGCGGCCCGCAGGGTGACGGAGATCGAGCACGATGGAGCGCTTGCCGCGGTTCAGGGGCGCGAAATAGGCTCCCCAAGCTCCGCGATGCGGGCCCATGGCGCGCGCGGCCTCTCCGCCGGGGGGCTCGACCTTGACGACGTCGGCGCCGAAATCGGCGAGAATCATGCTCGCGGCCGGTCCGGCGACAATGGTGCTGAGATCCAGGACTCGAACGCCAGCGAGCAGGGAAGCGTTAGCGTTTTCCAGCGCGTTCAGAACCCCAACCTCCTCCGCCGGGCGTTTCGATGCGCAACAGATCGCCCGGCTGGACTTCCAGGCGAACTTTGCCAGGCAGGCAAATTTCGTTTTTGCCGCGCAGGAGCGTATTGCGGCCGGGCTTGCCCGCATCGCCGCCTTTTAGCCCCCAGGGAGGAAAGATGCGGCGGTCGGACAGGATCGTCACTTCGGCGGGGGCGAGAAAGCGCAGCTCGCGCACGACGCCGTCGCCGCCGCGATGGAAGCCCGCTCCGCCGGAGCCGCGGCGCACGCGGTAGCCCTCCACGCGCACGGGAAACTGATGCTCGAAGGCTTCCACGGGCGTGTTCCAGGTGTTGGTCATATGGGAGTGGGTGGCGCTGCACCCATGGGCGCGCCGGGATGCGCCCATGCCTCCGGCAATGGTTTCGTAATAGGCGAAAGGGGAATTGCGGAAAGGGTCCATGCCGCCGAAGCTCAAATTGTTCATGGTGCCGCTGGAGGCCGAGGGAATGAGCTCCGGGGCGGCATGGGCCAGCGCTCCCAGGACGGCATCGGCGACGCGCTGCGACGTCTCCACGTTTCCGGCGGCCATCGCGGCGGGAGGGCGCGCATTCACCACCGTGCCTTCGGGCGCGACGACTCGGATGGGCCGCAAAATTCCGGCGGTGAACGGAACGTCCTCTTTGATCAAGCAGCGGAACACGTACGTCACGGCGGCGAGCGTCACGGCGTAATTGGCGTTGACGGCGCCGGCGGTTTGCGGGGAGGAGCCCGAGAAATCGACGAGGGCGGAGCCGCTGCGGAGGGCGATCGCGACGCGGATTTTCACGGGGCCGGGGGAAATTCCGTCGCTGTCGAGACAATCTTCGAACTTATAGAGTCCCGGGCGAAGTTTGCGAATGGCGGCGCGCATCATGCGCTCACTATAGTCTTGCAGCTCGCGCATATAAGCTTTTAGGCGGAACCGGCCGTATTTGGCCTCCAGTTGCCGGAGCCGCGCAGCGCCGCGCTGAAGGGAGGCGAGCTGGGCCAGCAGATCGGCCTGGCGCTCGCGCGGCGTGCGCACGTTGGCCAGGAGCAGATTCAGCAGATCCCGATCCAGCTTTCCGGCGCGCTGGATCTTCACGGGCGGGATGCGGATTCCTTCCTGGTAAATCTCGCGGGCCATGGGCATGGAGCCGGGGCTCATGCCGCCCACGTCGGCGTGATGGGCGCGATTGGCGAGAAAAAACGCCGGCCTCCGCGCGCCGCCGCCGTATACCGGCGCGACGGCGGTGATGTCGGGCAGATGCGTACCGCCGCGGAAGGGATCGTTTAACAGCGCGACGTCGCCGGGCTCCAGCGCAAAAGCTTCGCGGGCGGCCCGGACCGAAAGAGGCATGGCGCCCAGATGAACCGGCATGTGGTCGCCCATGGCGACGGTTTCGCCGCGCGCATCGTAGACCGCGCAGGAATAATCGCGGCGCTCCTTGATATTGGCCGAGTAGGAGCTTCGCCTCAGCACCACGCCCATTTCTTCGGCGATGGAGACCAGCAGATGGCGGAAAAGCTCCAGCTCAATGGGGGAGACCTTCACTTGCACTCCCCGGCGCGAATCTCGAAGCGCGCCGCCGTCCGCCAGGAGCCATCGTTTGAGCGGCGTTCCACCAGGTAGGCGCCGTCGCCGGCTCGCACGCGCCAATCCGGGTTCTCTCTCGGATTTGCTTGCGGCAGGCGGATGGGCTTGTTGCCGGCTTCTTGCAGTTCCCAGGAAGCGGCGCCGGTTTTGGTGGCGTATCGTTCGTAGCGATTGGCGGCGCCCTGCGACTTATCGAGGACCAGCTCGCCGTCGGTGGCCGAATCGAACCAAAACTGCTGGATGGAGCCGAAGGCGGCGTCGTCGAACAAGGGCGATTGGGTCCAGGTCTTTCCGCCGTCCGTTGTCGCAAGGAGAAAAGGATCGCGCGGCAAAGGCTCGAGCTTCACGCCGCTGACCCAGCCGTGCTGGGCGTCGACGAACTGAATCTGCTCGAGCGCCGCCGAGCGCATGCGGCCAACGGGCTCGGTCCAACTGGCGCCTTGATCGTCGCTTTGCAACAGCAAGCCGAACATCGTCGTGTTCTGGGTATGGAGATCGCCGGCGACGAACAGGCTGGCTCCGTTGGACTCGGCGGAGGCGAGCTCCAGAAACACGGGACAGGGCTCGCTGTCGGAACAGGTCAGGCCCAGGGCGTCTTGGTCTTCCGGCGTGCAGACCTTATCGAGTTTTCGCGCCCCGGCTGGCTCGTTTTGAGCGAGCGCGAGCAGAGCGGCCAGAAGCAGCGGCGCGGCGATCCTCACTCGCTCAATTTTAACTTCGAGCGCATTACAATGGGGGAGTGTCCGCTCCGGTGATTCCGGCGCCGTTCGACAAGATCGGCCGCCGCGCGTTTTCGTTTTTCCCCGCCATTGCCGGAATCGAGCACAATCAGTGGGTGTTGCGGCGGATTACCTGGAGCGAAATCGAGGTAATGAACAAGAAGTCGTTTTTGGAGCTTTCCATTCCGCGGCGATTGGTCGGGGAGGTGTCGGCAACCGGAGAGCCATTTCTGATCGTGGGGCTGGTGAAAGAGTTGGAGTACAGAGAAGGCGCTGTTTGGCCGCATCAGCGCCGCGTGATTGAAATGCCGCGGGCCGTCAACGGCGGAGCGCGGCGGTTTGCGCCGGAGCGGCTTGCGCCGGTGATTGGCATTCGCCTGGAGCCCGCCTCGCCCGCGCGGGTCTGGAGACGTATTGCGGCGTGCGTGGCGCTGGCGGTGATGCTGATTGCGGCGGGGATTTTGGCCTGCGTGCAGGCGGTGGGAAGCCATCTGCGGGGATCGCGCGAAGTGCGGACGCCGGCGGCGGAGCGGCTTCCGGTTCGGGCCGTTCCCACCTGGTAGCGCCGCCGCTGGCGGCCGCGCGGGCGAAAAATCGAGAGGGGTTGGTTGTAAGCTGTATCTACGTGTTTCGACGACATCACCGCCAGGTCCGGATCTTTTTCGGGGCGAGCGATATCGCCCTACTCGCTTTGGCGTTCCGGCTCGCCTATTGGATTCGAGCCCGGATGGAGCTGACGCACGAATTCTACCTTCGGCCGCCGGAAACCGCGGTTCTGCTGGGTTGGTCCATGCTGGTGTGGGTCGGGCTAGCCTACTGGTGGGAGCTCTACGACCGCATCGATTCCGCCGATCCCCGGACGCTTCTGCGCGACGCTTTCCGCCAATGCCTGGTTGGATCGATTCTGGTGATTCTGTTCCAATATTCGCTGCGGCTGGATTTGAGCCGCTCGTTTGTGGCGTTGTTCGCCGTCTTCACGTGGATTCTGTTGTGCCTGTTCCGCCTGAATGCGGGGAGGATTCTGGAATATGCGCGGCGCGGGCGGGCTCATTACGTGATGGTGGTGGGCGTGGGCGAGCCCGCCTTGCGCTTGGCGGGCGAACTGGAGAACGCCGCTTCCTATGGAATCCGGCTGGCGGGATTTTTCGACGATGAGCCCGCGCGGGCCGAAGCCAAGGAAATCGCGCTGGGCGCGAGGTATCCGGTTTACCCCCTCGAGGCTCTGGCCGAGTTGCTGCGGCGCCGGGTGATCGACGAGATTATTTTCGCCGTCGACCGGCGCCGGCTGATGGAGCTGGAAGAGGTGATGCTGGCCTGCGACGAAGAGGGCGTGCGCACGCGGGTCGCCGTGGATTTCTTCCCGCACGTGAACAGTCAGATCTACCTAGACCGGTTGGGCGCTTCGCCGCTTCTGACGTTTTCCGCGACGCCGCACGACGAAATCCGGCTGCTGGTGAAACGCGGAATCGACCTGCTGATTGGAGGCGCGGCTTTGGCGGCGCTGTCTCCATTCATGCTGCTGATTGCGGCGCTGATCCGGCTGACGTCGCCGGGTCCGGCGATCTTCCGCCAGGAACGGTGCGGGCTGAATGGGCGGCGCTTCACCTTTTACAAATTCCGCTCCATGTGGGAAAACGCCGAGGCCATGCGGGGGTCGCTGGAGCATATGAGCAAGCGGCGGCTTGCGCTGAAAATTCCCAACGACCCGCGGGCGACGCCGCTGGGACGGTGGCTGCGCAAGTTTTCGATCGACGAATGGCCGCAGCTTTGGAACGTCCTCAAAGGCGATATGTCGCTGGTGGGGCCGCGGCCGGCGATTCCGGAGGAAGTGGATCAGTATCAGCGCTGGCAGCGGCGGAGGCTGCGCATGCGGCCGGGGCTCACCTGTCTTTGGGCGGTGTGCGGACGCGACGCGGTGGATTTTGAGACGTGGATGAAAATGGATATGGAATACATCGACAATTGGTCGCTGGCGCTGGACTGGAAGATTCTTCTGCGGACGATTCCACAAGTGCTGAGCGGCCGGGGGGCGCATTAACAATCTCGCCATGCAACTGATACCCACGCACGAGGAAGTGGTGGCGCTACTGCGCCGGACGGGCGGCTTGCGCGACGGCCACTTCGAATATCCCAATGGCCTGCACGCCAACGAATTCATGCAGGTCCCGCTCACCATGCGTTCCTACGAAGCGGCGAAGATTCTGAACGTGGGGTTAAGCCGGATGTTGCGCGCGCATGCCGATCTTCGCGCCGTTATCCCGGAGCTTTCCGTGGTGGCGCCGGCGACGGGCGGGCTTCCGGTGGCGTACGGAGTTTGTGAAGCGTTGCGCGCCCGGCAAGTGTATTGGGCGGAGCGCGACAATGGCGGCGGCGCGTTGCGCTTCCGGCAGTTTCTCGATATCCAGCCGGGCGAAAAAATTTTGCTGGTGGACGATATATTGCGCACCGGCCAGCGTCTGTCGGAACTGAAGCATCTGGTGGAAGGACAAGGCGGAGAGGTGATGGCGTTAGCGGTCGTAGTGTATCAGCCGTATCCGGACGCGGTCCGTTTCGATCCGCTGCCTTTTTACTACCTGGCCAAATTAGACGCGGTCTACGCCAAGGACGCGGATTCCTGCGCCTGGTGCAAGAAGGGCGTCCCTCTGGAGAAGGTTCGAGCCTAGTGCCGTTTCTGCCCGCCGCAAAGCAAGAGGCGTCATGCGAAGGCGCGAGTTTCTGCTGACCCCGTTTGCGCTGGTTGGGCAGACGCAGCCGCCGGCAGACGTATTGGCGCGCTGCATGACCTTTCCGCGAGCCTATGCCTGCTGCCCCCAGCCGGCGCTGGCGCGGCGCGCCTTGGAAAGCGGCAAGTTTCCGCACGCGCTCGCGCCAGGCGATCCGAGGACGATTTCGCTGGACGCGCTGAATCTGGTGCTGCCGGGCCGCATTGCCGTGTTCACCTCGCCGGCCGGCGACGGGATGGATTCGCCCTTTGAGAAATCGGTGAAGGTCCCGCTGGCGATCTATGCGCCGGGGCTGCTTGCGCCGCGGATCGCCGAAGAAATTTTGATCTCGACGGTGGATTTGGCGCCGACGCTGCTCGGATTGCGCGGCGAGCGCGTTCCGGGGGAGTTGCAGGGCCGCGATCTATCCGGCCTGCTGTTGGGCAGGACTCACGAGCCGCCGGATTCGGTTTACATCGAAGGCGGCATCGGAACCGGCGGCGAATGGAGGGCTGTGATTCGGGGCTACGACAAGCTGGTGATGGATCTCAACGGCGAGGTCACTCACCTCTTTAACCTGGCGGAGGACCCGGAGGAGAAGACGAACCTGGCCCAGGCTTCTTCCTCGCAGGTCACGCGCGACGCGCTGGCCGCGCTGATTCAGGCGTGGAAGCGCCGGATTTCTGACGGCTATGACCCTTCGGGATTAAAGCGGCGGTAGCCGCTTGCCCGGGCGCGAGCTATTTCAAGAGCCTATCGTCCGAGCCAGCTTTTGCGCCACGCGCGCAAACGATCCGTCCAGCGAAGCGAGGCCGGCGCCTTTGGCGGGGAAGGCGCGAAGCTCGTGAACGGGCGGACTTCCGGCAGCGGCGGAGGCGCGCGATAAGGCTCCTTCGAGGCCAGCCGCACGCGATAGCCGCCGAAGGCATACGTGCAGCGGTTGAGCCGCCCGTCTTTATCTTTCAGCACGAGCGAAAACGCTTTTTCGCCGCCGGGCAGGGAGACCGCCTCCACCGGATAGTAGCCTTGAACGTTGCGCTCGATATAAGCCGTCTCATAGCGATGATGCTTGACGCTGAAGACGAAAACGCGGAAGCTGTCGAACTCATACGGCTCTTGCTTAAAGGACGCCGTGGTCCACAGCCAATTCTGTTTGGTTTGATTCCTTTCGGCGTCGGTCACTTCGCCGAGCGGAAGATAGGCGGTGATGCGATGCCCCTCGGCGTACTGGGCGACCTCGTCGGGTATCGCCATCACCAGCATGCGCGCCAGCGCCCAGCCAACATCGCCGGTCCGGGTGCGCACCAGGAACCAATCGTCCAGCGGAAGCGGCGCGGCGCGGGTTTCGGCGGGAGGCGCGGCCGGGCGGGAAAGATCCACATCCGGCGGAATGGGCGGCGGAGCAGGCAAGGGGAACGGGAATGCGCCGGCCTTGTTCTTGGTTGTGGGGGCCGACGTCCGGCGCGCCCTTTGAGGCTTGGGCGGGGCGGGCGGATCGCGAGGCGATACGCGATGCCCGATCACGTCCACCAGGCCGTTTTCGGGAATTTGAAAGAAGCTGGGCGATTGGCGGAATGGCTCGGCATGGATATTCAAAGGCTCGTAAACGGTGGCCGTTCCCTGAGACGGGAGCTTCGCCGCGCTTACTTTAAGCTGCAGCAGATCGCCCATTTGCTGCTCGCTGAGAAGCAGATTGAGATCGGTCCAGCCTTCGGCGCCGGCCGCGGTGCGAACCTTGACGAAGCGCCGGCGAGTCTCGATCACGCCGAGCCGGTCGCCATGTTTGGCGGTCGCAACGACCACCGACCGGGGGCCCAACTCCTTACGAATATTCAACGCGGCGGGGCCGGCATAGGCGACTCCAGCCGGCGGAGCGGGCGGCGGGGCCGGCGCGGCGCAGGAGGCCAGCAGGAGCGGGACGACGCTCAACCCATGCCCAACTCGTCTACGCGCTCGAGCGGCGTTCCGCATATGCGGCAGATCAAAGAGGCGCAATCGCCGCAAAGGAGAGGATCCGTCACGGGCTTGCCGCATCTGGGACAGTAGAAATCGTCGTGGGCCGGCTCGTTGGAGGCTGGAGTCATCAAAGCTTGGGAGCATCGGCCACATCCACCGCGAGAATGCCGCCGCGGGCCTTCAAAAAGACATCGTACTGGCTCATCAGGTCGCGAAACAGAGCGTCGCCGAGCATGCGGTATCCGGGCGCGCTGAAATGCACGTGATCGCTGGCGGCCATTCCGGCCGCGACCCATTGCCGCATGGAGCCCTTGCCTCCCATCTTTGCGCGGAAATCCCAAAAGGCGCAGCCGGCGGCGCGGGCGGCTTCTCTCTGGGCTTCGATAATGACGTCGACTCGCTCCATGGGTTGCCATACGCGCCCTTGGCGTCCCAGCGCGACGCGCTGATCGCGGTCCGGCGGGCCGACAATCAGAATCGTGGCCGCGGGCGCGGCGGCGCGAATCCGCGCGATGGTTTCGGCGAATGCGTCGCGATAGGACTCCAGCGTCCAAATCTTATGGCCAGCCTCATTGGTTCCGTAAGCCAGCACGATCAAAGCCGGATTGCGCCGTTCGATATTGGATTTCCATATCTCGGCATTCCAATTGAGCAGCATGGGCGCTTCCGCGCCGTTGATGCCGAGCGTCTCGTAGGTGACGCCGGTAAGCTTTTCCGCCACCCATCCGAACAGGCGCACGGGACGGCTGTCCAGCGTTTCCAGCTCCAGGCGGTGCGGCCCGGGGGAGGCGTCGAAGCGATAATAGGCGGGTCCGGGATCGCCCTCGGTGGCGATGCGATCGACCGGAACGCCGTTGTCGTAGAGCTGGAGAGAGCCGCCGCCGGGCTGCTGATAATAGAACAGCTCGAACAAGCTGGCGTCGGATTCCACATAGACGTCTTCGCGAGGGATTTTGGCGGACAGGCTGATGCCGCCCAAGCCATAGACGCCATCGCCCGGATGGCCAACCAGTCCCTCCGCATGCCAGCCGCGCGTGGAGCCGCTGCGGACGTCCAAGCGGCGGTAGCCGTTGTAGGGGCGGCCGGCCAGCGAGAAACCGCTGCCGCCGTCGCCGAACTTCTCCTGGAAGCGGGCGCGCAGTTCTCCGGTCCACTCGTCGGCGGCCGTGTGGGAGTCGCCGTAGTGCAGGATTCGAAGCGGACCGGAAAGCTCGCCCTGCTGATGCCGGTAGAGCTGCTCGAAGAAGGGAATCAGCGCGCCCGGATTTTCGACCGGAATGTCCGCTCCGCTGGCGACGTTTTCGAATACGTAATCGCGGGCGGCGGCGCGGGCCTTTGCCGCGGCCGGAGATAGAGGTTTTGCGCGGGCGGCCGCCTTGGCGGCGGAGGGAGCGGTTTTGGAGGGCGCGGGTTTGCCGCTTGAAAGGTATTTCTTTGTTTTTGGATTCTTGGACGCTTGCTTGGAGGGCGCCGGCGAGACGGCAAGCGCGAAGAGCGCGGTGGAAAGGGCGGCCAGGGAGACTCCGCAGCTCCTCCTCACTTCAACTCGCTTCCGGTGCGGGGCGCGGCGGCTGGGTCTGCCGCCGCAGTCTGATTCAATCTCCGCAACTTAAATTCGTTATACCCGTCCCGTAAAGCATTGTACAAGAGTTCCCCGACAATTTTGGCTCCAGGCGGCAAGGGATGGATGAAGTCGGATCCTACCAGGCGCGGCTCTGCGGCGTACCAGCGCGCCATGGTTCCCCGCCCGCCCATGGCCTGGTAGGTGTTAAAGAACGCCACTCCCATATCCGCCGCCACTTGCGATTCGATTTCCACCAGCCGGGGCAGGGCAGGGACGGTGTCGATTTCGCCCGCCTCGGTCTTCTCGCCGCGATCCATCGGGCTCATCAAGAGAATGGAAGCGTTGGGCAAAGCCGTTTGCAGGCGGCGGACGGCGGTTTTCAGCTCCTTGGCCCAGGTGGTCTCGACGAATTGGGCATAACCGCTCTCGTTGGTGCCGTAGGCCAGCACAACCAGGTTGGGCTTGTAATGTCTCAATTCGGCGGTCCAATGGGCGCCATTGAAGGCATGGGAAAGCACGGTGATATTGGCGCCGTTGATGCCCAGACTGCTATAAATCACCCCGGGGCTCTTCTTGCGAAATTCGACGCCATAGAGCCGCACGGCGCCGCGGGTCACGCGCAACGTGAATTGCCGGGCGCCGTCGGGCAGATCAAACGACGCAAAGCCGGGGGCCGTTTCCAGAGCGGAGGTATCGGCGGAGCCGGCGGGGACGCCGTCGGCCTCGATAGAAAAGGCGCCTCCTTCGGGCCGAGCAAGGTAGGCGACATCGACAATGCGGCTTTGCCGGTCTTTGAAATTCCAGCGCGCCACCGCGCCGGCCGAGCCTTGAAAGCTGGCTCCGCCGAGTCCATGCATTCCGTCTTTGAGCGCGGTTGCGCCAGCGACGTCGATTTGCCAATGGGAGGCGTCCATCTCGACGCCGCGATGGTAATACCAGGCCCACGGCTTGGCGATCAGGACGAAGCCCGCGCCGGCGTCGCCAAATTGCCTTTGAAGCAGCGCCCGGGCGTCGGCGGTGATGAGATCGCCGGTGGTGGGCGAATCGCCGTAATGTAAGATACGCGTGACGCCGCCGCGCAGCAGCGCGGCGTAGAACCGGTCCAGCTCATGCCGGGGATCGGAAAGGTTTTGCGGCGCCAGGAGTTGCAGGCGCGCGGCGCGGGCTTGCTCCAAGGCCGCGGCGGAATCGGCCGCGGCCTGAGCCGGCATGGGAAAGGTCCATACGGCGGAAATCGCTTGCGGATCCAACAAGCGGTAGCTTTTCATCGCCGGCGCATAGCGCGGAGCCAGCGCCAGGCCTGCAAAAGTCACGACCGTTAGGATGGTTTTCCAGGGCATGCGGCTAGAATTTTGTGTAAATGAATGGCGCGGCCCCGGTTTGCGCGACATATTGCAGTCCGAAAGCCAGCGCGATCAGCGCCGCGGCCTGCGCGTAGAACGGAGCCCGGACATATAGATTCAGGCTGAAGTCGTACCAGTTCTTCGGCAGGTAATGAAACACGAATCCGATGGCGAGCACCAGCCAGAGGCCGGGCGAGACGTTGGCCAGCGCCCAGGTCCGGGAGCCGAGGCGGCCGAAAATCGCCGAGGCCGTTTGAAAATCCGGGGCGCGAAAGAAGATCCAGGCGAAGGCGACGAACTGGAAGGTAAGGAAGATGTGAACGTAGCGCCCGGCGCCGAAGCTCTTTTTTGTCCCCCGCAGAAGCTGCCACAAACGCGTCGCCGCGAGCCCCGCGCCATGCGCCGCGCCCCAGATGACGAAATTCCAGCTCGGTCCGTGCCAGAGTCCGCCGAGGGTCATGGTGACGATGAGGCTGAAGTACGGCATCACCTTCGATCGCTTCCCCGGCAAGGAAAAGTAGAGATAATCGCGCAACCAATTGGATAAGGTGATATGCCATCGCCGCCAGAAATCCGCGACGTTTTCCGCGGCGTAAGGGCGGTTGAAGTTGGCCGGGAGCTTTATCCCTAAAAGCAGAGCCGAGCCGATGGCGATATCGGTGTAACCGGAAAAGTCATAGTAGAGCTCGAGCGCGTAAGCGTAGACGGCGGCCAGCACTTCCAGGCCGGAGTAGAGGTTGGGAAAATCGAAGACGCGGTTCACGAGGTTGCCCGCTAAATAATCGGCGATGAGAAGCTTTTTGACCAAGCCAAGACCGACCAGGAAGAGCGCGCGGCCGCCCGTGGCGGGATCGAGCTTTTTGGGCTTCTCGAGTTGCGACAGCAACGATTCGACGCGAGTGATAGGCCCGGCGAGAGCGGTGGGAAAGAACGAGACGGCGGCCAGGTGCGCTAAATAGCTGGGGGTTGCTTTGGCGTCGCGGCGGTAAAGGTCGATGGTGTAGGTGAGCGCTTGAAAGCAGTAGAAGGAGAGGCTGATGGGAAGTCCATATCGCCACGCGGGCGCGGGTTTGCCGGTCCAGCTCGCCCAGGTTGCGAGAAAAAACGGCATGTATTTAAAGAACGCGAGCGCCCCGAGATTCATCGCCACGCTGGCGGCGGCCAACAGCCTTCGCGCCGGCGCCGTTTTCCAGCGCTGGAGGCCAAGGCCGATGAAATAATCGGCGGTGGAAAGCGCCGGGATGAGGGCGAGCAGCGTCAGATCCCAGCGCGCGTAGAAGAAATAGTTGGCGAAAAGAATCAGCGCCAGCGTAAGCGCGCGCACGCGCGCCAGGGGCCAATAGAGGAAAAAGATTCCCGCCAGGAAGACGAAGTACGTCGGGGAAGAAAGCGGCAACTCTCAGGATACTCCGCGCTGCTGCGCCGGAGTTTCCATCCGGACGGCGCGGCGCGGGCGGCGAATTCTCCCGCAGCCGGGCGGAGCTTGCGCAGCTTTTCCACCTTATGGATATCCCTCCATCGCTATGGTACTTTGACGGTAGGAATGCAGGCGAAAGTTTTCAGCGCGCTGGTGCTGGCTATGACGGCGCTTGCGCAGCAGCCCGGTCCCGGCCATCCGCAGCCTCCTCTGCATGACGAGCTCCTGGATCAGCTTGTGGGTTTTTGGGATCTTACCGGAACGCTGCGCGGCGAGCCGGTGCATGAGCGCGTATTCGCGGAGTGGATCTTGAACCACCAATTCCTTTCCATCCACCGGAAATCGGTGGATGCGCCGGACGAATCGATCATGTATATCGGCTACGATCCGGTGAGCGAGCGTTACGTGGCTCACCGTTTGGACACCATGGGTGGGCGCGGGTCGGAAACGCTGGGTTATGGAATCCGTTCGGGCAGCAAGATTCAATTCGTGTTTGAATATCCCAGCGGGCCGTACCATTTGACGGTGAACTGGGATAACGCCGCGAGATCCTGGCAGCTAGTGCTCGAATCGAAAGATCGGCAAGGCCGCTGGACCACCTTCGCCACCCAGACGCTACGGCCGGCGCGCGGAGGGCGTGGCCCGCGCGCGCCGCAACCGCCTCCCCCGCCCCAGTGAACTTTCCCCCGCGACAGCAGGCCGCCGTGGGAGGGTAACCTAGAGTGCCGCCGCGAATCGAAAAAGCCTGCGAGCGCGACATTCCGCTGATTCTCGAATTCATCCGTAAACTGGCGGAATATGAGCGGATGTCTCATCGCGTCTTCGCCACCGAAGACGACCTGCGCGCGGCCTTTTTCGGCGGCCGGCCTGTAGCGGAGGCGTTGCTTGCTTTCGCGGGCTCGGAGCCGGCGGGATTCGCCGTCTATTTCCCCACCTTCTCCACATTCGCGGGGCGGGCGGGAATCTATCTGGAGGACATCTTTGTGGAGCCCGCGCATCGGCGCGGCGGCATCGGGACGGCTTTGCTGGCGGCGGTGGCGAAGCTTGCCGTAGAGCGCGGAGGCGCGTTGAGTTGGTCGGTTTTGAAATGGAATCAGCCCGCCATCGATTTTTACAAGCGCCTGGGCGCGGTGGAAGTGACAGATTGGAGCGGCTACAAGCTTTCCGGCGAAGCGCTGGCGCGAGCCGCGGCCCGTTCGCGGTGATATTGTGTTGACCATGCTCAAGAAGATCCTCCCGCCGCTGGCGGTTCTGGCAGCCATGCCGTTGGGCGCGCAAAACAAGCCCAAGCCGCCGGACTCCATGCGCCTCTATGTCTTCAATTGCGGAACCATCAAGGCGATGTCCGTCACGACATTCGGCTTCAAGGAGGGCGAGGTGGCGCCGCGGGATTTCGTCGTGACCTGCTATTTGGTGGCGCATCCGCGCGGGACGCTGATGTGGGATGTGGGCTTGACGCCGGACGCGGCGCTGAAGGCCGATAGCCCGACCAAGCCTCTGAAGACCCAGCTTGCCGAGATCGGGTATTCGCCGGCGGATATCGATTACCTGGCGATGTCGCACTATCACTCCGATCACACGGCCAACGCCAACGATTTTGCTTCCGCCACCTGGATCGTGCAGAAGGCCGAGCGCGACGCCATGTTCGCCGATCCGCCCGGCCGCATTATGGCGCCGGCCACATACAGCGCGCTCAAAGACAGCAAGACCAAGATTCTCACGGGCCAGGATTACGACGTTTTCGGGGATGGGAAGGCCATCATCAAGTCCGCGCCGGGGCACACGCCCGGCCACCAGGTGCTGCTGCTAAGATTCGCCAAGGACGGCAACCTGCTGCTGGCCGGCGACCTATATCATTTCCCCGAAGAACAAACGCTGAACCGCTTCCCGACGTTCGAGTTCAACGTGCCGCAATCGGCCGCCAGCCGCGCCGCCGTTGACGAGTTCCTCAAGAAAAACAACGCCACGATGTGGATCTCGCACGATCTGGCGACATACAACAAGGCGAAGAAATCCCCGCGGTATTACGAATAACAGAGGGCGAGATTAGGGCCGCGGCCTGAGACGGTCCGTTGTTATATGATGCTTCTGATATCGAAGGAGGGTCCAGCATGCGGCGAATGGCCGTTCCGATTGTGATGTTCGCGTGCGCAGCGACGTGGGCGCTGCTGGCTCAACAAACGCCGTCCGGACAAGGTGGAAAGAAGCTCTATAACACCGTCAAGCAGAAGCTGGCGGCGGGAAAGCAGGTGGTGGGGATTACCATTACCTCGCCCGATCCGAACGTTTATTGCGCGGCGGCCAACGCCGGTTACGACTACACCTGGATCGAGATGCAGCATAGCCCGCTGACGTTTGGCGACGTGGCTAAGATGATCTACGCCTGCCGCGGCGCATCGGCCATGCCTTTCATCCGGGTTCCGGACGCCACCGAAGGCGATATTCAAAAAGCCACCGACATCGGGGCAATCGGCATCATCGTGCCCACCGTGGATACGGTGGAAAAGGCGGAGGCGGCCGTGAGGTGGGCCAAGTATCCTCCCGTGGGGCGGCGCAGCCAGGGACTCGGCCAGTACGGCGCGCTCTGGGGCAACGACTACCGCCAGACGGCCAACGACAACATGTTCGTCATGGTGATGATTGAAACGCCGATCGGGGTGGCCAACGCGGAGAAAATTGCATCGGTTCCCGGGCTAGACGCTATTTTCGCCGCGAGCACGGATCTTGGCAATTTTTCCGGCACGCGGCAGGGGCAGCCGGAGTATGAAGCGATGGTGACGAAGATCCACGATGTGACGCTGGCGCATCATCTCGCCTTAGGCGGTCCGCTGGCGTGGAAGGACCGGCCCGAGCGCCCCGGCTTTACGTTCTTCCAGGCGGGAACGGAGATTTCGCTGATACCGATGGGCGCGCGCGTGAATCTGGGTCTGACGAGTCCGGCGGGGCGGGGGCCGCAAGGCCGCGCGGGAGTGGCGCCGGTGGAAGGACAGGAAAAATGAAGACGCCGGCCGTTCGCCGTTTCTGGCCGGCGGCGTTGGGGGCCGCAGCGTTGGCTTCCAGCCTGGCCGCGCAAAATCTTCAGAAAATCACGATTAATTTTCCCACGCGAAGCGGGGCTTCCTGGCCGATGTACATCGCAAAGGAAGGCGGATATTACCAGAAATACGGGCTGGACGTGAATCTCCAGTTCGGAGTTCACCCGCAAGGGATCGCGATGCTGGTGAGCGGGGAGGCGGCGGAGTCCAACTATTCGCTCGAGCAGTCGATGGACGCGAGCCTGAAGGATCAGAATTTCGTGATGATGGGCAGCTCGCTGAACAAGGCGCTGTTCGCCCTGATGGCTCGCAAGGATCTCAACGACATCAAACAGGTCAAGGGGCTGCGCGTCGCGGTGGGGCAGGTCGGCGACGCGCCGTATAACTACACCATCGCGTTGCTGGGTAAATATAAGATCGGCGTGCGAGACGTGCAGTGGATTCCCGTGGGCACCGACGTAAGCGGGCGCGCGGCGGCGCTGGTGGGCGGGCGGGCCGACGCAACGCTGCTGACCGCGCCGAACTATTTCCGCCTGGAAGAGCAAGGCTATAAAAACTTGGCCAATCTCGCCGACCACGACGATATCTACGCCGCCACGGTGTATCTTTTCCGCCGCAATACCATCGCCGCCAATCCCAAGCTGCCCGAGCAAATCGTCAAAGCCCAAGCCGAGGCGATCAAGCGATTTTACGACGACAAAGCTTTCGCGGTGAAATCGTATCTCGCTTTCGACAAACAGCCGCAGGCCGATGTCGAGCGAATTTACGACCGCTATGCGCAGGGCAATCTGTTCGAGCGAGTCCCTTACGTGCTCGCAGGCGCGGTGAAATCGGTGGTGGCGCAACAAACCGACGAACAGATCGCCGCTCCCATGCGGAAATTCGATTTTCACAAGGTCATTGACAATAGCGTGGTCGACCGGTTGGTGAAGGAGGGTTACTTCGAGCAGCTTTTCGGCCCGCGGGTGAAAGCGGAAGAAGAGAAAAAGTCGAAACTGGCGTTTCGCTAGGGACGCAAAGACACCGCGGGCCCGCCTTCGGCGGCGCCCGTGTGGCGGAGTCCGCCTGGGTTACCATAAATCTTACACATGCAGGCATTTCTCGATTCTTTGTCCCCGCTGGACGAAGATTACGCACTGGCGCATGCGCTCGATCCGGCCCGCCTGCCCGCGCATATCGCGATTATCATGGACGGCAACGGGCGGTGGGCGCGGCAGCGGCATCTTCCCCGCGCCGCCGGGCACAAGGCGGGCGTGCCCGCGGTTCGGACCACCGTCGAGACGTGCGCCCGGCTGGGCCTGAAGGCTCTGACGCTGTACGCGTTTTCCACCGAGAACTGGAAGCGGCCCCGGGCCGAGGTGGAAACGCTGTGGCGCCTGCTTCGAATCTATCTGGGGGCGGAGCTTCCGGAAATGATGCGCCACGACATTCGCTTCGGCGCCATCGGCCGGCTGGACGTGCTTCCCGCATCGGTCCGGGAGGAACTCGAGTCGGTGATTCGCAAGACGGCGTCCAACCGCGGATTGCTGCTGAATTTGGCCATCAACTACAGCGGCCGCGCCGAGATCGTGGACGCCGTAAAAAGCCTGATGGAGGACGCGCGCCGCGCGGACTTCGCGATCGACGAAGCGGCGATTTCCGCGCGGCTGTACACCGCCAATATGCCGGATCCGGACCTGCTCATCCGCACCTCGGGCGAGATGCGCATTAGCAATTTTCTGCTTTGGCAAATCGCCTACGCGGAATTGTACGTCACGCCGACTCTGTGGCCCGACTTCACGCGCGCGGAGTTGTTGGAGGCGATTCTCGACTACCAGCGGCGGGACCGGCGCTTCGGCGGCCTCCACCGGGATTCTCTGCAGAACGGCGCGGCGGCGCCGTCGAAGTTGGAAGCCGAAAGCGGCGACTTCTTGACCATTCGGGCGCGATGAAGCGCGTTATAACCGCGCTTTTTCTCATTCCGTTGGTCGTCTGGATCGCCTTGTGGGCGCCGCAAGGGGCCTTTGACGCGGCGCTCATCGTTTCCGGCGTGATGGCGCTTTATGAGTTTTTCCGAATTGCGGGAATGCGCCGGCTGCGGGCGGAAATTCCGGGCGCGCTGGCGGGCTTGGCGCTGCTGCTGGCGCCGGAGCCCTTTGTGATCCTGATTCTGATATCGTTGGCGGCGATGATTCTGGCGCTATTCGCCGCCGACTTCCGAGATTCCTTGCCTCAGGCGGCCGCTTTGGTGCTCGGCGTTTTGTACATTTTCGGGGCTTGGCGGTGCGCCATGGCGTTGCGCGTCATCAGTCCGCATTGGCTCATGATCGCATTACTGGCGGTTTGGGCCGGCGATACGGCCGCTCTGTACGTAGGGCGAGCCTTCGGCCGCCGTAAAATGGCGCCAGTGATCAGTCCCGGTAAAACCTGGGAAGGCGCAGCTGGCTCGGTGGCGGGGGCGATGGCGGCCGCCGGCGTTTACGCGCATTACCTTCTTCCGGCGGTTTCTTTTTGGGGAGTGGTCGGGGTGGCGGCCGCGGGCAACGTCGCGGGGCAGATGGGCGACCTCTGCGAATCGGCTTTCAAGCGCGGCGCGGGCGTCAAGGACAGCGGATCGATGCTGCCCGGCCACGGAGGCTGGCTCGACCGGATCGATTCGAGTCTTTTCGCCATTCCTGTGGTGTACGCGATACTAAGATTCTCGCCGTTTTGACAGATATGCCGACTTTTAAAGCGCTTCTGGCGACCCAGGACGGAGGGAATTTCCGGGCGTCCCTTCAGCAAGTCGATCGCGAGGAGCTGCCGCCGGGCGAAGTGCTGGTGCGCGTGCAATACTCCAGCCTCAACTACAAAGACGGGCTGACGGTCACCGGTCGCCCGGGTCTGATCCGGCGGTTTCCCATGGTTCCTGGCATCGATTTCGCGGGTTTTGTGGAAGAATCGGCATCCCCCGCATTCCACGCCGGCGACGCGGTGGTGCTGACCGGCGCCGGAGCCGGCGAGACCGCATGGGGCGGATATGCGCAACTGGCCAGATGGAACGCCCAGGATCTGGTCCGGCTGCCGGCGGGCATCTCGCTCCGGCAAGCCATGGCGATCGGCACCGCCGGATTCACGGCCATGCAGTGCGTAATGGCCCTGGAGCGCAATGGCCTCCGGCCCGGCCAAGGCGAAATCGCGGTGACGGGCGCCGGCGGCGGCGTCGGCGGCATCGCCATCGCGATTCTGGCCAAATTGGGCTACCCTGTGGCGGCTTGCACGGGGCGCCCGGAATTGAGCGATTATTTGCGCTCGCTCGGGGCCAAGGAAGTGATCGGCCGAGGCTCGCTGGCCGCCACGCCCGGCCGGGCGCTGGAGCGGGAACGCTGGGCGGGCGCGGTCGACAGCGTGGGAGGTCCGGCGCTGGCGGGATTGCTTCCTTCTATGTCCCGAGGCTCCGCCATTGCTCTGTGCGGCTTGGCCGGCGGCAGCGTTTTCACCACCACCGTGATGCCCTTCATTCTGCGCGGCGTAAGCCTGCTCGGAATCAATTCCGTCACCGTGGCGCCTGAGGAGCGGCGCGCCGTTTGGGATCGCCTTTCGAGCGACCTCCCGCTCGATCTGCTCGACCGCATGACTCAGATCGCGCCGCTAGAGCAAGTGTTCGAACTGGGAAAACAAATTCTGGAAGGCAAAATCCGCGGTCGGACCGTGATCGACGTCAACGCGTAGAGCCACGGCTTGCGGCCCGTTTACTTCACGTGGCCTTCCGTCAGGTCCTTGTTGTTTTCTTCGCAGGAATATTCCATCAGATCCCAATTGGGCCGAAGCGTGAACGTGCGGGTGTTCTTAAACGGTTCGGTGTACATTACGGGATCTTCCACGGTAATCTCAAAGGCGATGTGCGTGGCGTCTTGGCGCGTGAACCGCTGCACCACGTGAAGCTGCTCGCTATGGGGATGGCCGATGGTGTCCAGGCGGGTTTTGTCGTTGAAGCCGATCGTGTCGATGACCAGCGTGTCTCCTTCCCATCGTCCCACCGAGTTTCCAAACCAGGTGGGGTCGAGGTTTGCCGGATGGGGACGTCCATCGGTGTGGACCGAGATAAAACTGCTGAAGCCCTCGAAAAGGATCACCACCTTATCTTTGGTTTGAGAAATCTCGATGGGATCCGGCGTGTTGATCGCCCGCGTCAGCCCGGGAGGCAGGCAATGGGCGGTGTAGTCGAATTTGGAGGGATCGTAGCTTTTGAAATCGGCCTCGCCGCGAGGCGTGAAAGGCAGCTTGCCTCCGAGCTGGCGAGACATGTCGGGAGTGTAAGGGATCTGCCAGACTCCGTTGAGGTCCGGGTGGCCGTCGGGAAGGCGCGGCAGTTCCGCGGAGGCGGCGCCGGCGGATTGCGCCATCGCCAACGCCGGATATAGCAAGCAGGCAATCAGTGCGGTTTTCATGCCATCCTCTTCTCGCGCACTTTAACATATTCGCGGGATAGAAACGGTAAGCTGGGAGCCTTTGCGGCGGACAGCCGCGCCAACGGCTTTTCCGCGCTGGCGGAGAAGTTCGAGCTCGACCGGAGCTAAGCAAGCGATCGCCCCCGATTGAATCGCCAGATGCAAAGCGGCGCCGGAGCGAAACAGCCGGACATTGGCCGCAGCCGAGTCCTTCAAAGCCTCCTTAGCGATTCTGTAAACGCCGCGCGCCGCCTCCGGCCGCAGATCCTCGAAATCTCCGCTGGACTCAAAGGAAATCTGCGCGCCAGCCCGGGAAGAAAGCTCGGAGCAATGCGCGCGAAGCGCGGCTTCGATCCCGGCGTGCTCAAGGACGCTGGAATGAAGCTCGCTGGATAGATCCCGGAGACTTACGCCCAGATCCACCACCTTTTGGAGCGCCCGCTCCATTGGCTCGAGGATCTCGATATCGACGGGGCAAAGGCGCCGCTTGAGCGCGCTGAGAAGAATGCTGATGGCCGCTACCTGCTGCCCTAAATCGTCGTGCAACCGCCGGGCGATCTTCTCCCGGTCCCTGTCTTGCGCTTCCAGCAAGCGCCGGGCGAGTTCGGCGAGCCGGGCGCTTAGATTCTTTTTGGCCGTTTGTTTTCCGAAGACGGGCGGCGCGGCCAGAGGCCGGCGCGCTCCGCTGGGCGCGGCAGAACCATCCAAGTTCCCGGATTCGGCCGGCGCCGCGCCGGCCCTCTGCCGCTTTGGGGCCGAACCATTCATGACGGCTTCAACGTGTCCTCCACGCAGGCGATCAACTGCTCGTCGGTAAACGGCTTTCGAAGCAATCCGATCCCTTCCCCCCAGTCTCCGATGCGCTCCAAAAGCGGCTCGGGGTCGGCGGACATGAAGATGATTTTGATGTCGGGCCGGCCTTGGCGGATTTGCTCGGCGAACGCATGTCCGTCCATTCCCGGCATCGCAAGATCGGTGATCACCAGGCCTATGTCATCCCCCTCTCGCAGCCGGGACAAACCTTCGGCCCCGTTGGAGGCCTCGGATATTCGATAACCTGCTTCCTTTAATATTTCGCCGATGAGGGTTCGAAGTTCCTGGTAATCTTCGACGATCAAAATAATCCCCGAAGCGGACGGGACCGGAGCAGGAAAGGGACGCTGGGACACTGGCACACCTCAAGTGAGGCTGAAAAAATGCTTTAACGGGCATCGTCCTGGCAGATGTATTCGAACATCTCACCGCCGGGAATCCATTTCGACGCGGTGGTTTGCGAGATGGTCCAATGGGCCGACCACGTCTTAGTATACGCTCCCGGATCGTCTACGGTCGCTTCGTACGACAGAGTTCTCAGGTTCGGCCGCGAGATCCGTTCCACTAGATGTAGCTGCGAGGTGGTAGGATAAGCCCCGATCAGCCACTGTTTTTCATTGAAACCGATCGAGTCGATTACGAGCGTGTCGCCCTCCCACTTGCCCACGGAGTGACCCAGGAAGGTGGGGCGCAAATCGGCGGGATGCGGGCGGCCGTCCATGTAAACGACCCGCCAAGAGTGCGGTCCGGCGATGTCGAGAATGAAAATGCTTTTCCGCTCGGGAACGTCGACGATCTCGAAGCCGGGCGCATTGAAGAAGGAAGGTCCGCCGGCAGGCTTGCAACTCACCAGCGGAGGATAAAGGTCGGCCTTGGAGGCGCGGAACTGGTAGAGGGCTTTCGCCCAAGGCTGAAACGGAATATCGGCGCCGCGCGGGACGCCGCCCAAGCCCGGCCGCACTTCCCAGTATCCTTTGGCGCTGGGCGTAGAGCCGAGGTTCACGTGGCCGTCGGGGAAGCGGGGAGCCGGCTCGTAAGGAAGATCGGTTCGGGCCGGGACGTCGCCTCCGCGCGCTCTCTGCTGCGGCCAGCCGGCCGCCGGAAGCAACCACAAAACCGCTAGCGCCGTCGCGGTTTTCATGTTTATTTACCTCGTGGGCAATCTTTCGCCGGCGGCGGAGATCAGCGAGGTGCTCTGCATCGCGCCCACCCAGTTATTGCGCGGGTCCTTGGCCATGGCGGCTCCTTCAATCGTGATCTTGTCGCCGATTTTCACGGTGTCCTTTTTCCAGCCGCCCCGGATCAATGCGTAGGGAGGGCCGAGCTCGAAGCGCATGTCCCGCGTCGCGCCGCTCTCGTCCTTGAAGTTGAAAAAGATGTAGGCGTGCGGGTTCTGCCAGGCGACTTGCGTGACGATTCCGGTAATGGTCGTCGTGCGGCTGCCGTCGTACTCGGCGTCGAAGGAATGATGCGCCAGCGCGGGCATGACGAGCAGAAGCGCCAAAGCGATTCCAACGGAACAGTCATGAGCGGCCTTTTTCATAGCCGATTGCCTCCCTTCAGTGGATCAGAGCGGATGCCGCGTTCTCTTCGCAAAAATATTCCTGAATGTCCTGGTCTGCAACCCAGGGGATGCTCCAGCCGCCGGACCAAGGACGAGTATAGGCGCGAGGATCGTCCACGGTCACATCATACTGCAAGGTGTTCAGATCGGGCCTCGAGAAGCGCTCGGTAAGGTGCAAAGCCTCCGTGTGAGGCAGTCCTCCGTTGGCGAACCAAAAATGTTCGTTGAAGCCGGTGGCTTCCACGACCAGAGTATTTTTGTCTTCCCAGCGGCCCACGGACGAGCCGTAGTAGGTCAACACCTGGTCCGCCGCTTGGCCCAGCGGGCGCCCATCGGTATAGATGATGCGCCAATTGCGGTCGCCGCCGCCGAGAAGGACTAGAATCCGGCCGAGTTCGCGCTGCTCGACGAACTGAAAACCGTGCGGCGTTTGGAACTGCCGCGGACCGCCTGGCGGCAAACAGCGGTTGAATGGATCGTCCTTGAGTAATGTGCGCTGGCGATAGAGATAAACCGATTTAGCCCAGGGCTGGAAGGGCGCGACGCGGTCGGCGTCGGAAAGGTTGGCCAACAGGCCCTCCTCATTCATTGCGATCGCGGCGCCGGAGACGCGCTCGAACAGCGCCGCGTGGGTCGGCGAGCCCCAGTATCCTTTCTTACCCGGCGGCGGTCCGAGCCGCACTTGGCCGTCGGGCCAGCGCGGAGCGGGACTGGAGGCCGCGGCGCTTTTCTTTGCAGACGGCGTGAAGATCCTGGCCCCGGTGCGCGCCAGCCTCACCGACTTCGCGAAAGCCTGATTGCCATCGCCCCGCGCCGGAATTCCATCTACGCTTACAACCTCCCCGATCCTCACCGCGGTTGGCTTCCATCCGGCCTCTTCCAGATCGAGAGGATTTCCGATCTCCACGGCCCAATTGGCCATGGCGCCCGCTGCGTCCTGAACATCGATGAAAACAAACGCATGGGGATTGGTCCACTCGATCCGGGTGACGGCGCCCTGGAGCTTCAACTGACGGGTATTGTCATAGGCGGCGGAAAACCCGTTCTGCCCTCTCGCGGCAGCCGCGGCGAACAGCATTCCGGAAATAACCAGCCGGAGCATACGGCCCTAATTCCTGGTCACTTTGAAATCGCCCCTGGTTTCGCCTTCCGTCCACGCGCCGGCAAGGGTGCGGTGATAGGAGCCAAGATCGCCCAACCGTCCTTCGGCGACGATATGAACCGCCTTGCCGGCCGCATCCTTGCCGTCGGCCTCGATCCGGACCGTCCAGTTGGACACATCCACGAAGATGCTTGAAAGAGGCACGGAATCGGGTCCAGGATTCATAATTCCGTTTACATTCTTGCCGTCCCAATTCAGCACCAAAGTGATCGGATGCCGCTGGGTGGACGAGGGACCCCAATCGCCGGACCATGTGCCGGCGAGAGGGTGGCCCTGCTGGGCCCAAATGGGATGGCCGCTCCAGGCCAGAGCCGCGGCCGCCGTCGCCAAGACTCCTGGCAGGACCGCTCGCATCCTCATAACTCCCCATATTGCGTCACAAAACATTCCGGCGCAAGGGCGAGCCTGGCCAGCGCTACGAGGCTCGCGCGAAGCGGCTCTAACGGGGGCGCAGCCTGAACGCCTGGAAACCGTAAATGAGTTCCTGGCTATCATAAGGACGGAGCTTCTGGAGTGACCTTCGACCGCGGATGGATTTTGGCGATGGCGTGGCTGCCTCTGGCGTGGGCGGCGTGGGAAGGGACGCGCACGCGCCGGCGCTTCGCTTTGGCATTGAAGGCTCTCGCTCTCACGGCCATTCTTCTTGCCTTAGCGGAGCCCAAGCTTCGGATTCAGGAAACCAAAGTCGCGCTGGCGGTGCTGGTGGACACCTCCGCCAGCGTTTCGCAAACGGATTTAGAAAAGGAATCCCAGCTCATGCGCGCGATGCGCCAGGCGCAGGGGCGGCATTGGATACGGATATGGCCGTTCGCGCGCACGACGCGGGAATTGGACCGCGGCGAGGCGCAGGGGCAGTTACGGCTCACGCCGGGCGAGGCGGGCCGCGCCACGGATCTGGAGGGCGCCGTCCGCGACGCGATCGCGTCTCTGCCCAGCGGTCTTGTGCCGCGGCTGGCGCTGATCTCCGATGGCAAGGAAAACCAGGGCAGCATCGCGCGGGCGGCGTGGCAGGCGCAGCAGCTTGGAATTCCCATCGACACATTCCCGGTGGCGGGCAGGCCGCCTCCCGCGCTCCGGCTGGAGTCGGCCAGCCTTCCCTCGCTCGCTTTCACCGGCGAGCAGTTTCCCATAGATCTGGCGGTGTCGGCGCCGCGGGCCGAGGCCGCGCAGATCGAGCTTGCGGCCGAGGGCAAGCCGCTGGCCGAGATGCCCGCGCAGTTTCAACCGGGCCAGAACCTGGTGCGCTTGCACACCAGCCTGAACACGCCCGGCGCGCTGGATCTGTCGATCTCGATTCATTCCGGCGGCGGCGACCTGCATTTCGAGCAGGCCGTGACGCTGCGCCGCCCGAAGGCTCTGTACCTCTCCGATGACCCCGCCAATCTCGATTCGCACTTGCCGCAGGCGCTGGCGGCGGCGCAGTTTGAAGTGGACCGAGCGCGCGGCGTTTCGCAGCTCCGCTTGGAGGATTACCAGTTGGTGATTCTGAACAACTGGGATTTGGAAGGAGCGCCTACGGCCTTTAAAGAGAGCGTGGAGAAGTACGAAAAGGAAGGCGGCGGCGTTTTAGTGATCGCGGGCGAACACAGCGTTTATGTGGAAAAAGAAAAGAATCAAGAAGACCCCTTGAACCGCGCGCTTCCCGCCACGCTGGCCCCGCCGCGCTCGCCCGAGGGAACGGCGGTAGTGCTGATCATCGATAAATCCTCTTCCATGGAAGGGCGGAAGATCGAGCTGGCCCGGGCCGCCGCCTCCGGCGTGGTGGAGAATCTCAGGCCCATCGATACGGTCGGCGTTCTCATCTTCGACAACAGCTTCGAATGGGCGGTGACCCTGCGGAAGGCGGCGGACCGCGCGGCCATCAAGCGCATGATCGCGGGAATTCGGCCCGATGGAGGAACTCAGATCGCTCCGGCTCTGGCCGAGGCCTTTCAGCGTATTCAGCCCGTGCAGGCGACTTACAAGCACATCGTACTGCTAACCGATGGAATTTCCGAAGAAGGCGACAGCTTCGATACGGCCCGCACCGCCGGCAATCGCAAGATCACCATCTCCACGGTGGGCCTGGGGCAGGATGTCAATCGCGCGTATCTGGAAAAGATCGCGCAAATCGCCGGCGGAAAATCCTATTTCCTGAATGAGCCCCAGGGCTTGGAGCAGATTCTGCTGCGCGACGTGCTCGAGCACACCGGATCCACCGCGGTGGAAAAGCAAATGGCGCCGGAAGTCGTCAAACACGCCGAGATTTTGGACGGCGTGGCCATGGAAACGGCGCCCGCGCTCAAGGGCTATGTGCGATTCATCGCCAAGCCGACGGCGGAAACCATCCTGCAAATCGACCGCAAAGAGCCCCTTTTGGCGCGGTGGCAGTACGGGTTGGGGCGCGCGGCGGTATTCACCTCCGACGCCAAGACGCGCTGGGCCTCGGATTGGGTGACGTGGAAGGGCTACGACAAGTTTTGGACCAACCTCGCGCGCGATCTGTTGCCGCGTTCGGCCGCCGGCGAAGCGGTCGTCCAGTTCGATCGCGCCGATAGCGAACTGGTGGTGGATTACAGGCTGGGGCCGAGCGTGGAGGAGCCGGCCAAGATCCCGGAGATTTTTGTGTTCGGCCCGGGCGGTTTCCAAAAGCCCATTCCGGTGAAAAAAATCGCCGCGGGAACGTTCCGCGGGCGCTTGCCCATCGGATCGAGACAAGGTCTGTTCCGCGTGCGGCCGCTTGAAGACTCGCGCGTGTTTCCCGAAGCCGGGTTGTACCGTCCGGAGGCGGAGATGGAAAGCTACGGCTCCAACAACGCGCTGTTGAGGCAAGTGGCCGAATTCACCGGAGGCCGTTACCAGCCCGATCCCAAGGCGGTTTTCGATCCCGGCCTGCGGTCGCTCGCCGCCAATCTGCAATTGTGGCCGGGTTTGCTGGCGTTGGCCGTCGCGCTCAGTTTGGCGGAATTGGTGATGCGCAAGTGGAAGGGCGTCTTTGGAGCGGCGTAGGCCCGGTTTCAAAATTGGCCCGCGCCACGCGTGTACAATCGATAGAGCGCTCGGTGCACGGCCAGCGGCGCTGCGGCGTGCGCGTTTAACTTCAGTGGAACCATGAAAGTCTCCGTCATACTTCCCGCCGCGGGTTTGGGGACGCGGATGGGACGGGAGAAATCCGGCGTCAGCCGCAAGCAGTTCATGCTGCTGGACGGCGCGCCGATCCTGATCCACACCATCCGCAAGTTTTTCTACAGCGCGGCGGTGACGGAGATTGTGGTGGCTTTGCGCGCCGAGGACATGGATTGGGCGCGCGGCCTGATTCACCAGGAGCATCCGCCCAAGCCCGTGCGAGTCGTGCAAGGCGGCGAAACGCGCCAGCAGTCCGTCGAAAACGCGCTGGCGACGCTGAGTCCGGACACCACGCTGGTGGCGGTGCACGACGCCGTGCGGCCGTTCATCGATTCCGAACTGGTGGATAAAGTCATCGCGGAAGCGGCCCTGACGGGCGCCGCGATTGTAGGCATCGTTCCGGTGGATACGGTCAAGAGGGTCCACAAGAACAAGATCCGCTCCACCCTGCCGCGGGAGCACCTGGTGCTGGCGCAAACTCCCCAGGTGTTCCGCTTCGATTTGCTGAAGCGAGCCTTTGAAGCCGCGCGCGCCGACGCCTTCACGGCCACCGACGAATCGAGTCTGGTGGAGCGCCTGGAGCAAGTGGAAGTGAGCGTGGTGCAGGGCAGCGACCGCAATATCAAGATCACCAAGCCCTCCGACATGGATTTGGCGCGGCTGTTCCTTTCCGAAGAGCTGGCGCGCCGGACGGCCTCGTGAGCGCGCGCGTCGGGCGCGGCTCGCGCCCCTCTGCCGCCGCGCCGGCGTCTGCGCCGCGCTCTTCGGCCGGCGCTTCCGGAGAGGTGCGAACCGGGCTCGGTTGGGACGTTCATCGCCTCGCTCCTGGCCGCCCGCTGATTCTGGGCGGCGTCGCCATTCCCGCGGCTGCGGGCTTGGAAGGCCACTCCGACGCGGACATCCTTTCCCACGCCATCACCGACGCCTTGCTGGGAGCGGCCGCCCTGGGCGATATCGGCATGCATTTTCCCGATTCCGATCCGCAATGGAAAGACGCCAATAGCGCGCAGTTTTTGGCTCACGCCGCGCGCTTGGCGCGCAAGCGGGGATTCGCCATCGTGAACATCGATTCGACCGTCATTTTGGAAACTCCCAAGCTCAAAGACTACCGGACGCCCATTCGCGAAGCCCTGGCCCGGACTCTGGAAATCGAACTGGATCGGGTGTCGGTAAAGTTTAAGACCGCCGAGCGCGTCGGTCCCGTGGGAGAAGGCAAATCGGCCGAGGCCCAGGCCATCGCCACGCTGCGGCGCCAATAGGCGCGCCCGCGCCGCCCGGTCAATTTAATCCATCGGCTCCGCCGGATTTGCATCCTACTAACGAAGTGGAGGGCCTTATGACGCCATTGGGCAGGAGAATGGGCGCGGAATTCGTGGGCACGTTTTGGTTGGTGTTCGGCGGCTGTGGCGCGGCTTTATTCTCGGCCGCGTTCCCCAACCTCGGCATTGGCTTTTTGGGCGTGGCTCTGGCTTTCGGCCTTACGGTGCTCACGATGGTCTACGCCATCGGCCACATTTCGGGAGGGCATGTGAACCCCGCGGTCACAGTGGGATTGGTTGTAGGAAGGCGGTTTCCCGCCTCGGAGATGGCGCAATACATCCTCGCGCAGGTGCTAGGGGCGATCGCGGCGGCGGCGGTGCTCTACGCGATCGCTCGCGGCAAGCCTGGGTTCGAGCCGGGCGGCTTCGCTTCCAACGGCTACGGCGAACACTCCCCCGGCGGCTATTCCCTGGGGGCGTGCCTTTTGGCGGAAGTTGTGCTCACGTTCTTCTTTTTGACGATTATCCTGGGCGCGACGGATCGCCGCGCGCCTCAGGGCTTTGCTGCCATCGCGATCGGCCTGGGATTGACTCTGTGTCACTTGGTCGGCATTCCGGTGACCAACCTCTCGGTGAATCCAGCGCGCAGCACCGGCCCCGCCCTGTTCGCCGGCGGTTGGGCGCTGCAACAACTTTGGCTATTCTGGCTCGCGCCGATCCTTGGAGCTGTCTTTGCGGGCCTGGTCTATCCCCTAATGGCGGCGGAGCGGCGCTACGCGGCCCCCCGGGAGCGCCCCGCGTGGCCCCAGCCCGGCATGCCCGGCGTCACCCAAGGATGACATCTCTTTTCCCGTGTAGTAATATGCCTCCGATTAGGAGGTCGCGATATGAAACGCGCCTACGGGATGGCGGCCGGCATCGCGGGTCTGTTGATGGGGCTGGGCGCGGCGTCCGCTTACCTGGAAAACAAGAGCGTGGCCCACGCCGCCACGGTCCTGGCTCCCAGATTCGAGGTGGACCCGCTGTGGCCCAAGCCTCTGCCCAACCACTGGATTCTGGGCCAGACCATCGGCGTGTCGGTCGACGCGCGGGACCACGTTTGGATCATCCATCGCGCCGGCTCGCTCGAGCCGGGCGAGTTGCACGCCACCACCCATCCCAAAACCGCGCAATGCTGCGCGCCCGCTCCGCCCGTGCTCGAATTCGATCAGCAGGGCAATCTCTTGCGGAGCTGGGGCGGTCCAGGCAACGGCTACGACTGGCCGGAATCCAACCACGGAATCACGGTTGACTATAAAGGCAACGTCTGGATCGGCGGCAACAGCGGCGCGCCGGCCGCCGGCGCGGGCGGGCGCGGCCCGCAAGCCGGCAAGGCCAAAGGCGACGACGAAGGCCAGGTGGGAGGATTGGAGCCTTACAACGACAACATGGTGCTGAAATTCACTCAGGATGGAAAGTTCCTGATGCAGATCGGCAAGCCGGGCCGCAGCAAAGGGAGCAACGATGTCGAAAATCTGCGCCGCCCGGCGAAAATCTTTGTCGATCCCCAGACCAACGAAGCCTACGTGGCCGACGGCTACGGAAATCATCGCGTCATTGTTTTCGACGCCGACACCGGCAAATACAAGCGCCATTGGGGCGCTTACGGCCACAAACCGGACGATGTCGATCAGGGCCGCTATGATCCCAACGCTCCTCCCGCCCAGCAGTTCCGCAATCCCGTCCATTGCGCGGAGCTCTCGGTAGACCGCCTGCTCTACGTTTGCGATCGCGTAAACGACCGCATCCAGGTGTTTAAACCCGACGGCACATTCGTCAAAGAGGCGTTTTACGAAAAGCAGACCCTGGGATCCGGATCGGCTTGGGACATCGCTTTCTCGAAGGACCCGCAGCAGAAGTATATTTACCTCGCGGATGGCGAAAACGACCGCGTGCACATCATCGACCGCAGCTCGCTGGAAGTGCTGACCAGCTTCGGCGAAGGCGGGCGCCAGCCGGGCGAATTCTACGGCGTCCACAGCATCGCCACCGATTCCAAAGGCAACATCTACACCGCAGAAACTTATCGCGGCCAGCGCGTTCAAAAGTTCGTTTATAAGGGACTTGCTCCCGTAACCAAGGCGGATCAGGGCGTGTTGTGGCCGCGCTCGGGCGCAAAGTAGGGGCTTGGAAGATGCAAAAAGCCGCAAGGAATGCCGTTCTCGCCTCGTTAAGCGTGTGGTTGCTTCTGCCGGCCCAGCAGCCCACCTGCAATCGTTGCTCGGCCAGCTACGTTCCCGCCGATGAGATCCAAGCTTATCTGAAGCGGGCTCAGGAAAATGGCTTAGTTGATCAGCAGGCGCGCGCGGTCGATATCGGCAAAGCCAATCTCGGCATCGGCGTCGTGTATCGGGGCCGTCTTTCCGCCCCCGCGCCCGATTCCGTCGCCGAGCACGACCAGGTGAGCGAGGTCTATCACATTCTGGATGGTTCGGCCACTCTGGTTACCGGGTCCGACATCGTCGATGAAAAGCGCAGACCCGCAAACTTGCAGACCGTGCGCGAGTTCAACGGCCCCGGCAACAGCGGCTCATCGATTCGGAATCCCGCGACATACGATCTCAAGCCGGGCGACGTAATCGTCATTCCCGCCGGCGTCGGGCACTGGTTTACGAAAATCGACGATCATATCCGTTACGTCATGGTGCGAATCGATCCGGACAAGGTGCTTCCGCTCAAGGATGCGGCGGCATCCAAAGCGTATTTAGCCAGCCCCGCCAATCGCGGCAAAGGCAAGAGCGACTGAGGCCTACGGGCTATCCGCCTGCCGCTTTAGACAAGCTGTTCCGGCGCCGCAATATTTTTTCTCTCTCTTTACCCCCGTAAAGCGTCACTTTAGGGGGCTAAATAGGGAGAATATGACGAAATATGCGCGCTATTGTCGCGGCGTCTTGCCCGCGTTTATGATTGCGGGCGCATCCATGGCGTCTCTATTCGCGCAACAGGGAGCCGTGCTCGCCGCCAATTACAACAACGCGCGCACCGGCGCTTACACCCAGGAAACGATTCTGACTCCCGCCAACGTCTCGCGTTTAGCTGTTAAAGCGATCCTGCCGGTGGATAACTGCGTGTACGCGCACCCCTTGTATGTCCCGAATACGATCGTCAATGCGTCGCCCGCTCCGCATAACGTGGTTTTCATCGCCACCACCACGCCCACCATCTACGCCTTCGACGCGGACAATCTGAATTCTCCTCCTTTGGGAACGCTCCAGATCCCGTATGGCCGCAACCCGGGCGATCGAAATCTAGGAGACTGCTCCCAGCCGCAATGGATCCCCGGTCCGGCGGGCATTATGGGAACGCCGGCCATCGACATCGCCGATCACATCATGTGGTTTGTGGTGAACCGCAACGAGCCGGCGCCGCCGGCCGGCTGCGGCTGCATCCGCTATCTGCTGGCCGCCTTCGACTACACCCAGTCGTTTGGCTCCTTTGTCGCCCATCGGCCTCGCCAGCTTTCCGGCCGCGCGATACGCGATATCCCGCCGCTTGACCCTCCGATTGTCGCGGCCATACCCGTGGCCTCGCCGGACGGCGCGTTTGATCCCGCCCGCCAATTGCAGCGGCCCGGCCTGCTGTTCGATTCCAGGAGCTCCACCGTGAGCTTTGGCTTCGGTGCGTATTACGGTTTCCCCGGCGGTCCCCTGCCTTACCAAGGTTGGGTGTTTACCTACAACGCCGGCGCGCATGCTCTTCAAAGGGCGCTGAATCTCGCCGGGGCCGCGGATGGCGCGGGCGTGTGGATGTCGGGCGGAGGCATCGCCAGCGACGACCGCAATTCCATCTACTTTGCCACCGGAGACGCCCGGCCTCCTGGCTACTCCGCCGTCTTTCAAAACTCTATTGTTCAGGCCTCGCTCGTGGGAAACTCCATGACCGGTTTCTATCAACCGCCGGAAGCCGTCAACTGGAGCGTGGAGGATTTTGATTTAGGATCAAGCCGCGTGTTGCTGCTTCCAGGCACGCCCTACGTCCTTTCGGGCAGTAAAGCGGGCCAGATCTTCATCCTGGATCCGATCCACGTGGCCTCCGGCGCTCCGGCTCAGGTTTGCAACGCGAATATGGCGTTCTACGCCGGGCTTGCGGCCTGGCTTGACCCCTCGGGGTGGAACGTCTACACCTGGTGCAGCGGAGATTATCTGAAAGTGTTCAGCCTGGCCGACCTTTTGAGGCCGGCGGCGTGGACCTGCATCCCCTTCCCCGTTTGTCCGCGGGCGGTGGCGCCGGATGGCGCGCCGTTCACGGGAGCGGCCGTGGCAGTATCGGGCGCCGGCGGATACGACAGCCCCGGCTCGAACGGCATCGTGTGGGCCACCTACCCCGATGGCGACGTGCACGGTTTCACGACCGGCCGCCTGGCCGCTTACGATGCGCAAAACCTAACGCGCCTCTACGGACCCGACCCCTTGAAAGGCTTGCGTTTTCAAAAGTTCACGCCGCCCGTCATCGCCAACGGAAAAGTGTACGTCGCCACCGCAAGCCAGGCGGTTTTGGTCTACGGACTTTAGGCTGCCCTTTGCCCGGCCCATCGCCACGGTGGGCGGCCCCGATACGGGACCGAGCGCGGGCTTTACGAAGTGCTTCCCGTGGTTTGATAGGTATTTGAAGACGCCGCTTCTACGGGCGGGCGTGGAAGCGCCGCATTCTTATGCGAATTTGCTGGATCAAAGCTGGCGGCTTGGTTCCTCCGGATTTCGGAGGCCGCATCCGCAGCTTTCAGATGGTGAAAGAGCTTGCGCGCCGGCACGACGTCACGCTGGTTACTTATTATCCTCGTCAAGACCGCGATCCGCACCCTTCCCTTGCCCCGTTGTTCGCCAATCTCGTCCTGGCGCCGCTGGATCTTCCTAAATCGTTCAGCTTGGCTGGAGCTTGCAACTACGCCAGGCTCTTGTTCTCCGAGCATGCCTACTCGATTCAGAAGTACTACCGGCCCGAGCTGAAGCGCGCCGTCGCGTCGCTTTTCCAGACGGAGGAATTCGATGCGATCGTTTGCGACTTCATCCATCCCGGCGGCCTTTTGAATTGGCGCGGCAAAACTCCGATTGTTTTGTTCGCGCACAACGTGGAGGCCGAGGTGTGGGACCGCCACCGCAAAGTCGCCCGAAGCTGGATCTGGAAAATCGCCAGCTATCTGGAGTGGAAGGCTCTCAGCCGCGATGAACGCAGGTATCTCAGGGCGGCCGACCATGTGGTGGCGGTGTCGGAGCGCAATAAGCAATCCTTCGCCCGGCATATCGATTCGTCCGGGATCAGCGTAATCGGCACGGGCGTCGATTCCGAATATTTCATCCCTGCCCCCGGCGCCGAGCAACCCGGCCATGTGGCGTTCACCGGCGCTATGGACTATGCGCCCAATCAGGACGCCATCGACTGGTACGCGCGCGGTATTCTGCCGTTGCTTCGGCGCGAATATCCGGACATCGTGACGTGGGCTGTGGGTAGAAATCCTCCCGCCTCTTTGCGCGCGCTGGAGCGCGCGATTCCCAACCTCCACGTCACCGGCCAGGTCGATGACATCCGGCCCTATTTAAACCGGGCCTGCGTCTACATTGCGCCCCTGCGGAGCGGAAGCGGAACCAGGCTGAAAATATTTGAAGCCATGGCCAGCGGAAAGGCGATCGTCTCCACTTCCATCGGCGCCGAGGGCTTGCCGGTCCAGCACGGCGACAACATCTTGCTCGCGGAAACGCCGCGGGATTTCGCCGGCCAGTGCCTGCGCTTGCTTTGCGATCCGGATTTGAGGCGCCGTCTTGGAAGCGCCGCCCGGCGCTTGGTGGAGGAAAAATACAGTTGGGCGCGCGTCGTGGACGGTTTCGAACAGATCCTGCGCAGCGCGGTGGAGCGGCGCCGCGGCACGCCGCAAGCGGCGGCCGCCTCATAACGTCATGTGCGGAATCGCCGGTTATGTGAGCGTCCGGGGCGAGCCCGGCTCCGAGTCCGTTATCGCGAGAATGGCCGATGCGATTCGCCATCGGGGGCCGGACGGCTCGGGTTTCTATCGCGATGCGCACGCGGCCCTGGGCCACCGCCGGTTAAGCGTCATCGATCTCGCCTTGGGCCATCAGCCGATGGCCAATGAGGACGGCACGCTCTGGATCGTCTACAACGGCGAAATCTTTAACCACGCTTCGTTGCGGCCGCCACTTGAAGCAGCCGGGCACCGCTACCGCACTCACTGCGATACCGAAACCATTATTCATGCCTTTGAACAGCATGGTCCGGCCAGCGTGAACCTGTTCCGGGGAATGTTCGCCTTCGCCCTTTGGGACAAGCCGCGCCGCGCTCTGTTTTGCGCCCGCGACCGCCTCGGCGTCAAGCCCTTTTACTACTACTGGGACGGCCAGCTATTCGCCTTCGCTTCGGAAATCAAGGCGCTGTTGGAGCATCCTTCCATATCGCCGCGGTTCGAGGATTCGCTGCTTTCCGAGTATCTGGCGTTCGGCTACGTGAGCGGCGAACAAACGCTGTTTCGGGGAATCCGAAAATTGATGCCGGGACATTGGCTGCGGCTCGAGATCGGCCCAGAGCCCCAGCCGCCGCGACTGGAAATCGTCCAATACTGGGACGTTCCCGCGTTTGCCCCGGCGGAACCTCGCGAGCAAGCCAGTTGGATTCAGGAATGCCGCGGGCGGCTGGAAGAAACCGTTCGCATGCGGCTGATGAGCGACGTGCCGCTCGGAGTGTTTTTGAGCGGCGGCGTTGACTCCAGCGCCATCGCCGCTTTGATGAAGCGCATCACGGCGGGCCCGGTGAAGACATTCGCGGTGGGCTACGCCGAGGAGAAGTTCAGCGAGCTTCCCTTCGCCCGCCGCGTGGCGCGGCATATCGGCGCGGAGCATCACGAAGTCCGCATCGGGATGGCGGAGTTCTTCAATACTCTGCCCGGCCTGGTGTGGCATGAGGATGAGCCCGTTTCCTGGCCCTCCAGCGTCTCGTTGTACTACCTGGCGCGCCTAGCCTCGGAGCAGGTGAAAGTCGTGCTCACCGGCGAGGGCGGCGACGAACTGTTCGGCGGCTATGCCCGCTACGCCGCCACGCTGCGCAACCAGACCTGGATGCGATGGCTCGGCCTGGTTCCGCGCGCCCTGCGCCATGGCCTGCGAAAGAGGATCGCGGCGTCGCCTGTGTTGTCCGCCGGCCTGCGCCGCAAAATACAGCACACCCCGCTCGGCCGCGGCGACAGCCTTCAATCGCTGTTTCTCGACAATTTCTACTGCGCCTTTTCCGCCTCGGACCAGCGGAGCTTGTTGCGAAAACCCGAGCACGCCGAATCGGCGTATCGGTCCTATCTCGAGCGCTGGGAGCAGCGCCCCGGATCGAGCCCGCTGGCCCGGATGCTGTTCGCCGATCAGAAAACATATCTGGTCGAGCTGCTGATGAAGCAGGATCAGATGAGCATGGCGGCGTCGATCGAAAGCCGCGTGCCCTTTCTCGACCATCCCTTCGTGGAGTTCGCGGCCCAAGTTCCCGATAGCCTCAAAATTCGCCGCGGCGAAGCCAAGTACATTCTGAAGGAAGCCGTAGCCGATCTGCTGCCCGCCGGCATCGTTCGCCGCCGGAAAATGGGCTTTCCGACGCCTCTCCGCCAATGGCTTCACGCCTCTTGCGCGTCCGGACTCTTTACCCTGCTGCGCGATCCGGACGGCTTCCTGGCCGCCTACGCCAATCTCGATGCGGTCGGCCAATTGATCGCCCGTCACCAGCAAGGCGTCGAGGACGCCACCGACCGCATCTGGCGGCTGCTGAATCTTCAACTGTGGGGCGAAATCTTCGTGCTCGGTAAACATGGCCGTAACAAACCGCTGGAGCGCGCTCCGCTCGTGGCGGCGGTTTGAAGAATAAGGAAACATTTTCGTCCCCGGGGCGTATGAACAACTGTCCGATCTTCTTGGATGGCCAATAGGACGCGAATTTCACCCGCCGTCGCCCTGGCGGCTCTCTTTTCTGGAGCCGCCTTCGGCCAGGAAGAATTGAGGATATTATCCCAGCCCGCCCGCGACGGCCTTCCCGCGGGCGTTTTGCGCGTCTTCCAGCCACATCGCCAGCACCAGCAACGACCACAGCCACGTGTGATTATCTCGGCGCCCGGTTTCGTGTTCTCGCAGCAGATGCCGCACAAATGCCGGCGAGACGATTCCTCTGCTCAAAAAACTCCCGCCCAAAATCATATCGCGAGCGATCTCGCGTAGCGGGCCGTTCAACCAGTCCCGGATGGGAATCGCGAATCCCATCTTTTTGCGGCGCCGCAACTCTTCCGGGAGCCGGTCGCCCAAGGCGCGAAGCAGAATGTATTTGCCCTGCCCGCGGCGAAGCTTCCATTGGTTCGGGATGGTCGCCGCGAATTCCGCCAGCTTGTGATCGAGCAAAGGGCAACGCACTTCGAGCGACGCCGCCATCGACATGCGGTCCACTTTCACCAGCATGTCTCCCGCCAGCCGGTTGGTCGCCTCGAAGTGCAGCGCCTGGGAGAGAGTGCTGGAAGCGTCCGCCGGCAAATAGTTCGCGAACACGCGGGTCAGATAAGCGCCATCGGCTGGCAGCAGCCAGTCCGGCTCTAGCAATCGCTTCCTCAGCAGATGCGGCGCGTAATTCGTAGAGAAGTAGCGCTCCAGCCCCGTTCGCCGGCTAATCGCGAAGAGGAAATTCTTTCCATACATGGAATAGGGGAGCCTCTCGGACACCCACCCCAGCGCGCGCCGCGCCGCCTGGGGAATAAAGTCCCACCGCCGCATATTTTCGATAATGCGGAAACTGTCGTAGCCGGCAAACAGCTCGTCTCCGCCGTCGCCGCTCAGCGTTACGGTCACGTGCTGGCGGGCGAATTCCGAAACCAGATAGGTGGGAATTGCCGAGGAGTCGGCGAAGGGTTCGTCGAAGTGGCGCGCCAGCTTTTGCGTCAGCGCGACCGAATCCGGCCGCACGATCAGTTCATGGTGCTCGGCGCCGTATTTTTTCGCGGCCAGCCGCGCGTATGGCAGCTCGTTGTAATCCGGCTCTTCGAATCCGATGGAGAATGTTTTTACCGGCGAGGAGGATTGGCGCGCCATGGACGCCACCACCAGGCTCGAATCGATCCCGCCGCTTAAGAACGCGCCCAGGGGAACGTCCGCGGCCAGGCGGAGGCGCACGCTTTCGTCGAACAGTTCCCGCAGGCGCTCGCAAGCTTCGGCCTCCGAGAAGCCGGGCGCATCCTCGGCCAGCGCCGGATACTTCCAATAGCGTCCGGTCTGGAGCGCGCCGCTTGCGCCATAGCTCAGCCAGCAGCCCGGCTCCAGCTTCCGCGCCGCCCGAAATGCGGTGAAAGGATCGGGGATGTAGCCGAGCAGAAAATAGAGCCGCAGCGCCTCTTCGTCGATTTCCGTGGGCAGCCCGGCGGCCAGCAAGCCTTTGAGCTCGCTCGCGAAATATAGACCCTCCCCGAACGCGGCGTAGTACAGAGGCTTTTTTCCGAACCGGTCCCGCGCCAGGAAAATGCGCCGAGCGCGCGCGTCCCAAATGCAATAGGCGAACATGCCCCGCAGCCGCCCGATCCCCTCCACGCCCTCCTGCTCGTAGAGATGAACCAGAACTTCGGTGTCGCTTTGCGTGGAAAACCGGTGGCCTTTCCCAATAAGGTGATCGCGGAGTTCGGCGTAATTGTAAATTTCTCCGTTGAACACCACCCACACGGAGCCGTCTTCGTTGGATAGCGGCTGATGGCCCGTCGCCAGGTCGATCACGCTCAGCCGCCGCATCCCGATCGCGCACGGGCCTTCCGCGTGAAGCCCTTCCTCGTCAGGCCCGCGATGCCGCATTTGATCGCACATCGCGCGGACTTGGGCGAGCCCGGCGGGCTGGTCTCGCAGCAAGTAGCCTGCGACGCCGCACATTGGCTACACTGTAACACTCCGGCTCCCGCGCGAACTGCGATAAATTGGGAAGCGTGACGTTTGCCGGAGAGGTCCGCTCCCAAGAGCGTTTCGAATTCGGCCGGAACTGGCTGCGCTTCCTTTCCTCCGTCACCGAGCAGAGGATTCAAAACGCCGCCGCCTCGCTCGCCGCCATGCTGCGGACCGGGAATCTCCGCGGCCTGCGGCTGCTGGACATCGGCTGCGGCAGCGGCTTATCCAGCGTCGCGGCTCACCGCCTGGGCGCAAGCGTTCACTCTTTCGATTCCGATCCGCAATCGGTGGCCTGCACGCTGGAAATGCGCCGCCGGTTTTTTAGCGGCGATGGGGATTGGACCGTGGAGCAAGGCTCCGCGCTGGACCAAGCCTATCTGCGTTCCCTGGGATCGTTCGACATCGTCTACGCCTGGGGCGTGCTGCACCATACCGGCGCCATGTGGAATGCCCTGGAAAACGCCCTGATGCCGGTCGCCCCGGGCGGCCGGCTGTTTGTCGCGATCTACAACGACCAAGGCTCCCGCAGCCGGCGCTGGCGCGCCATCAAGCGCCTTTACAACCATACGCCGCCTTCCCTGCGCGGCGGCCTGGCCCTTGCCGTCGCGATTCATCAGTGGTGGCGCCGCATGCTCAAGGACTTCCTCATGCTGCGTCCCTTTTCCACCTGGCGGGCTTATTCCGTCCAACGCGGCATGTCCCCCTGGCGCGATGTCGTGGATTGGGTCGGCGGGTACCCTTTTGAAGTGGCCAAACCCGAGGAGATTTTCGATTTTTACCGCTCGCGGAACTGCGAATTGTTGGCCCTGAAGACCTGCGGCGGCGGCTTGGGGTGCAATGAGTTCGTGTTCCGGCGGATCTTATAGACCCGTCCCGCCAGGCGGCCGCCCTCAGTAATGAAACCGGTAGCGCACCTGCACGTAGATTTGCCTCGGATCGGCGTAGTGCGTGCCCCCGAAGGTTTCGCTGTTATCCAATAAGAACCGCCGGTTGGCTAAATTGAGGGCGGTCGCGGAGATCGTGAACTTCTCCCCCATATTTTTTCCAATCGTCAGATCGAAAGTCGTATGCGGCTCCAGGTGCGCGCCCACGCCGCTCGATCCGTCCGTGAATCCCGAGCCATAGTACAGATTGCCGCCCGCCGCCAGGCCTCCCGGCAGGTTGAATTGGAAACCCGCATGCAGCGTGTGGCGCTGGTCGTGGTCCAGAAGGAAGTAGCCGCTCGCGGGCGGCGCGAAATCCGTCAGCCCTCCGGTGATTGCGCCCGCCCCTTCGGCGTGCGCATACGCGTAGGCCAGATACGCCTCGCCGCGGCGCAGGATCCGAGGCGAGCGTACGCTCACCTCCCAGCCGTACAGCCGCGCTTGATCGATCGTCAGCGGAAAGAAGATATTCGAGCCGCCGATCGCATTGTGATCGAAGTAATTGTGCGCCCGCTGATGATAATCGTTCACGTCCAGCGACCAGCCCTTCAGCGGAATGGCCAGGCCGAATTGATGCTCCTGGTCGCGCTCGCCGCGCAAAGGTATGAACCCCAGCCCCTGCGACACGGCGTAATCCGCCAAAGGGCCGCTCACGGTGGAAAGCGGCGGCGCCTGATAATACATTCCCCAGAACCCGCGCACAACCCAATGCAGACGCGGAATCCGGATCGAGCCTCCCAGCCGCGGATCGGCCGCGTTCTCCGATATCGCCCCGGAGAAGTGAGTCAGCCGCGCCCCCGCCATCAAATTGAGCCAGGAAAAGGGCCGGTATTGATCTTCCAAAAACGCCGCCTCCAGTTGTCCGGCCCCGGTGTGGTCTTGCGCCAGGGAAAGGCCGGAGCCGTCGTGGGCGATCAACCCTACGAATTCGTTATCGCGCTGTCCGAAGGCGTAGAGGCCGGCCGCGGCGTTGTGATGCGCCGTTACGGCGCTGAAGGCGATCTGCGCCCCGCCGTACTGGGAATCGCGATGCTGCGTCGTGGCGACTGGGACATCCCCCGGCCCGCCGTCGTAATTGGCGATATTGCCGTGGTAGAACGGCGATACCGTCATCAAAAGCCCGGGCTGGAATGTGTGCGCCCAGGAAAAATTCGCCAGCGCGTCCCGCTCATGCTCCGCGTCGCTGATCCCGGCCGCTTGCGCGTCCGGATCGTTGGGGATCTCGTAATCGTCGCGGCGGAGGGAGGTGACGAAACGGAATTGGTTGTCCGGGTCGCGGTTATAGATCAAGGTCCCCATGCCGCCCAGCCCCCACGCCCGGTCGTGCAAAACGTCCGGCCCCGGCGTTTCCAGGCCATAATCGCTCCGATTCCCGTTGATGCTCGCGAAATACGCGAACTTTTGCGAGTGGCCCCCCCAGTTCGCCTGATCGTTCGTCTGGTGAAACGCGCCGAAGCTGGCGATGATTTCGCCGTCTGAATTCCGCTCAAAGCCCGTGCGCGGGACCACGTTGAACAGCCCATAGGTCCTGTCGCCGTAAGCGGCCGAATAGCCTCCGCGGTCTACTTCCAGATAGTCGATGTCCTTGGGATCGATCTGCGGCCCCACGTTGCTGGCGATGTTGGTGTTGGGAACCGGCACGCCGTCGATCGCCCAACTGGCCTGATGTCCTCCCCGGATGTGAAGCTGGTCGTGCGTCATCCAGGCGCCCGGAACGAAGTCCGTGATCATGTTCATGCTATTGGTCTGGTCCGCGCCCGGAGTGTTCTGAATTTCGCTGCGGCTGACGATCGTAATCGGCGTCACCTGCTCCGGATTCGCCGCCAGCGCCGCTTCCGCAACCGTCACCGACTCTCGAACCGCCCCGATCGCAAGCTGAAAGTGCAGCACCGGCGAGGCTCCCGAAGCCACCACCACGTCTTGCCTGGAGGAAAGCAATCCCGCTCGCTCCGCGGTAACCTGGTACGCGCCGGCTGGCACGGAAGCCTCGAACGCTCCATCGGGTCCCGTCGTGTAGGTTTCCGAAAACTCCGAAGCCGCGGCTTTCACCGTCACCTTCGCGCCTTCCACCGGCCGGTGATCGGGATCGTGCACCACTCCCCGGATCGAACCAAAGACAACCGCCCATGCGCAAGCTGCGAATAAATGCAAAAACAAAACGAATTTCACAAAAATACTCCTTTCCCAACAACCGGCCCAAGGCCGCGATAGCCAAAAGCCCGCCCCGCTGGCTGTTAAATGGACTGCTGGCCGTTAAAGGGAAAGGATGGGAGGAGGACGCTGATAGAGGAAAGGATCGGTGAAACAAGCCGTTATGCGCGCGCCCGCCGCGGCGATGAGGCTCGTTTCGCGTGGCGTCTCTCCCAAGCGGGCGGGCGCCAGAACAATCGAAGTTTTCGCGCCCGCCGCCGCTGCCGCGCGCAGGCAGCCCCCTCCGCATTCCGCCCCGGCTGCGAGGGAGGCCGATCCGGCTTCCGATGCGCCGCCAGAGTTGCTGCAATGATGCTCATGCTTGCGCTTGCAGCAGGCCATGCGGCATTCCGCCGTTTCTGGCGGCGCAAGCAGCGCGGCCACCGGCGCCGGGCCGAAAACAAGAACCAGGCCCGCTGCGAGGAATTGGCGAACCAGCCGCATGTTGCAAATAAGCATACTATGATACCCTGGCAAAGAAAAGGAGAATGGATCGTTTCCGGCATCGGCTTGACGAGCTAAGAGGCGAAATCGCGCGCATTAATCGAAAATACGCCAGCCCGCTTCGCCCCAGCCCCGCGCTCCGCCCCATCGAAGAATGGCTCGCCGGCCAGGAAATAGAGACTCCCTTCGGCCGCCATTTTGAAACGGAGAAGCTATACGAAGCGCACCGGAGGCACGGGAGCGCGGATCTCGGCGCGCTCGCCGAGCTGCCGCGCGATTTCCTTAACGAGCTTTCCGGCGGCGCCATTTCGCAGGCCGCTCCGGAACAATGGGCCTTTTTGGATACCGAAACGACGGGACTCGCCGGCGTCGCCCGAGCCTGTGCGTTCCTGATCGGAATCGGCTATATCGCAAGCGGCGGCTTTCGCGTGAGGCAGTTCTTCATGCGCGGTTATGCCGAAGAAGCCAGCGTCTTGGATGCCGTGGCGCGATGCTTGCAGCAGTTCCGCGTGCTGATTACTTACAACGGCCGGGCCTACGATCAGCCGCTTTTGGAGGCGCGCTACCGCTGCCGCCGCGCCCGCTCGCCGTTCGCCTCGCTAAGACATCTGGATTTGCTCCATGGCGCGCGCCGGTTGTGGAAGCGCCGCTTTGGATCATGTCGCTTGGTCGATCTGGAAAATGCGATTCTCGGCGTGGAGCGCCACCTCGACATGCCGGGCGCCCTCATCCCGTGTGTCTACTTCGAATATTTGCGCACCCGCCAAGCAGCTCATCTTTTGCCCGTCTTTCAGCACAACGCCACGGATATTCTCTCGCTGGCCTGCCTGACCGCCATCGTGCCCGCCGCCTTCAAGGATCCCTGCGGCCCCGCCTCGCCCAGCTCTCCAGGGCCCCGGGCCGCTCCAGTGCGCTAGGGTTGAAGCATGCGAATGCGGTTCGCGGGCTGTGCGGCGTTCGCCGTTTCGCTGGCGCTTCAAGGCCAGCCCGTTTCGGCCGAGCGCCAGCTTGCTCTGGATACCTTCGAAAAAGTTTGGACTATCATCCGCGACACGCATTGGGAGAAAAATCCCGCGGGCCTCGATTGGCAGGCGATTCACGATGAGTTCCGCCCCGCCGTCGCCAGCGCCGCGAATATGGACGAAGCGCGCGCGGTCATTCGCCGCATGCTGGCCCGCCTCCATCAGACCCATTTCGCGATCTTTCCCGCCGCCCTTTACGACGAGGTCCGCGAGAATGCCGCCGGTCCCGGCTCGCCGGGCATCGATTTGCGGATTTTGGACGGCCAGGCCGTGGTGACCGGCGTCGATCCAGGTTCTTCCGCCGAGCGCGCCGGCGTTCGTCCGGGATGGGCCCTTCTAAGCGTTGCGGGAAGGGAACTTGGTCCCCAGATTCGCGCCTTGAGCGCCGATCCGGCCATCTCGGATCTTGTGGCCACGCGCGCCCTGCTCGCCGCGCTCTCCGGCCCTGTCGGCGCAAGCCTCCAAATCACGTTCCTCGACGCATCGAACCGGCGCGTTTCGCGGGAGCTGAAGCTGGCCGATCCGCGCGGCGCCCCCGCTGACTTCGGCAATCTCCCCACCCAGCGAGTTTGGTTCGACGCGAAAAGAATTCGCCACAGCGCCTATATCCGGTTTAATCTCTTCCTGGACGTCGCGCGCGTCATGGATGGCTTTTCCAAAGCGATCGCGGATTGCGCCCCCTGCGACGGCCTGGTGATCGATCTGCGCGGCAATCCCGGAGGGCTTGGCGCCATGGCCATGGGCCTGGCCGGATTTCTGGTGGATAAGCCCGGCCTCCGGCTGGGCACGATGTATATGCGCGGCGCCACTCTGAACTTCGTCATCAACCCGCGCCGGCCGTCCTTTGCCGGACCCGTCGCCGTGCTGATCGACGCCGAATCCGCATCCACCTCCGAAATATTCGCGGGAGGCCTCAAGGACCTGCGCCGCGCGCGCGTCTTCGGAACCCGCAGCGCCGCCGCCGCCTTGCCCTCTTTGATTGAGCGGCTGCCGAACGGCGACGGTTTTCAGCACGCCATCGCCAATTACGTCTCCGAAGGCGGCCAGCCGTTAGAGGGATCCGGCGTGATCCCGGATGTCGAAGTGATGCTCACGCGGCAGGCGCTGCTTGCCGGCCGCGATCCCGTTTTGGAGGCGGCGTTACAGTGGATACGAAAACAATGAGACCCTTCCCGGCTTCCGCGTTGCTTCTCTGCGGAGCCTTGTCCCTCGTCCTTTCCCCCAAGGCTGCCGGCCAAGCCCTTCCCGCCGCGGAGACGATTTTGGATCGTTTCATCGAAGTCACCGGCGGCAAGGCCGCTTATGAGCAACGGAAGACGGAAATTGTCACCGGCGTTGTAGAGTTCGCCGCCGCGGGAATTAAGGGCTCCGTTGTGAGCTACGCCGAGGAGCCGAGCCAATATTATTCCTCCCTCGATATTCCTGGCGTCGGCAAGGTGGAGATGGGCGTCGCCGGCGGCGTGGCCTGGGAAAGGAGCGCCCTGATGGGCCCCCGCATCAAGAGCGGCGAAGAGCGCGACCAGGCCCTGCGCGAGGCTCGCATGAATGCGCCCTATCATTGGCGGGAACTGTATAGCAAGGCGGAAACCACTGGCGTGGAAACCGTAAACGGAGACGAATGCTTCAAAGTCCTGCTTACTCCCAAGGAGGGCAAGCCCGAGACGATGTTCTTCTCCAAAAAATCGGGCCTGATGCGCAAAACCGCGCTGGTGGCCTCCAGCCCCATGGGCGATGTGCCGGCCGAAGTCTTTATGGACGACTACAAGGATTTCGGAGGCCTGCTCTCCCCCGCGAAAACCACGCAGAAGGCCGCGGGCCAGGAATTTACCATCACCATCGACAGCCTGAAGGCCAACGAGCCCATCCCTCCGGAGCGCTTCCAGATGCCGGAGGAAATCAAGGCGTTGCTCAAAAAATAGCGCGGCCTGTCGATTTCCGCCCGCTCGCCCGTCCTAATTGGCGAGGAGACTTTACGCCATGCAATTTGCTTTGTTGATTTACGATGACGAGAAGCGCTGGACCAAAAACGGCTACGATCCGGCGGAGCTGGAAAACTACCGGGATTTTGGAAGGGAATTCGCCGCCGCCATTAAAGGCGGCCATGCGCTTCAGCCGACGCCCGCCGCCAAAACCGTCCGCGTCCGGGAGGGCAAGCCCTTGGTGACCGATGGCCCGTTCGCGGAGACCAAGGAGCAGCTCGCCGGATTCTATCTGGTGGACGCGCCCGGCCTCGAAGAAGCCGCCAAAATCGCGGCCAAAATCCCCGGGGCGCGCTACGGATCGGTTGAAGTGCGGCCGATTATGACATTTTCATCCTAGCCGCTGTCGATGCGGCGAAGCTCGTTCGTCGTCTTTAGGAATGCCCGATCGAGCGAGCATTCAAACTCTAGCAACAGGAGAATCATCATGAGCCCCAACGCCGCGATTGCGGATCTAACCCTCGCCCCAAACGAGCTGGAGCAAGCTCGCCTTTATCTTCAACAAACCCGTGACGGAGCCCTCGGCGCCGTCAAAGGCCTGTCCCCGGCGCAGTGGAATTTCAAGCCTTCCCCGGACCGCTGGTCCATCGCCGAAATTCTCGAACACGCCGTTGTCGTCCAGGAACGTGTGCTTGAGCGGCTGCGCGCCCAGATCCCTCAAGCCCCGCCCCCTCCGCCCGGCTACGACTTCAAGCAGGTGGACGCAATCGTCATCCATCAGTTTCCCGTCCGGTTTTTGAAGTTCCCGGCGCCGGAAGAGGCGCATCCCAAGGGCCGCTGGACCCCTTCGGAAATGCAGCGGCGCCTGATCGCCAATTGCGACCGCCTCGCCATATTGCTGGAATCCACCCCGGATTTGCGCGCGCATGTGCTGGAAGGGCCGCCTTTGAAGCGGATAACTCAGGGCAGGCTTGTTTGGATGGACGGCTATCATTGGCTGCTCGCCGCCGCCGCCCATACCGAACGCCATACCAAGCAGATGCTGGAAGTGAAAGCGGCCGCCGGCTTTCCGCTAAACTGATCCCGTCGCCATGCGCTACATGATGCTGATCTATTCGGCCGAATCCCGCGAGGCTCTCGCGCCGGAGGAGTCCCTGAAACTCCGCGCCGCGCACCGCAAAGCCATGCGGGAAGCCGCAAGCAAGGGCGTGCTGCGCGCCGCCGAGCCGCTCGCCCCTTCCTCTACCGCCACCACGGTCCGCGTCCTGGACGGCAACGTCCTGGTCACCGACGGACCCTTCGCTGAAACCAAGGAGCAACTCGCCGGCTACTATATCATTGAGTGCGACAATCTCGACCACGCCATCGACTGGGCGTCCCGGATTCCAGCTTCGTGCAAAGGCGGAGAAGGCTGCGTCGAAATCCGCCCCTTACCCGGAGTTCCCGCCCTCTCCCAGGCGGAAAGCAACGCCGGCAGCTTTGAGCGATGAGGGACGTTTGCGCCGCCGCCGAATCCGTTTTTCGGCGGGAATCGGGGCGGATCCTCGCGAGCCTCATCCGCATCTCCGGCTCCTTCGACCGCGCCGAGGAGGCCTTGCAGGAGGCGTTTGCCTCCGCCTTGGCCTCCTGGCCGCAGAAAGGAACGCCGCAAAATCCCGCCGCCTGGATCATGACCGCCGCTCATCGAAAACTGATCGATGCGGCGCGCCGGGAGCAGACCAGGATCGAAAAACACGATTCGCTCCGCTACGAAACCGAAATCGCCTGTGCGCCTTGCCATTCCGGCGCCGAATCCGCGGCCATGCACTTCCCCGATGACCGGTTGCGCCTAATCTTCACCTGCTGCCATCCTGCGCTCAGCCTCGAGGCGCGCATCGCCCTCACGCTTCGCATGCTGGGCGGGCTGAGCACGCCCCAAATCGCCAAGGCGTTCCTTTTGCCGGAGGCGACCCTGGCCCAGCGCCTGGTCCGGGCCAAGCGCAAAATCCAGGAGGCTCGGATTCCCTATGAGACTCCTCCTCCGGAGCGCTTACCCGAACGGCTCGCCGCGGTGCAAGCGGTGATCTATCTGATTTTCAACGAAGGCTACGCCGCCGCCTCGGGAACCGAGCTTGTCCGCCATGAATTATGCGGCGAAGCCATTCGCCTGGGCCGCCTCCTCTGCCAGTTGCTTCCGCATCAAGCCGAGAACCTGGGCTTGCTCGCGCTTATGCTGCTTCAGCATTCGCGGCGCGATGCGCGGATGGCGCAAGGGGAGCTGGTCACGCTAGAGGAACAAGACCGCTCGCTCTGGGACCGCTCCGCCATCGTCGAGGGTCTGGGCCTGCTGGAGGCGGCTCTGCGGCTGGGACCGGTCGGGCCGTACCAGCTTCAAGCCGCGATTGCCGCTCTCCATGCGCAAGCAAGCAAGCCGGAGCAAACCGATTGGGTCCAGATCGCGGCCCTGTACGAAAAACTCGCCAATCTCCATCCTTCCCCCGTCGTCTCTCTGAATCATGCGGTGGCCCTTGCGATGAGCGGCCGGATGGAGGAGGGCTTGCGCCGGATCGACGAGCTCGCACGCGGGGACGCGCTCAACCGGTACCACTTGCTTTACGCCGCGCGCGCGGACCTTTTGCGCCGCCTGCGCCGCTATGAGGAAGCCGCCGATGCCTACCGGAGGGCCCTGGAGCTGGCCGGCAACCACATCGAGATTGCTTTCCTCAAGCGGCGGCTGCGCCAGGTTTTGACTCCCGGCGCTTGAGCCGCTTGTGTCGGATTGATAAATTCAATCCAATGACCAAACCAAGCTTGGTTCTGAGAACCGCCGCCGTTTCGGCAATCGTGCTCGCGAGCGCCGCCTTGGCCCCCGCGGCCGATTGCGGCCGCGATTGTTTGCGCGCCTTCCTCACCCAATATCTCGACGCCCTGGCGGCCCACAACCCCGGCGCTTTGCCCCTCGCCTCCCGCGTGCGGTTCACCGAGGATGCAAAAGAAACCCGCCTCGGCGAGGGCTTGTGGAAGACGGCCTCCAAAGTCGGAACCTACCGCCAGGACATCCTCGATGTTCGCCAGGAAGTCGCCGCCTCGCAAGCCATCGTGGAGGAAGCCGGCTCGCCCGTGATGCTGGCGCTGCGCCTCAAGATCGCGGACAACAAGATCTCCCAAATCGAAACCCAGGTTACTCGCAGCCGCGCCGATGGCGCGCTTTTCAATATCGATTCCCTGAAGACGCCCAGCAAGGCGATGAACCTGGTCCCCGGCCCCGCTCGGCTTCATTCCCGCCAGGAGGCCATCAAGATCGCCTCGTTCTATCCCGAGGGATTGAAGGCCGGCAGTTTCCTCGCCGTGGATGCGCCGTTCGCGCCCGATGCCTACCGCATCGAAAATGGCGTCATCACGGCGGGCCCCGGCTGTTCGCGCGCCGGCTGCGAGAACATCAAGACGCAGACCATCATCGAGCATCCCGCCCTCGTGACGCGCGTCGCAGCCGTGGACGAAGAGCTCGGCATCGTCCTTCTGTGGATGAACTTCGGCGATACCGGCTCCTACGGCCCTGGCAACTCGCTCCATGTATTCGAGGCTTTCAAGGTGTATGGCGGCCAAATTCACGCCGTCGAGGCCTTTATGAAAGTCATGCCCGCCTCGCTCGGTTCGGGCTGGGATTGAAACGTTCTCGCTCCGCTATTGGAGTTCGGCCTGCGCGCCGCTTTCAGCGGTTAAAGCTCAAAAATTTACGGAACTGCTCGCCGTTCATCCGCTTGCCCACGTAAAACGCTCCGAACAGCGCATACACCGCGCTGACTTTGTCGAACCGCATTTCGTAAATGAGCTTCTTGAAAATCAGGGGATCGTCGGCGAACAGCGTCACGCCCCATTCCCAATCGTCGAGGCCAATGGAGCCCGTGATGATCTGCTTCACCTGCCCGGCGTAGCGCCGGCCCACCGCGCCGTGTTCCTCCATCATCCGCCGGCGCTCCTCCATCGGCGCTTGGTACCAGTTCTGCTCCTCGCCGCGCCGGCGGTCCATGGGATAAAAGCAAATGTATTTCGCGGGTGGAATGTCGGGGAATAAACGGGGCCGCATGGCTTGGCGTTGGCGCTCGAGCGTGCTTTCGATCTCGGCGTTCCACTCGGCGGAATGCGGCGCCGCGCCGCGCTCCGCCAGCGACGCGTACACCTTCCCGGTGGACTCGTACAAGCCCAGCTCGACCACCGATAAGTAGGAACTGGATGGCTCCAGATAGTCCCACAAACGCAGCGCCGGCAGGCCAGTCTGCACCTCCGCCAGCTCGTCGAACGAATTCCGGAAATGCACCAGCATCAGATCGCCTTTGTGCCCTAACAGGGAGAACGCGGCGCTTCGATTCCCCCCCCAGGCGCCCACAGCTTCGGCGGCTTCCTCCAGAATCGCGGCGCGCTCGCTGGCTCCCAGGGCGCGCCAGGCCGCCCACCGCACTCGAAGCATCTGGTGCAGGACGCTCGCGCCTTCCACCGTGAGCGGCACAGGCGGCAGATCGGTTGGGATAGAAACGCTATCGACGGCAGCCATGCCATTAGCATGACACGGGCGCGCGTGTCTGCGCGCAAGCCTCCGGCTGATTCCGGCCGGCCCGTCGGCGAGGCGCGCGTTTCAACGCCCGGAGGCCGGCGCCCCGCATGCTAAAATCGACAATCGAATGCACCCAGATATTCGTCTGGTGATCGAGCTTCAATCCCTGGATCAACGAATCGCGGCCCTCGAAAAGGAAATTGCCTCCTTGCCCAAGCACATTGCGGCCATTGAGAAAACTCTGGAAACGCACCTCCGCAGGCTGGAAGCCGACAAGGCCGCCCTTTCCGCCAACCAGAGGGACCGCAAGAAACTGGAGGGAGATATCCAGGCGCGCGAGCAGAAAATCTCGAAACTAAAAGATCAAATGCTCAGCGTGAAAAATAACGAGCAGTACCGCGCTTTTTTGAATGAAATCGATTTTATTCAGAAGGAAATCCGGCAAGCGGAAGATCGGATTCTGGAGTTGATGGCGGAATCAGAGCTGCTGGAGGGCAACGTCAAAAAGGCGGACGCCGCCCTCCAGGAAGAGAAACGGCAAGTGGAGGCCGAAAAAACGCAGGCCCGCGAGCGTACTCTCGCCGACCAGGAGCAGCTCGATCGCCTTCGCGCGCAGCGTTCCGAGGTTGCCGCAAAGCTGCCCCCGCCTACCCTCCATACTTACGATCGGGTCCGCAAGAAGTGGGCCGGCTCGGCCGTGGGCGAGGCGGTCGGCGGCCGCTGCTCCGCCTGCCAGATCGTGATTCGCCCCCAATACTTGCAGGACCTCAAGCGTGGCGATCAGTTGATGATCTGCGAAAGCTGCGGCCGCTTCCTCTATTACAATCCCGCCGTCGCCTTCGACGAAGGAACGCGCCTGGCCATGTGACCCTTGCCTCGGCCCTGGGATTATTCGCCCGGGATCATCAGATGCGCCGTGCTGGTGCCCGCGTTCATGATCCAGACGCCGCCCTGCTTGCCGTTATCCGGTAGACCCATCGACGCCGAGGTTGCCCCCGGCACCGCGATCGTCATGTGGTATCGCGGATTGGCCGGGTCGCCCATCGCGTGATACCAGACCGAGCCGAATTCGGGTTTAATGCGCGTGCCGTCTTTTTCGGCCGCGTCCAGGGCCGCCTGTTTGCCCGCCCCCATCGCCTCAAACTTTAAGTTCTGGGCCGCCCGCGGCAGGTTGCCCTTCATGGTGCATTCCACTTTGAAGGCGGGCTCGCCCGGCAGCCCGGACTCGTCGTAGCATACCAGCCCGTTTTTGCCCTCGCGGAGGGTGTCGTAGGTATAGTCGGACTTCCATTTGATGACCGTGGCGTCCTTCTTCAAATTCGCCGGCGCGGCCATCAGCGCCTTGTCGATCTCCGGACTCTGCGCCAGCAGAACGCCCGCCGCGATCGCCAGACCGCCAAAAATCATGTTGCGTTTCATTTGGTGATAGAACCTCCCGTTGGTCTTTCAGTATATCGCGGAGCCCGGCATCCGCGTTTGTAACGCCATTTTCACGCCAGCAGCGCTTGCAGCGTTCTCTCCGCGGCCCTTTTCCAGGTGAACGCGCGCGCCCGCTCGGGCCCCCTTCTGGAGAGCTTGCCGCGCAGCTCTTCATCGCCCGCGATGCGGTCCAGCGCCACGGAAATCGATTCTTCGTCCAAGGGGTCGAAATACAGCGCGGCTTGTTCCGAGACGGGCCCCGCCACTTCGCGCAACACGGCGATATCCGAGCAAGCCAGCGGGACGCCCGCCGCCAGCGCCTCCAGCACCGGCAGGCCAAAGCCCTCGAACGTGGACGGGTAGACGCATGCCCAGGCTTTTCCGTAAAGCGCGATGATTTTCTCGCGCGTCAGCCAGCCCGTAATCTCCACGCGGTCTTGCAGATGGAGATCCGCGATCAGCTTTTCCACCGCCCGCGTGTGAAAGCCGCGCAGGCCTGCCAAAATCAACCGCTCCGTGCGCGGCCTGCGGGCGTAGGCGCGGATCAGCCGCTCCAGGTTCTTGTGCGGGTGCAGCGTGGAGGCGCACAGGAAAAAGGGCTCCAGCCGGCTTCGGTCCAGCTTGAAAAAATCCGGATTCACGCCGTGGGCGATCACCGCGATGCGCTCCCGCTCCACGCTGTAGAACGCCGTCAGATCCGCGCGCACGCTCTCGGAAGGCGCAATCAGGCGCCGGGATCGATGGGCGGAGGCCCACAATAGCAGACGCCAGAACGGCAAATCGAACCATCGGAAGTATTCCGGATGGCGCTTGTGCTGAAGATCGTGGAAGGTGGACGCTTGGCGGCAAGGCGCCAGCAGCGGCGCCGTGAAACCCGGGTTAAACATCACGTCCAGCCGCTCGCGCGCCGCCTCCAGCGGAAGCGCCAACTGCTCCCAAACAATGCGGCTGGGCCGGAACGTTGCGCGAACGGCTTGCCGCCGCCAGAAAAAATTGCTCTGCCGCGGAACCAGATCCCCTCCCGTCTCCCGATTGGTGAAAACGAAATACAGGTTGTGCGAGTCGATCTCCGCCAGCGCCCGCAGCAGTTGCCGTAAATAGATCTCCGTTCCCCCGACGCCTCCCGGAATCAAATACAGCGCATTCACGCCGATGCGAGCCATGATTCAATCAACGCCGCCGCAGCAGACGCGTCAACGCGTCGCGAGCCGGTTGGTTATAGGGATCCAGATCCAAAGCCCGCTGGTATTGCTCCTTGGCCTGGGCCATCTCTCCCATCGCCTCGTACACGTTGCCCCGGACGGAGTAGACCATGACGAAGTTCGGATTCAAATTCTGCGCCTGCTGAAGCGAATCCAGCGCCTCCGTCATTTGCCGCTGCTTGGCATACATCATTCCGAGCGTCGCCCAGGCCTGGGCGTCGGATTCTTTCCGGGTGGCCTCGCGCAATTTTTCGATCGCTTCCCTCCGCCGGCCGACGCAATCGAGAACATACGCCCAATCGACCAGCAGGCTGTAGTCCGCTGGCCCCAGCCGCGAAGCCATCTCGAAGTTCTCCTCCGCCTTGGCGCAGTTCTGTTGTTGCCAGTAAGCGTAGGCCAGCGAAAAGCGGGGCCGCACTTTGAGCGGAGACTTCGCCGCGGTGTCCTGCCAAAGCAGCAGCGGGTCGCCCCACAGCTTGTTCCGCTGAAACGTCAGCGCCAAAAAAATCAGCAATACCGGAACTTCGATCGCGAGCCGCCGCCGGAGCTCCATCCGCCGCAAAAATTCGAGCCATACGAGCGTGAAACCGAAAAACGGAAGATAGACGCGGTGTTCCGCCATTGGGTCCTTGATCGGGATGATGGATGAGGTCGGCAGCAGCAATAAAACGAAAACCAGAACGCCAAAACAAGCCAGCGGCCAGCGCTTGCGGAAGAGCCACCCCGCCGCCAATAGGACCATAATCCCCAGCAGCCCGAAAATCGCGCCGTGCTCGAACGGCGTGTGCGAAATCGCGATATCGGGGTCGAGGTTCTGGCCCCACGGAAGCGCAAGCAGCCGCACATACATCCAGAACACGCGGCCCTGGGTGTACAGATAGCTCAACGGCGTCAGTCCCGGCACATGGAAACCGGCCGTGTCGGCCGCGCGCAGAACCCGCCAAACGAACGCCCCTCCTGCCGCGCCCGCGGCCGCCAGCAAACCGTACAGCAGGGCGTTGGCTCGCATCCCTCCCTTGATCCAATACAGGTCTGTCAGCGCCACAAGGAGGGGCAGCGTGAGGGCGTGCTCCTTGGTGCTCGCCGCGGCCCCGAACAATGCCGTCACCGCCAGCGCGCGCCATATCGTGATCCGCTCCGTGCGCCGGTATAAAAACGCGCAATACGCGCCGTAATAGAAAAACACGCTCAGCCCTTCCGAGCGGCTGGCCACGTACGCCACCGATTCGGTCTGAAGCGGGTGCAAAAGAAAAAGCGCGCCCGCGAAAATTCCCAGCGTGGGCTTGGCGCGGCCGTCTTTCGCGCCCGCCAGTTCCAGCAGCCGCATGGCGATCAGAGCGGTCAGAACCGAATTGAAAACGTGGAGCAGCACGTTGGTGGCGTGGTATGAAAACGTCTGTTCCCCGCTGGCCGCGTAATTCAGCCAAAAACTGAACATCAGCATCGGCCGCAATCCGGCGACCCAATTCCACACCGGCAGATGCTGGATTCCAGGAATCAAAAAGGGCAAATAGGGATCGTCGAAAACGAACGGCCCATTGAGCGCCGGCGAGTAGGCTTCGAAGGCCAGAAATAGCGCCGCCGCCGCCGCCGCCCACGGCCACCATGCCCGCATTCGCGGCCCTTCGGCCGCCGCCGCCCTGGCTTCAGTTTGCCGCGGCCGCTTTGATTTTTTCATCCAGAGACTCCAACCGGTACTCTAAAATCGCCACGCGCTGCGCCAGCGCGATATTGGAATCCTTCAAATGGGAAATCAGCAGCGAAGAACGGTACAGCACCACGACGAAGACGCATCCGGCGGCGATCAGCAGCGCTGCCGGAGCATCCGGGACTCCCAGGACCTGTCCCATCCGCCGCAAGGGAGCGTCGGACGCCGATAGCCCTAACAGCACGAAGGCCGCGGCCAGCCAGCTCACCGAATATTCCACCCGGATGTGGGCCCGCCTCACCGAGGCCAGCACGCCCACGATCATCGCTACGCTGAACGCGCCCAGAGCCGCAAGCAAACGAGCCATGTCTCATTTCCTCCGTCTTTCGAATTTCAGCACATTCACGAACACCCCCAGCAGCACGTGCAGGATGTAATACAGCGATTTTACGGCCGTGATCGTGCTCCGCCCCGCCTTGCGCGGCCGCATCTGGCACGGCACCTCTATGAACCGGAAGCGCCGGCGTTGGAGCACCACCAGCGCTTCGATCTCCGGATACTCCAGCGGAAAACTGCGCGAAAACACGCTCAAAGCGGTGCGGTTCACTCCCACGAATCCGCTGGTGGGATCGCGCACCGCCTTGCCCAAAATCGGCCGCAGCACGGCCCGGAAGAACAAGATTCCCGCCGCCCGCATCCAGCCAAAATGCGGCCCCTTGCCGTTGACGTACCGCGAGCCGATCGCCATCTCGCAACCCGTCTTTTGCAGCGCTTCCAGCAGCTTGGGAATGTCGCGGGGATCGTGCTGGCCGTCGCCGTCCACGCGAATGACGTATTCGTAGCCCAGCTCGTAAGCCAGCCGGTAGCCGGCCTGCACGCACCCGCCCAGTCCCAGATGATGCGGCAAGGCCAGCACGCGCGCCCCCGCCTCGCGCGCCCGCGCCACCGTGCTATCGGTCGAGCTGTCGTCCACCACCAGAACCGGCGCCCCCGGCAGCGCCGCGTGCACTTCCCGCACCACCTCGCCCACCGCCCCCTCTTCGTTGAATGCGGGTATCAGAATGAGCAGATTGTTCATAGCGCCGCTACCCGCCTCAGCGAAATGGCGTGCCGCGCCAGCAGGCGCTTGAAATCCCGCGCGGAGATGCGCCGCGAACGCATGATTCGCCGCCGCTCCCGCAGCAGGCTTGGCAGATGCCGCAGCGCCGCGCCATGCGCTCCAACCGCCAAAACCGGCAGCCAAACCGCGCCCCGCCCCCCGCGCTGGAACTCCCACGCCTTTCCCCGCCCTTCCGCCAGCAGCAGCACATGCCAAAAATACCGGAGCCCCGCCGCGAACGGCGCCCGCAGCAACCCCCCCAACGGGAAATTCTTCACGATCGTGAACAGCCGGTTCCGCTCCACGTAATACGCCTTCGCCCACGACGCCGCTCCCGCCGTATGGGAGTAGCGATGCTCCACTTTCGCCTCCGGCGCGTAGCGGCACTCCCAGCCGGCCCACCGCGCCCGCAGTCCCAGATCCGTGTCCTCGCAGTAAAGAAAGTATGATTCGTCGAATCCGCCGATCTGTTCCAGCATTTCGCGCCGGTACATGGCCGCCGATCCGCTCGGAAAAAGCGCCTCGCTCGCCTCGGCGAACGCTTCCGGAGGTTCTCCGTGCCCGCGCTGCTTGCTCGATCCGTCCGCCGCGATCAGCATGCCGGCCGAATCCAGGACTTCCCCCATGCGGACCTGGCTGGCGAACATCCCTGCGCCAGGGTGCCTTCGCGCGCACTCCAGCAAAGCTTCCAGCCAATGCCGGTCCGCCGTCGCGTCGTCGTTGAGCACCGCCAGATACGGAGCTTGCGAAATCCGAAACGCCTGATTTACTGCGGCCCCGAATCCCACGTTGCGCCCGTTCGCGATCACCCGCTCGCGTCCTTTTCCGCTCCCGGCGCGCCCCTCGCCGCTATTGTCGACTACGATCACCTCAAAATCGGCTACCGTCTGGCGCTCCAGCGAGCCCAAACACTCCGCCAGCGCGTCCCCGGCCGCCAGCGTCGGCACGGCGACCGTCACCTTCGGAATGGGCAAGAAACGATTCTCCCAATATACCCCCGCCGCCGTTCGCTCGCCGGCGGCGCGCTGTGATCGCCCATCACCACAAGTGGTAATAGCCGTCCTGCTCGGCCAGATTCACGGGCAGTCCGAACAGCCCCGACAAGCGCTCCGCCGTCAAAATCTCCCGCCTCGCTCCGTCTGCCGCGATCCGCCCTTGCTGCATCAATATTACGCGCTCGATTTCCGGAATCAGATCGGAAAGATGATGCGTCACCATGACGATGCCCACCCCGGATTGCGCCAGTTTGCGGAGAATCTGCCGCAGCTCCCGCTGCGCGAAAAGATCCAGCGCCGTGCTGGGTTCGTCCAGGATCAGCGCCCGAGGCTCGTGCACCAGCGCCCGCGCCAGCAGCACTCGCCGCGCCTCCCCCGACGACATCTCCTCGGTGAAACGCTCCGCCAGATGTGAAACTTCAAGATGCGCCAGAACCCGCTCGGCCCGCTCCCGCATTTCCCTCGTCGCCTGCTGATGCGGCCAGATTCCAATGCTCGAAAAAAATCCCGACAGCGTCAGGTCCATCCCCGTGACGTCGCGCGTGCAGAACGCCATGAGGTCGTTCGAAACGATTCCCAGCAGCGTTCGCAGCTCGAACACGTTCCAGCGGTCCCTGCCCAAAATCGTGAGCCGCGAGCCCTCCCGCGCCAGCGGGTAGCATTCGCGCGTGATCGCCTTGATCAAGGTCGATTTTCCGCAGCCGTTCGGTCCGATAATCGCCACATGCTCGCCCGAGCCGATGCGAAGCGAAATGTCGTCCAGGGCCAGCGTCGAGCCGCGCCTCACCGACACTCGCTCGAATTCGATCAACGCACACGCCTGCGGCATGGGAATCCTTTATCTTAAGGGAGAATGTCGAACGGCAAATCCATCCCGCACGAAATCTGGATGGTCCGGCACGGCGAAACCGAATGGAGCCGCTCTGGCCAGCACACCTCCCGCACCGACCTCCCTCTAACTCTTGCCGGCGAAGACCGCGCTCGCCGTCTGGGCAGCCTCTTGCAGACGCGCCGCTTCGCGCTGGTCCTCTCCAGCCCCATGCGTCGCGCCCTCGACACCTGCCGTCTTGCCGGCTTCAGTCCCCAAGTCTCCCAGGACTTGCGCGAATGGGACTATGGCGACTACGAGGGGCTTACTACCGCCCAAATCCGCCAAATTGCCCCCGGCTGGGCCATCTGGACCGCTCCTCCCAAAGGCGGCGAGACCCTCCACGAGGTGAGCGCGCGCGCCGACCGCGTCCTCGCTCGCGCCCTCCAAGCCGGCGGCGACGTGGCCTTGTTCGGACACGGCCATATGCTCCGCGTCTTCGCCGCTCGCTGGATCGGCTTTGCGCCCGATTGCGGCCGCTCCCTCGCGCTCGCCACCGGATCGGTCAGCGTCTTGGGATGGGAGCACGACTGGCGCGTCATCCGGCTGTGGAGCCAGGTCGCATAATGGGACTTGCGCAGCGCTCTCAAGCAACCGGCCCATCCCGATCGTTCTCCCTGCCGGCCTTCCTTTCGCGCCCATCCCTCCCCGGCTCCCTGGCTCTGGCCCAATCTCCTGAGCCTGGACGCGCCCCTGGTGGCGCTGCTCTGGCAGCTCCTGTTCGCCCGCTGCTTCCGCGTTCCAACCGGCCCGGCCGCCTCCCTGCTGCTCGTTTTGTCCGTGTGGCTCATCTACAGCGCGGACCGCATGCTGGATGCCTGGCGCGGCGCCGCCCCCGCGCCCAGGCATGAGTTTTACCGTCGCCACTGGCGCGCCGTGCTCCCGGTCTGGGGCGGCTTGTTGGGCTTGGCCGCGTGTCTTTCCTGGTTCCTCCTGCCGCCCCAGTTGCTGGATCGCGGTCTTTGGTTGCTCGCGGGCGTCGCCCTCTACTTCATTGCCGTTCACTCGGCCCCCATTCCCTCCGCCGGCTCCTGGAAAGAGCCCGTGGTGGGCGTCTTCTTCGCCCTGGGCGCCACCCTGGCCGCCTGGAGCGGCCTCCGCGGCGCCGCCGATCTGCTCTCCGTGCTCCTGTTTTCTTGCCTCTGCTGGATTAACTGCGCCGCCATCGAGCAATGGGAGGGATCCCCCCGCAAATTCCGCGTCGGATTCGCCGCCGCCTGCGTGGGCCTCGCCGCCGTCTTGCTTTTGCCCCTCCGCCGCCCGCTGCTGTGCGGAGCCGAACTCGCCAGCGCCTTGGCCTTCGTTTTCCTCGATTCTCGCGCCTTCCGCATCCGCCCCGATCTGCTCCGCGTGCTGGCCGACGCCGCTCTGCTAAGCCCTCTCTTCCTGCTGCCTCTCGCCGCCGTCGGGACCTGAATCGCGTGAATTGCGACCGCATCGCCCGCGCCTACCGATGGCTGGAATATCTCGGCTTCGGGCGCGAGCTCGAACGCCGGCGCTTCCGCCATCTTCCCTATGTCGCCGCCGCCCGCCGCGCGCTCGTCCTGGGCGGAGGCGACGGCAGGTTCCTCGCCCGCTTCCTGCTTCTCCATCCCCAGGCCCGCGCCGATTACGTCGATTGCAGCCCCCGAATGCTCCGCTTGGCGCGCGCCAGAGCCGGAGCCGGCCGCGTCCGCTATCTCCTCTCCGACGCCCGCTCCCTCTCGCTACCCCCGGAAACCTTCGACCTCATCGTGACCAATTTCTTCCTCGACTGCTTCGACCAGGCCGATGCCCTCCGCGTCGTCGAGCGGGCCGCCCGCGCCGCCAAACCCCGCGCGCAATGGCTCGTGGCCGAATTCCGCCCGGTTCCTTGGGCCGGTCCTTTGCTCGCCGCTCTCTACTTGTTCTTCCGCCTCGCCGCCGGCCTCAAAACCCGCCGGCTCGTGGATCATCATGCCCTGCTTGCCCGCCATGGCTTCCGCCTGGAGCGCGAGGAGCGGTCTTGGTTTGGCTGGCTGACCTCCGAATTGTGGTCGCGGGCGCCGCAGCAGCCCGGCCTCTCGCTTGGCCGCCCCACCCTTGAAACGGGCCCTGGCGCGCGGCGCGGTTCCGGTACATAATAGACACGAAAACATGGCGCGGAGCTGCCTTTGGACTCTCCTGTGGACAATGCGCCTCGCCTTTGCCGGCGATTCCCCTTCCTGTCCCCCCAAAGTCGTCCATAAAGTCGGCGCCGAATATACCCGCGCCGCGCGTCTGGCCGCCATCCAAGGCACCGTGCTGGTCGAAGCCGTCGTCGATGCTTCCGGAGCCCCGGCCAAATTGAAAATTGTTAGTCCCTTGGGCTTCGGCCTCGACGACCGCGCCTTGCAGGCCGTTTCCCAATGGAGGTTTGAACCGGCCCGGAAAGACGGCGTTCCTGTCGAGGCCGTGACCATTGTTCCCGTCGATTTTCGCTTGTTCCACCGCTGGTTCGATCCCAAGCCTGAGGAGCACCGCACTTCCTACAATCTTGCCGTCGCGGCCATTCAGGAGCAGCGCCGCGACAGTCAAACCCTGGAGACCATTAAGGATCTCGCGCGTCAAAAGTACCCTCCCGCGATGTATCTCTACGCCAAGCTGCTCGAAGCCGGCGACGGGTTTCCCCAAGATCCCCGGCAAGCCTTGAGCTTGACGGTCGAAGCGGCCAATCGAAATTATCCCGCCGCCATGTACGACACCGGCCGCATGATGATGGAGGGACGCTCTCTGCCCGTCGACCCCGAAAAAGGATTGGAGTTGATGCGCAACGCCGCCGTCCTCGGCTACAAACGCGCCCAGTTCCATCTGGGCGTGGCCTTTGAGACCGGCAATGGCGTTCCCCAAGACTTGGCCGAGGCGCGCCAATACTTCCGCCTGTGCGCCGCCGCCGGCGAGCCGCCCTGCCAGGTCAAGCTGGCCCGGCTGCTTCTGGTGCGGCCCGATCGCCAGGAGCGCGACTTCATCCAAGCCATCGCATGGCTGGAGCTCGCCGCCGACCGCGGCAGCATGCACGCCCGCATGATGCTGGAAGAGCAGCCTCCCGAGACCCCCAAACAGCGCGGCTGGATCGACAAGCTCAAGACCCAGTTGGTCCGAAGCCGCTAAGCCCCGCCCCTCGCCGCTTTTACTCCTCATTCATCGCCGCCAATGCGTTCAAAATGATCCGCGCGGCTCTCTCTTCCCCCACCACCGAATTCACCATCAGATCGAAATACTGGCGCTGCGGCCAGTCCACTCCGAAGCTTTGCTTGATGAAATCCGCCCGGTCCTGGTCCACCGTCTCCACCAGCTCCACGGCCTCTTTCTCGCTCTTGCCCTGACGCTGGAGTCGCCGCACTTTTTCCTCGAACGGACCGTAAATGAACACGTGAAACGCGTCGGGACGCTCGTGCAGGTAGTACGCCGATCCCCGCCCGACGATCACCGCCTTGCCCTCCTCCGCCGCCGCCCGCACCAGCTTCTCCGATGCCTGGCGGATGCTTTCCGCGTCGGCCAGTTGCACGCCCCGCGCCGAGGCCAGGTTCCCTTCGAAGCTGCCTCGCAGAAAAGCCTTGAATAGACGGTAGTGGAGTGGATCTCGCCGCTCTTCGCGCTCCTCGACCTGCCGTTGGTCGCATCGCAGAGAGCGCGCGATTTGATCGGTAAAAAGCTGATCCCACAGTTTCCAGCCGAGTTGGTCCGCCACCTTCGCGGCGATGTCCGCCGCTCCGCTGCCGTATTCCCGCTCGAACGTCACGATTCGGATCATGCTTCCCCTCGTCTATTCCGCCATGGCCCTCGCCCCGCCTCCCCGCGGATCGTTCTTCCTCAAAAGGAACGTCAGCGCGAACATGATGCCTGCGCCCATCGCCAGCACTTTAAATGTATCGATATAGGCCAGCGTCTGCGCCTGCGCCTCCAGCTCTCGGTACAACGCCGCGTACGCCTTTCTCTGGGCGTCGGCGGCGCTGGCTCCGGAGCGCGCCATCTGCGCCGCTGCCGCGCTCAACTGGTTTCGGAACGCCGGATTGTAGAGATTGGCGTGCGCCCCCAGCACGGTCTGATGAAATTGCGCCCGCCGCGCCAGCAACGTCGTCACCAGGGACGTGCCCACGCTGCTGCCCATATTCCGCATGAAATTGATCATGCCCGCGATGGCGTTGCTTTTCTCCCCCGGCAGTCCCACATAGGCCGAAAGCGTGATCGGAACGAACAGAAAGCCCAGCGCGAACGCCTGGAATATGCGCAGCCGCGAGGCGTAGCCGAAGCTCATCAGCAGGTCGATTCGGATCGCGGAAAAGTACATCGCTGCCGCCATGCACAGCCACCCGAACGACATAATATATTTCGCCGGATACCGCGAGGTCAGTTGCCCCACCAGCGGCATTTCAAACAGTAAAACCAGTCCCGACCCGGAAAGAACCAATCCCGCCAAGGTCGCCGTGTATCCCATCAGCGTTTGAAGCAATTGCGGCATCATCACCAGACTCGCGAAATAAAGCACGCCCAAAATGAACATCATCAAATTCGACGCCGCGAAGTTAAAATTCTTAAACAGGCGCACCTCCAGAATGGGCGCTTTGTGGCGCAGCTCCCAAATCACCAGCGAGACAAGGCAAACCGCCGCCGTCGCCGCCAGCGCGGCGATGAAGCGCGACCCGAACCAATCCTCTTCCTGGCCCTTGTCCAGCAAAATCTGGAGCGCCGCCACTCCTACCGCCAGCAGCGCCACCCCGGCGTAATCCAGGCTCGCCCGGGCCGCTCTTTGCAGCGTTAAATACGGCGGGTCTTCCAGCATCCGCAGCACCAAAAACACCGCCAGCGCGCCCACCGGCAGATTGATGTAAAAAATCCACCGCCACGAGTAGTTGTCCGTGATCCACCCTCCCAGCGTCGGGCCCACCGTCGGCGCGATCACGGCCGTAATGCCGTACAGCGCGAACGCCAGCCCGCGTTTCTCCGGCGGAAACGTGTCCGCCAGAATCGCCTGCGCCATCGGCTGAAGTCCTCCTCCTCCCACCCCTTGCAACGCCCGGAAAACGATCAGTATCCCCAGCGTCGGAGCGGCGCCGCACAAAAGCGAGCTGGCCGTGAACAGCACGATGCAGCTCGTGAAAAACCGCTTGCGGCCAAACCGCCCCGCCAGCCAGCCGCTGATCGGCAGCACGATCGCATTCGCCGCCAGATAGGACGTCAGCACCCACGTGCTTTCGTCGTTGCTTGCGCCTAGGTTCCCCGCAATGTGCGGCAGCGCTACGTTGGCGATGCTGGTGTCCAGCACCTCCATGAAGGCCGCCAGCGCCACCACCACCGCGATCAGCCACGGGTTGAATTTGGGCGTCCACGCCGCGGCCGCGGTTTCCGCGCGTGATGGAGTTTCCGTTTCCGCCATCTCCGCCCCTCAGTGGAGGTACACCTTGGGCGTTGCCGACATGCCCACCCGCAATCTGTGATCTGCGTTTTCGCCCGCGTCCAACACGATCCGGACCGGAATCCGCTGCACCACCTTTACGTAATTTCCCGTGGCGTTTTCCGGCGGCAGAATGCTGAATCGCGATCCCGTGGCCCCTCCAATTTCGTAAACCCGGCCCTTGTACTCCCGGCCGTAGGCGTCCACCGTGAACGTCACCCGCTGGCCCGGCCTCATCCGCCGCAGTTGCGTCTCTTTGAAATTGGCCGTCACCCACAGCCCCTCCAGCGGCGTCACCGCCATCAATTGCTGGCCCGGAGCGACATTTTGCCCCACCTGCGCGGTTTTCATCCCTACGATTCCCGTCACCGGCGACACAATCGTCGTGTAGCTGAGGTTCAGCTTGGCTTGCTCCACCTTCGCTTGCTTCTGTTGCGCCTCCGCCGCGGCCGCTTTGACCTGCGCTTGCCGGCTGGCCACCTGCTGCGGTCCGGTCCGGGCGGATTGAATCGACGCATCCGCCTGGACGATCTGCTGCCGGGCCTGCTCGATCGCCGCTTGCTGCACGCCCACGTTCTGTTCCGCCTGAAGCGCCGCCGCCCTGCGCGCCTCCACCGTCGCCCGGCTCGCCTCGGCCTGATCCGCCGCCGTGTCGTAGATCTGCCGCGCGATCTCGTTTTTCTCCGCCAGCGCCCTGTATCGCTCGACGTTGTCGGCCGCCGTCTTGTAGTTCGCCTCGGCCTCTTTCACCTGCGCTTCGGCCGCCGCCGCCGCCTCCTGCGCTCCCTGGAGCTGCCGCTGGGCGCTTGCAAGCGCCGCTTCGGCGTTGGCCCGCGCCGCCATCGCCGACCGAAGCTGCGCGCTCACCTCCTCGCCCGTGATCGGAACCTGAATCTGCAAGTTCTCCAGCGCCGCCTCGGCGTTGCGCAGCTCCGCCTGGGCTTGCGCTAGCGCCACCTGGTAATCGCGCGGATCGATGCGCGCCAGAACGTCTCCCGCTTTGACCCTCTGCTCGTCTTCCACCGGCGCCTCGGTGATGTATCCCGAAATCCGCGCGCTGATGGGGTTGATGTTGCCGTCGATTTGGGCGTCGTCGGTCGTTTCATAGCTGCTGAAGTAACGCCACAAAAAATATCCCCCTGCTGCCGCCATCGCCATCGCTCCCAGCGCCAGCAGCCAGCGCCCCAATTTCCTTCTCTTTCGCCAAGCCATCCGCTCCCTCGGTAAAACGCTTTTCTCCTTGACCGCGGCGCTTTTCTCTTCCACGATCTCGGCCATCCTATTTGCCCTCCAAAAATTTCGGCAGATTCTGCTCCGCTCCCCCCATCGACCGCGCCAGCGCCGACTTCGCCACGTCGTGCGCGTACAGCGCCAGGATCAGGCTGTCGTTGGCCGTCGCCACGGATTCCTGCGCCTGCACCACCTCGATGTTGTCCCCCACGCCCGCCGCGAACCGGTCGCGCGCCTGCATCAGCGTTTCATTCGCCAGCGCCAGGTTGTCGCGCGCCACCGCCACTTGATCCGCGGCCGTCCGCAGATCCAGAAAGGCGTCCCGCACTTCCACCTCGATCTGTGCCCCTAAATCGGCCAGTTCGTCCCGCCTCTGTTTCAGCGCCGCCTTCGCCTGCGCGATATCGCCCTCGATCCGGCCCCCGTCGAAAATGTTCACTCGGGCCGACGCCGCCACCGTGAACGTGCCGTGCGAGTTGTTCAGCGTCGGCCCGATCGCGCCGTAGTCGGCGTTGATTTGCCCCGTCGGATAGCGCTCGCCCCGCGCCGCTTTCACCGCCTCTTCCGCCGCCCGCGCTTGCGCCTTCGCGCTTTGATAATCTCGCCTCTGAGCCAGGGCCGTCTCCAGCGCCTGCCCCTGCGTGATCGAAGTCAGCGCCGCATACGGCGTCTCCTCGGCCAGAATGAACTCCTGCGCCGGCGGCAATCCAATGATGCGGCCTAGCGCCAGTTTGTCCTTCTCGTACGTATTGGTCTGCGCCAACAATCGCTGCTGCTGCTGCTTTAGCTCCACTTGCGCCCGCAATACGTCGATGCCCGCCGCCGTCCCCGCTCTTTGCCGGTCGGCGGCTTGATCGTACAGCGCCTGCGCCGTCTTTACCTGCGCCTCAATCGCTTTTATGCGCGATGCGTCGGCCAGGATCAAAAAATACCCGTTCGCCGCCGCCTCCACCACCAAATCGCGCGCGTCTTGCGCCGAAAGCCGCGCCGCCCGCTCGCTCCAGCGCGCCGACTGATACGTCTTTCGCAGCGTGTAATCGTAGGCCGTCCACTGCCCGTATACCCGAACGTCGATATATTGGAACGGACCCACGATCGTGGGAATGTTCAGCCCTCCGATGTTGGTGGGAAAACCAAACGTCTTTAAGTTGAGCTGCTCGGCCGTCTCCGTCGCCTGCCCATAAAACTGCGGCAGCAGCGCGCTCAACGCCCGCATCCGCTGCCCCCGCGCCGAGTCGCTGGCCGATTCGCTCGTCAGCAGTCCCAGATTGGTCGCCAGCGCCCGCTGGATCGCTCCTTGCAGCGTCAGCGCCGCCGGCGTCGGGGACGCCGCGCCCGCCGGAACGCTCCCCGCAAACTGGCTCTGCTGGCCCTGCGCCAGCGACAAGGCCAGCAACGCGCCGCCTAGAGGGAAACGGGCCGGCCCCACCCGCCGGCGCTTTCTCATGCTCGTCAATCCGCGTTTCATTCTAGTTAGATGTTCCGCCGGTCAGTTAGCTTCACTTCCCCGGCTCGGCGCCGGACGCCCATCGCGCGGCCCCTATAATGAAAGCGGAATATGGCCCTCGTCCCTCCTTACATCGCCGCCATGGAACCTTATATGAGCGGCCTTTCCATCGGGGAAGTCCGCCGGCGCCATCGCCTGGACCGCGTCGTCAAGCTCGCTTCTAACGAAAATCCCCTCGGCCCCTCGCCCCTGGCCCTCCAAGCCGCCTCTTCGGCCCTCTCCGCCAGTCACCGCTATCCCGACGGCGGCTTGGCTTTGCGCGAAAAGCTCGCCCAGCGCTTCAACGTCCGGCTGGAGAACGTCGTCGCCGGAGCCGGCTCGGAGGGAATCATGGCCGATATCGTGCGCACCTTCCTCGCCGACGACGATGAAGTCCTGGCCAGCGAAGCAACCTTCCCCGCCATGCGCGTGCTCGCCTCCAGCCGCGGCGTTGCCTATCGCGCCGTCCCCTTGCGCCGCTGGAGCGTCGATCTGGAAGCCCTTGCCGGCGCCATCACCCCGCGCACCAAGCTGATCTATTTGCCCAATCCCAATAATCCCACCGGGACCATTTTCACCGCCTCCGAATTCGACGATTTCTACAAGCGCGTGCCGGAGCGCGTCCTCATCATCCTGGATGAAGCCTACTTCGAGTACGCCCGCGGAAATCCCGGCTATCCCGATTCCCTTCACTACCGCTACGACAACGTGATCACCCTGCGCACTTTTTCCAAAGCCTATGGGCTGGCGGGATTGCGCGTCGGATACGGCTTTGCGCACCAGAACCTGATCGCCATGCTGCTCAAGGTCAAGCTGCCCTTTGAGCCCTCCACCGTGGCCTCCGCCGCCGCCATCGCCGCCCTGGATGACCGCGAGTTCCTGGCCCGGTCCCTCCAGATGAATGCTGGCAGCCTGCTCCAATTGAGCGCCGCCCTTCGCCGCCTCGGTTTTACTCCGCTTCCATCGCAGGCCAATTTTTTGATGATCCCGTTGGCCTCCGAATCCTATGCCCGGGATCTGTTTGAATCCCTTTTGAGCCAGGGAGTCATCGTGCGGCCCCTCAAATCTTTCGGGCTTCCCAACTGCCTCCGCGTCACCGCCGGCGCTCCCGAGGAGATCGATATATGCGTGTCAGTGCTCGAACGCATTCTGAAAGCCGAACCCGCCGCGGTCTAACCGCCCCGGCCAGTCCCGCCGGCAATCCGCCGCCTTCCCACTTCATCGAGCAAGACTATTCCCGTTACCAAGCCCGCGATCACGCCGCCTGGAAAACTCTCTACAGTCGAATGGTCCCGTTCTGGGAGCGCTACGCGAATCGCCATTATCTCGACGGCATGGAGCGCCTTCGCCTGGATCCCTGCTCCGTGCCTAAGCTCGAGGACGTGAACCGCTTCTTGCATCCCCTGACCGGATTTCAAGCCAGAGCCGTCAGCGGCTATATCCCCGCCTTCGAATTCTTCGACTGCCTCCGCAACCGCCAGTTCCCCACCACCATCTGCGTCCGCCCCGCCGATAAACTCGACTACTATCCCGAGCCGGATATCTTTCACGACGTCGCCGGCCACGTTCCCATGCACACCGACCGCGCCTTCGCCGAAGCCCTGGTCCGTTTCGGCGAATGCGCTCATGAAGCCGCGGCTCGCAGAAGCGATCCTCGCGCCGTCGCCAGCAACATCCGCGCCATGGCCCGTTTTTTCTGGTTCACCGTGGAGTTCGGGCTCATGCAAACCCCGCGCGGCGTCAAAGCCTACGGCAGCGGCCTGCTATCGAGCCACGGCGAGTTGCGGCACTCCATCGAATCGCCCCGCGTGCAGCGCTACCCCCTCCAGCTCGAATGGGCCATCAATCAGGGATTTGAGATCGACCACTATCAGCCGCTGCTGTTCACCATAAGCGGTTTTGACGAGCTGTATGAACAAGTCGGCCGCCTCACCGCCTGGATGCGGGAAGGAAAGCTTGACAACGTCGCTCCCGGCGAGCCCCACATCAATGAACGCGATCTGGCCAGCTTTTTGACTCCGTAATCCTTCCGCCTCGGCCGGACCGCAATCACCGTCCCACCACTAACACCATAAAACTGTCCGCGACGATCGAAGGCCGTCCCTTTTTGCCGTCCTTGCCCTCGGTGGCCGCTCCGAACTCCGCGGCCGGAAGATACAGCTTGTGCGTCGAAGGATCGGCGGCGATCGTCCGCGCGCTGCGCTGCGTCTGAATCGTCGCCACCGGCTCGAATTTGCCCGGCGACGTCTCTCCCACCATCGTGATCGTGCCGTCCTGCCCATTCGAGCTGAAGGCGTAGCCGTCGTCGAACGCCACGCCGTCCGGCCCTGCGCCGATCGCCGGACTCGCCAGCACTTTGCCCGTCGTGAAATCGCTCACCACCATCATCTTGTTCTCGCACACCGAATACAGGCGGTTCTTCTTCGCGTCGATCGCCAGCCCGCTCGGCGAATCGCACGGCGCAATCGAGTACCGCCGCGAAACCAGCGCGTTTTTGGCGTCCAGCTCTACAATCTCGTTCTTGTTCTCCAGATTCGCGTAAACGTGCCCTTTCCCGTCCACTTGCGCAAATTCCGGCTTGCCGTCCAGCGGGATCGAAGCCGTGATCACGTTGCCGGTTTTCGCGTCTATGGCCGTGGAATCGCTGCTCCGGCCGTTAAAGGTAAACACACGCTTCGTTGTCGGCTCGTAAATGATCGCGTCCGGGTTTTGCCCCGTCTTGACCTTGCCGGTCACCATCAGAGTCTTGAGATCGAACACCGTTACGTCGTTGTCGCGCCCGTCGCTGATAAAGCCGCGCCCCAAATCGTCGGCGATGGCGATGCCATGCACCCCGTTTGTGCCCGGGATCGTCCCCACCACCTTATCGGTGGCCGTGTCGATCACTTCCGTTTGAGTTCCATGCGAAACATACAGCCGGTGATTCGCCGCGTCCATCTGCGGATAATCCCAGGCTCCCGCGCCGCCAATGTGAATCTTATTGACGATTTTGTAGGCGGGCGGCGCGGCCATCGCCGCTGCCGCCAGCAGGACCAGTACCAGTTTCTTCATGCTTGCCTCCTTTCGGCACCCCAGTCTAACCGGGCAAACTGAAGATCGAATGAAAGGCGCCCCAGAAAACCGGTTTGATCCCTCCGCCCGAAAACCGGCATGTTATTCTGATTGCGAAGCAAACGTGGGCGTGTAGCTCAGTTGGGAGAGCACGGCGTTCGCAACGCCGGGGTCGGGGGTTCGAATCCCCCCACGTCCACCAAGCCGCTATTTTACCCGCCGCCTCCAAAAATCCCAGGCCCTTTCAAAGCCATCCTGCGCCCCCGTCTTTTTCGCCTCTTCCGGGTCCAGGTACTTTACCGGGCCCCCCAATAAAATCGCCTCCAATTGCAGGCGCGCGTTGAGGTTCATATAGTAGGCGCGGCCCACCGCCACGTGGAGCGAAGGCGCCACCACCACCGCTCCATGGCCGCGCATCAAGGCCGCCGGCTTCGGCCCCAGCGTCTGCGCCAAGGCCCTCCCCAGCTCGGCGTTCCGGATCAGCATATCCGTTATCCCCGCGGCCGCGCGAATCTCAAACACCGGCACCGGCTCTTCCAAAAAGCCGGCCATATGATATACAGGCCGAAGCGGAACCGAACTCACTCCGAAAGGTATCAAATCGGGCGAATGACAGTGCACGATCGCCATGACGTCCGGCCGGGCGCGGTAAATCTCGCCGTGTATGAAGCGCTCCGTGTAGCCGGCCGAGGCATCGCCGCTCACCGGCCTGCTGCCGAGATCGTATTCCAGAATGTCCCCCGCCGTCACCGCCCCTGCCGCCATGTGCCGGGCCAGCCAGTAGTGCTGAGCGTTATTGGGATCGCGGATGCTCACATGGCCGTAAGCGTCCAGCACCCCCTCGTTCGCCAGAATGTGATTCGCCAGCACTAACTCCTGGACAAACGGCGGAGCTGCTTTCTTCGCCGCTTGACCCAATCCAACGGCCGGAGCCAGTATCGCGGACGCCCATAGAGCGATTCTCATATCGATCGGCCTCCTTTTGAATCGGCCTCCTTTTGAGGAGTGTACCCGTTTTGCCGATCGCCCGGCGCGGTTCGCGCCCGCTCAAACCCTCCAACTCCCGCCCCTTCAATAACATCCCAATTTAATCCTCCCGCCTCCTTGCCGCGCGGGCGCGAAAACAAATCGGAGGTTCTTCTTATGAAACCGCAACTTGCCCCCGATTCCCAGCGCGCCGCCGCGAATCGCAACAACGCCGCCCGCTCCACCGGCCCCCGCACCGAGCCCGGCAAGCGCCGCAGCTCCCTCAACGCCCTCCGCCACGGCCTCACCGGCCAGACCGTCGTGCTGCCCCAAGACGATCTCGCCGCCTATCAAAAACA
>DATGLY010000026.1:0-8473 GCA_035293905.1 Bryobacteraceae bacterium
CTGATGGCTTGCGTCGGCGCCGCCCAAGGACTTACCTATCTCCTCATCGGCCCCATCTTCGACCGCGTGCTCAGTCCTCAATCCGCCGACGCTCCCGTGCCCCTGTTCACCATCCCCCTCTGGAACCGTCGCGTCTACCTCGACGCCTTCATGCCCGCCCATATCCACAACGTCTGGACCATGGTCGCCGTCGCCATCCTGGTCCTGTTCGCCGCCAAGGGCCTTTGCGACTATCTCGGCAATTATCTGATTAACTACGTCGGCTTCTCCGCCGTCACCGACTTGCGCCAGGACGTCTTCGACCGCGTGCTTCATCAGGATGCGCACTTTTTCGAATCCAACTCCACCGCGCGCATCATGAGCTCCATCATGAACGACCTCGATAAGATCCAGGTCGCCACTTCCCACATCCTCGCCGACCTCCTCCGTCAAAGCTTCGTCGCCGTGGCCGTCGCCGCCGTCGTCTTTCAAACCGATTGGAAGTTCGCCCTGGCCAGCGTCACTCTCCTTCCCTTTGTCCTGCTGCCCACCCTCCGCATCGGTAGAAGAATCCGCCGCACCACCCGCCGCGCCCAGGACGACGCCGCCGAGTTGAACCAGGTCCTTCAGGAAACCCTCAGCGGTCACCACGTCGTCAAATCCTTCGGCGCCGAAGAGATTGAGTCCAATCGCTTCCGCGACCACGCCGCCAGGCTCCGCCGCAGCAACCTGCGCTATGTCGCCCAGCAAGCCCTCGCCTCGCCCTTGATCGAATTCTTCGCCGCCATCACCATCGTCGCCCTGCTCTCCTACGCCCGCCAGCAGATCAAGGCCGGCGCCATGAGCACCGGCGAGTTCACCCGCTTCCTCGTCGCCCTGTTCGGGCTCTACGAGCCCGTCAAACGCCTGGCCGGCATCCACAACATCTTCCAGCAGGCCCTAGGCGCCTCCCAGCGCGTCTTCGAATATCTGGACCGGCCCCGCCAGATTCAAGAAAAGCCCGGCGCCGCCCGCCTGCCCCGATTCGAAAAATCCATTCAGTTTGAAAACGTCGGCTTCCGCTATCCCGGAGAGCCCGGCGGCTTCATGCTCCAAGCCGTCTCCTTCGAGGTTCCCGCCGGCGCCGTGGTGGCCCTCGTCGGTCCCAGCGGAGCCGGCAAAACCACCCTCGTCAACCTCGTTCCCCGCTTCTACGACGTCACCTCGGGCGCCGTCCGCATCGACGGCCGCGATGTCCGCGATCTCCGCCTCTCTTCCCTCCGCGACAAAATCAGCATCGTCGCCCAGGATACTTTCTTGTTCAATGACACCGTCGAAAACAACATCCGCTACGGCTTGCGCCACGCCACCGCCGAGCAGGTCCGCCAAGCCGCCCGCAACGCCCTCGCCGAAGAGTTCATCTCCCGCCTGCCCTCCGGTTATCAAACCTTGATCGGTGAGCGCGGCCAGAAGCTCAGCGGAGGCCAGCGCCAGCGCCTGGCCATCGCGCGGGCCTTGCTGAAAAATGCGCCCATCTTGATCTTGGACGAAGCCACCTCTCACCTCGATACCGAATCCGAACTGCTCGTCCAGCAGGCTTTGCAGACCCTCATGGCCCATCGCACCGTCATCGTCATCGCCCACCGGCTTTCCACCGTGCGCCGCGCCGACCGCATCGTCGTCCTCGACCGCGGCAAAATCGCCGAAACCGGAACCCACGAGGAGCTCCTCCGCCGCGGCGGAATCTATCGCCGCCTCCACCACCTCCAATTCCTGGCCGCCGATGCCTGATCCCCCATGACGCCTGTCCGCAGCATGACCGGCTTTGCCCGCGCCAGGCGCCCCTTGGGCGCCGGCCAGATCCTGGTCAGCGTGAAAAGCGTCAATCATCGCGGATTGGACGTGCACATCCGTGCCCCCGAAGCTTTTGACCCTTTCGAAGTCGCCGTCCGCGCCCTGGTCAAAAGCCACGTGGCCCGCGGCCACGTCGATGTCCGCGTCGCCCTCCAGGATGAGCCCGTTCGCCCCGCCCGCGTCTCTTTCAATAAGCCCTTGCTGGAGCAATACCTGCGCGTCTTTCGCGACGCCGCCGCCGAATATAATCTCCCCCTCCAGCCCGATCTCGAAGCCGCCCTCCGCCTGCCCGGCGTCCTCGCCCCCGCCGGAGCCGGCGACGATCCCCCCGAGGGCGCCGAAGCCGCCCTGTTGGATGCCCTCGCCGACGCCTTGCATGAATGGAACGCCTTCCGCGAGCGCGAAGGCGCTGAGCTCGCCGCCGAGATCCGCAAACATGCCGCCGATGTCTCCGCCGCCGTCGCCGCCATGGAGTCCCTCCGCTCCGGCGCCGCCGCCCTCTTTCAAAACCGCCTCGCCCAAAAGCTCCACGAGCTGCTCGCCGCCGCCCCCATCGACCCTCACCGCCTCGCCCAGGAAGCCGCTCTCCTTGCCGAGCGCAGCGACATCGGCGAAGAGCTCGCCCGCCTGCAAATCCATTCCGCCCAGCTCCTGGCTCTGCTCGATCAAGGCGGCGAGCTCGGCAAAAAGCTCGATTTTCTGCTTCAGGAAATGAACCGCGAAGCCAATACCATCCTGTCGAAGTCCGGCGGCGCGGCCAGCCCCGGATTGCGCATCGCCGAATGCGCTTTAAGCGCCAAAGCCGCCATCGAGAAAATGCGCGAGCAGTCGCTTAACCTGGAGTAAATTCGCGCCAGCGCTCCCGAAACAGACTCGGCTATCCTGGGTGAATGCACACGGTCGAAGCTCCGCCCAAATCGGCGCCCCCGCGGCGCCAGGGCCGGGCCATGTTAGCCGTATTGCTCTGCACTTTTATCAATGCCGCTTCCCAGGCCTGTATTAAGCTCGGCACTGCTTCCCTAGGCGGCCATCCCACTATGCTGGAAACCGCCCTGGGCATCGTCACCAAGCCCCTGCTGTTTTCCGGTTACGCCTTGCTCGGCGCAAGCACCGTTCTGTTCGTCCTCGCCTTGCGCAAAGGCGACCTGTCGCTGCTTTATCCCGTCTTGACTCTCGGCTATGTCTGGGTCACCGTCCTCTCGGTGGTCATGTTTCACGATTCTATGAATTCCTTCAAGATCGCCGGAGTGGCCGTCATTATCGCCGGCGTCGGAGTGCTCGGAAAAGCCTCCAGCCAATGAAAACTCCCCTGGTTTCCGTCGCCTGGGTCGTGCTCGGCACCGTCATTGGCAGTTTCGGCGCCGTTTTTCTCAAAATCGGCGCCGGCCATTTGAATCGCCGTCTTCAGTCCCTGCTCCTCAATTGGCGCCTCGCCCTGGGAATTGCCTTTTATCTGCTGTCCTCGGTCTTCTACGTCGTCGGCGTGCGAAACGGCGAGTTGAGCGTGCTCTATCCCATGGTCTCGCTCGGCTCGGTTTGGACCCTGCTGTGGTCCAACCTCCTCCTCGGCGAGTCCCTCACCCGCCCCAAGTTCATGGCCGTGGGCCTGATTCTGGCCGGTTGCGTCCTTCTTGGCCTGGGCAGCCGTTAGCCTTCCGCTCGGCTCCCTGTCCCTAATGACATTCCCCTCCGCGTCCGATTTAGTAGGTGATGGCACGTCCCCGTCCAATCGATCGGCGCCATTGGCCTTCATGCGCCGCTTTATTTCCGGTTTGCGCATGCCTTTTTGCCGCCGCCGCGCTCGCTCAGGCTGTGCCCGGCCGCTATATCGTCGAATTCGACGCCGAGCCGGCCGTGGCCTCGGCCATCGCCGCGCGCGCGCGCCTGGCCGACTCGGCCCCGCAAATGGCCGCTCGCCGCGCCCAGATCCTCGCCGCCCAAGACCTCCAGCAGGCCGCTATTCAAGCCTTAGGCGGCGCCGTCCTCCGCCGCTACCATACGGTCTTTAACGGCATGGCGGTTCAAATCGCCGATTTCGCCGCGCCGCGGCTCCGCGCCCTGCCCGGCGTCCGCGCCGTCTATCCCGAAAAACGATTTCATGCGGTTCTCGACCAGGCCGTCATTGCGCAGCGCGTCACGGCGGCGTGGGCCAGCCTTCCCGGCGGCGCCTCTTCCGCCGGAGCCGGAACTTTCATCGCCATCCTCGATACCGGCATCGATATAAACCATCCTGGCTTCCAGGGTTTCACCGCCCCGCTTCCCTCCGGTTTCCCCCTCGCCTCCAGCGAAGCTGAAGCTTCCAACACCAACTCTAAGGTCATCGTCTCTCGCGATTACATCGGAACCGGAGGCGTCGATAGGCTCGGCCATGGCGCCGGCGTCGCCATGATTGCGGCCGGTCTCCCCAACCTCCCCACGCTCAATTGCGCCGACCCCGCCGTCGCCCTTTGCTCCCGCCCGGTCGCTTACCCCCAAAATCCCATCGCCGGCGTGGCCGCCGGGGCCTGGCTTGGCAATTATAAAGTTTGTGACGACGGCGGCGGCTGCGATCTGTCCGCCTTGCTCGCCGCTCTCGACGATCTGGTCGGCGATGCCGCGGCCTTTCAGGCCGCCACCGCGAATCCGGCCTTGCAGGTCGTGGCCAACTACAGCGCCGGCGGACCCTCCCTGTTCTTGTCGGATGAATCGGGCCCCGAAGCCCGCGCCATCCACAACGTGGTCGCCGCCGGAATTCTGATGGTCGTCGCCGCGGGCAATGATGGATTCGATCCCCATGGCGGCCAGGCCCCCAACAGCATTGGCCTCCCCGCGCTCCTGCCCGACGCCATCGCCGCCGGCGCCGTCTTCAATCGCCGCATCTTCGATTACGCCGTGAACGTCGCCGGATTGGCCCCCCTTCAGGCCGCCATCCCCGACGCCTCCGCCGATTTGAATTCGCCCGATCTATCCGATCCCATCTCGGCTTCCATCGTCGACGTCGCCCAAATCGACGGCGACGGATTGGCTTGCGAAACCCTCCCCGATGCTAGCCTCGCCGGCCTGATTGCGCTCATCCAACGCGGCTCCTGCTCCTTCAACGCCAAGCTCGACAATGCCGCCGCCGCCGGAGCTGTCGCCGCCGTCGTCTACAATAATCGCGGCTCCGGCCTCCTTAATATGGCTTTGACCGACGCCTCTCTGCCCGCCTTGTTCATCTCCCAATCGGACGGGCTAACTCTGAAATCCGCCATTTCCGCCAGCTCCTCTCTTACCGCCTCGCTCGATTTCGCCGCCCTCACGCCCTTCCCGCTCGCCAACTCCAGCCGCGTCGCCACCTATTCCGCCGCCGGCCCCACCTCCGCCGGCAATATCAAGCCCGATCTGCTGGCCGTCGGAGGCGATTACGTCGCCCTCGATAGCCAAGGACTCGACGTGTTGGACGCGCAGGTTCTTACCGCCAACGCCACTTCCAACGATCCTGCCTTCCCCTATCTCATCGCCTCCGGCTCCAGCCTCGCCGCCCCCTTCGTCGCCGGAAGTCTGGCCGCGCTCGAAAGCGCCCGCCCCGGCCTAACCCCCCCGCAATACCGCTCGCTGCTCGTCAACAGCGCCTCTTCCTTCCCGCCCGCCCCCGATGGCGCGCCCCTCCCTCCCATGGTCGCCGGCTCGGGAGAGCTCGATCTCCTCGCCGCCTTGCAAAACGATCTCGCCGCCGTCCCTTCCTCCCTCAACTTTCAAACCGCGCCCGGCCAGGTGAACCAGTCTCTGCCGCTGCAGGTCGTCAACGTCGGACCCGCTCCCGATGCCTTCACCGTAACGGTAAATCCCATCGATGGATCGCTAAGCCCTTCCGTCGACCCCGCCTCCTTCTCTCTTGCTCCCGGCGCCTCGCAAACCATCCACGTCGCCCTGTCTGCTTCCGGGCTCGCCGCCGGCGTTTACGATGGATACCTGTCCATTACCGGCGCGCAAACCAATACCGCCACCCGCATCCCCTATTGGTTCGGCGTGCCCGGATCGTCGGTGGAAAACATCACCGTCCTCAACCAAAATCAGTTGAACGCCGGCGGCGCGCCCCTGGAATCCGATCTCTCCATCCTGATCCGCTACACCGACCGAATCGGCATGCCTGTCGCCGGTCCGCCGCCCGCCGTCACCGCCCTCGCGGCCCGCTCCAAGGTGCTCAGCGTCGCCCCCGCCGGCGACATCCCCGGAACTTACCAGATCGATATCCAACTCGGCCGCGTCCCGGAAACCTTCGACGAATTCGACATCGCCGTCCAATCCGTCGCCCGAGCCGTCTTCGTGCCCGTCCTCTAAGCTCAAACCCCCAGCTCTTTGAACACTTCCCTCGCCGTCCGGAAACTATCCACCGCCGCCGGCACGCCGCAATAGATCGCCACTTGCAAAAAAACCTCTTTGATCTCGTCCTTCGTCACTCCGTTTTTCAGAGCCCCCCGCACGTGCATCTTCACTTCATGCGGCCGGTTCAGCGCGGATAGCATCGCCAGATTCAGCAGGCTGCGCGTCTTACGGTCCAGCCCCGGACGGCCCCAAACCTCGCCCCAGCAATATTGCGTCACCAACTCCTGAAGCGGACGATTGAAATCGTCCGCCGTCGCAAAAGCGTGATCCACGAACTCCGCGCCCAGCACTTCGCGCCGGATGCTCAGACCTTTGTCGAATGTTGCCTTATCCACTTGCCTCCTTTAACCTTTTCCTTGGCTGCTCGCCGCTTGGCCAACTTGTACGCCCGCCCACCGCTCCACCGGTTTCACAATCTCCGACATATCCGCCTCCGCGCCCTCGCTTCCCGCGGTGATCGCAAGCAGTTGCTTCACCGCGCTTCCCACCACCATCGGCACGCCCAGCGCCTCGGCTTCCTCCATGCACAGGCGGATATCTTTGTTCAACAGCCCAATCGCAAAGCCCAGGTTGAACGTGCGCGGGATCACGAAGCGCGGAATCTTGTCTTCTGTCGCGCTATTGCGCCCCGTGCCGGAATTGATCACTTCCACAATCTGCTTCGGGTCGAGCCCGGCCTTCACGCCCATCACCACCGCTTCCGAAGAGATCGCCATGGCGGTCGCCGAAAGCAGATTGTTCAGCAGCTTCATCGTCTGGCCCTGGCCCGGCTGGCGGCCCACCAGAAAAAGCTTGCCCAAACGCCCCAGCACCGGCTTCACTGCCTCGAAGATCTCATCCGCGCAGGAAACCATCACCGCCAGCGTCCCGCGCTCGGCCCCTCCCAGCCCCCCGCTCACCGGCGCATCCACCGCCGCGATCCCCTTGGCCGCAAGCCCTTCCGCTACTCGCTTGGCGTAAATCGATCCCGTGGTGGAAGTATCCACGAAAATCTTGACGCGGCTTCCTTCCACCACGCCGTTCGGCCCGAGCGCCGCCGACTGCACCACCGGCGGCGTCGGCAAGCTCGCAAGCACGATTTCGGCCGCCGAAGCCACAGCCGCGGGCGAACTCGCCCGCCTGGCGCCCATTTCCACAAACGGCTTCATGGCGGCTTCGCTGGTGTCGTAAATGGTGAGCGCGTATCCGCCCTCGATCAGCCGTCGCGCCATCCGCCCGCCCATCCGGCCCACGCCGATAAAGCCTACATTTTGATCGGTCATATATTGAGTCAAATGGATATCGTACACCTGCGGGAATGGATCGGGCGCACCGAAACCGCCTCGGACCAAGTGACCCCCGCGCCCGCCGCCCTTCTCTCGGCCACTCTGGACCGCTCCGACCCCGAGCCCAAAACCGGCGATCCCCTGCCCCCTCTCTGGCATTGGCTCTATTTCCTGCCGCGGCATCGCCAAAGCGAGCTTGCCCCGGACGGCCACCCCAAACGCGGCCAATTCCTTCCCCCCGTCCCTCTGCCGCGCCGGATGTGGGCCGGCGGCCGCTTCGAATTTCACCGCCCCTTGCGCATCGGCCAGCCTGTCACCCGCGTCTCCCGCATCGCCGATGTCGCCCATAAGCAAGGCCGCACGGGCGATCTGATCTTTGTAGTGGTCCGGCATGAAATCGCCGACCGGCAAGGCCTCGCCGTGATGGAAGAGCAGGATCTCGTCTATCGCGGCCATGCCAGCTCCAGCCCTCCTCCGCCCCCCGCCCTCCCGCTCTGGTCGCAAGCGGTCCGCCCGGACGACGTTCTTCTGTTCCGTTACTCGGCGCTCACCTTCAATGCCCACCGCATCCATTACGATCGCCGCTATGCCGTCGAAACCGAAGCTTATCCGGGCCTTGTCGTCCACGGCCCTCTGATTGCCACCCTCCTGCTCGACCTGCTCCGCCGGAATCTTCCCCAATCGAACGTCTCCCGCTTCTCCTTCCGCGCCGTCAGTCCGCTTTTCGATGTTGCGCCGTTCTTCATCTGCGGCCGGCCCGAGGGCAATCAGGTCCTCCTCTGGGCCCAAAACGAAAGCGGAGGCTTGGCGATGGATGCCCGCGCCGATTTAGATTGACCTCAGGGGCGCCCCGCCATTCCCCTTCCGTCAAATCTTATAACCTCAGCCCCTTCACCAACATCCCACCAAACCCCGCCCTCTTCTCCCCTTTCCCCTCCTCAAAAACAAATCGGAGGTTCTTCTTATGAAACCGCAACTTGCCCCCGATTCCCAGCGCGCCGCCGCGAATCGCAACAACGCCGCCCGCTCCACCGGCCCCCGCACCGAGCCCG
>DATGLY010000027.1:0-112216 GCA_035293905.1 Bryobacteraceae bacterium
GCATTGCTCCAGCCGGTCCAGAGTCCGCATGGCGCTCAGGCATTGGCCGACGCTTGCATTCGGCTCCCGCCCTTCTTTGATGGCCGAAAAGAACTCGCGGTCCTGAAGCTCGATGCCGTTCATTGAAACGGCCACTTGCGAAAGGTCGATCTTGTTCTGCTCTCCGTCCACCAGATCGTCGTAATAGGCAACGTAGGTCCCGTTGTCGCAAATGTAGCGGAAAAACGTCCCCTGTGGCCCTTTATTGTTGAAAGAAAGGGAGAGCGTACACACCGCGCCGGAAGCTGTCTTCAGCAGAATCCCCATATCCATGGCGATGCCCAGTTCCGGATGAACGGGCCCCTGCACTGCCTGCGCGACCGCCGCGGGTTCGCCGGTCTGATATTGGAACAGGTCCACGGTATGGCAGGCGTGGTGCCACAGTAAATGATCGGTCCAGCTTCTGGGCTTTCCCGCCGCGTTCATGTTGGTGCGGCGGAAGAAATAAGTCTGCACGTTCATTTGCAGGACCTTTAGCTCGCCCGCTTGGATCCTCTTATGAACCCACTGGTGACTCGGATTGAAGCGCCGCGTATGGCCTGCCATCGCCACCAGCCCGGTTTCTTTCTGCACTTGAACAATCTTTTCGGAATCTTCGAGCGTGTCCGCCATAGGAATCTCCACCATCACGTGCTTGCCGGCGCGCATGCACTGGATAGCCTGCCGAGCGTGGAGCTGCGTAGGAGTCGTCAGGATAACGGCTTCGACGCCTGGCTGCTTGAGGCTCTCAGCGAGATCCGAAGTCCAATGGGAAATCTTGAATCTTTTCGCGACTTCTTCCGTTCCGGCCGGGTTGCCCCCGGCCAAGGAGACCACCTCGATATCGGGAATATGAGCCAGAGCCTCGAGATGCTTTATTCCGAAAGCGCCCTGGCCCGCAACGACTATCTTCATACGGTTTAGGATAGCTCAGGAAGGTTGCGATGCCATCATATTCCATCGGAGTCGACTTAGGCGGGACCAATTTGCGCGCCGCCGCTGTCAGCGAGCGGGGCGTTATCTTCGAAACGATCAGCGGCCGCACCGCCATTCAGGAGGGTCCCGCGGCAGTCGTGGCCGACATGGTTGCCTCGATCGAAGAGTTGCGAAGGCGGATGCAAGGGCAAACGTTAGCCGGAGTTGGCATCGGCGTTCCGGGCTTCATCCGCCTGGAGACGGGGATTATCGCGCGGTGGGGTAATGCTCCCGCCTTCAATGGTTATCCCATACGCGACCAGATCGAGCAGATGCTTGGATATAAAGTCATCCTTGAGAACGACGCCAACGCAGCCGCGCTGGGCGAAAAATGGGTCGGCGCCGGCCAGAACGTGAACGACTTGGTTCTTTTGACCCTTGGGACGGGTATCGGCGGGGGAATTATCTCCGGAGGACGCATTCTCCACGGCTTTCTGGGGATGGCCGGAGAGATCGGGCACCTTACCATTTCGCCCAATGGGAATCCGTGCGGCTGCGGCAACAACGGTTGTCTGGAAAAGCACGCCTCCGCGACCGCCATAGCGGCCATGGGACGGCTCCTGAACCTTGGCCAAGGATTAACCTCACGCGACGTTTACCAACTCGCCGTGGAAGGGAGCGATCGGGCCCGCGCCGTCTTTCGCACGATGGGCGAGGCGCTGGGAATCGCGCTCGCCAGTCTGGTGAACATTTTCAACTTTCCGCTGTATCTGCTGAGCGGGGGCCCTCTACCCGCTTGGGAATTTTTTGCCCCTGCGATGCTCCGGGAGGTGGAGCGCCGCAGCTTGACTTACCGCACGGCTCCCACTCGCATAGAACCCGCGAAACTGGGTAGCGAGGCCGGCCTCTACGGCGCGGCGTATCTGCCGTTCCAATCCGTGAGCGGATCGAGCGGCGCCGGCACGTTATAATGCCAGCAGTCACGGGTCTCCGTAGCCGGACGCGAACGTGGCGGAACTGGCAGACGCACTGGATTTAGGTTCCAGCGCCCGCAAGGGCATGGGAGTTCGACCCTCCCCGTTCGCACCACATTTTAAACGACTCATCGAATCGCGTCCTTACATCCTCCTACAGGAATTGACCTAGGCTTCCCAAGGATACAAAACCTGAACCTGCGCCGTCGTAACGTCGCTGGCGTTCCTGGAAACAACCGTAAGGTTGTGATGGAGTGCGGTGGCGGCGAGGAGTCCATCAATAGCGGACAAGGCCTTGCCTTTGCGTTTCGCTTCCAAAGCGAGCAATCCCCAGCGATCCGCTATTGCGGCGCCCTCCGTGCCTGAGACACATTCCGTGGCCGTAAATTAACGAGCCGGGCGGAAGGATGAATCAGCATGCAGAAGAAGAAGCTTTCTGTGGCTCCCCCTGCGGTTTTGCCCGTCGCGGAACGGAGCGAAGCCGAGCGTAGCGAGGCGGCGCGTAGTGGTGAGACGGGCAAAACCGGCGCCGAGCCGGACGCCCCGCCCCGCCTGGATGCCGAGGTTCCAGCGAAGGCCAAGCCCAGCGCCGGGCGTTTGCGTTTTCCGTGATCGGAGTCTTGCTGGGAATTTGAACGCCCCCAGCTCTCTTTCGGGGCGTCCAGCTCACGGATAGCTCGCGCGCGGTAGTCCATATTTACAAGTCACACGCGCTCGGTTGGCTTTCGCTCACCCGCGCCCGGCAGCGGATTCTTTAGGCCATCGTCGAGCAATTCTTCAAGGCTCCCGTAAGCATAAATGGTTCGCGCGCCGTTCGCGCGCAGACCACCTGTATCTGCGGTAGGCCCGTAAGTGCTGTGTACGTCCCGGCCGAGCATCCGCAGCAGGGCCGTTTGCTGACCGCGGTGATGCGCGGAGTGCAGGAGCCTCCGCGTCATGATCCAGGCGCGAGAGCGTTGCACATCGAAGAATTCAGCCGTCTCTTCCCACCATTTTTCTTCTTTCTGCTTCAAGGCGGCAAGCCTCGCCGAGCTGTCGCGCGCGTAGGCGCGGATGAAATCGAGTCTGGCTTCCCGCTCGGGAACCGGGCTTGCCGTCACCTGAATGCCAAACATGTTCTTGAACCACGCATCTTCGCTCAAGCATTGATGAATCATGTGCTCTAGCGGGCTGCGTCCGCGAGCATCCATGTCGCTTGGCCGGCGCGTGAGATCACTATCGCGGAACATGCTCCAGACGCTCAACGTCTTGAGAATCTCGGTTTCATATGTGTCCGTCAGGAATTGATATCGCATGATCTTGAAGAGCCCCACTCCGCGGGCTTTTTGTAGTTTAATGAAGAGCATGCTTCGTCATCTTTGGATCGCGGCGTTCGCAGGGACCTGCTTGTGCGCACGCGCGCAGTGGCTGAACCAACCCACTCCCGGGGCTCCGCGGACCCCCGACGGCAAGGTGGATATGACTGGGCCGGCGCCTCGCATCAATGGAAAGCCTGATCTTTCGGGAGTTTGGCAGGTCGAAGCCGAGCCTCGCGGCCCCGGCGGGCTTTATGGCCTGGGCGAGTCGCCGAATTCCAAATATTTCAGAGACATCCTCTCCGATTTCAAGCGTGGCGAAGAACCGCTCACGGCCTTTGGCGCGGAACTGCTTAGCAAGCACGGGCAGCCTGGGACCGTCGGCCCCAGCCAGCAGTGCCTACCGGACGGGGTGCCGCACGCCGACCTGCTGCCGGAGCCGTTCAAAATCATTCAGACGCCCGGCGAAGTGGTGATGCTTTATGAAGTGGAGACGATCTTTCGCCAAGTCTTCACGGATGGACGTCAGATTCCCTTCGATCCGTCTCCCACCTGGCTCGGCTATTCGGTTGGGCACTGGGAAGGAGAAACCCTTGTAGTGGACACGCGCGGATTCAACGATCTTAGCTGGCTAGATGCGCGCGGCCATGGCCACAGCGAGGACATGCGGGTTCAGGAGCGTTTTCATCGCCGCGATTTTGGCCATCTGGAGGTTGCTGTGACCGTGGAAGATCCGAAAGTGTTCACCCGTCCAATCGTCATCAACTTTGTCGAGAAGCTCCTACCTGACAGCGACGTATTCGAACACATCTGTCTCGAAGACGAAAAGGACGTTGCGCACCAGCCGGGCAGGACACCCAAATGAGCAAGCCGACCGGGATTGCTACTGGACTGATAGGCCTCTCACTGCTGGCCGCCGCACAATCGCAGCCCGACTACCGCGCCATTTTGGATAACTACTGCGTGACCTGCCACAGCGATCAACTCAGAACCGCAGGCCTTTCGCTGGAAAAGCTCGACCTGGCGCGCGTTCCCGAAAACGCGGAAATCTGGGAAAAAGTGATTCGCAAGGTGCGGGTTGGCATGATGCCGCCGGCCGACGCGCCTCATCCTGACGATTCCACCCGCCGAGGGCTCGTCTCCTGGCTTGCAAACCAGTTGGACCGGGCGGCTGCGTCGAATCCAAATCCTGGGCGGCCCTTGGCGCATCGTCTGAATCGAGCCGAGTACGCCAACGCCATTCGCGATTTGCTCGCGCTCGATGTGGATTCCACCATTTTGCTTCCTCCCGACGATTCCGCCTACGGATTCGACAATGTCGCAGACGTGCTGGGCGCTTCACCGGTTCTTCTGGAGCGTTATCTTGACGCCGCCGGCAAGATCAGCGCCCTGGCTGTGAGCGATCCCGATACCGGCACGGAGAGCCAGGTTTTCCGAGTGCGCCAAGACGCGTCGCAGGACGTTCACATCGATGGACTTCCTATCGGGACCGTCGGCGGCCTCTTGGTCCACGCCACTTTGCCGCTGGATGGCGAATATGTTTTTCAAACCAAGCTGTTCCGTACAAATCTCGGGGCCATGCGCGGACTGGAATATCCAAACCAACTGGAAATCTCCGTGGATGGCGAGCGCGTTCATTTAGCCTCATTCGGCGGAGATGCGGACTTTAGAGCGGCGCTCGAAAACATTACCGCGGCTGCCGACGCCATTGAAGCGCGCTTTACGGCGCGCGTTCGCTTAACCGCGGGTCCACACGAGATTGCAGTCGCCTTTTTGAAAAAGAGCTCGGCCGAGAACACGCTCCGTTTGCAGCCTTTCATACGCAGCTCCAATGACACTCTCGATCCCAGCGGCCATCCCCACATAGATACTGTCACTGTCACCGGACCTTTCCGCGCCACAGGTCCCAGCGATACTCCGAGCCGCCGCCGGATTTTCATCTGCCGCCCGGCCGACACAGCCGGCGAAGAGGCGTGCGCCGCCAAGATCCTTTCCACGCTGGTCCACCGAGCCTATCGCGGGACGGACACGCCCGGCGACCTCGCGAAGTTGCTTGCCTTCTACCGCGCCGGCCACGAGGCGAAGAGTTTCGACGCCGGCATTCAGTTGGCTCTCCAGCGCCTCCTCGCAAGCCCGAAATTTCTTATCCGCGCCGAGCGCGACGCGGATGGAACCGGTCCGGCGTCTGCTCATCGCATCCGCGATCTCGATTTGGCCTCGCGCCTTTCCTTCTTTCTGTGGAGCAGCATTCCCGACGACGAGCTTTTGCGCGTCGCAAGCCAAGGCCAGCTGAGTAATCCCTTCGTGCTCGAACGGCAGACTCGCCGCATGCTTGCGGACCCGAAAGCCGAAGCGCTGGTCGCCAATTTCGCGGGACAGTGGCTCTACCTGCGCAATCTGCACAGCATGATTCCGAATTCCGTCGATTTCCCGGATTTCGACGACAATCTGCGTCAATCCTTCGTGCATGAAACCGAATTGTTCTTCTCCAGCGTAATGCGCGAGGACCGCAACGTCCTGGATCTGATGACGGCCGACTACAGCTTTCTCAATGAGCGGCTGGCCAGACATTATGGCATCCCGAATATTTACGGCAGCCATTTCCGCCGGGTCGTCATTACCGATGAAGCCCGCCGGGGCTTGTTGGGACAGGGAAGCATTCTCATGGTCACCTCCCACACGGACCGCACCTCGCCCGTCGTTCGCGGCAAATGGATCATGGACAACCTGCTGGGCGCCCCTCCGCCGCCCATGCCCGCCAACGTTCCGCCCTTGAATGAGAATGACGGCTCGGGCGGCAGAGTCCTCACTATGCGCGAGCGCATGGAGCAACATCGTTCCAACCCATATTGCGCAAGCTGCCATCAAATCATGGATCCAATCGGCTTTGCTCTCGAAAATTTCGACGCTGTCGGAGCATGGCGCACGCGCGAAGGCGGCACGCATGGCCCCCCCATCGACGCCTCCGGCCAGATGCTGGACGGCACGAAAGTGAATGGTCCTGTAGAGTTGCGCCAGGCCCTGCTTCGGCAGCCGGAGATTTTCGTTGGAACGATGACCGAAAAGCTGCTCGTGTACGCGCTAGGCCGCGGACTTGCGTATTACGACATTCCTACCGTTCGCGCCATTGTTCGCGATGCCTCGAAGCAGGACTATCGGTTTTCTTCGCTGATTTTGGGCATCGTCAAAAGCGCGCCTTTTCAAATGCGCAATTCAAGCCCACAGTAGACGATGGCCCGGATCTTACGCAGACGCTTCCTTGGCGGCGCGGCCGCGCTTGCTCTTGCCGGATGGCGTGGCGCCAGGCTGATCGCGCAGCCGCGACCGGCGGCCGAAGACCTCCTCCTGGTCAACGGCAAAATTCATACGATGGACGCAAACAATCGCGTCGTCTCGCGGCTCCTGATCCAGAACGGCCGCTTCGCCGCCGTCGGAAACGGCTTCGCTGCGCCCAGAGCCGTACGGCGCGCCGACCTCAAGGGCAGAACCGTCATCCCGGGCCTGATCGACGCGCATAATCACATCGTGCTCGTCGGAAACCGGCCCGGCTGGCACACGCCCCTGGAACACGTTTTCACCATTTCAGACGCCATTTCAGCCCTGAAAACGCGCAGCGCCGAAGTTCCTTCCGGAGAGTTCATCACCGCCATCGGCCCGATCTCAGCCATGCAGTTTATGGAGGGCCGCCTTCCCACCCTGCCCGAACTCGATGCCGTCAACCGCCCGGTCTATATCCAGGCGGCGCAAGGGGGCGCAAGAACGAATAGCCAGGGCAAGGCATGGCTGGAATCCAAAGGTGTGACCGTCGCCGCCGATGGCGCGATTTCCGGACCAGCGCTTCAAGCCGCCCTTTTCACGCTGCGGAAAGAATTGCTGACCCCGGAAACTCGGAAGCGCTCTGCGCTCGACGCACTGAACTACTACGCTCGCCTGGGCGTCACCACGATTCGCGATTGCGGAGCCTTCCACTCCGACGCACCCTCCGGCGGCGTCGCCAATGAGAACACATTCACCATGCACGAGCCGTTCCTCGCAGTTCATCGCGACAACGCGATGCCCGTTCGCTTACGGATCGACTTTCTGCATCAGGACTCACCCTCCGCTAACCCGCCGCTGCCGACCCTATCGCAGCGGCTGAAGTACTCGTTTCCTTTTTTTGGCGACGATTGGCTCAAGACCGGCGGCATTGGGGAGTTTACCGGCGGCGGAATCGCGGGTCTCCGCGCCATCGCAAAGGCCGGATGGCGGGCCGAAGACCATGCCCTCAATCTTGCCATGGTCACTAACGAAATCAAGGATCGCGAAACGGTGAACGCCGAAGTTCCGCTTTCCGGACTCCGCTGGATTATCTCGCACATTCCCGAATTTTCAATGGACCTGGCGAACCGGATGAACGCGATGGGTATGGGCGTGTTGGTGGGCTGGGGGCCGTTGCGTACCGGGACCAACGTCGGACCGCCTTACAGAATGCTGATGAATCATCCCATCCACAAGGGTTACCACTCCGACGGCGGCGACGTCACGTTGATCAATCCCTGGCTGAATTTCTCGACCATCGTCACCGGCCGGAATCTTGCGGGCCAGCAAGTTCTCGGGGACCAGACTCTCACGCGCCAGGAAGTCCTCTGGCTCGCCACTGCCGCCAATAAATGGTTCATTTGGGAGGACGATCTGGGCTCGATCGAGCCCGGCAATCATGCCGACCTGGCGGTGTTAGATCGCGACTGCTTCACAGTTTCCGACGAGGACTTCAAGCGCACCCGATCGGTCTTGACGCTGGTCGGCGGAAAAGTCGTGCATAACGACGGAGTGTTATAGGGTTTTCCTCAAACGCTCACTACCGGGCATGGGGACCGCCGGATGATGGAATACGCCGTGATCTCCAGCCGTCCCGGCACTTCTCCGAGGGAAGAACGGCCGATCACCAAAAGATCGGCCGCCATCTCTTTCGCAACATGCGCGACCACTTTCGCGGGATTTCCCGCCTCGATCCGAACCGCGATGTCACACCCCGCAGTCTGTCGCAAGCCGTCGAGAGCGGGCCGGGCGCGCACGGAGTTGGCCGTGACGTGGACTGCCGTTGCCGAAGCTCCATAGCTGCGAGCGAACCCAGAGGCCCATTGAAGCACTTGCGCGCTGTGGGGTTTGAGATCGACCGCGCACAGTACGCGCTGGACGTCGGCTCGGGGCGGCGGGAGCGCACTCTCCATATGCACGCCGGTCCACACGGGACGTTCCGTATCGTGCAGCACCTTGGCGGTATTCGAGCCGATGATCAATCTCCGGTACACGCCCAGGCCGTGGGTGGGCATCATGATCAGGTCCACGCTGTTCGCCCGTGCGCATTCAACGATTCGGCCGGCTGGCTCTCCGTGCTCGGTCAGCCGCTTCAGCGGAACGCCGCGCTCGGTGAAAATCTTGTCGAAGCTTTCCCAGCGGCTTCCCAGAGCGTCTTCGAGGGGAGTATTGTAAGTGGGCGGCTGCACCACGTGCAGCAGAATCACCTCGGCCTTGAAGTGGCTGGCCATCGCCTCCACGTACAGGGCGGCATGACGCGTGCGGTCAGAGAAATCCGTAGGAAAAAGAATTCGACCAAGCCTGAGCATTTGCGTCCTAGCCTTCCTCGGGCGATGGCTCCAAGGGGGGGAGCGTGTCGCCTTCGCGCGCAAACCAGACATAGAGCGTAGGAAGCAGGAAAATGCTCATGAATAGAACGGCCATAAGGCCGCCTACAATCACGATGGCGAACGGGCGTTGAGAATCGGATCCGATCCCATGCGACATCGCGGCCGGCACGAGGCCGAGCGAAGCCACCAGCATGGTCATGAATATTGGCCGGAAGCGCAGCACCGCGCCCTCCCTGGCCGCGTGCGGAATCGACTGCCCGCGTGAGCGGAGCTGGTTCATATACTCAACCAGGATGACTCCGGTCTGAACCGAAACGCCGAACAACGCGAGAAAGCCCACGCCCGAGGAGACGCTAAAATTGGCGCCTGTCAGCCACAGAGCCAAAATGCCGCCCACCGGAGCCATGGCGACGTTCAACAATACTAGGCTAGCCCACTTCACCGAAGTGAACATGGTGTACAGGATAAAGAAAATCACTAGCAGCGTGAGAGGGATGATGATGGCCAACCTCCGCTGGGCGCGCTGCTGGCTCTCATACTCGCCTGCCCAGTTAAGCGTGTACCCTTCCGGAAGCTTGACCTGGGAGTTGACCTTCTTCATGGCTTCCTCCACCGTGCTCCCCAGATCGCGGCCTCGCACGCCGTACTTGATCGCCACGTAGCGCTGGCTTCCTTCGCGATAGATTTCTTCAGCTCCGTCTCTTATCTCTACCTTGCAGAGTTGGGCCAGCGAGACGCGCTCGCCGCTCGGGGCAACCAGCCGGATATTCTCGATCGCTTCCTTGGTATTGCGATACTCCGGAAGGTAACGCACCACCAGATCGTACCTCTGTTCGCCCTGCAAAACCTGGCTCACGGCGTTCCCGCCCACCGCAGTTTCGATCGCATCCTGCACGTCCGATACGTTAATTCCATAACGCGCGGCCTTCTCCCGGTCCACTGTGAAGTTCAGATTGGGCTGCCCGATCACGCGGAACAAGCCCAGATCCTCTACCCCCGGGACCGTCCGCATGACGTTAATAATCTCCTGAGCGGTTGCCTCCAGGGTTCGCAAGTCGCTTCCAAAGAGCTTCAGGGCAAGTTCTCCTTTCACTCCGCTGACTGCTTCCTCCATGTTGTCTGCAATCGGCTGAGAGAAATTCCAAATCACGCCGGGAATCTTGTCCAGCTCCCGCTGCATGGCCGCGATCAATTGTTCCTTGTCCTGGTGGAATACCGGGCGCCATTGCTCCCTGGGTTTCAGGTCCACGAAAAACTCGGTGTTAAAGAAACCGGTTGTGTCCGTTCCATCGTCTGGCCGCCCGACCTGGCTGGTGCATTGGGGCACTTCCGGAAATGAGCACAGCAGAATCCGGGCTTGGTTGGCCACCTCAGTCCCGCGGGTTTGCCCGGTGCTTGGCGCAAGGGTACCTCGCACCCAGATAGCGCCCTCATCCAGATGAGGCAGAAATTCGGAACCGATCGTACGGCCTAGCAACAGCGTTCCAGCTAGAATCGCCACGACGACGCCCGCTGTCACCCAGCGCCAGTGGATAGCCCAATCCAGGATGCGATCGTACCCCCGCGTGAGGAAGCCCATCAGCGGATTGTGCCATTCACGGGCGCCGCTCGGAAAAACCACGGAGGCGAGCACCGGGGCTACGAACATGGAAAAAATCAGCGCCCCCAGAAGAGCGAACGACACCGTCCAGGCCATGGGCTTAAATAGACGTCCTTCCACGCGCTGAAGCGTAAAAATCGGAAGATAGGCGGTGATGATGATGGCGATCGAATAAAACACAGGCCGCTGCACCTCGTGGGCGGCTCGCGCGATCTTTTCGTCGATAGTCGCGCCTGCGCGCTCTTCCCGGTGCGAAAGAAGCCGCACTATATTCTCGATCATGACCACGGCGCCTTCCACAATCATCCCGAAATCCAAAGCCCCCAGGGACAAAAGGTTCGCGGGTATCCCGGCGATTTTAAGGCAAATGGAGGCAAACAGAAGGGAAAATGGAATCGTAAGCGTGACAATTAACGCTCCGGGAATATTACCCAGAAAAAGGAACAAAATCACGGAAACCAGAATGATCCCCTCGGTCAGATTGTGCAGGACGGTATGCGTGGTCAGATGAACTAGGTCGCTGCGATCCAGGAATGGAACGATCTGAACTCCCGGCGGAAGAATGCCATGATTCAGCTTCTCGACTTCGGCGTGAACTCCCGCGAGCGTGGAGTCGGAGTCGGCGCCTTTGCGCATCAGCACGATGCCGGAAACGACATCGTCATTGTCGATAATCTTTCCGTTGGAAAGGTGTCTTGCTCGTGCAAACTGGCCCAGCCGCACCTTCGGGCCTTGCTGAACCACAGCGATATCCCGAATGCGCAGGGGAGTCCCATTCTTGGTCGCGACGACGGTTTCCGCGATATCAGCCGCGCTATTCACCAAACCGACCCCTCGGACGTTGATCTGCTGAGCCCCCTCCTCGATGAAGTTGCCTCCTGCATTCACGTTGTTATTTGCCAACTGCTGCTCCACCTGGCCGATGCTCAGGCCGTACGCGACCAGTTTTTCGGGATCCACGCGGACCTGATATTCGCGCGTCTGGCCGCCGAAACTGGCCACGTCCACTACGTTTGGCACGGATTTGAACGCTCGTTCCACCACCCAGTCTTCTAGCGTCTTTAACTCCATCACGTCGTATTTGGGATTGGTGCTCCGCAGAGTAAAGAAGTAAATCTGCCCCACGGGACTCCAATCCGTTCCAATCTGCGGCTGTAAATTCGCCGGCAAGTTCACCTGCGTGATGCGCTCCACCACTTTGGCGCGATTCGCGTCGTTCTGCGATTCGTCGTCGAAAATCATGGTCACGCTCGACAATCCGGCCAACGAGACCGACCGCAGACTAGTGATATGCGGAATCCCGTTCATCGCGATTTCGATCGGGATCGAGACCTGCTGCTCCACTTCCTCCGCCGCCCTTCCAGGCCACTGAGTGATGATCGTCACGTAGTTGTTGGCCACGTCGGGATACGCCTCCACTGGCAAATTGTGGAAGGAGATTCCACCCCAAACCAGCAGAAGACAGGCGACCGTCAGTATCAGAAACCGATTCCGCAGGGAGAAATCAACAAGAGCGTGGATCACAGGTTGCCGCTCGGCAGCGACGACTCGGGCGCAGGCGCCACTGGTTGTTCGCTAAGCCAATAGGTTAGCGCAGTCTTACGGCCAAACGCAGATTCTGAGACAAGAAACAAAAATGTGGCGGGACGAGTGGTGCACGCTCCGAATCCTCGTGCGCCAACGCGATCCCGCCCGTCAAGCCTTAGCTCTGGCGAATCTGTTACGGCTTTTTTTCGACGATATTGTTGCCGAACATGAATCCCAACTCGGCAACGGCGCGAAATTGATTGTTGTCTTTGCCTGCGGGGCCGAAAACAAGTCCGGGCGCGTAGCTGCCCACATGAACAATTCCCAAATCGCCGCGGACAAAGAACCCGCCGGCCTGAACGGTCGGCGTTACCGTGAAGGACGTGCCGTTGCTCCCCGGTCCGTACATAAGATTGACGACATTGGGGTCGTTCATGCTCCCCGAGCTGGCGATGTACTCAAACCGCGCAGGCAGTGAAAAGCCGTGCGGGAATGCGTGACTCGCAAGGATGGCGAACCCGTTGGTGTGAGCCCCTTTTGCCACGCCTATCGCCGCGTTGGTGGGAACGCTGGTGTATTGATAGTAGGGCTGGATGATCCAGGAACCCTTGTTGTACGTGTAAATCACGTTGTAAATGCTTCCGTTGTTTTGCACTGGCGTGGCGAGAGTTTGAAACTTCGTCTGACCCAGATTTCCACCCGCCACGAACGACAGGCTGTGCGGGCCATTGGCATAGGCCAGCGAACCGCTCATCCAGGTGTAACGATTGGAGTAGAAGCCGTCATTCCAGCTTATCGATGCGGTGAATTTGCCCATGGTTTGATTCACCTGGATTCCGCGATTGACGGCGTTTTCCTGATTCCACAACAGGCCCCGTTCGACGTTCATATTCTCGAACGAGAATGTATATTCCGCGCCGATCAACGTGGGCAGAGAACCGATTTCAAACGAAGTATTTTTTCCGGCTTGCAGCTTGAGAAAGCCTACCGGCACGGGCCCCCAGAAGTCGGTTACGGTTTTGTCGGTAGCGAGGAACGGCACGCCCAAATCCGGAATGTTATAGGCGCCGGCCTGCAAATAAAATTGAAACCAACCGTCCGCCTTTTGAATAAATACCTGACCATTGCTCAAGGCGGCTTGGTGGTTGTCGTCGCCCGGGACGGGATTGTTTTGGGCGAAACCCATGCCCGTGAGCAAGCCGTTCACGGCAATTTTCCCGAAAGGTCCGGCATCGAACATCGCCGGAGGAAGCCCTTGAAGGGGCCCGGTGATCGAGGGCGTCGGGAGCGGCATGGGACCGGCTGGAGCCGCTGGAGCCGGAGCCGTCGATGACGTCGCGGGAGCGTCCTGGGCGCTCAAAATCGCTGCTGCCCCGAGGCAAAGCACCGGGACAAGCGCATAGCGCCGCAGGAGGCCGTGGCCTCCTCGCTCGGAGCAAAAGTTGCCGCCACGCCCTTCCGTTGTGGCGCGAGTTTCTGAGGAGACACACTTTCTCTGTATCAAGGTAACTACCTCCCTTTGTAGTTGATTTAGCGAAAGCTTGGAGCCGCAAACGGGGCGGAAAACTGACCCACTTTTCAAGCTGACGAGGCTTTAGCTGCCAGTCTACGCGGACCCTCGCCAAATTGCCAATAGATTATTTTGATGACCGTGATGTTAAAAGATGTTACGGCTTGCAGGGCGCAGCCGTGCAAAGCCACGCCCAATCCACCATGCTCCGCGCAACACAAGATGCGCGGGGGCGCGCCGGTTGACCAACCTAAGTTTCCCCCGCGGCTTGGTCGGCGGCAAGTCTTGGCAAGACTTTCATCAGCAGCTTCGTCAACTTTTCCCGAACCCGCTCCCCGATCTCCAATACATCCGCATGGTCGAGTTTCCGGGGCAACACGCCTGCCGCCATGTTCGTGACGCAAGAAATGCCTAATACCTTCATGCCCATGTGGTTCGCCGCGATCGTCTCAGGCGCTGTCGACATCCCTACCAGATCGGCGCCGATCGCGCGCAGATAGCGAATCTCCGCCGGGGTCTCATAGCTGGGGCCACCCACCGCCGCGTACACGCCTTCAACTAAAGGAAAGCCTAACTCCTCCCCGGCTCTCTTGGCGATCTCGCGATACTTGTTGGCGTAGGCGTCGCTCATGTCGGGAAATCTCGGCCCCAGCGACTCGTCGTTGGGGCCCGTAAGGGGATTCATGCACTGCAGATTGATGTGATCGGAAATCAGCACCAAATCCCCTGGCTGGTAATTCGTATTGATTGCCCCAGCGGCGTTCGTTAGCACGACGCTTCGAATTCCCCTTCGCCCCAGTTCGCGAATTCCGAAGATCACCTGTTGGGGAGTGTAACCCTCATAAAGATGCGCGCGACCGGCCAGCACGACAATTTCGGTGGCGCCGATCCGGCCCTCCACTAATTTTCCAGCGTGACCCGCCGCTGTTGAGGCTGGCCAACCCGGTATCTGTGAATAAGGCGTCTCGGTGCGGTCTTCTAGAGCCTCCGCAAAAGCGCCTAGGCCGCTGCCCAAGACCACTCCGACTCCCGCCATTCTTTCCTCCGAGCAAGATTCCGTTTTCAGCGTTCAGTCGCGCTTCTGCACGGGCCGCGATTGAAAATCACGACTGATAGTTGACGGCTGACAGCTGATAACTGGCAACTTACAACTCACACCAGCATCCCCGCGATGCAGGCCGACATAAAATTCGCCATGGTTCCGCAGGCCACGGCTTTCAATCCCAATCGGGCCAAGTCCGATTTTCGAGACGGCGCCAGAGCCCCGATGCCGCCTACCTGAATCGCGACGGAGCTCAGGTTCGCAAAGCCGCACAAGGCGTAGGTGGCGATCACAAACGAACGCGGATCGAGAGTGTTCCCGATTTTACCCAGATCCGCATAGGCCACAAATTCGTTCAGAATTAACCGCGTGCCGAGCAGATTGCCCACAGCGGCAGAATCCCTCCATTTCACTCCAAGCAGCCACGCGACTGGCGCGAAGATCCGGCCCAGGATGCCCTGCAACGTCCCCGGAAGCCAGCCGAAAACCCGGGTCGCGTGCACCGCGCCCAAAATGCCGTTCAACAGCGCGATCAAGCCCAAAAAAGCGATCAGCATCCCCCCAACATTCAATGCCAGTTGCAACCCGTCTGCGGCTCCGCGTGACGCCGCATCGATGATATTCACGCCAGGCCTCTCAACTTCGATTTTCACCGTACCCATCGTCAGCGGTTTGCCCGTCTCGGGGACCAGCACCTTGGCCAGCATCAGCGTGGCGGGCGCGGTCATGATCACGGCCGTGAGCAGATGCCGAATTTCGACGTTGGCGATCAAAACATAAGCCGCCATGACCGCGCCTGATACGTGAGCCATTCCGCTAGACATCACCGTAAATAGCTCGCTCTCTGTCATTTCCGGCAGAAATGGCCGGATCGTCAGCGGCGCCTCGGTCTGCCCCATGAAGATGCTGGCGGCTACGTTCATCGATTCCGCTCCGCTGGTTCCCATCACCCGCTGCATCAGAATCGCCATGCCTTTCACGAATACTTGCATGACGCCCAGATGATACAGAACCGCGAACAGGGAAGCGATGAAGATGATGATCGGCAAAACCTGGAATGCGAAGATTGTTCCAAACTGATCGCTGGGGGCTCCAAGCTTGTCGCCAAAAACGAACTTGCTGCCCTCCGCCGCATAGGCCAGCAGTTGGTTCACTCCCTTACTGACAGCTTGAAACCCCGAGGCGACGGGCGTCTTGAGAACCAGAAAAGCGAATGCGAATTGTAGCCCCAAACCCCATGCCAGCACCCGCGGCCGGATGAAGCGTCGCTCTGTAGAAAACAGAAACGCGGCTGCCAGAACGGCGAGAATGCCTAAAATACCGGTGAAACGCTCCATCCTCCGCGGGCCGTCAACCCACCACCTCCAAAATCAGGTTGCGCTCCTCGGGAGCCGCTGAAGAGATTCTGAACGCGTCTTCCACCATCTGGGCCGCTTCCTCTACCCTCTCCGGGTTGGTGTAGTACAAACGACACAGCACGCCACCAGCATCCACTTTCTGGCCGGTCTTCACTTCCAGGATCACTCCTACCGCCGGATCAATTGTGTCCTCTTTGGTGTCCCGTCCGGCTCCTATCATCGCTGAAGCCTGGCCAATGGACTCCGCTTCGATCGCGCTCACGTAACCCGATCGAGGTGAGGCGATTTCCCGCATTCCCGTGGCGTTAGGAAGCAATTCAAAGCGCTCGAGCACGGCTGGATTGCCTCCTTGAGCCGCGATGACTTCCTTAAGCTTCTGATAGCCAGAAAAATCCAGCAACTTAGTCTGCGCCAGCTCTCGCGCCTCGTCCAGCGTCGCCGTGATCTTGCCCAAGTAAATCATTCGAGCCGCCAACTCCAAGGAGAGCTGCGTTAAATCCGAAGGTCCGGCGTTTTGCAACGTCTGCGATACTTCCATCACTTCCAGTGCGTTACCCACCGCGTAACCCAACGGCTGATTCATGTCGGTGATCAGCGCCTGAACGCGCTTGTCCAGCCTGCGCCCAATGCCAACCATCATTTGCGCGAGCCGCCGCGCTTCCACCTGCTTCTTCATGAAAGCGCCACTGCCGACTTTTACGTCCAAGACCAGCGCATCTAGTCCCACGGCCATCTTTTTGGACATGATCGAGGAGGCGATCAGCGGGATCGACTCGACGGCCGCGGTGGAATCCCGCAAAGCGTAAAGCCTGCCGTCGGCGGGAGCGATTTGCGATGTCTGCCCAATGAACGCCAGACGATGCTTGATGAGCTGCTCGCGGAATTCGTCGATGCTCAGATTGGTGCGGAAGCCCGGGATGGACTCCAACTTGTCCAGCGTGCCGCCGGTGTGCCCCAGGGCTCGGCCGGAAATCATCGGCACGGTTACGCCTGCCGCCGCGGCCAAAGGAGCGGCTATCAGACTGGTCTTATCTCCCACGCCCCCGGTGGAGTGCTTGTCTACCTTGATTCCCGGAACCATGGAAAGGTCGACGCTTTCCCCCGAGCTCATCATGCGCTCGGTGAGCGCGCTGACCTCCCGGTCCGTCATCCCCTTGAAGTAAACCGCCATCAGGAACGCGGACATTTGATAGTCCGGTATGGATCCGTTCGTGTAGCCGTCCACCAGGAAACCCACTTCTTCCGTAGACAGTTCTTCACCGTCCCTTTTGCGATGGATCAGATCGACAGTTCGCATTAATCACTGAGGTTAGCACCTTATTTGATTGGAAGTAAAGGATTGAAGGCGCTTTTGCAGAGCGGTGCTTCACCCTCTTGGGCGCAACCGGCCTTCCAGGCGAGCGCGCCTCACAAAAATTTGATCCTCCGCATTGCAAGAAAGACCATCTTCAGCAACAGCGCTCCATGGCTCCAGCGCTGGATGTTGGTTTCGCCATAGGTCCGCTCCCTATAGCGTACTGGCAGATCCACAATCTTCAGGTTCAGCCGCGCGGCCCCGAAAATCAGGTCGAAGTCGCCAAATGGATCCATCTCGCCAAAATAGGCTCGATTCGCGCTAATTCTCTCATAGTCGGCCTTACTCACTACTTTGGTGCCGCATAACGTATCTTTGATGCTTTGCCCCAGCAGCCAAGTAAAAGCCAGGCTGAAGAACTTGTTACCTGCTAAGTTGAAGAAACGCATAGCACGTTCCTGCATTGGATAGACGAGCCGGACGCCGTTGATGAACTCGCCCTGGCCGCTCCGCCAAGCTTCGTAAAATCGTGGTAAGTCCTCTGGAGCAACCGTGAGATCGGCGTCCAGGATCATCAGCACTCCGCCGCTGGCGTGAGCGAATCCCAATCGCACGGCGTCGCCCTTGCCTTGCCCGGTCTGGCGAAACAGCTTGGTTCGGGGGCGGCGGCGCTTTTCCATTTCACGTTGGATGGCCTCGTAGGTGCCGTCGCTCGAATGGCCCTCCACAAAAATGAGCTCCGTGCCCGCGCCCATCTCCGGGAGCCGCTCGAAAATCGCCGGTATGTTGCCCGCTTCGTTGCGCGCCGGCACTACAACGCTCACCACTGTTTCTTTCTCTACTGTTTGGGGCCTTGGCCGCGCAATCAAAAAGTTCGTAATTCCAAGCCACCGGAACGGCGATAATCTCACCAGATACCGGTTACAAAGCCCGTTAAGCAGCGGCGTCCACAAGGGCCACATGATCTCAGAAGAGGTCCGAATCACTTCAAAATCGCTGAGATACAGAAGATTAGTCAAATCCTCCACGGTAAGCCAGTTTTGAGGCATCTGCCGCTGCGCCAGACGCAAGCGCTCCGCCGCCCGCCGCGGAATCTCCCACAATCGGCTATAGGAGTTCAGAATCAGCCGCGTGCCCGGATGCGACAACCGCCGCGCCTGGACCAGCGCCCGCTGCACATCCCAGAGCTCATTGACCAGGTCCGAGCAGACAATCACGTCAAATTGCTCATCGCACTGGAATTCATGAGCGTCGGCGTGGCGGAATTCCAGTTCCGCGTGCCTTGCACGCGCCTTCCGGATCATCGCTTCGGAAAAATCCACTCCCAGCCCGCGAGACGGCTGGAGCGCCGCCAGCAGGTCCCCAGCGCCGCATCCCAATTCGAGCACCCGCGACTTCGGCGGTATTAGCGTACGGTAAATCTCAATCAACCGGTCCCGGTAATACCGGCGAGTGCGCTCCCACGCTCCTGGAGCCACGGCGTATTTGTCCCAGTAGCGGATGCGGGCATCGGTGTGCTCCATCTGCTCCCGAGAGAATTGCATGCTCTGTGCGGGCGACACGCATCTTCAGTCTACAAGGCGCCAGTCTATAGGGCGCCGCTTCAGCCATACCACGGCGGCTAAACGCGATGGGGCGCTCACTGCCCACTGTGTGGGTTTGGCCTTAGAACTGAAACCTGGCAACCAACTGTCCTGACCTCGGGGCCGAAAACACTGTCCCCGTATTGATATAACCGAAGCCGCCGGTGGTCCTAAAGTAAGTTCCCGAGCATGATACGGCGGCGCCTGTCGCGCTCGCGCAGGTCTGCGTGGCCAACCCGTTTGTTGACGTCGGATTATTCGCTTCGGTGCGGTTGAAAATGTTCGTGAACTCCGCCCTGATCTGTAAGCTGTCGCGCTCCTTGATGCGGAACGTCCGGCCCAGCGACATGCTTTCGGCCGGCCGCCGTTGATAGCGATAATCGCTGTAATAGCCAGCCGCCGTGCCCCATTGACCCGCCAGGGGGTTGGTCCACGCAGCCGGATTCAGCACAAACGTTTTATTGGGATCGTAGCAGTGGCAGTTAAGATCAACCGTATAGAGCGGCACGCCCGGGTTGCGGTTCATGAACGTTCCTCCCGTGGCCCCCGTGGCGCCGGTGCCCCGGAACAGAATCGACGAAAGTCCATTGCTGGCAATCGGAGAAAGAATGGGCAACCCGCTTCCGTAGCGCAGCACTGCTCCTAGCTGCCAATCCCGCGCGATCCAAGAAACGGCCTTGTTCCCCAAAAATCCATGACCGGAGGTACGCGGCGTAATGTAATTGCCCGCGAAAACAAACAGAAATGGTTGATCCAGGCCCGAAATATATTTGTTTTGCGGACGATTGAAGACGTCGTTCGTCGCTGGCGTGACGGGGGAAAGAGTCGAAATATCGGCCTCCGTGCCTTCGGCAAACGCTTTGCTCCATGTAAAGGAGCTCTGCAAATCCAAACCGTGCGACAAACGTTTGGTCACCTTCGTCTGAAGCGCGTCATACCAGCTATCGCCGTCCGGCGCCCAGTGCATGTTCGTTATATTGCCGAATTGCGGAAACGGCCGCAGGGACTGCGCTACCGAAGACGTCGCCGGAAAGCCCGCGTACGGCAAGCCGAAGCCGCGCTGCACAGCAATAGAGGAATTCACCGGGGACCCTAATAGGGTCAAATCCCCTGGGTTATTCAAACTCAGGTTGTAATGATTGAGAATCCCTTGATCGATGCAATTGGGACAAATGATGTAGGCCGAATTCCAGTACGCGCCGCGATTGCCCACGTAAGTGGCTTCCGCCACGATATTGCGCGCCAATTCGCGCTGCACCCCGAAGCTCCACTGAAAAATTCGCGCCGGCCGGCCGGCATGCGGATCGATCTGCTGCGAGGGCGAAGACGTAGTTCCGGGCAGCGGAACCTGGCCGGGGTCCAGATTCGGCCATACCAATTTGTATGGCACGCCGGACGCAAGCGTGTAAGGGGGCGTCCCGTAGGAGGAGTACGTATAAATGTACTGGGACCCGGTGGAAAACGAATTCAGCCCGTTATCATCCGTTTTAAAATACGAAATTCCCGCGCCCGCGCGAATCACGGTTTTGGGCAGCATTTGATACGCAACGCCCAGCCTTGGACCATACGCCCATGGATAGTTGTGCGCGATATCGCATTGGCAGTGACCCGGTTCGAATCCGTCAAAGGCCACAGCTCCTAACCGCCCGATGGGCGGATTGACCGTGCTCGCCGAAAAATAGGGAATACGGCCGTACTCTTCCCTTAAATAGGTTTCGAAGTCGTACCGCAAACCGTAATCCAGCGTGAGCTTCCGTGTCGCCTTCCAGGAATCTTGCACAAACCACGAAAATGAATGGCTGCCCATGCGCGATTTTGAGGGCACGCCGACAAATCCGTTATCGGGAGCGCCCAGCAGAAAGCTGGCGTAAGGAAAGCCCACCGATCCGCCGGTCAAGGATTGCCCGTTGGTGGAAGGTAACCCGGATTCGATGGCGCTGAAGGTGATCCACGCATTCGCGTAAGTCTGATTGTAGGCTGGATATCCTTCCAGAATGAGTTCCCCACCAAACTTGTACGTGTGATTGCCGCGCACCCAGGTCAAACTTGCGTTGGCAGTCGGCTTTGTGTTCCAAAGCTTTGCGATCGATCCCGGCCCCATGCTGGCGCTGCCGCCCTGGGCCGCGGTCAAGCCGCTCAAGAATGGAAAGATGTTGGTATAGGTACCTTTCAGCCCGATTCCCGCCACGGGATCATATGCCCCCGCTTCCACGTTGTCCAACAAGTAAACGAGGCCTGCGCCAGCATGCGCCAGAAGCGTCGGCGTCAACGTCTGATCGAAATTCAGCCGAATCGTGTGCGCGACGATGTTGCTCGCCGTGGTGGATTTGAGCGGGAAGGGCAGAGCGCTGTTATTCGGAGTATCCGTGTAAGTGCGCGACCAATATCCCGATATCTTGGATTTCGTGCTGAGCTGATAATCGATTTTCGCAGAAGGGATATAGGTCAATCGGGGATTCGCATACGTGGTCAGGTAATTATTCGTCAACGCGTTGTTAGTGGGCAGGGGGATCAGTTTCTGGATTGCCAGCGCTACTGGATCTTGTTCCGTGAGCGGAATCGTGTTGTTGGGAAAGGCGTCGCGCACCGTTTGGCCGTTCGGTGCGGGTCGCTGCGTTGCCGGATCGTAGATTGTGTTCTCCATAATCGGCCGGCCAAGCGGATCGCATCCGGAGTTTGAAGCTGGACACAGATTCTTGCCTGTAAGCGCTTGCGTGAAATTGCCCGCGCGATAATTTAACGTTGGAACGGTAATAGGAACGTTGTTTGTGATGACAGTTTCGCGGAATTGCTCGAAATTCAAAAAGAAAAACGCCTTATCGTGACCGTTAAAGACTTTAGGGATCCAAATTGGCCCCCCGAGCGTGAATCCGTAATCGTTGCGCCGTTGCCGCGGACGCAGCAGGCCCCCCTGGCCGTCGTTAGTGAACGGCGTGCCCGCGTTCAGGGCTTCATTTACAAAGTATTCATAGCCGCTGCCGTGAAACTGATTGGTGCCTGATCGCATCGTTACGTTGAAGTATCCGCCTCCCACCTGCCCGAACTCTGGCGCGAAATTGCTCGTCTCCACCGCGAACTCCTGAATCGCGTCTACGCTGGGCTGGGTCATCGATTGGGTGTTGATCAAGCCGTTGGTGGCGTCCTGCCCTTCAATCCGCATAGCTTCCGTATTGCTAGGCAGGCCGTTCAGGCGCATGTTCACGTCGGGCGTCCACGACGAGCCGGGCAGCAGTTGCATCACCGCGTAGGGATTGCGAATGCCGGCGGCGCTGGCGTTCGAGCCGATGCCCATCACCGGCAGACTGTTCATCGTGTTGACGCTCACGTTATGGCTTAATTCCCCGCTTTCGGTCTTGAGCAGCGGCGCCTCTCCCGTCACCGTCACTGACTCCGAGCTCGATCCTACCTCCAATTTCGCGTCGATGCGCAGCGTTTGCGCCACCGGCAGCGCCAAATTCTGACGCACGAACTTTTTAAATCCTTCGACTGAAATTGTAAGTTCATAAGTTCCGGCGGGAAGCTGCGAAAGTGTGTAATTTCCCGTCGCAGAAGTAGCCGCCTCATAGACGGCTCCAGTCTCCAGGTGCTTGGCCTGAATGGGCGCACTCGCCACTACAGCCCCTGCGGGATCGGAAACCGTGCCCGTGATCGTCCCGCGGTCGCTTTGCGCCAGCCCCGCCAAAGCGAAAAGTAGCAAAGAAAAACCTGTACGCAAGATGTTCATGGAGAGGCCCCCCAGCCTTGACCTTTGAGAAAGTATATCTCGAAGGCGACAAAAAAGGGAGTAGCCACAAAGGGCTATCATCAGGTCCGTGTCTCCCTAAACTCAAAAGCAGCAGCCTCTTGCCGATAAGTTGGTCGTCGTGACGACAAGTGGGTCTACTCCTCTGTCTATTTCCCTGCTGCTCCATAAGCGGTGGCTTGTTGACCCCGCTGAAGGGCGACGCGCCGATTTCTCAGGCGTGACGCTTAATGAAGTCATCTTGATCGGCGCTGACCTACGTCAAGCCATCCTCACGTCGGCTACCTTGCTAGACGCCAACCTGGCGGAAGCCAGACTCAATGGCGCACAATTGAACTGCGGGGATTTTCAGCGCATCAATTTGGCTGGCGCGGACCTCACCGGCGCTGACTTGACGCGCGCCGACTTCGCTGGCGCTTGGCTCCCGCGAGCCGATCTCGCCGAAGCATCGGGTTCCTGTGTCTCCTTCCGGGGGGCCGTGCTTACCGACGCGCGCCTGCCTGACACGCGCTTCCGCCAAGCCAATTTTCGCCAGGTCTCCGCTTCCCGCAGCGCTTTTCAACAAGCCCGGCTCGATGACGTGGATTTCCGCGAGGCCGACATTAGCGGTGCGGAATTTCCCCATGCCTGTTTACAACACGTCCAGTTCGGTCGAATTAAGGGCGCTTTCGCCAATTTCAAGGGAGCCAAAATTGCCTATTGCGACTTCTCACGCGCCGAGCTGCGCGGAGCCAAATTTGCACGCGCAGAGTTGCTCCAGGCGGCCTGCCCCGGCGCGGATCTCACCGAGTGCGACTTTCGGGATGTGCGGCTGCTCGGGGGCGACTTTCATCACGCCATATTCGCCGGAGCCCGCTTCGCCCGCGCCCAATTGAAAATGGCCGACCTTCGCGGCGCCAACCTCCAAGGCGCTCGCGAACTCACCTCCGAGCAGCTCATCCAGGCTCTCACCGACTCATCCACGGTCCTTCCCAACGGAAGTCGCGGGCCCTACCGCCGAAACTCCGGCGCCGAGCGGTCCCGTTAGACGCAGGCCTGAGGCAATCTCGAGAGATTATTCTGGCTATATGCCTCTGCTCGATCAAATTCAGCGCGATATGACCGCCGCCATGAAAGGCCGCGACGAAGCCCGCCTGGACGCCCTCCGAATGATCAAATCGGCGTTGCAAAAGCACCAGATCGATTTTATGAAGCCGCTGGATCCCCAGAGCGAGCTGCAAGTGCTCAGCACCCTTATAAAACAGCGCCGCGAATCCGCCGAAATGTTCCGCAAAGGCAATCGCCCGGAACTGGCCCAGCGCGAAGAGGCCGAGCTGAAGCTGATCGAATCTTATATGCCTTCTGCGCCGTCAGAGGAGGAAATCGACTCCGCGATCGCGCAGGCGCTGGCGGAAACAGGGGTCACATCGCTTAAGCAAATGGGCGTGGTGATGAAGGCCGTACAAGCCAGACTCGCCGGCAAGCGAGTGGACGGCAAAGTTCTCAGCGATCGCGTGCGCGCCAAACTGAGCTAACCCTCCGCCTTTCTCGGACGCTGGAGAGGATCCAGTCCGCCCTCCGCCCGCAGTCGCATTAGTGACAACGTCAAATCAGCGTCAAATTTGACGCGTTTTATTGACTCTCTCGGGTCTCCGGTATAGGATCGACCAGATTGCATGCAAAAGATTCTACTCAACCCGTCGCGTTGCTGAGTGGAGGAGTTATGCGTTTCTTAAAGACCACTGCTTTTCTAGTTCTTTGGGCCAGGATGGCGGCAGGCCAGTCCGACCGCGGCACGATCACTGGCACGATTTCCGACCCGGCGGGAGCCGTGGTCCAGGGCGCCAAGATCGAAGTTAAGAATCAGGATACCGGGCAAGTGTTCCAGGGCGGAACATCCGCCACCGGAAATTATGTCATCGCGATGCCAGCGGGCCGGTATTCGCTAACGGTTACGGTGCAGGGCTTCAAGAAGTACGTTCGCGAAAATCTTCAGGTGGCTGTGGCGACGGATACCCGACAGGACGTCACTCTAGAGGTGGGAGCGGCTACAGAATCGGTAACCGTTACGGAAGAAGCGCCTCTGCTCAAAACCGAGAGCGGAGAGGTCAGCCACAATGTCAGTTCCGAAGAAGCGGACAATCTCCCGGTGCTGACGCTGAATGGACCCACCGCGTTTCTTGCCTCCAACGGCTTTGGCAACATTCGCGATCCGCTGGCCGTCACGCAGCTCCTTCCCGGCGTGACTTACTCGCCGGACGGCGGAATTAGCGTCAACGGATTGCCCGCGTCCAGTGAAGCCATTCGCATCGAGGGCCAGGACGCCACCGATGGTCTTTGGAATCAAAAGACGCAGATCAATCAAAGCGGCATGGACGCCATTCAGGAAGTCGCGATCCAGACCAGCAACTTCGCGGCGGAATACGGACAGGCCGGTGGAGGGTACTTGAACCTCACCATGAAGTCCGGCGCCAATCAATACCATGGAAGCCTGTACATGTACACGGTGAACGAGGCCCTCAACGCGGGTCTGCCATTCACCAATGCCGGCATCACCGATGCTTTGAAAGACAATCAGCATATTCGAAACCCAGAGCGCAGGTTTGATTACGGCGGGACTTTCGGAGGCGCCATCAAGATTCCCAAGATTTATGATGGACACAACAAGAGCTTCTTTTTCTTCAATTTTGAACGCTACCAGGAGAAGCAGATTTTCCCTGGGACCATCGCAACGGTTCCAACCGCAGACTATCGCCAGGGCAATTTCTCGGCGGCCGAGCTCGCTTTTTTCGGGCCGATCGGTACGGATGGAGTGGGCCAGACATTATTCAGAAACGAAATTTTTGATCCGAATACGACCAGGATCGTGAACGGCGATGTCGTGCGCACTCCCTTCCCCGGCAATATCATCCCTGCCAGCAGCATCGATCCGGTCACGTCTAAAATTCAAAATCTTTTTCCAATGCCGACCCTTCCCGGCACTTTGAGCAACTACGTGATCCCCCCCTATTCGGACTATCAGCACACCACGAATTGGAGCATAAAGCTCGACCATCAGCTCAGCCCCACCATCAAGCTATCCGGCTATCTCTCCCACATCTTGACATTCAACCCCAATAACAACGGCGTGCAGCCGACCATAATCGACCAGCCCTCCGCTACCAACAATCGCTCGACCACCGTTCGCATTAACTACGATCAGAGCCTGAAGCCCACTCTGCTGCTTCACCTGGGAATCGGCTATCTGGATACGTATGTGCCCTCCCAGGTTCCTCAATTCAATGAATCCAGCTTGGGGTTGAATGGATACTACGCCAACTATTTTCCAAGTATTACCGGATTGAGCGATTTATTTGCCGGCGGCATTAACCTTTCAGCGGGGTTCTTCGGCGGAGGGAACCTCGGCCCTAACGGCTTTCTGCAAGACATCTGGGACCAGAAACCGACCGCAAACGCCAATCTAACCTGGATCAAGGGCAATCATACGTTCAAGTTCGGCGGCGAGTTGATGATCGAGGGTTTTCCCGATATCAGCGTTTACCGGAGCCAGGGCATTTTCGGCTTCAGCTCCACCGAAACCGGCGACCCGGATGAGAACAGGCTGGGGTTGAACGCATTCACGGGACTAACCGGCTTCCCATACGCCAGCTTCTTCTTGGGCCAAGTAGATAACGTAAATCTCAACCCTCCCCAGCAGTCCAAGCTCGGCAATCACACCATGGCCTTTTATGCACAGGATAGCTGGAAAGTCACGAGAAAGCTTACGCTGGATTACGGTCTCCGCTACGATTATGAGACTCTCCTTCGAGAGCAGTACGGGCGTATGCCGGACACCGTGTTTAATGTTCCCAATCCCGCAGTGGGAGGCCGGTTGGGCGCCACGCTTTTTGAAGGCTACGGGAATGGACGCTGCAACTGCGCCTTTTCGCATAATTACCCCTACGCCTTTGGCCCCCGCATTGGAGTCGCCTACCAGGCGCTTCCCAATACGGTCATCCGCGGTGGCTTCGGCGTCCAATACTCGCAGTCGTCCAATAACGCTTACCTTTCTTACAACGATACGGTTTTCTACGCGTTGAACGGACCTGGATACGGGCTCCCGTTCATGCGGTTCAGCGCGGGCAATCCCTTTGCGCCCGGCAATCCCCAGGGAAACGCTCCTCTCACATATCCAAACTTTTATGCAGGCGTGTTTCCGGTAGCGGTTGGCGGACAGTTGGTCCCGGACTCGCCCTTTATCAACATCGATCGCGATGCCAGGCCGCCGCGGGTTCTTACCTGGAGCATCGGCATCCAGCGCGAGCTGATGCGCAATTTGGTTTTCGAGGTCAACTACCTCGGCAATCGCGGAGCCTGGTGGACTGCTCCCGAGCTCGACGCGACCGACTATAACGCACTTCAGTTTTCAGATCTAGCCCGGTATGGGCTCAGTGTCGGCAGCGCGACGGATCGCAACCTTTTGCTCACTCCCATCAGTTCGCCGGCCGTAATTCAAAGATTTCCTTGGCTGGCGAATCCCGCGTCCGTGTACGCCGGATTTCCGACGAACCAAAACCTGAATCAGGCGATCCGGCCTGCCCCGCAGTTTCTGGGCGTTCCTCCCTTCCTGGGCCCGCCGCTCGGCGACACCTGGTACAACGCGCTCCAAGCGAAAATGACCAAGCGATTCTCGCATGGACTTAGCGCGCAAGGATCTTTTACTTGGGATAAGAACGAGGTTTTGGGCACGAGCGCCGCCACGCAATATTTCACGCCAGGCACGCCGCTCATTAATGACGTGTACAATCCATCCCAGAACAAGCAGTTGGCGCAAAATGGCGCTCCGCTGGCTCTGGTTATTTCAGGAAGCTATGTGACGCCTGGCTGGCAGGGCAGCAGAATCGTATCGAACCTCGTCCGAGGCTGGCAAATTGGCACGCTGCTGCGTTATCAGAGCGGGGCTTTGATCCCTACTCCCCCTTCAAGCAATAACCTCTTAACGGAATTGGATCGTGGACCATCGAACAACCCGGCGCTTTGGGGCGGTGGCAATACCTTCTGGAATGTCGTTCCGGGGCAGCCGGAACTGCTCATTAATCCGAATAAGAAGGGCTTCGACCCCACCACACAGCTCGCATTGAATCCCGCCGCCTGGGCGGACGCAGCTCCGGGGCAATTCGGCTCTTCTGCGCCGTTCTATAACGGCAACCGCTGGCAGCGGCAACCAATGGAGAATATCAGCCTCGGACGCAACTTCCGCGTGGGAAAGGAAGGTAAATACAACCTTCAGCTCCGCGTGGAATTCCAGAACATGTTCAACCGTTTGTTCTATTCGGCGCCTTCTGTGGGAGGCTTTTCGGGCGCCAATCCGTCATCCGCTCCCGCTTTCAGCGGGGCTCCTGTTTCCGGAGGGACTGTGTGCACGGCGATCGTAGCCGGTTGCACCTATAACGGGGGATATGGATTCGTGCCTTGGGTCAACGGGGCGGGAGACACCCCGCGCTCGGGCCAGGCGGTGGCGCGATTCACCTTCTGAGGCCGTCAGAGACGCGCCTGCGCTCAGCTATCGTACCATTGAAAAAATGGCGCGGGCCGATGTCTATCTAAAAATAGAGCTGGATCTGGACGAATTAGAGAATCCGGAGCGCATCGCGGCCGAAATGTGTCGCATGCTCAAGAAGATCTATGGCGTCCGGCATGCGGAGGTGTCCAACATCGTCGAAAGGGACGACGCCTAATTTAGCTTGGCCAACCGCACGGAGGCGGGCGGCCGCTTTGTCACACCTGAAAAACGCGCCGCAGATTTCGCTTTCGAAATCGCTCTCAAAGCTCCCTGCGATAATAAAATTTCCCATGAATATCAGCGTCGTGATACCCGCGTTCAACGAGGAACAGGGCGTCGCCAGGGTAATTGGCGAGCTTCGGGCCGTGCTGGAAGGGCGTGGCATCGCAGCAGAGATTCTGGTCATCGATGACGGCTCTAGTGACAACACCGCTCGGGCCGCGGCTAGCGCCGGGGCCAGGGTCTTCCGTCATCGCAGCAATCGTGGCTACGGCGCAGCGTTGAAGAGCGGAATTTCGGCGGCTTCCAACGATTACGTGGTGATTACGGACGCCGACGGCACTTACCCTTGCCAATACATTCCCGAGATGATCGAGCGGCTGGAAACTTCAGACATGGTAGTGGGCGCGCGGATCGGATCGAACGTAAAGATTCCGGCGATCCGCAAACCCGCGAAATGGGCGCTGAACCAGCTTGCCAACTATCTGACGCGAACCAAAATTCCGGACTTGAATAGCGGTCTGCGGGCCTTCCGCAGGAATGTGGCCATGCAATACTTCGCGATTCTGCCAGATCAATTCAGTTGGACGACCACGATCACGCTCGCCATGCACTGTGATAAGTACGCGGTGACTTATTTGCCCATCGACTACCGGGCGCGCCAGGGACGCTCAAAAATCGTGCCTTGGGACGCGGGGAGTTTTGCGGTTTTGATTTTGCGGACTGCGATGCTGTTCCGTCCTCTGCGGATTTTCATTCCGGTGGTGTTTTTGTGCCTGCTGTATGGCGTCGTGAAAATGAGTATTGACATGACGCGCGATCCAAACATTTCCGCCTCCGCGCTGCTGGCGTTCGTAAGCGCCCTGCTGATTTTGTTAATCGGCATGTTGGGCGACGCGTTGGCGACGCGGCTCGGGCGCTTGAATCCGCACATTATGGGAGTCCGGACAACGGATCTGGTGGAAGTCGGAACGGAAGGGGAGCCAGAGCGGGGATTTCAGGCCAGGCGCTAGCGTCCTAGAGTGGCCATCTCGGCTTTTTCATCCCGGGCGCCGAGCGCAGCCGGCGCGGGCTTGTGCGACCAGATGATGCACAGCAGCGCGGCTGTCAAGGCAAAGATGGGCAGGGGGGAGACGCCCATGGATGCGTAGTCGCCGTAATTGTCTTTTATGCGCGACAGCACGGTAAGCGCCGGCAATTGGAGGCCCCCAATGAAGACGTGCAGAATGGGATCGAGCACTCCTACTCCGCGTTCGACGTCGCGGTACATCGCCATGGACCAGGCTTGGGCCACGGCGGCGGCCGCGATCAGATAGGCCAGGCGGCGCGGGAGTTTCGTTATCGCCAGCGCAGCCAGCACGAATACGTAAGGCAGCAGTGGCGCGAGATAGCGCAGGCCGTTGTTGTATTGCAGACGGACATAGCTGATGCCTCCGCAGAACAGCCAGAGGCTCACAGGCGCGAGGCAGATGAGGAGAAACTCGCGAAGCGGGATCTCGCGTCTTCTAAGCCATGGCGCCGCGAGCGCCAGCAGCATCAGAGGGCACGTGGTGAAAAGTCCGTAGCGGTAATCGACCAGGAGGGACCGCAGCAGTTCGGGTTGGGGGAACGTGAAGCCCTGGTATCCGATGTCGATCCATTCCACGGGGGGCATCCAATGCTGACCGGGAAGGAAGGGATTGCCGAAGCTTTCGTATTGATAAAACCAGAGCAGTACGATGGGACCCGCGGCTCCTAACCCGTAGGCCGCGCCGGCGCGGAATATGCGGCCGGCATCGCGAGCTTGCGCGAGCGCGTAACAGAACAGCGCCGCCAGCATGACCACGCCCGAATAATCCAGCAGCAGCGCAGATCCTCCCGCCAGCCCGCCCAGGAAGTAGCGCAGTCCGCTCGGCAGCCGCATGTTCCCCGAAGGATTCCACATAGCCAGGAACCCCATGAGCGTGAAATGGCCCATCATCATGTTGTGATTCAGAAAGCCCGTCCGAAAGAAGACCGGAGTGCCGAATGCGTACAGCAAGGCCAGCCAGAATGCCGTTTGGTCGCAACCAAAGACGCGGCGCAGAAGGTAGAACATCGCCACCACGCCGAACGCCGATATAGGGGCCATGCAGAGACCTTGCATGATGACCGATGCAAGACCGAACTTGATATCAAAGCCGCGCCGCCAGGATTCCGCATAAAATTCCCGAGCCATAGGCCAAGGAGAATTGTAACCTCCCGGAGGCTCCTTAAGGCCGCTGGCGGCGCGCGCCCTGTTCACTTTGGCGACGATCCGGTCGACAATCGGGCGGGTGAAAAAATAGGGAATGGCCCCGAGCATGGAAGCTCCGGGGTTAGCGCCGATATGCCAGCCGTAACCCTTTTTTTCGAACAGATCCGGATGCATGTTGGCGTACTCGTCCACCCGGAAAGAGAGATGGTCGCCAATGGCCAGCGCCAGATAGATTTCTCGGACGGTGTTGGTGGCCACGTGAACCGCGAAAACCAGCCAGCAAGTCAGGTAGAGCCGCGTCGCGATGGTTCGAGTCGGTAAAATCCAGGGTTTCGGTTCCGGCATTGCGAACGGATGAAAAAGTGCAAATGGGGCGCCAGATGGATCGGCTGGAACGAGAATGTATAACCTATGCGGCGTATCTGTCCGGAACCCCGCCTACGCCCTATTTAGTTGAAAAATATCTGGACTTTCACCAAAAGCTCGGGGAGACGGCGAGACCAAGGGAAAAGGCGAGGACAGATGCGTTCGACTCGTTTTTGGTCGAAGTCGCCGCCCGAGGCGCGCTTTGGACGCGTTTGGCCGACAGCTACGCGCGGATCTTTCGGCCCAATTCGCTGCTTCGGAAGAAGCTAATTCTGGTGCTGGCGTTGCTGGAGTGCTCGCCGCCGAGCTTCGAAAGGCTGGACCGCGTCCCTGCGGGCGGTTTCGCCGGTGCAGTGTTGCGGCTGATTGCGGCATCCGTTCGATTTCTGGCGGCGCTGATTGTGGGAGCCGCCCTTTTTGGTCCGGTGCGGCTTTGGATGGCGAGGCGATGGAACGCATCGTAGTCGTCGGTTCGGGCGCGAGCGGCGTGCATTTCGCGCTGAGTTGTTTACTCAAAGGGCGAGCGGTGACGATGCTCGATGTCGGCTTCACTGGCGAACCGCATCCTCGGCCGGAAGATTCGCTGGTTGGGCTGAAGAGGAACCTGGCCGATCCGGTGAACTATTTTCTCGGACCCCGATATGGCTCGCTCGCCCTGCCCGGGCGGCACGGCGAATATTATGCATTCCCTCCCGCCAAAGACCATGTATTCCGGCCTGCCGGAGCGCTGCAATTTCAGACCAACGGCTTTTCTCCCCTTTCTTCGTTCGCGGCCGGCGGTTTGGCCGAGGTGTGGACGGGCGGCTGCTATCCCTTCGACGATCAAGATCTGCGCCAATTCCCTTTCGGCTGGGACCAATTGGAGACATATTACACCCGCGTGGCGGAGCGAATTGGGATTTCCGGGACCGAGGACGATTTGAAGTCGGTTCTCCCCCTGCATGGCGGTTTGCAGCCTCCGCTCGACGCAGATGAGCATTCGGCGGAGTTGCTCGCAGCCTACGCGCGGCGCCGCCAACATTTGAACCAGCGGCTCGGCTGCCTGATGGGGCGCGCCCGCGTAGCCGTGCTGAGCCGAGATCTGGACGGGCGCAAAGCCTGCGGCTATTCCGGACGGTGCTTGTGGGGATGTCCGCGACAATCGCTGTACACCCCGGCGATCACTCTCTCCCGCTGCCGCGCCTTTCCAAATTTCCAATATCTGGATGGGCTTTACGTGGATCACTTCCGCATCAGTGGCTCGGGAAAGGTCCGCAGCGTCGTCGTGCGCCGAGCAGACGGCGTAATGGAGGAGATCGCTGCCGATGCGTTGGTGCTGGCGGCGGGAACGCTGGGTTCGGCCAAAATTTTCCTCGAATCGCTCCATCGCGACTCCGGTCAGATTCTTTCCCTGAGCGGCTTGATGGATAACCGGCAAATCCTGATGCCCTTTGTAAACCTCCGCATGCTGGGACGCAAATGGAATCCCGACACGTATCAATATCATCAAGTGGCCATGGCGGTGCGCGTTCGAGAATCGGGCGAGATGATTCACGGGCTGATCACCACGCTGAAGACCGCCCTGATTCATCCGCTGGTGCAGACCCTGCCGTTCGATTTGGCCGGGAGCCTCACGGCCTTTCGCTCGGTTCATGCGGCGCTGGGAATGATCAATATCAACTTTCCCGATTATCGCCGCCAGGAGAACTATGTGACGCTTGATACGAGCTCGACGCCTCACCGGCTGGCGATCCACTACCAGCCGGATGTAAGCGAGCCCGCGCGACTCAAGCAAACCATCGCGGCATTCCGCAAGGTGCTGTGGAAGCTGGGCTGCTTTGCGCCCAGGCCCATGATCCACGTGCGCCCGATGGGCGCGAGCGTACACTATGCCGGCACTTTACCGATGAGTGAGAGCGGCGGGGCGGGATCTTGCACCAAACACGGCGCCAGCCGCGACGTCGATGGACTGTTCTTCGCTGACGGCACGACGTTTCCCTCACTGCCGGCAAAGAATCTGACGTTTACGTTGATGGCCAATGCGACCAGGATCGCGGAAGAGGCATTTTAAATAAGGGCTTTGGCGAGGCTATACTAGTACCTCATGATTTTAAGCCGCGACCGCATTCTGACAACCCACGTCGGCAGCTTGCCCCGTAACAATAAGCTTTCCGAGCTTCTCATCCGGCGGGAAGAAGAAGAAGCAATCGATCTCGCTCAGCTCGCCGAAGAAATGGACTGCGCGGTTCGGCATGTGGTGGAAAAACAAGCCGAGGCGGGCATCGATATCGGCAACGACGGCGAGCAGCAGCGCGTGGGTTTTCAGACCTACGTGTCGCAGCGGATGTCCGGATTCGCGGGAGAATCGAAGCGCCGCCGCAGCCGCGATCACGAAGAATTTCCAGCCCTGGTGGAGAATCTCATGTGGCGCTTCCCCAAGCGCAGCCGGATGCAGAATGCGCCGGAGGCGCGAGGCGAGTTGCACTACCTCCACTCAGGCGCGATCCAGCAAGAGACAGCGCGTTTTCAGAAGGCCGCCAGCGAGGCCGGCGTTTTCGTCGAGCGATTCATGACGGCTCCATCGCCAGGAATCGTCTCCACCACGATGCTGAACGCATGGTACCACTCCCAGGAATCGTATCTGGAGGCGCTAGCCCGCGAGATGCGGCATGAGTATCTCGCGATTCATGAAGCCGGACTGATCTTGCAAATCGATGCGCCCGATCTGGCCATGGATCGCTCTATGTTCTACCGCGACCTCTCCGAGGCGGAGTTCGTGAAAGCGGCGGAGATGCACGTGGCTGCGATCAACAAGAGTGTAGATGGAATTCCACGGGATCGCTTGCGACTGCACGTCTGCTGGGGCAACTGGGATGGGCCGCATATTTACGACGTTCCGCTCGAATTGATTTTGCCCGTGCTGTATCAGGCCAACGTCGGCGCCCTGAGCATCGAGTTCGCCAATCCGCGGCACCAGCACGAATATGAGGCGTTGCGCCGGCATCCTCTGCCCGCGCATATGACTCTGCTGCCCGGCGTGATCGATACAACGACCAATATCGTCGAACATCCAGAGGTGGTCGCGCGGCGACTACAGGAAGCCGTCGCGGTCGTGGGAGACCGGGAGCGGGTCATCGCCAGCGCTGACTGCGGCTTTGGGACCTTTACCAATCGTGAATGGGTGATTGAGCCGGGGGTGTGGCTGAAATTGAAGGCAATGCGGCAGGGCGCGGACCTTGCATCGGCGCGGCTCTGGGGGCGCACGGCCTCTGTTACCCTGAAGACATGACAGTGGCGCGGTGGTGGTTTGCCGCGCTGCTTTTTCCCTCGTTCTCTTTCGCCCAAAATCTTACTTTCGCCCGCGATATCGCTCCCATCGTCTATCACTATTGCGCAAACTGCCATCGGCCCGGCGAAGCGGCTCCGTTTTCGCTGCTCACCTACGAAGATGTCAAGAAACGGGCCCTGCAAATCGCCAAGGTTACGCAAAGCCGCTTTATGCCGCCCTGGCTGCCGGAGCCGGGCTACGGGGACTTCGCGGACGCGAACCGATTGACGAATGCGCAAATTCAAATGATCGCGGATTGGGTGGCGCAGGGCGCGCGTTTCGGAAATTCGGCGGACCTGCCGCCGCAGCCGCATTTCACTTCCGGCTGGCAGCTTGGACCGCCAGATTTGGTGTTGGTAGCCACGCAAGCTTTCGCGTTGCCCGCCTCTGGCCCCGATGTGTATTGGAATTTTGTGATTCCCGCTTTAATCGACAAGCCGCGCTATGTTCGCGCGATTGAGGTGCGGCCTGGAGACAAGCGTCTGGTGCATCATGCGACGGCCGTGGTGGATCGTTCCCATTGGGGGCGCGAGCAGGAGACCTCGCCCGGCGCGGGCTTCCCCGGCATGGAACTCGCCAACCGGCGCAGAATTTTCGACCCCGATGACGGTCATTTCCTCTTCTGGAAGCCCGGCGGCGCGCCCTATGTCGAGCCCGACGGACTCGCCTGGCGGCTCGATCCCGGCGACGACCTGGTGCTGAATACCCATTTGCGTCCTTCGGGAAAGCCCGAGCAGGTGCGCCCCTCAATCGGGTTGTATTTCACCGATAAGCCCCAGACCAAATACCCGATGCTCGTGCAACTGGAGCACGATGGGGCGCTCAACATTCCGCCGGGCGCGCGCGACTTTCTTGTATCGGACGATTTCAAGCTTCCGCTCGATGCCGACGTGCTGGCCGTGTATCCCCATGCACATTACTTGGGCAGGCGTCTGGAAGGCTATGCGACCTTGCCGGACGGAACGCGCAAATGGCTCATCCGCATTCTGGACTGGGATCAGAACTGGCAGACAGTCTACCGGTATCGCGAGCCGCTGTTTCTTCCCAAGGGAACGACGATTTCGATGCGCTTCCATTACGACAACTCGGCCATGAACGCGCGCAATCCGAATCAGCCGCCCAGGCGCGTGGAGGCCGGCAATCGCGCTACCGATGAAATGGGGCATCTGTGGCTTCAGGTGCTGCCCCGGGGAGCGGGCGACCGCCGGCTCGAACTGGACGAGGCGCTGATGCGACATCGCCTCGAAAAATATCCGAACGATTTCCGCGCCCACATGATTCTCGGCGCGTTGCTGCTCGCCCGCGCAGACGGCGGCGCGGCCACATCCATCGCCGAAGCGGCGGTGCGAATCGAGCCCAAAGACGCCGATGCTCGCAACCTTCTCGGGTCCGCTCTGATCGCGGTGGGCCGTACGCCGGAAGCAATCGCCCAATTTCACCAGGCTATTGCGTTGCGCCCGAACTTCATCAACGCGCATTTCAATCTCGCCAACGCGCTCGCGCGCTCGGCGCGGTGGCAGGAGGCGATGAGCGAATACAATCGCGTGCTTGCGGCATATCCCAATGACAGCCTGGCCAAGCAACGCTTCGCCGCCATGCTAGTCCAATACGGCGACGCCCTGAGGAGCCGAGGAAAACGGTCCGAAGCGGCGGATCAGTACGGCCGCGCTCTTTCGCTGGATCCTAAAAACGAAGCGGCGCGGGCTCGGCTGCAAAACCGGTGAGCGCGGTCATGGCCTCCGCCGGATCCTTACGCCCGCTTCTCTGTCAGGCCCCAGCGCGATCACGAGCGTGCCGCCTATGTCGGTCTCTTGTTCGGCCAGTTCCTCATCGTCGATCTCGACATCGTAAGTCGTGCGCGGCGTGAGCCCCAACACGAAGGTTGTTTCAGTGGAGGCCTGGAAGCGTAAAGTTCCGTCTTTGGGATCTGGCGCCGGAGCGTTCATCAGCACCGCGCCGCCGGCGCGAATGGGTTTGGCCGCCGCTCCAGGCCGGAGCGATTGCAATTTGCCGTTTTGGAAGATCTGGAGATTCTTTTCGAAGTAGCCGAGCCAGGTTGCGTCCTCCTCCCAACTCGTGCGCGCGAACACGTGCCCATTAGAGGGATTGTGAAACACCAACGGCAGCAGCGCATAGCTCAAGCCGGGCTGGTAGGGATTCGCCCAGAGAAATTCGTATGCCGCGCCAAAATCGCCGCGCATCGTGAATCGATCCTGCATGAGCCAGCCTTGCAGGTATTGCGATTCCATCGCGTTGGCGTCGTAGGCCACCAGCGCCAGCGCCGCAGCGCGCGAAAGAGCCGCTTCTTTCAAGTCCGGTTGCCCGTCGTGAGCATAGACCGGGACGAAGAAATCGTTATCCGGTCCTGGGAAAGCGGCGGGGTAATGGCCGCTGAGCCGATCCAAGGGAAGCTGTTGAAAGTACGCCGGCGCGGATTCGCGGAGGTCAATATTAAGATTGTCGCGAAGAGCGTGCAACATTTCCAGAAGCGGATATATGTCTTCGCCCGGCGCTATGGGCAGACCTTGTTCGGCGCGCCGGATCCAGGCGCCACGCCACCAATCCTCCACGATCAGCCGGAGAATGGACTCGCCGCGATCTTTCAGGCGGTCGGCGACGGCAATCGCGGCGAGCGCTCGTGCGCTCTGTCGTGGAATTGCCGCGGCGCCCGCTTTCAGCGAAGCAGTCATGCCCCGCTCAATTTTGGCCTCCAGGCGAGCGGCCTGCTCCTCCGACATCACCGGGCCGCACCAATCGAAGACCAGCGCCAGCTGCCTCAAATCCGAAACCGCATCGGCTTGGTTGCTCAGCGCCCATTCCACGGCTTTCCGCCCCGCCGCGCCATTGCGGGCGATCTGGTAATAGAGCGCCAACGCAAAACCAGGCTCCGGCATGGGCGCGCCGTTCGCCATGAAGCCATCGAAGATTTCCGCGCGCGCGGAGTTCCGCTCGCGCTCACGCTGGAGCAGCCTGAGGCGCTGCTTGGTCAGCAGCAGGCGCGGAGGATCGGTGTAGACGTGGAAGTCCTCCTCGGACGCAGCCTGCGCCTGCCAAAACCCCAAAAGCAGCGTCGCCGCGATCCCAAGCTTCATGCGTTCTTGCACCTTACCCCGAGAAACTCTGAAGCGCTTGAGCCACCACCCAGCGCCTCACTTAATGTCCAGAATCTCTTTTTCCTTTGCCTTCGCCGCGGTGTCGATCTTGCCGATATGAGCATCGGTCATTTTCTGGATCTCCTCCAGCCCCCGCCGCTCTTCATCCTCGCTGATGAGCTTGTCTTTCAGCAGCTTTTTCAAGTGCTCGTTGGCGTCACGCCGGATGTTGCGGAGGGCCACACGGTGATCCTCGGCAACGTGGTGCAGCCGCTTGACGATCTCCTTACGGCGTTCTTCCGTCAGAGGAGGAATGGGCACGCGCAGTATTTTTCCGTCGTTCGCCGGATTCAGGCCCAGGTCCGATCCGCGAATCGCCTTGTCGATCGCGCCGATTTGCGAAACGTCCCAGGGCTGGATGGTGATCATGGTCGGCTCCGGGACGTGAAGGTTGGCGAGCTGGTTCAGAGGCGTGGGCGTTCCGTAATAATCCACCTTCAGATTGTCGAAAATGCTCACGGAAGCGCGGCCAGTGCGGATGTTCGCCATGGCGTTCTGTAAGTCGGTAAGCGCTTTTTCCATGCGCGATTTTGCATTTCCCTCGACTTCTTTCACGCTCCTGAAGCTGTTGGCGGCGGGCGCCGCGGTTGATTCTGGTTTCATAGCAATCTCATATGGGCCTGCTCTTGTTGGCCCGTCCTTGGGTTCACGGCTAGTGGATGAGCGTTCCGATCGGCTCACCCTTTGCCATACGCATTATATTGCCATGCACGGTCAGGTTGAAAACTACGATCGGCAGACGGTTATCCCGGCACATCGCCACTGCGGAAGCGTCCATCACACGGAGATTTCGCGCCAGGACCTCTGAGTAGTCAATCTCGGCAAAGCGCACGGCGCTGGGGTGGGCAAGAGGATCTTTATCATAGACGCCATCGACACGCGTAGCCTTGGCGACGACTTCGGCGTGAATCTCGAGGGCGCGCAAGGCAGCCGCCGTATCGGTGGAGAAGAATGGGTTGGAGGTGCCTCCGGCGAAAATCACAATCCGGCCCTTTTCCAGATGGCGGATGGCGCGGCGGCGAATATAGGGCTCGGCGACCTGGTGCATTTCGATGGCAGTCATGACGCGGGCGGGAATGCCAGTTTTTTCCAACGCATCCTGGAGCGCCAGAGCGTTAATGACCGTGGCGAGCATCCCCATGTGGTCCGCGGTGACGCGGTCCATGCTTTTCGCCGCGGCCGCCACGCCGCGAAAGAAGTTGCCGCCGCCGACCACCAAACCGATCTGAGCGCCCGCGCGCGCCACCTCCGCGATCTCCGAGGCGAGGGAGCCCACGCGCGCCGAGTCGATCCCAAACTCCTGCCGGCCGGCGAGCACCTCGCCGCTCAATTTGATGAGGATGCGCCGGTAAGCCGCCTCTTGAGCCCGCCCCCCAGCCATCATCGTGGTTACTCTTTACTCCGTGGGGGCGGCATCTCCAACCTTGAAACGCGCAAACCGCGAAACCGAAATGTTCTCTCCGAGCTTAGCGATCTTGGACTTGATCAGATCGGCGATCGTGGTTGTATTCTCTTTGATGAAAGGCTGCTCCATCAGGCAGACTTCCTCATAGAACTTGTTCATCCGGCCCTCGACGATTTTGTCGACCATCTTCTCGGGTTTTCCTTCGGCGAGGGCCCGCGCCCGCTGGATATCGCGTTCCCGCGCCAGGACGGCCTCGGTCACGTCCTCCTTGCGGATGAATTTGGGATCTGCGGCCGCGACTTGCATAGCCAAGTCGTGAACCAGAGCCTGAAAATCCTCGGTCCGGGCAACAAAATCCGATTCGCAGTTTACTTCGATCAGCACGCCAAGCTGGGCTCCGGGATGAATATAGCTGCCGATCACGCCCTGCTTGGTGGCGCGCCCCGCCTTCTTATCGGCCGAAGCGTGACCCTTCTTACGCAGCACGATCTCGGCCTCCGGCAAACTGCCCTTCGCCTCCACCAGCGCGGCCTTGCACTCCATCATCCCGGCTCCGGTGCGCTCGCGAAGCTGTTTCACAAGTTGTGCGGTTATCTCCATAATCGTTAGTGCTCAATCGTCAGTCGCGCGCCGATACATGCCGAAAAGTGGGCCTAGCGGCCAGCGACCTGCGCCTACTGGTTCCGGCTTGAGACCTCTTCCGGGGCCTGTTCCGACGCAGGTCCCTTGCGAGGCAGCGACATGGACGGCAGATCTTCGTCTGGCATGCTTTCCGACATGAGCTGCTCGGCATACTTCGGATCCACGTACTGGGCGTAGTCGGCGACTTCTTCGACGGGCGTTTCTTCGCCGGTCACCATTTCTTTGGCCGCGAAATCCTGTTCGCTAGCCAGCTGACGCCCTTCCACCACGGCTTCGGAAATCTTAGTCGTAAAGAGCCGGATCGCGCGAAGCGCGTCGTCATTGCCCGGAATCACGTAATCCACTTTGTCGGGATCGCAATTGGTGTCCACGACGGCAACGACGGGGATCCCCAGTTTGCGAGCCTCGTCCACAGCAATCGCTTCCTTGTTGGAGTCGATGACGAAGAGCAGATCGGGCAGGCCGTTCATTTCTTTAATGCCCGCGAGATTTTGATTCAGGTGTTTGCGCTCCCGCTCCAGCCGGACGATTTCCTTTTTGGCGCGGCCGTCCCAATTTCCCTCGGCGGCCATGCTATCGAGCTCCTTAAGACGTTTGATGGAACGCTGCACTGTGGCCATGTTGGTAAGCAACCCGCCCAACCAACGCTGATTGACGTAAAACTGCTGGCATTTGGCGGCCTCCTCGGCCACCGCTTCCTGGGCTTGCCGCTTGGTGCCGACGAACAACACGGTTTTGCCCTGCGCCGCCATTTCACCAACGTAACGCATGGCGTCTTTAAACAGCTTCAGGGTTTTTTGCAAATCGATGATGTAAATTCCATTACGTTCGCCAAAGATGTACTCTTTCATCTTTGGATTCCAGCGCTTGGTCTGGTGCCCGAAGTGAACGCCGGCTTCGAGCAATTCCTTCATGCTAATAGACGGCAAATAACCTCCTCAATGCTTTTGTGAAAACCGAGGCCGCGGCCCAAAGCGGAATTTGCGGCTCGGGGATGAAAGATTGCGCGGGCTGGCTGTCCCGCGGTAGTTGTCTCAAACCGCACAACTAGCGTTTGGAAAACTGGAAGCGCTTGCGGGCGCCTTTCTGCCCGTATTTCTTGCGTTCGTGCCGCCGGGCGTCGCGCCGCAGCATTCCCAACTCCTTCAGCTTGGCGCGCAACTCGGAATTGAATTCCAGCAGAGCGCGCGCGATTCCCAATTTGGCGGCTCCGGCCTGTCCGCTCGGACCGCCGCCTGTGGCAGTGATCAGAACGTCGAACTTGTCAGCCGTTTCAGTGGCAAGTAGCGGCTGGCGCACGATGGCGCGCGCCGCCTCGCTCGGGAAGTAGCTTTCGAAAGCGCGCCCGTTCACCACGATCTGCCCTTTTCCGGCGCGCAGAAACACCCTCGCCACGGCGCTCTTACGCCGCCCAGTTCCCAAATGCTGTACTAACGCCACAAATCTCCTCTATGCGATTAGCCGCTCCATCGCTGGCGCGGCTTTGCTCCTGTTACGCCACAGTCAGCTCGACGGGCTTCTGCGCCTGGTGCGGATGCTTCGGACCAGCGTATACCTTTAGCTTCCGGTACATCTGCTTTCCCAACTTCGTTTTCGGAAGCATGCCCTGAATGGCTTCTTCCACCAGCCTGACCGGCCGCCTTTCCCGCATCGTCCGGGCGCTATTTTCAATCAGGCCGCCGGGATAGCCCGAATGCCGCCGATAAATCTTCTGCGTTTCCTTGCGGCCTGTAAGCCGGACTTTATCCGCGTTCACCACGATCACATGATCCCCCGTGTCCAAAAAAGGCGTGAACGCGGGCTTTGTTTTTCCCATGAGGACCATGGCGGCTTGACTCGCCACGCGGCCCAAAATCTGGCCCTCGGCGTCGATCACGCGCCATTGGCGCGTGAAACCGGCCATCGAAGGAATTGCCGTTTTCATCTAGACAGACCTTTCTTACTTTAGCACGCGGACAGGCGTCGATAACCAATTCGCGCAGACCATAGGCCAGCCCGCGCGGTGCGCACACGTGTCCTCGTTTCTGAGTATTAAGGTAACGGATTGGGCAAAGAGGTGTCAAACGCGCCGTTCAGGAGAATCCCATTGGGTTCGCGCCCCGAGCGCGCCGGCGAGAGCCGTTGAGCCGGCGGTTTCAGATTTGACTTTGCGATTCGCAAGGGCGAAAGAAGAAAATCAGATTTTGCAGCGGCTGCCTACGATTTAGACAGAGGGTGCTATTTTGCAGCCGTCACGGTTCTCGCCGGCAAGCACCACAAGAAGCGTGGGGATGATCGCTCGACCTGTTGAGCGCCCGCAGAACGGAGCGTATCGGCGTATTGGCCCACGCCGCGGACGTCAAAGATTACCAGTCTGCCTCCGGGCTTCAGCACCCGGAGCATCTCGCGGACCAATTGCCGGCGTGCTTGTTCCTCGGCGATCTGGTGAAGAGCCAAAACCGAGACGACGGCGTCGTAATGGCCGTCCGGGTAAACGAGCTTGAACGGATCGCCGGGATCGATGCGGATTTTATCCGCGACGCCCTCGAGCTTTGCATTTTGCTTCGCCGCCTCTATCGAGCCGGAAAAATCGACGCCCGTGGCGCGGCCGGATTTCAGGCGCTTTGCGGCGCCGATCAGCATCATGCCGGTCCCGGAGCCGACATCCAGCACCCGCTCCTCGCCGTGGAGTTGGAGCGAGTCGAGAATTTGGTCGCGGATCTGAAATTTCGCCACCCGGCTCGACCAAATCATGAAAAATCCGGCCGCGAGAAACGCCGTGCCGATCAATCCCACCGCAATCAGGAGGTGAATCGCGGGGCGCGGGTATTCGGCGCGGTTCATGAAGAACAGCGCCAGCGCGAACGCCAAGGTCCAAGCCCCCCGCCAAAACATGCCGCGGATGGCATGAGGGGAGTCCAGACCGTAGTCAGGACCGGCGGCTAGGTCGGCGGACATTTATACCTTCACCTCTTCCAACTCTTCCGCTGGCTGAGGGGCTTGTTCTAAAGGTCTCTTGTACTTGCACTCCGCGTTTGGGCACTGCGCCAGCGGACCAGCCTTCAGATATTTCTCAATCAAATAGCTGACCCCGCACTCCGGGCACCGTTCGGGAATTGGCTTGCCCCAGGCCACAAAATCGCAGTCCGGATAACGGCCACAGCCGTAGAAAGTTTTGCCGCGCTTGGAGCGGCGCTCGACCACTTCGCCTTCCGCGCAGTTGGGACATTTCACTCCAATGGTTTTCTGCTTGACAAATTTGCATGCCGGGTAATTGCTGCAGGCCACAAATTCGCCGTACCGGCCGTATTTTTTCACCAATTGATTCCCGCACTGCGGGCATTTTTCGTCCAGTGGAACGTCCTTGGGCTTTTGCGCTTCGCCCAATTGCCTGGTAGTCTTACAGTCGGGATAGCCGGAGCAGGCTAAAAACTGGCCGAAGCGCCCTTTTTTGAGCACCATGGGGCGGCCACAATTGTCGCAGTAGACCGATTCGTCTTGCTCGCTCAGATCCGCTTTCTCGACATCCGGCAAATCCACGGGCAGGTCACGCGTGTTCTTGCATTCGGGATAGCCGGTGCAGGCGATGAAGCTTCCGTTTTTGCCCCATTTGATCACCATGGGCTTGCCGCACTTCTCGCACACCAGATCGGTGGGCCGCTCCATGCGCTTAATGTCGGTCATGTGCCGTTCGGCGTGCTTCAAATCCTTCTGGAAGCGGTCGTAGAACTCGCTCATGGCGGTGCGCCAATCGACTTTGCCTTCTTCGATGTCGTCCAACTCGGTTTCCATGCGAGCGGTGTAGCTCACGTCGAACAGGTCGTCGAAGCTCTCCAGCAGCAGATCCGTCACCACCATGCCTAGCTCGGTTGGGAAGAACTTTCCGCCGTCTTTGCGCACATATTCGCGCTCCTGGATGGTGGAAAGGATTGAGGCATAGGTGGAGGGGCGGCCGACGCCGTCCGCCTCGAGTTCCTTGACAAGCGTGGCTTCGGTATAGCGCGGCGGCGGCTCGGTGAAATGCTGCTCGGGCTCGATCGAGCGGAACCGCAGCGCCTCGCCTTCCGTTACAGCCGGGAGCTTGTTTTTAAGCTCGTCATCGTCCTCGTCCTTCTGGTCCTTGCCTTCCTCGTACACCTTCAAAAAGCCGTCGAACTTCGGCACGCTGCCCGTGGCCCGGAATAAGTAAACGGCGCCGTCCTTACCTTTCGCGCTGACTTCAATGGTGGTCTGGTCGAATACCGCCGGCGTCATCTGCGACGCCACGAAGCGCATCCAGATGAGCCGGTAGAGCTTCATTTCGTCTTCGGCCAGGAATTTCTCTACGCTTTCCGGCGTTCGCAGCGAGGAAGTGGGACGAATGGCCTCGTGAGCGTCCTGGGCCTCTTTCTTGCTCTTGTAGACGTTTGGCGCCGCGGGGCGATACTGCGCTCCGTAGCGCTGCGCGATCATGCCGCGGACTTCGTCCAGGGCGTCGTTGGAAACTCGAGTGGAGTCCGTGCGCATGTAGGTGATCAAACCAACCAAGCCCTCTTGCTTGCTCAGTTCGACGCCTTCATAGAGTTTCTGGGCAAGCATCATGGTGCGCTTGACGCTGAAGCGCAGCTTGCGAGCCGCTTCCTGCTGCAAGGTGGAAGTGATAAACGGCGGCACCGGATTGCGGCGCTTTTCCCGATTGGTAACCGACTTGACGATATAATCCGCGCCGTCCAGCGTCGCGACAATGGCATCCGCGGCGGCCTGATCGGCAATCTCAACGTTTTCGTCGTTCCTTTTGGCAAGACGGGCGCTAAGCTGTGGAGGCTTCTTTGCCGCCAGGTGAACGTCGATGGTCCAGTATTCCTTCTTCTGGAACGCGCGGATTTCCCGTTCGCGATCGACAATCAGCCGCAGTGCAACCGTCTGCACCCGCCCCGCCGAAAGACCGCGACGGACCTTGTCCCAAAGCAGAGGCGAAATCTTGTAGCCCACAAGCCGGTCCAGCACGCGCCGGGCTTGTTGGGCGTCTACCAGGTGCAGGTTTACCGTGGAAGGCTTCTCAAAGGCTTTCTGGATGGCGTTCTTGGTGATTTCGTTGAACATCACCCGGAAGATCTTGGGCCCGTTTCGCCGGTCTGAAAGCTCCTCCTGAAGGTGAAAGCAGATGGCCTCGCCCTCGCGATCCGGGTCGGCGGCCAGATAGACGGCCTGCGATTTCCTGGCCTCCTGTTTGAGTTCGCTGATGAGCTTCTTTTTGCCTTCGATGACCTCGTAACGAGGTTTGAAATCGTTGTCTACGTCAACGGCTAAGTCTTTTTTGGGCAAGTCCTTGATATGACCTAAAGAGGCCCTTACCACGTACTGTTTGCCCAAATACTTGCCGATGGTTTTGGCTTTCGCCGGCGATTCGACGATAACCAAATTCCTTGTTGCTCCAGCCATAGATTAATGAACGCGAACCTTCCTCTTTGAAACAACCGAAATCGTAGCACAGGCCCCAAGACCGATGTGGAGGGGGAACTCGGGCCGAAGCCGCTCGCGGCTGGGCGCTCAGTCTGCCCAGACCTTCAGAAAGCTCTTTCCAGGAAGCTGCCGGACCAGACCGCTCAGCTCGAGTTCAAACAGCGCCGCGATAATTTCCGATGACGAATTGCCGGCAAGTGTTTCAATAAGATGATCGAGTGAGACCGGAGCATCCAGCGACAAAGCTCCCAGAACTTCCCGCGCCGCCTTGCTTGAAACTCCCAGTGCATGGGATGAGACAGACGAGTTGACGGTTGCATTTTCATTAGTTTCTTCTAGATTCAACCTGTTACGGCACTGATCCACCAGCCGTTTGCGGTCCTCCAGAGCAAGCTCCGTCACAACGTCGTTCCATTCCTGGACGAGTTTAGCTCCCTGTTTGATCAATAGGTTCGGTCCCCAGCTCATTTTGGAAGTAATGTTACCGGGAACCGCGAAGACTTCCCGGTTCTGTTCGGCGGCAAGCTTGGCGGTGATCCCCGATCCAGAATATTCGCTGCCCTCCACCACGAGAACTCCGACGCTGAGTCCGCTGACGATTCGGTTCCTTATCGGAAAATTCTGCGGGTAGGGTGGCGTGGCCATGGGAAATTCCGAAACGATCAAGCCTTTGTCTGCGATTTCCGATGCAAGCTTCCTGTTTTCAGCCGGATAGACCTCATCTACTCCGCAGCCGAAGACGGCAATCGTATCCCCTCCCGTTTCCAATGCAGCTTTGTGTGCGGCGGTATCGATTCCGCGAGCCATGCCGCTGGCGATGGTAAGTCCCGCCAGGCAGAGATCCTTGGCGAGGCGGGCGGCCGCTGCCGCGCCATAAGGGGTGGGCCGGCGCGTGCCGACGATGGCCAGCGCTATGTTCTGTAGCAGTTCCAGGCGGCCGCGTGCGAACAGGACAGGAGGCGGATCGAAAATTTCCCGCAGCCGGCGAGGGTAACGTGGGTCGGGGAGCGGAATGAGCGCGGCGCCATGCTCGATCAGTTTCTGATGCTGAGTGATGGCGTCGTCGAAGGCGCAACCGCTGCAAATGCTCTGCGCAACGCCGGCCGATAGCCCCGCCGATTCCAGTTCCGAGCGCGAAGCCCGGAAAATGGCTTGGGGAGACCGGAAGATCGCGATAAGTTGCCCCGCCTTTCGCGTCCCGAGGCCAGGCGTCATCCGAAGAGCAAGCCAATGGAGGTGGTCGTCTTCTGAGAGGAGGGCATCCGCACGAGAGGCTCCGTTACTCAAAATCTGGGCCATGCAATGGATGTGGGCGGAGCCGTCGGGAATTCTCAGGCGATTGCAGCGCGTCACATCCAACGAGCACCGCGCGCGAGCTGCCGCTTCGCGCGTCGGAATAAAAGCCGCAGATTGCGCCAGCAGCTTGATAAAATAAGATTTAAGCCGTATTTAACGGCCACCCCTCCTTAAGGAGCGTAAGCTTTGCCAGATTCCCAGGACCCCACCACTCCACCCGCCGGCGCCCAGATGCCGCTAGGCGGCGGAGATGGCGGATCAAGGAACCTCGTTCCCGTCAACATCGAAGACGAGATGCGGCGCTCGTATCTCGATTACGCCATGAGCGTGATCGTGGGCCGCGCCTTGCCGGACGTGCGCGACGGGCTCAAGCCCGTACACCGGCGCACGCTGTACATGATGTACGAGATGGGGCTGCACTTCAACCGGCCGACCAAGAAATGCGCGCGCGTGGTGGGCGACGTGATGGGCAAGCTCCACCCGCACGGCGATCAGGCGATCTACGACGCGCTAGTGCGCATGGCCCAGCCGTTTTCGATGCGCTACATGCTGGTGGACGGGCAGGGAAATTTCGGCTCGGTGGATGGCGACCCGCCCGCGGCCATGCGCTACACCGAATGCCGGCTTTCCCGCATTGCGTCCGCCCTGCTGGAAGATATCGACAAGGAAACCGTCGATTTCATTCCCAATTACGACGATACAGAAACTCAGCCCGACGTGCTGCCGGCGCGCGTTCCCAACCTATTGATCAACGGCAGCGAGGGCATCGCCGTAGGGATGGCCAGCAAGATTCCTCCTCATAATCTTGGCGAGATTGTTGAGGCGGCGATCGCGCTCATTCAAGATCCCAACACGCCCCTTTCGAAAATTGCCGATATCGTGCAAGGGCCCGATTTTCCCACCGGCGGCGTCATTCTCGGCCGCCAGGGAATCGCCGATTATTTCGCCACCGGGCGGGGAACCCTGAAGGTTCGGGCGAAAGCCGCCACGGAAAAGCTCGGCCGCGACCGCGAGGCGATCATCGTGACCGAGCTTCCCTATCAGGTCAACAAGGCCCGCCTGATCGAGGCTACCGCAGCCCTGATTAACGACAAGAAGTTGGAAGGCTTGGACGAGCCGCGCGACGAAAGCGACCGCGAAGGCATGCGCATCGTGTTCCCATTGAAGCGCGGCGAGCAGGCCGAAGTGGTGCTTAACAACCTCTACAAGCACACGCAGTTGCAGGTGAATTTCGGAGTGATCCTACTGGCCATCGTGAACGGCCAGCCGCGAGAGCTACCCCTGATCGAAGCCATCAAGCGTTTCATCGATCACCGCGTCGACGTGGTCCGCCGGCGCACGGATTACCTGCTGCGAAAAGCCCGGGAACGCGAACATATCTTGCTGGGCTTCAAGAAGGCCCTGGACAATCTGGATGCCGTCATCGCCCTGATTCGCGCGGCCAAGACTCCGAAGGACGCTCGCGATGGCTTGATGACGCGGTTCGAGTTTACCGAGAAACAAGCGCAGGCGATCATCGAGTTGCAGCTCCAACGCCTCACCGGAATGGAGCAACAGAAGATTCTCGAAGAGCTCACCGAGATCCAGAAGAAGATCTCGGAATACGTGGAGATTCTCGCCTCCGAAAAGGCGCTGCGTAATCTCATCGTCAAGGAGCTCAAAGAAGTCCAGAAAGAGTACGGCGACGAGCGCCGGACCCAAATCATCGAAGACACCGGCGAGATCAAGCTGGAAGATCTGGTCCGGATGGAAGATGTCGCGGTTACGGTGACGCGGGGAGGGTATCTCAAGCGGACGCCTTGCGACACATACCGTAGGCAGTCGCGCGGGGGCAAGGGACGCATCGGAATGTCCACGCGCGCCGAGGACGTGGTGGAGCACTTGATTATCGCCTCGACGCACGCCTATTTGCTGATCTTCACCAACATGGGCCGGGTGTACTGGCTGAAGATTTATGAAATCCCGGACGCCGCCACCAGCGGAAAGGGAAAACATATTTCCGGACTGGTCAACCTCCAGCCAGAGGAAACCATCACGGCGTTCTTGCCAGTTAAGGAGTTTGTGTCCGGCAAGTACATCGTGATGGTGACCAAACAAGGGGTCATCAAGAAGTGCGAGCTGACGGAATTCGACAACCCCACGTCACGCGGCATTATCGCCCTGGGGTTGGACGAAGGCGATGAGCTGCTGGCCGCCCGCCTGACCAGCGGCCAGGATTATATTTTCCTCGCCTCCCATGAAGGCATGGCGTGCCGCTTCAACGAAGAGGATGTGAGGCCGATGGGGCGGCCCGCGCGAGGCGTCCGCGGCATGGAGCTCGAAGAGGGGGATTATCTGGTTGGCGCCGAGGTGGTGGGCAAGGAAGGCTTGATCTTATCGATTTCGGAGAACGGCTTCGGCAAGCGCACGCCGCTCGAGGATTACCGTTTGACCGCTCGCGGCCGGAAAGGCGTGATCAATATGAAGACCACGCCGCGCATCGGCAAGGTGGTCGCGATTCTGGCCGTGAAGGAAGATTCGGAACTGATGATCATCACCAAGCAGGGCCAGGTGATCCGCATCGATTCCGGCGAAATCCGCCAAGCCGGCCGGTCGACGCAAGGCGTGAGGCTGGTCAACGTCGAGGCAGGCGATCAGGTGGCCGCGGCGAGCTTGATTCCGGATACCGAAGCCGCCGGCGATGGCGCAAACGGACAGGGCGACCTGCCGCTTCAGTAAACGGCGGCTCGAGTACAAGCTGCCGCCACGCTTGTCGCGAATCGGATTCTGCGCACCGGGCGGAGAACCTCCCTACCGCTCCGTCCTGGGTTCGCTGCGCTTGATTTGGGCCCGTCGGCGGCCCTGTTCGAGATTTCCGGCGGCCTTCTGCTTTGCCGCGTCGGAGATCTTGATGTTGTTCACCACGGCTTTTGCGCCGGCCGTTTTCGCCATCCGCGTGGCGGAACCTTTGTGCTGGATCACATCGGTGGTTCCTTCCCAGTAGGCAACTCCGCCTTGAACGCGGACGGTGAAACCATCTTTTTTAATCTTGGATTTGGCGAGCTTGGCGCGGATGGCGGCTTCTATGGCTCGATCCTCTTGAGACGTAGCGCCCTTGGCGGGAGGGGCCTTAGCTTTCGCGCTAGGCTGGTGCGCCCCTGCTCCTGGCGTTCTTGACTGGGCCGCCGCCACCATGCAGCCGAACAGGACTCCTAGAAGGACTCTGAACACGCAAAAGATTAGTTGGCGGAAGCGGCAGATATTCTCCGAAGGATCGGTGTAAATTGCGCCGTTCCCCGTCGCGGCTCCTCACGGCCGCGGGTTGCTCGGAAGGTGACGCTGTTATAATTGCTCGGAAAGCCATTGTACGGAAGGTAGTTCTGTGGAAGAAGCAGCAGTCCGTCTGGAACCGCGCCGGCCTCGGTTGATTCTCGCCGAAGACCATGCTATGGTCGCCGCGGGATTGGAAGAAATATTAAAAAGAAACGTCACCGTTGTCGCAAGCGTTCGCGATGGCAGAGCTCTGGTGGCCTCGGTATGCGATCAGAAACCGGATATCGTCCTCACCGACATCTCCATGCCTCTGTTAAACGGATTAGACGCTATCCGGCAAATACGCAACAAGTCGCCGGAAACGAGAATTATAATCCTTACCATGCATTCGGAGGCGGATTTGGCCGTGGCCGCCTTACATGCGGGAGCCTCGGGATATCTGCTGAAGACATCGGATGAAAAAGAACTAACGACGGCAATTCGGGACGTGATGGCAGGCCGAACCTATGTCACAAGCATGGTTACGGGGGACGTATTAGGGCTCCTGATGAAGGCAAAGGAGACTCCTTCCGAGGACGGGATTGCCCTGAGTTCGCGTCAGCGCGAGGTTCTGCAACTGATCGCAGAAGGACGTACGATGAAGGAAGTGGCGACCATTCTCGATATTTCTCAGCGGACGGCGGAATCGCACAAATACGATATGATGGAGACACTAGGGGTTAAAACCACGGCCGACCTGATCCGCTATGCTGTAAAGCTGAAGCTGGTTCCGGAATAAGATTAAGGGCGGCGTTGGAGCAGGTCCTTGAGTTCCGCCAGAAACGCCTCCACGTCTTGAAAATCGCGATAGACAGAGGCGAAGCGCACATAGGCGATTTTATCTAATACCCTCAAACGCGACATCAGCAGTTCGCCGATTTCGCGGGTGGATAGTTCGCGGTCGGCGCTATCGGCCAGGCGGGATTCAATTTCGTCCACCAGAGCGGCAAGTTTGGCCATGGGAACGGGCCGCTTTTCGCAGGCCTTCAACAGTCCGTCGAGCACCTTCTGGCGCTCGAACTTTTCGCGGCGGCCGTCGCGTTTTACCACCATGTAAGGGATTTCATCGCTGCGCTCGTATGTTGTGAACCGGCGGCGGCACTTGAGGCATTCGCGGCGGCGGCGGATGAGGTCGCCTTCCTTGCTTTCGCGGGAGTCGATCACACGGTCCTGTTTGTGGCTGCAAAAGGGGCAGGTCATGCGGTTCGATTTAAAGTGGGCAATACCGTAGAATCCGGAGGCACGATGTGGCGCAGGCTTCGCCAGTTGACGCCCTCGTGGAACGCTAGAGCCAACCCAATCGGAACAATACTGACAAAACAGACCACCCACCACAGCACGGCCACGCCGCTGGCCGCCTCCAACGGCAAGCCGTAAAACTCGGTTAGCACCAGTACAGTGACAAGTTGAATTCCGCCTCCCACGCCCGGAATCTGCAAAATGCTTCCGAGACACACGAAACCCAAAACGATAATGCTATCGATCGGGCTCAGGCGGGCTGTAACCGGGATGGCGCGGAACAGCGAATAGAAAGATCCCGCCACCAATGCCCACTCCAAGACGCTGTAAGCAACGAGCTGAAACGCATACCACGAGCTTCGGGTGGACTGCATTCCCTCGCCGAACGCCGTAAGGAATCGCTCGATTCTGGCTCTGGGGCGGTCGGGCAGGAAGGCGAGCGCCTCCACCAGCCGTGTCTGCATGCTTCCACGAAAGGCTCGCAGCGCCACCAGCAGGGCCAGGCAGACCAGGCCGGTCAACCCCGCCACGGCGCCGCCGGCCTGGACAAACGTCTGGACTTTCGGACCTGGCCTTACGGCAGAGTCAGAGATCTGCATAAGGGCGATGCCGAAAATCAACAGCACCATAAGCAAATCGAGGATTCTTTCCAGCACCCACGCGGCGATCTGGCTGGAAAATGTCACCCCCGCCCGGCGGGAAATTAAGTAGGGGCGGACGGGTTCGCCGGCGCGGCCGAACAAGACCACGGCTGTAAAGCCGATGCAGGTTGAAGCAAGCACCCATCGCAACCTGGCTCGTGGAGCGAGGGGATAGAGCATCACCTGCCAGCGGAGAGCGCGGCCGAGGTAAGTGGCCAGGATCAGGGCAATTGACGCGGCCAGCCAAGCGCCGTCGACGCTCTGAACGGTGGCCAGAAATTCCTTCCAGGCAAAGCCCGTGGTGCGCCAGCGATAGACGACGAAGGCTACAGCCGTTAAGGCGGCAGCCAAGACCAGGGCCGCTCCGGCGTGGCGCTTGGTCATGGCCGGAAACAAGCCAAAAGCCAGTGGGAAAAGAGGTCCGGCAAGGCCGGATGCGGATGGCGTCCACCACCGGCTCCCGGCCCCCGTGTAGAATGTAAATCGAACTTCCCATGACAGTTCTTCGTTCTCCACAGTAGAAGCGAAGAGATCATGGCAGCGGTCGCCACAGTCCGACAGGTTAACACGGCGGACCGGCTGGCCGCCTCCGGGCTCCCAGGCGACAGCCGGGTAAGCAACCCGAGCGGCGGTTGCCTGGTAGATTTAGGGTGGGCGCTCGCCTCCGTGCGGCCGGTTCAGCAGCGTCGGGGATTTCCCTTGGATCAAGACCTTGATCTTGTAGAGCGTTGTCTCAGCGGCGAGGAAGCCGCCTGGGAGGATCTCATCAAGACGCATACGCGCCGCGTGTACGCCATCTGCTACCGTTTCACAGGATCGAGCCAGGAAGCCCAGGATTTGGCTCAGGAGGTTTTTCTGCGGGTTTTCCGGTCGCTGAAGAGCTTTCGCGCCGGGGAGGGGTCGTTTACGGTCTGGCTGGGCAAACTAACGCGCAATCTGCTGATCGATCATTACCGGCGAAGCAGGCTTGAACGGGCGTCAGATTCGATTGAACAAGCCCTTCCGGTGCTGGAAGAGAAGACCGCCATATCGGCGCGGGCCGACGGCCTATTGGCGGGCAGAGAGGCAAGCGAAGCGCTGCAAGGAGCCCTGCAAAAATTATCGCCAGAGCTGCGCGAAACGGTAATCCTGCGCGACTTGGAGGAATTAGAATATAGGGAAATTGCACAGGTTTTGAAGGTTCCAGAAGGCACGGTGAAGTCGAGATTGAATCGCGGCCGGGCGGAATTGGCGAGAATTTTGCGGAAGCAGAAGGTGGCGGTATGACCACGGGATTGAACTGCGGCGACGTCGAAATCCTTCTGGCGGAATATGTCGACGGCACGCTGCGCCGCGAGGCCAAGGCGGCCGTCAAGCAACACCTGGAAACGTGCGTCGCCTGCCGCGATTTGGCGCACGACGCGGCCGGCGCGGTGGCCTTCATGGAGCGCGCCGCGCGCGTGGAGGCCCCGCCGGAGCTGATAACGCGTCTGCTGTTTGAAGTTACCCAGGGGGCGAGTCACACGGTCGTGAAGCCGCCCCTTATGCAGCGTCTGTTCGGCCGGACGTTGGGAAGCTGGCTGGGACCGGTTTTTCAACCGCGATTTGCGATGGGCATGGCCACGACGCTTCTATTTTTCGCCACCGTCATTCGTGGACGGCAGCTGCGGCCTGCCGATCTGAACCCGCTCAAAATATGGGGCGCGACGGAAGATCAAGTCAGCCGCTTATGGGAAAGAGGCGTTAAGTATTACGAGAATTTGCGATTGGTGTTTGAGATTCAGACGCGATTGAAGCAGTGGAACGAAGATGCTGCCGCCGCGCAACGGCCCGGCAAGCCCGTGCCGCAAAATGCAGGAGAAGGAAACAAATGAGCCCGGAAGGGACCAATCTAGAGCCGCCGCCTTTGCCTTCCGGAGCTAGGGTGGCGGGTTACTGCCGCGCCTGCGGGAAGGCGCTGGACCAAGCCAGCATACGCAGCGCCGGCGGCGCCATCTATTGCCAGGAGCATCTGCCCATGGATGCTCCGGAGTCCGCCAGCGAATCGCCCTACGCCGGCCGATACCCACACAGCGGCTTTTCGCCGCCGGCGGCAAATGCGGACGTTTCTCCGCCGTTGGCGTTCATCCTGGGATTCATTCCGGGCGTAGGAGCTATCTACAACGGCCAGTACGTTAAGGGCCTGATCCATGTGGTGATCATTGGGCTGATGATCTCAATGTTGAGCAACAACTCAGTCGCGGGGTTTGAGCCTCTGGTGGCGTTGCTGCTGTCGGCCTTTTGGATTTACATGCCGTTTGAGGCGTATCACACGGCGAAGTATCGGCGCTCTGGCCAACCTCTGGACGAGGTCTCGAGTCTGATTCAGATTTCGGGCGGCGGTTCGAAGTTTCCCGCCGCGCCTGTCATTCTAATCGCCCTGGGAACTCTGCTTCTGCTTGACAATCTGGGCCTGCTCGAGTTGAGGCGCGCTCTGCGGTACTGGCCGGCGCTGCTGATCGCAGCGGGCGTGTATTTGCTTTACGTCCGGCTTGCGGCCGCCTCCAGGGAGGCTAAGAGATGAGCGCAACTCCTACACCGCCCACTCCGCCGCCGCTTCCCGGCGCTCCCGTTCTGAGCCCTCGCGGAGTCTTGATTCGCGCGCTGCGCGGTCCCCTGCTTCTGACAGCCCTAGGAATTCTGCTCGCGGCCGATCGTCTGGGATCCATCAGTTTTGGGCGTAGCTGGCCGATTTTGTTGATCGTATTCGGAGCCTGCAAGATGGCCGAGCATATGGAAGTCAGGCAGGCATGAGGAGAGGATTCCTTTTCGCGCCGCTCCTGCTGATCGGGCTGGGCGCTTTATTTCTTATTCGGAACGTTTATCCCGGCCTTCCTTTACTTCCCTATCTCGCCAAATATTGGCCGTTTCTGCTGATCCTTTGGGGAGTCCTGCGGCTAGGCGAGATCGTTTTCTGGGCAGCGACCGACCAGCCTTTGCCTATGCACGGGGTTTCGGGGGGGGAGTGGGCCTTCGTGATTCTGATCTGTCTATTCGGAGGAGTGTTGAATGCGGCGCTCGGCTTTTCAAATTGGTTGCCGCGCGGCGGCGTGGAGCTTGGCGGACTGGAGATATTCGGTGAATCCTACGATTATCCGATTACGGCGGAAATGCCCTCCCAGAGGTCTCCCCTGATCGTCATCGAAAGTTTTCGCGGCAACGCGCGCATTACTGGCTCCGATGAGGCGATGGTCAGAGTCACGGGTCGCAAGACCATCCGCAGTATGGACCAAGCGGGGGCGGATCGCGCCAATGAGGCGACGCCATTTGAGATTTTGGGCGATGGAAGCCGCATCTTGATACGGACCAACCAAGACCGCGCGTCTTTCCAACAGCGCGTCACCGATGAAATGGAAATCTCCGTTCCCAGAGGCGCTTCGGTGGAGGCGCACGGACGCTCGGGCGATTTCACCATACAAGGCATTGATGGGCCGGTGACCATCGATGCCGATCGCGCCGGCGTGCGCCTGGAAAATCTCGCGGGCGAAACCCGCCTGGATGTTCGATCAAGCGACGTCGTGCGCGCCTTGAATGTCAAAGGCAATTTCGAATTGCGCGGCGACGGATCGGATATCGATCTGGAGAATATGGACGGAACAGTGACCATCAACGGCGGCTACACCGGCAACGTGGAGTTTCAAAATCTGTCCAAGCCTCTGCACTTTGTCGGGCCGCAGACCGAGGTGACTCTGCAACGACTGCCCGGAGTGATCCGGATGCCGCTTGGTACGTTCAACGCGTCCAATCTGGTCGGTCCGGCGCGCTTGCAAACGCGCTCCCGCGACGTGCAGATCAGCGAGTTCACGAATTCGATGGAGGTTTCAGTGGAGCGGGGCGATATCGAGCTGCGCCCCTCTCTGCCAGTCGCAAAGCTGGACGCACATACGCGATCGGGCAATATCACCCTCGCCCTGCCTCCTGACGCTAAGTTCGATTTGACTGGCTCCACGGATCACGGGCAGCTCAGCAATGAATTCGGCGGGTCCATTCGGATCGAACAGACGGCGCGCGGCGGGACGATCCGGGGCTCCAACGGCGGTCCGGCCGTGGATCTGCATACGGATCGCGGCGAGATCCTCATCCGGCAGGCGATGGCCGACGAGCCCCCGTTCGCCCCCCGCTCGGCGAGGGATTTCAAGCGGAGAGCGTTCAAGCCGTTCCGGGCTCCGAAATCGCTAAAAGAGATCGAGCAGTAAAACGGGCCTGCCCCGTTCGCGGCGGCCCACCCGGTTCTGCCAAACCCCTGGCGTCAGCCGCCGGCTTCGGTTCCGCCGGATTCTGGCCGGTAATCTGGGCCTATGCGCCTGCTCCCCGCGCTCTCCAACGCCTCAAACGCCAAATGTGAAGCGGCCAAGCCATTCCAGGAGATTGCGCTCGCCGCCGGCGGCTCTCCGGTTTCCTTCAATGCCGCGGGAGCGATCGCGCCATCGTGTTCTGGCCGTCACCGGAGAAGTGCGCCAGGTAAGCGTCGAATCGGTTGCCACGATCCCCGCGCGCGGCCGGCGGCGAAGAGCCGGCTCCCCCCCGCAAACGAGCCATGACCTGACAAGCCGGAGCCCGCCTTCGGGCGCTACCAGAGCATCTTTAAGCCAAACTGAATCTGCCGCGACGTTGTCGATGTCGCTGTAATCACTCCCGCCGTAGGAGACGGCGCCGGCGAGGCGGACGCAAATACCACGGCGTTGGGCGATCCGAAGTTGGCTCTGTTGAAAATATTGAAAAACTCCGCTCGAAACTGGAGGCGTATGCGTTCCGAAACGGACGCGCTCTTCGCCACGGACAGATCCGCGGTAGCCAACCCAGGTCCATACAGCACGTCCCTGCCGACATTTCCGTAGGTCCCCGCCGGCGGAAGAACAAACGCCTTCGGATTGAAATATTGATTCGGTCCGCCCAGAATGATCGGGCCGCTGAATGCTGGGTTCCAGGATGGACGGATGGGATTCCGGCTGTCCCCGTTGTTGGTCGGGTTAAATCCTAACTGCGGCGTGAAAGGCAGCCCTGACTGAAGCGTCTCGATTCCGCTCAGCGTCCATCCGCCCGCCAGCTTCTGAGCCAATCCACGCGCCCCACTCAGAAAAGCCTTTCCCGCCCCGAAGGGCAGTTCATAGCTCGCGTTCACGACGCTGAGATTCCGGGCGTCCGTCGTCGCCGGCCCCCAGTCCAGCTTCGGATTTAAGGAAAACATCACAAAGCCCGGAGCGTTGGCGCCCACGCTGCTGTTAAGAGCGGTCCCGTCGTCCAGGCTCTTGGACCAGGTGTAAACTCCCCGAAGCTGGAAGCCATGGCTGAAGCGGCGGCTCACATCGAGTTGAAGCGCGTTGTAGGAGCTCAAGCCCTCCGAAAACCAGGTCGTCGTGTTGGCCAGGTTCGGATTCGCCAGCGGCGCGCCGCCGGGGTAATAAATCGTCCCCGCGGGCAGACTCGCCGGGCAGGGCCAGGCCGGGCAAATCGTGGGGATCGGCTCGTTGGCGTCCAGCGAAAGCAGCTCATGATAGCCGTGCGAACCCACATACCCTATGCCCAACGATGTCGCCGGCGCGATCTGCTGTTCGATTTTCAAAGTCCAGGTAATCACGGTGGGCGTGAACAGATCCGGCTGCGATCCACTCGGCGAAACCTTTGTCCCCGCGGGCAGCGGAGAGCCCGGCGCGATCAGAAGTCCGCTCACCGCAACGTTCTTCAACGATTCCGTCGCGTTAAACGGAGCCGTCTGATCCAGCCGGTAGTCGAGATTATCCAGCAACGCCCGGTATATGCCGAAACCGGCGTGAATCGCCGTTCTGCTCGTGCCGAACGGATCCCAGGCCACCCCAACGCGCGGCTCCGGAAGAAACTTGGCGCGATTCACTGTCAAGGCTGACTTGCCGATGATCGGATTCGTTTGAATGACGCCGCTCGGATCGAACCCGTAATTCGCGGCGCGCCCGGCCACTTCATTCCAGCCATTGGTGGATTCGAACCGAAAGCCCACCCGCAGATTCAGATTGCGCCTAAGCTTGATGTTGTCCTGGACAAAGCCGGCCAGTTCCGTGGAGCGCCATCCTAAAGGCGTCGGCGAAGGCACGACCGTGAATGTCGAAATAATCCCTTGTAAGAAAGACGTCAAGCTGCCGAACGAAGCCTGCCCCCATTGGTTCTGCGCCAGCAAATCGTTGGCTTGAACCCGTTGCACCCAAATTCCCGCCTCGATTTGATGGATTCCGCGGAAAATCCCTACATGGTCGTCATAGGTAAATAGATTCCGCACCGCACGCAGATTGCTGCCGGCATTGGTTCCGGCTGCGGTAATTGAGGACTGCGCATTCAAAGCCGTTCCCCCGCCGATCACGATCGCCCCGATGGGCGCGCCGGAAACCCAGCCCGGAACGTCGTCCGGCGTTTGGCTGGTGAAATAGTAGCTCCCTCGCGAATAACCCACCCGCGCCGTATTTAGAAAGCTGGGCGAGAAGACGTGCTGCTCCTGAATGCTCCCAACCTGTTCCCGCAATCCCTCCAGCACCGAGCTTAGCGGATTCGCCGAGGGAGTGTTTGCATAGCTGTCGTCAATCGTGTAAACCCCAAACAGCGTGTCTTTCTGCGATACGTTGTAGTCCAGGCGCGTCGTTCCGAAGTCTTCGCGAATCGTTTGCAATGGATGGCTGAACGCTTCGCCAATTCCGTTGCCCAGCTCGGGTCCGTTCTGTACAGGCCAGAGATCCAGCAGCGTCCGTACCCCCGGGGCCACGCCCACATAAGTCGAGCCGATGTATCCCTGACGCGCGCCGTTATCGGGAACCAGCGTGACGTCGCTTAAACCCAAATGTTGGCGGAATCCCTCGTAGTTTCCAAACAAGAACAGCTTGTCGCGTTCTATCGGCCCTCCCAGCGCGCCGCCAAAGTTGTCGCGTTCGAAATGCGGTATCGCTCCTTGATCAAAGAAGTTCCGTGCGTCCAGTGCGCTGTTGCGCAAAAACTCGTACACTGCGCCGTGCGCGTCGTTGGACCCGGAAGCCGTCACGATGCTTACCTGCCCGCCCGGCCGCTTGCCATATTCCGCGCCGTAGGTGTCCGTCACAACGTTAAATTCCCGCACTGCGTCCACTCCCAAGAGCTGCCCGCTCGTGCCGCCCGGAGTGTTGTTGATCACCGATGCTCCCGTGAACTCGATGCCGTTCAGAAGGAACAGGTTCTCTTGCGGCCGCCGCCCCGACACGGCGAACATGTTTCCCACCGACGAGTTCGACGTTCCTACTCCCCCGGACCGCTCCGCGGTGTAATTCACGATGCTCGGATTCAATGTAATCAGTTGATCGTAGCTTCTCCCGTTCAGCGGCAACTCCTTCACCTGCCGCTCGGAAACCAGGCCGGAGATCGGCTGCGTGGAAAGGTTCACCCCCGTTGCATTCTCCTCCACCGTCACCACCTCTCTCACCTGTCCTACCGGCAGAAGAAGATCCACCGTAATCGATTGCCCAACCACCAAATCGATTCCGCTCTTGGTTTGCGAGCTAAACCCTTCCTTGGACGCGGTGACTTCGTATTTCCCGACGGAAATGGAGGGAGCCGAATAACGGCCACTCTCGTCCGTCACCAGTTTGCGCTCCGCCCCGGTTTCAACGTTCTTCACGGTCACCGCCGCGGCCGGAACGCCCGCCCCGCTCGCATCTTTTACTGTTCCAGAAAGCGACGAACCCACCACCTGACTCCACACCAGAGCCGAGCCGGCCAAAACCCCTCCGAGCATGATCTTGTACCTTGAAGACATACCAATCTCCTTAATCTCGATCTAGTATATCTATTTTATCTTATTTGTCAACTATAGGCGCTCACCACTGGCATTCCCAGACGACCGCAATCTTAGAAACCTGATGCGCGCCTATTCACCAACCGGCGTGCGCGGGCGGAAGTATGTGATAGATTTGAAACCGCATGTCGTCCGGCGCGCGGCCGTTCTTCGAGCGCCTGGGTCAGCGTGCCAGAGTATCGCAAAGCCCACAACGCCGGGCTTTTGCGCTGCGGCGTACTCCCTATCTACTGCGCGAAATCCATGTCGCTCGACCGCCCTCCAGCGGCCGGCAGATAGCACTGGAGCACGTAGTCCCGCACCATCCGGTCTGCGTTGAACCGCCAGCCCAGCGTCCGGATGGCCCGCTTCATGCGCTTAATCCAGCCCCGCGGCAAGCCGTCTCGGTCGCGATCGTAGTACAGCGGAATCACCTCTTCCCGCAACACCCGGTAGAGGTCCTCGCTATCCCGCGCGTCGTGAATTTCGACGTTCGAGTGCATGCGGCCCATCCCAATCGCGAAGCCGTTCAGCCCGTCGTAAGCTTCCGCCCACCAGCCGTCCAGAATAGACAGATTCAGTCCGCCGTTCAACACTACTTTTTGGCCGCTCGTCCCCGACGCCTCCAAAGGCCGGCGCGGATTGTTCAGCCACACGTCCACTCCCTGAACCAGGTAGCGGCCGACGTTGATGTCGTAGTCCTCGATGAAGACGAAGCGCTCCGCGAATTTCGGATCCCGCATGAGCTTGGCGATCTCCTGCAAAATCCGCTTCCCCGGATCGTCATGAGGATGAGCCTTGCCGGCGAAAACGAATTGCACCGGCCGCTTCGGATCGTTGACCATCGAAGCCAGCCGCTCCATGTCCCGCACGATCATACTGGCCCGTTTGTAGGTCGCGAAGCGCCGCGCGAAGCCAACCGTCAGCGCATCCGGACTCAGCACTCGTCCCAGCCGCTCTGTGGCCCCGTTCGATTCGCCCCGCCGCTCCGCTTGCTCTTTCGCCCGCGCTCGCACAAACCCGATCAGCTCCGCCTTCAGGCTCAAGTGCGTTTCCCAAAGCTCCCCATCGTCCAGCTTCTCGATTCCTTCCCAGGTCCCCGGATAACTGGACCGCTGCCGCCAATCCGGCCCCAGATGCCGGTCGTAGAGACGATGCATCTGCGGCGCAAGCCAGGAAGGCGCGTGCACGCCGTTGGTGATGTGGCCAATCGGAACCGCGTCTTCGAATTTGCCCGGAAAAAGACCCGTCCACATGGCCCGCGATACCTCCCCATGCAGCGCCGAGACCGCGTTGGCCCGCCGCGAAAGCTTTAAACCCAGCACCGTCATGCAGAACTCTTCGTAGGGATTACTCGGATTTTCCCGGCCCAGCGCCATCAACCGGTCATGCGAGAGCCCCAGGGCCTCCCGGAGCGGGCCCAAGTGCTCCTCGATCAACCCGGCGTGAAAGCGGTCGTGACCGGCCGGAACCGGTGTGTGCGTCGTGAAGACCACTTGGCGAGCCACGTCGCGCGCGGCTTGATCGAAATTCAGCCCTTCGTCCACGATCGACTCGCGAATCGCCTCCAGCACCGCAAAGGCGCTGTGTCCTTCATTTAGATGCAGCACTCCAGGCGTGATTCCCAGGGCCCGCAGCGCCCGGTAGCCCCCCACTCCCAGCAGCAACTCCTGCCGGATGCGCACCCGTCGATCCCCTCCATACAGCCGCGACGTCAGCTCGCGATCCTCGGGCGAATTCCCCTCTACGTTGGAATCGATCAAAAGCAAATCGCAGCGCCCGACTTTCAGCCGCCATACCCTCGCCAAAATGGGCCCGCTCCGCGTCTCGATTTCCACCCGCACGTGCTCCCCATTCGGACCGATCGCCCGCTCCATCGGCAGTTGCGTGGTGTCGGTGGCCAAATACTCTTCCTGCTGCCATCCGTGCGAATCCAGCCGCTGCCGGAAATAGCCCTGACTGTAGAACAGCCCGACGCCGGCCAGCGGAATGTCAAGATCCGAGGCGCTCTTGATGTGGTCCCCGGCCAGCACCCCTAATCCGCCGGAGTAAATCGGAAGCGATTCGTGCAGGCCGAATTCCGCCGAAAAATACGCTACTGGCCGCGGCCGAAGCACGCCCGCGTGAATCGAACCCCAGGTGCGATCGGCATGCAAATATTCTTGCTGTCTTCGATACGCGTAATTAATCCGGCTGTGCAACACCAGTTCCTGCGCCCGGCGATCCATCACCGCCAGCGGCATTTCGTTTAATAACGCCACCGGATTTTGGTTGAGCCGCCGCCAGCGCTCGGGATCGAGTTCGTTGAAAAGCCGCGCCGAGTCGTGATCCCAACACCACCATAAATTGCGCGCCAACGCCCACAGCCGTTCCTGCAACGGCGCAATGAAGCGATCCAGCGTCCGCGCCTCGCTCACCACCGGCGCCACCTCTGCTGCCGCGTCCGCCAGCATTTTGATTTCCGAGTCTTCGAACGCGCGCGCCTCTACCGTTTGCACCACCAATACCCCTTGCAACACCCCGCGGTCCACCACCGGCACGCCCAGGAAGGACTGATAGTTGTCTTCGCCCGCTTCGCGGAAATACTTAAAGCGCGGATGATAGTGGACGTGCTTCACCGCCACGGGCCGCACCTGCTCGGCCACCAGTCCCGCCAGGCCTTCGTTCACTCCCATGCGAAGCTTGCCGATGCACTGCGGGCGCAAGCCGATTGTAGCCGCCAGGACCAAATTGGCGCGGTCGGGCTCCAGAAGATACGCCGAACATACGTTGGTCTGAAACCGCCGCGCAATCAACGCCACCAGTTTCATCAGCGTTTCCGCGGGCTTGCCGCTCTCTTTCGCGATCTCCGCGATCTCTTCCAAAGGCAGGACAGGCGCCGGGCGCGCCGTTGCTGGTTCACTCATCTGCACGTTCCTTCTGTCGAGTCGACGCAGACCGACTACAGCCGGTACAGGGGCTTAAGAGGATACCTCTTAGTGTACAGCCCGCGGCGCCCGGCGCGATTCGATTTGCCCCAGCGCCGGCCCCATCCCCCTTCCGCTGCTGACTTCTGCCCACGGGTGCGCCGAAGACGCGCCGCTGCACGGTTCGGGCGTGCGGACGCTAAATTACGGGTGGCGAGTTCATTTCTTCGACAGGTCCCGGTGAGTCTCCTTGACTCGATATCCTGCCGAGGATAGGCGCCGCCGGATTTCGCTCGCGATCATCACGCTGCGATGCCGGCCGCCCGTGCAGCCGAAAGCGATCGTCAGATACGATTTCCCTTCGCCAATGTAGTGCGGCAGCAGGTACACTAGCAACTCCGAGATGCGATCGATAAATTCGATCGTTTGCGGGAAAGATCGGATGTAGCGCGCCACGCCCGGATTTTTCCCGCTTAGATTCTTGAACGCGGGTATGTAGTTGGGATTGGGCAGAAAGCGCACGTCGAATACGAGATCGCTATCGGTGGGCACGCCGTGGCGAAAGCCGAAGCTAGTCACCTGAATCAGAATCTCCGGCGCTTGCTTTTGGCCGCGGAAGGTGCGATGGATCGTCTCTCGCAGCTCATGAACGTTGAACTTGCTGGTGTTGACGATGGGATCGGCGAGCCGCCGGATTGGCTCTAGCCGCTGGCGCTCGCGCGCAATGCTCGCCGCCACGCTTTGGTCCGCTCCCAAGGGATGGGGACGGCGCGTCTCGCTGAAGCGCCGAATCAGCGTCGCGTCGTCGGATTCAAGAAAGATCAAACGCGTCGGAATCTTTCGCCGGATGCGCTTATAAAGCGCGGGAAATTTTTCCAGCGCCGCCCCTTCGCGAATGTCCACGACAATCGCAGCCCTCCGCACCGCTCCCGTAAGCTCGGCGAATTTATCGATCAGGCTAATCGGTAGATTGTCCACCGCGTAGTAGCCTAGATCTTCCAAGGCCTTCAGCACGGTCCCCTTCCCCGAGCCGCTCAGGCCCGTGATGATGACCAGCTCGCGCCGCCGCGAGGCCAGCGGCTTCGGGACCCTGGGCAGCCGCCGTTTCGCGGACTGCTCCTTAGGAGCCGGCTGCGCCACTCAGCCCTCAATTAAATCGAAGTGTCCGTCGCGGCGCCGCACCAGCACCGACAAGCAGTGCTTGTCGGCGTCGCGGTAAACCAGGTAATCGCGATCCTGCTCCATTTCAAGCAGCGCCTCCTCCAATGTCATGGGCTTGCGATCTTCGTGGTGATTCACCCGGAAGACGCGGGACTCGCCTCCGGTACCAGCTCCGGCTGCGGAGCCCAGCCTTTCGGTTGCTTCGCCCTCCGTTATCTTCCCGGTCTTGGCCCCGTTGAGCGCTCTCCGCGTCTTCTCACGCCACTTCTCACTTTGTTTGTGCGCCTGAGTTTCCAACTTATCAAGCGCCACCGAGAGCGCGGTAAATGCGTCCGTATCGGAACCCACGCCCACCAACTGGTGATCGTAGTACTGGACCGTGATCTCGGCGTGTTGAAGATGCCGCTCGGAAGTCAAGATCACATGAGCTTCCTTCTCGCCGCGCTTTTCCAGCAGCTTTGAAAGCTTGGCGAATCTCGCGTCCAGCTTTTCTTGTAAATGATTGGGCAGTTCCTGCTTAAGGCCCTTATATGTGACTCTCATCGCCTCTTCCTCCAGAGCGCGCGCCTGAGCCGAGCCCTCGCGCCTGCGCCCGTTGCTCGCGCGCGTGGGCTCTCGTAATTCTACGCGCGCACGCGGCGCTGGTGTGTCGATGGAATTCGCATGTCTTCCCGGTATTTGGCGACCGTGCGGCGCGTCACCTCAATACCCTCGGCCTGCAAACGTTCGGTAATCGTTTCATCCGTCAGAGGACGGGTGGGATCCTCTTCCTCGATCATTTTCTTCACCTTGCGCTTCAAGATTAGCAAAGGAGTGGCCGTTCCGCCGGGACCCTGAACCGCTTCCGAAAAGAAATACCGGAGTTCGTAAACTCCTTGGGGGGTATGAGCGTATTTGCTTGAAACTGCGCGACTTACCGTAGATGGATGAACCCCGATCTCCTCCGCGATTTCTTTGATCATCATCGGTCTCAGGTAATCGATTCCCCGCTCCAGGAAATCGGTCTGTCGCCGCACAATGGATTGGCAGACTTTTAGAATCGTTTGTTTCCGCTGCTCGATGTTCTTCATGAGCTGGATCGCCGAGGCGTAGCGGTCCCGGACATAGTTCCGCACGTCCTTATCCGGCTGCTGCGTGCGATCCAGCATCCGCTTGTATTGAGGATTTAGACGCAATTGCGGGAGGTCTTCGTCATTAAGCTGGATGAGGTAATCGTCGCCATCCTTCGAGATATATACATCCGGCTCCACCTGCCGCGCGCCGGGACCCGAATACTGCAGTCCGGGGCACGGGTCTAAGTGCTTAATCACGTCCACGGCCACTTGAATGTGTTCCAGAGGCCGCCGCAAAATCCTGGCTATTTCCTTATATTGCCGGTTCTCCAGCAGCTTTAAATGGTCGGCGACAATCTGCCACGCCACTCCCCCCTTCCCGTTGCGGCTTTCGATCTGGAGCATCAGGCATTCGCGTAAATCGGAAGCGCCCACTCCCGCAGGATCGAGCGTGTGTACAATGCGAATCGCTTCTTCCACTTCCGCCAGAGTGTGCCCGCCTTCCGCCGCCATCTCCTCGGCCGTGGCTGTCAGGTAGCCGTTCTCATCCAGGTTGCCAATAACCTCCTCCGCCGCCGCTCGCACCGCCTCGCCCATCGTTACCAACGCCAGTTGCGAGCGCAGGTGATCCGAAAGCGTCACAGGTGACGAAAGGAAAGTCTCAAACGATGGCTTCTCGACGTTTTCCGCCACCGGGCTCTTGAATCCCGGGTCCAGATAGTTATCGAAATACTCGGTGAGGTCGATTTGCTCAAATGGATCGTTGGCCGCGTCTGGCCCTTCGGCTATGGCCGGCCCATCGAGATTTAGCGTCGGACCGCCGGCCGCGATTGGCTCGGCGTCCAGCCCGGCAGCCTCCGGCTCGGCGCTTTCGGCTCCTTCTCCAGCCTCGATTTCAGCCCGGCTTACGGTCGCGTCCAGGATCGATTGGTCTGGGTGTTCGGAGTGGCGCTCAGCCGCCGCTTCCAGCATCGGCTGGAGTTCTTCCGGCGTCAACTCCTCGCCGCCTTCCCCAACCTCCTCCAAAACCGGATTCTGGGCCATCTCCGCCTCGATTTGGTCTTTCAGTTCCAGGCGATTGAGTTGGAGCAGACTCACCATCTGCACCAGCCCGGGGGTCAGCGTCTGTTTCTGCTGGACCCTTACTTGCAAGCGGGGTGACAGCGTACTCATGACCACTCCGATTTTACCACTGGCGCCAAAGCCGGCAAACGTACCGCTCAGGGGATGCAAAATTTCCCCAACGCGTTGGCCCCGGTCCGATTTCTCGGCGACTTGCCCGGTCCAAGCCGATAGCAGCCATGGCCCTTGCTCCCGCATATCCCGTTCCTTTACAATTTCTTCCACGCCAAACTGAGCCGGCGGGCGTCTTCAAAGGCGAATTTAAAAACCGCTTCAAGCGCTCCACGCCTCTCCGCTCGCCGATACCTGCGGCGGATAACTGATAAGTTTAGAAGATGGCCGACGGCCCCAATCCCTTCGCCGATCCTCTGCGATTCCAGCGCCAGGCTCCGGAGTGCGCGATCGTAATTTTCGGCGCTTCCGGCGACCTTACCAAGCGCAAGCTCATTCCCGCTCTTTATCGCCTCGCTTATGACAGCCGGTTGCCCGCGTCTTTTTCTATAGTTGGCGTCTCCCGCAGCCCCTTAAGCGACGATGCATTCCGAGACGCCATGCGCGAGGCAGTCCAGAATTTCTCCGAAGATACTGCTTTCGACCCGAACCTATGGTCCCAATTCGCTCCGAATCTGTATTACATCCCCGGTGACATGAAGGATGCCGCTTTGTACCATGCAATTGCGGCCAGGCTGCAACAGATCGGGCAGCGCAACGTCTTGTTTTACCTTGCCACCCAACCCAGTTACTACCCCGTCGTCGCCCAACAGCTTGCCGCGGCGGGCATGACCAACGGGCCGGGCGCGCTCCAACCATCGGGCGGCTGGAAGCGCATCGTCGTCGAAAAGCCTTTTGGTCACGATCTTTTGAGCGCCCGCCAGCTCAGCGCCTGCCTGCAAACCGTCTTCCCCGAGGACGAAATCTACCGCATCGACCACTACCTCGGCAAAGAGACCGTCCAGAACATTTTGGCTTTCCGCTTCGGCAACGGCATCTTTGAGCCGCTTTGGAACCGCCGTTACGTAAATCAGGTTCAGATCACCGCCGCGGAATCGATCGGCGTGGAGGGCCGCGGAGCCTACTACCAGGAAAGCGGCGCCCTGCGCGATATGGTGCAAAACCACCTACTTCAGGTGCTCGCTACCGTCGCTATGGAGCCCGTTCCCGCCTTTGAGCCTGACGCCGTGCGCGACGAGCGCGCCAAGCTGTTGCGATCCATCCACGTCCTAAAACCCGGCGAGACGCCCCAAAACGCCACGCCCGGCCAGTACGCCGGTTTCCGCGATGAGCCGGGCGTCGATGCCGCCTCCAACACTCCCACTTTCGTCGCGGCGAGATTTTTGATCGACAACTGGCGCTGGGCTGGCGTGCCGTTCTACGTCCGCACTGGAAAAAAATTGGCTAAGCGCACCACTGAAATCGCGATCCAATATAATTCCGCACCCCTATCCCTGTTCGCCTCGGCCGATTCCCAGTTGGAGCAGCGCCCCAACCTCCTCATTCTCCGCATTCAGCCCGAGGAGGGCATCTCTTTGCGGTTTCTTTCGAAGCAGCCGGGCAGCGGAATGCATCTACGCCCCGTATCGATGGATTTCAAGTATGGAACGAGTTTCGGGGGACGATCCCCATCGGCCTACGAAACGCTTCTCGTGGACGCCCTCCTCGGCGACGCCACTCTCTATACCCGCCAGGACATGGTCGAGGCAAGCTGGCGCGTAGTCGAGCCCATCTTGGATTATTTCGAGTCGCGCCGGTTCCCGTTTCCAAATTACGAACCTGGAACTTGGGGTCCGGCGGCTGCGGATGAAATGCTGGCCCGCTTCGGCCATCGGTGGCGCAACGGGTGACATCATGCCCCTGGCCGTTGATCCGGAAAGCATTTTAGCTGAGTTGGAGCAGCTCTGGGCCGATCTCGATAGCCAGTCCGCGGCCAAAGGCGGCGTTCTCCGGGCCTGCTCCATGACCCTGGCGGTGGTCGCCAGGGATGAGGAGGACGCATCGCAGGCCCGCCGCACTATTGGCGTCATCATGCACGACCAGCCCTGCCGCGCTCTGGTCGTGAAAATGCACGATGGCGCCGAACTAGCCGCCCGCGTCTTCGCCGAATGCTGGATGCCCTTCGGAGCTCAGCGGCAAATCTGCTCGGAGGGCGTCGAAATCGCCGCCCTTCCGGATCAGTTCGCCGAGGTGGCCCGCGTGCTCACCCCCTTGCGCGCGCCGGATCTTCCCCTAGTGTTATGGTGCCGCGGGCCCATCGCCTTTTCCTTGCGCGCCTTTGACCATCTGTTCCCGCTCGCCGATAAAGTGATTCTTGATTCCACCGCCCTTTCCAGCGCCCCTTCCGCCCTTGCGTTTCTCAGGCTCCTTCGCAGCCGCGGCCATTTGGTGGCCGACCTCGCATGGACCCGGCTCACGGCTTGCCGCCAGATCCTGGCCCACCTGTTTCAAGAGCGGCGACTAACTCCCAGCGCCATCAAATCCGCCCGCGTGGCCTATTCCGGGCCTGCTCCTTGCACCGGCGCGCTCTATTTCGCTTCCTGGATCCGCCTGGCTTTGCCCTCCGTCCCAATTCGTCTGGAGGCCGTGGAAGGGGACCCCGGCTTGCGCGGCGTGACCCTGTTGGTCGACCCCAAATCCGGCCAAGAAGGCGACCTGGCGTTAACCCTGTCCGGTTCCTCGCAAATTGAAGTTCGCGGTTGCGGGCGCCGGCGCCGTTCTTCCCTCCCGCCCTCGGATGAGGCCGCGCTCATGCGCGAAGAACTGAAAATCCTCGGCCGCGATCCGGTCTTCGAGCGAGTGCTGGAATGAGGCTGCATCGTTATCCTGATGCGGAAGCGGCCGCCCAAGCCTGCGCCGCACATGTTCTCGATCGCCTCTCTTCGGGCGGCAATTTCGCCATTTCGGGAGGTTCCTCGCCCCGCCGCATGTTCGAGATCTTCGGCCAGGCGCGATTCGACTGGAGCCGGGTTCATCTTTTTTGGGTGGACGAGCGCGTGGTCCCCGCCACCGATGCACAAAGCAATTACAAGCTGGCGTTCGATGCGTGGTTAAGCCCCGCCCATTTTCCATCGTCCAATATTCACCGTGTCCAAACCGAACTCGGCCCGCGCGAAGCCGCCCGGGTCTACATCGGCGAAATCCGCCGGCGCTTCGGGCTGAAACCGGCAGAGCTGCCCCGTTTCGACCTGATCCATCGCGGCATCGGGCCGGATGGCCACACCGCCAGCCTCTTTCCCGGTGAGCCTCTGATTGCGGATGCCGCCGGAATAGCGGCCCCGATTTGGGTGGAAAAGATGAGCCAGTGGCGGGTCACGCTGCTTCCAGGAGTGCTCGAAGCCGCCCGCCATACGGTGATGCTGGTGGTCGGGGCCGATAAAACCGCCGTGCTTCGAGAAGTCCTCGAAGGCCAATACCGCCCTAGCCAATATCCCGCCCAGATCGCATCGCGCCGCGAAAACTGCGATTGGTTTCTTGACGCCGCCGCCGCGGCCGGACTTTCAGAAACGTGAAATCCAGCAATCCCCCTGAATTCCGCATCGAACAAGACGCCCTGGGCGAAGTGCGGGTGCCCTCCGGCCGTCTCTGGGGCGCGCAGACCGAGCGATCGCGCCACAATTTCCCGATCGGCGTCGAGCGCTATCGCTGGGGCCGGCCCGTCATCCGCGCTCTTGGAATCTTGAAAAAGTGTGCGGCGCTCGCCAATGCCGAACTCTGCGCCTTGCCTCCTGAAAAGGCGGCTCTAATCGCGCGCGCGGCGCAGGAAGTTATCGAAGGAAAGCTGGATAGCGAATTTCCCCTGGTCGTGTTTCAAACCGGATCGGGCACTCAAACCAACATGAACGCCAACGAAGTAATCGCCAATCGCGCGATTCAGCTCGCGGGCGGCCAACTGGGATCGAAAAAGCCGATTCATCCCAACGACGACGTGAACCGCGGCCAGTCTTCCAACGACGCCTTCCCCACCGTGATGCACATCGCCACGGTGGAGCGCTTGGAACACGCCTTGCTGCCCGCCATCGGCGCTTTGCGCGATACGCTGGACGCAAAGTCCAAAGCCTTTTCCCATATCGTCATGATCGGCCGGACGCATCTTCAGGATGCCACTCCTTTGACGCTCGGCCAGGCCATTTCGGGCTGGGTGGGACAGCTTGACGACGCCATAGACGCCGTCCGGCGAACGTTGCCCGGAGTCCTCACCCTGGCCCTTGGAGGAACCGCCGTGGGCACGGGATTGAACGCGCATCCCAGGTTCGGCGAGCTTGCCGCCCGCAAGATCGCCGAGGAGACAGGAAAGCCCTTTGTTCCGGCGCCCAACAAGTTCGCGGCCCTTTCCGCCCACGACGCCATGGTGAATGTGAGCGCGGCCTTGCGCTCTCTCGCCGGCGCGTTAATCAAGATCGCCAATGACGTGCGCTGGTACGCCTCCGGCCCGCGGGCGGGATTGGGGGAGCTGAAAATTCCCGAAAACGAGCCCGGTTCCTCCATCATGCCCGGTAAGATCAACCCCACCCAGTGCGAGGCGCTTACCATGGCGGCCGTGCAAGTCTTTGGCTTCGATCACGCCGTGGCCTTTGCCGGCTCGCAAGGAAATTTTCAACTCAATGTCTACAAGCCCGTCATCTTACATAGCGTATTGGAGTCGATTCAATTGCTAACCGAAGCAGCGCAATCGTTTAACCATCGCTGCGCCATTGGGATCGAACCAGACGAAAAGCGCATTCGAGAACACCTAGAGAATTCGCTTATGCTGGTGACCGCGCTCACGCCTCACATCGGATACGAAAAGGCCGCGCAGATTTCGCTGAAGGCGTATCGCGAGGATTTGAGCCTGCGCGAGGCGGCTCTAAAGCTTGGATTTTTGACCAGCGAGCAGTTCGACGAATGGGTGCGGCCGGAGGAGATGACCCATCCGCTGCCCAAGCCGGTGTAAAAGCAGGAGTATTATAATGACTTGTTGGTCCATGCCGATCCGGGCGTTGGTATCGCTGACGGTTTTCGCCACGCTGTTGCCGGCCGCCACGCCGGTGAAAAAGAAGCACGCTAAGGCGGAGGCCCGCCGCTCCGTGGCCTCCGGCGTCGTCCTCGCTGTTTCGGTCAAGCCTGCTGCGCCGGCCGGCGTGAAAGCCGCGCCCAAGCCCTCTGGCCCTTGGCGCGTTCCCACTTATGCCGATTCCACCGCCGGCGACTATGTGGAAGGCGACGATCCCGCCGTCCGGCGCGCCGCTGTCGACGCCCTCGGCAAGCTCAATGGCGCCATCTTGGTGGAAGATCCTTTCACCGGCCGCATCCTGACCCTCGTCAATCAAAGGCTTGCCTTCAAGAACGGCTTTCAGCCTTGCTCCACCATCAAGATTCCCGTGGCGCTCGCGGCTCTCAGCGAAGGCATCGTGGATCGCACCACTCTCCTCCGAATCTATGGAGGGACCGCCATCGCCTTGACCGATGCCATCGCGCATTCCAACAACGCGTATTTCGCCAGCTTGGGCGAGAAGCTGGGCTTCGAGCGCATGACCTACTACGCGCGCCTGTTCGGGTTGGGCGAAAAAGCCGGCCTGGACATCGACGCTGAGTTGCCCGGCATCCTCCCCTCAGAAACTCCCAAAAGCGGCATGGGCATGATGACCAGCTTCGGCGATGGGATCTCGCTGACTCCCCTCGAATTTGCCGCCTTGATCGGCGCGGTGGCCAACGGAGGAACCTTGTACTATCTGCAATACCCGAAAGTGCGGGACGCCGTCGGCGCCTTGATTCCGCAGATCAAGCGCCGGCTGAATATCGCCGAGCTGATCCCCGAAATTAAGCCCGGCATGATGGGCGCGGTGGAATACGGCACCGCCCGCCGCGCAATCTTCGATCCCAGCGAACCGATGTATGGAAAGACTGGAACCTGTACGGATTCACGCACGCCCACCCACCTGGGATGGTTCGGTTCGTTCATGGAAGCCGGTAATCAGAAGCTGGTTGTGGTGGTGTTGCTGACCGGCGGCGGCGGCGTCAGCGGTCCCGCCGCGGCGGGAGTCGCGGGCCAAGTATACCGTAACCTGCATGCCCAAAACTTCTTCGCTCAGCAACCCATGCCCCAACCGAGCGGTCGCTCCGCGCTCGCCGCGGCTAAGTAACAGTTGCACGGCGGCAGGCTTAACGGCGGCGCGCCTGCCGGTTCAGCATATCCGCCAGATCTCGCGCTTGCGTCGGCGAGTATACTCCCTGGATCGGGATTTCAGCCGCTGGGCCGACGATCCTCGGAGTTACAACAAGCTCCCCGTTGATAAGAATACCCGTCGATTGCCCGATGTTTTTGGAGGTGAGATCGCGGAGCCGCGCGGCCGCTTGCTTCCGCAGTGTCAGCATCACCATCGGTTTTCCCTCGAGGTCCTTTTCAACGCGCGCCGACTCGATATCATCCTGGCCGGCCCAAACCTCCGTTCCCAGACAGACCAGCTTCCCCGAGCCCTTCAGGCGCGTCGGTTTTCCGGCGTTCGAGATTCGACAATCGATCACCGGGCGCGCTTCCACCGTCACCGCGCGCTGCGGAAAGGCGTGACCTGCGAGACCCAGAAGGGAAATTGCGATCGCCGCGCGGCTCACTTTCCAGGCTCGAGCCGCAGCGGCTTGCAAGAGCCGGATTGTTCAGAACCACCTTCGTCTCGGCGTAACGGGCTTTCCACCACTCGGCGCGCTTAGCCCGAACGTAATTCACTGCCTCTGGCGGAAGGGAGGCACTCCGCGACTCAAAAGGACTTATCACCTGCGTGTTCCGCTCGACCGTGTCGAGGTATCGCGCGAACATGGGGTCCTGAGCCGCAAGCTCGCGGTCCACGGCCTTGTCCAGCTTCCTGCGCTCGACGAGCTTTGTGTTAGAGTCGGCGACTCCCTTTATGAAACCCTCCGCCGTGAAATTCGCGCCTGCCAATTTCGTGCGGTACTCCGTGCTGCGGCCCAGTTCAAGCTCCGACTCCCAAGCCGAACGTGAGATTCCCGCCGGCACAGCCCAGCTCCGGTACACCGCTTCAGGATCTTCACCTTTTTCGTAGACTCGCGCTAGTGCCTGACTTAGAGCATGCCGTCCATTGTTGTATTTTTGGGCCTCCTCCTGTGGCTTGTGCTCGCTCCAGTATGCTTCAGACAGCACATCCACCTCCTCTTTAGAAGCGGCGATGCCAAACCTTGCCATCTGGCGCCGAATGGCCGCCGCCTCTATCTGGCCCTTCAGGTCCTCGCACGCCTGCTGCGCTTGGAGAGACTGTATCTCGTTTTCAGTGGGCTTTCGGCCTTGCTTTGCCCAGAAGGCGCCAATTGCTCCTGCCCGAGGAGGAGCAGGCTCTTTAAGCGGTATGCCGTCCGCCGTGCCCACAGTGCTGCCCTCGGTCTGACACGAAGCTACAGCGCCCAGCAGCAAGAGCCCAGCAGTCACCAAACCACGCTGTATCATAATCCTCCTTCATAGTAATCCCTCCCTCTACGGCAAAGTCATTCCGGGGCACGAGCCGCCCGGCACACTATCCCCATTAGTGGTTATGGCGGTCATCTGCGAGCAGATCTGGGCGGAAGCACCCGGCGCCAAAAAATACTCCACGTGCCCAAAGGCATCCAGGACTGAATTCATGCCAGAAACCAGATTACTAATCGTTGCCCGGAAATTATGATGCTACTGCCAACATCAGCCTCAAACGCGACTAACTGAGCGCCGGACACGGAATACGAGAACGAGACTGCGGAGGGATTGGAAGCATCGATGCCTAGGAGGCTGATCGTCGGCGGTTCGGGCACGAAAGGCAGCGCCGGACGTCGGGTCGCATAGCTACTTCACCCCCTTCATTGGTTTGAGCCCGACATTGGGCAGGATCGCCGAGCGCGCCCAGGCGTCGAGCGTCTGAAAGCGGGCTCCGAGCGCCGTTCGCAACTGATCGATATGGGCCTGTTCCATTGCTACGTGGTTCGCAGCCAAGGCAGCCAACTGTGACTTTTGAGCGCTGGTGGACGGCACTCCGGCGCTTTTTATAGCCTGGAGTATTTGGCCTTGAGCGGCGAAATAGGCATAATGAGCCTTGAGATAATCCAATGCGGTCGATTCGAGGATCGCATACTCTGTCGCGGAGAGCCCGGCTTGATCGCGCAAGGCGGTCCGGGCAGCCGAGTCGTTCTTGCCTTGAGCCGCCACACGATCCGCAAGCGCCTTCTGCGCGGCGACGCGTTGGAATAAGGCCCGGTAGAGAATGTTGTCCGGGATAGTACCGTTAGTGGCCGTCTGCGCGGAGATCGCGCCGGCGATGAATATGGAGCTGGCTAGGACAAGAGCACGATTTCTCATCTAGGTTGTACCTCAACCCACAGCCATTTCTTTTAATGGGCGCTACGACATGGAAGTATTCCTTTTTTGGCAGTGTCAAGAGGTAAATGCTGATAATTTTCAGAACTGACTCCCCGACTCTTTGCAATTGTCGAAGGATCAAATCAATAGCCCGGCGGGCGCTCGCGCTCCGCTACTCAAGCGCCCTCTATAGTTCTAGAACCATATGCTCTTCGTCGAAATAATGCCCGTCGACAACAAGCGCGCGCGGCTCCACGCCGAACGGGCGGAAGCCCAGGCTCACGTAGAGACTCCGAGCAGGCGATTGCGTCGAAGTGATGGAAAGATTTACGCACTTCAAGTCCGGCAGGGCTCGGATCGATTCGAGCAGCGCCGTCATTACTGCCCGCCCCAGGCCGAGGCCGCGATAATCCGGCGCAACATACACGCCCCAAACTGTGCCTTTGTGGCGCCGCTTGATGCGCTGCTCGCGATAGAATCCAGCCGTAGCGACCAGCGCCCCGCGATCGAATGCGCCGTAAACAAAATTTTCGCTGTTGCTTCCAAGGCGCTCGGCGATCGTAGCCGGCGAAAGTTTCAGGTGCTCCTCTACGGACTCGCCAAAGCTCGCCGGCTCGCGTTGCAGCGCCTCGCGCCGCAGCCGCCAAAATTCCCCGCCATCGGCTTCGGTCAACCGTCGGACGGCGTCTACGCCGTGGCCCCGCTGGTCGCCTCGATTTGAGCTGAAAGCTGTTCCCATTCCGCCACTCGAGCGTCCAAATCTTTGCGCCTTTCGTCCACTAGCATGGTGAGCCTCAGCGTCTCGTCCGCGCTTTTAAAATCCGCCAAGGCTGCTTCGTGTAAAGCGATTTCGGATTCCAGCGCCGCTACTTCCTGCTCTACTTCTTTGAGCTGCTCGCGAAGCCTTTTGAGCTTCATGGGATTGACCCGCTTGCCATTGTCTTGATGCGCCGGAACGGCCGCGGAGGCGGCCGGCGCCGCCGCCGCGAAAGATTCCTCCTGCGCCCCCGATAGACTCGCCGCCCCTCCTTGCTTGCGCCATAGATAATCCTCGTAATTGCCCGGATAATTGTGTACGTGCCCATCTTCGATCTCGATTACTCGGCTCGCAAGCTGATCGATGAAGTACCGGTCGTGGGAAACGAAGACCACGGTCCCGGAGTAAGCTCGCAGGGCTTCGAGCAAGACGTCTTTGGCTCGCATGTCCAGGTGGTTGGTCGGCTCGTCCAGCAGCAGGAAATTCGAAGGCGCCACCAGCATTCGAGCCAGTGCGTAGCGGTTGCGCTCGCCTCCGCTCAAAACGCCGATGCGCTTGAAGACGTCCTCGTCGCGGAATAGGAAGCAGCCTAACAGCGTGCGCAGCTCGGTTAACGTAGCGCGGGGAGAAGCGCCGCTCAAGTCGTAAAGCAGTTGAGCGTTGGAATCGAGCTCCTTGTATTGATCCTGCGCGAAATAATCGGCCAGCACGTTGTGCCCCAGCGTGTAGCTCCCCGAACTGAGCGGCTCCGTCCCGGCCAAAAGCTTGATCATGGTCGATTTGCCCGCGCCGTTCACGCCCACCAGTGCGATGCGGTCGCCGCGCTCGATCACGAAGCTCGCGCCGCTGAAAACGTGTTTGTCTCCATAGCTTTTGGAAACATCTTTGAATTCGGCGACGATTCGTCCGCTAGGCTTGGGCTGCGGAAACGAGAAATGAATCGCCGGCTCTTCCGGAGGGATCTCGATGCGCTCGATTTTCTCAAGTTCCTTGATTCGCGATTGAACCTGTTTAGCCTTGGTGGCCTGATAGCGGAAACGATTGATGAAGGCTTCGAGCTGCTCGATCCGGTCGCGCTGATTGCGGTACGCAGCTTCGAGTTGCTCCTTCCGCTCGGTTTTTTGGATCAAGTATTTCTGATAATTGCCGCTATAGAAATTCGCTTTCTTGTTCCATATCTCCACAATGCGGTTGACCGTGACGTCGAGAAAATAGCGGTCATGAGAAATCAGGACGTAGGCGAACGGATAATTTGCCAGATACGACTCTAGCCAGTTGCGCGCTTCCAGATCCAGGTGATTGGTCGGCTCGTCCAGTAGCAGCAGATTCGGCTTCTCCAGCAAGAGCTTAGCCAGGGCGATGCGCATCTGCCACCCGCCCGAAAACTCCTCCGTGCGGCGCGTCCAATCCCTTTTGTGAAAGCCGAGTCCATCCAGCACGCCGCCCACCTGCGCTTTCATAGCGTAGCCGTCGCGGTTGCGGAACTCGCTGTCGATTTCATGCAAGCGGTCGGCGACAGCGGCGTATTCCGCGCTGGCGGGGTCCAACTCGCCCAGCTTCTGGTGCAGAACTTCCAGCTCCTGCTCCATCTCGCGAAGACGAGAGAAGACGGTCATGCACTCGTCAAATACGGTCCGCCCGGACAGCGACAGTCCGTCCTGAGGCAGATAGCCAATCCGGACGCCCTTCGGAAACGAAATGGCGCCGTAATCGAGCGTTTCAATCCCGCACAAGATTTTGAGGAGCGTGGTCTTGCCGGTCCCATTGGCGCCCACCAGGCCTGTCCGCTCCTTAGCCGTGATAAGCCAATCGCAATTCTCGAATAACAATTTGTGCCCGAAGCGTTTCCCGGCGTTTTGGAGCTGAATCATGGAAAAGGAGTTCGCGGCCCGGTGAATCTAATCCAATTTTACCGGACCGCCGTCTCATAATTCAGAGCAAACTCGAGGAAGCTCGATAGAACGGAGCGTTCCTGGACCGCCGCGCGAAAGGATCGTGCGCTGCGCGGCATTTCCATGACGCCAAGCCTATGCAGAGGACGTGGCCGTACAAGCGATGAATACTCTCTATACTTGGGACCTCCGCTGCCGCAAGCAGCTTTTAAAGCGCCTCGGCGGCTGGGAGGCTCAAACTAAAGAAGGAGGCAGCCCGCAAATGACGCCGCTGGAAGTTCGCAAGCTAATCGGCGGATACGCCGCCGGATCGCTGAGCGATGCCGAGCGCCGGCTCTTGTTCGAGGCGGCGCTGGATGATCAAGAGCTGTTCGATCGGCTCATGGGTGAGCACGCTCTCAAGGAACTTCTGCAAGAGCCGAAAACAAGGGCCCGCTTGATCGCGGCGCTCTCGCCCGCCTCCAAGCCGCCGAAGCCATTTTGGGATCGAGCCTGGCCCTGTGCCGCGGCAAGTGCGGCCGTCGCCCTGGGCGCCGTGCTTTCGTTTGCGGTCTTTTGGCCATCTCCTCCGAAGCTGGTGGCCCGAGCTTTTCATCCTCCGGCGGTCGTGCTGAATTCGGTGACGCCTGTGCAGTCGCCGCTGCCGTCCCCACCGGAACTGCGGATCACGCCGCCGCCGGCGCCTAAGCTGGACTTCAAGACCGTTTTGTCTGCGCCTCCGCCGCCCGCGCCGCGCGCAGCGCAATTCGCCGCCGGCTTTATAGCGGGCGCCGCCAGTCAAGCCGCCTTGGCCGCCCCCAACTTTATCTACACGCTCTCTGACGATGGAAAACTGCGCATCACCCCGTTAGTAAATGGCTTCCTCACCGTGCTCGCGAATACGGATCAAGTGGTTGCCTCGAACCGCCCTGTGCAGGCTTCCGGGGCCGTGGAATTCACGATGTCTCCGGACGCAAACTTGGCCACGGTCTTTCTTACCCCGCAGCCGGCTCCGCCGCTCTCGCCTCCGGCGGATGTGAGAATGGTGAGGATTTCGGTCAAACCGCGAGACGAAAAGTGAGCCATTCCAAACAGGAGTTGCAGGAGGAGCGGAGCATGGTCCGGCATACCGGTCCATCAGTTCCGAGGACATCCACCGCGCGCTGTTTACTAGGCGGCCGAAGCGGCGAACCCTCTCAGAACTAAAGAACGGCCTGCGGAAGTACGTTCACGACCGGCATGCGCGCGGTTGACGCGAATGCTGTCGTCCGCTTGCTTGTGCGCGACGATCCAGAAGCACGCGGGCGCCGACATGTCCGGGTGAACCGCCAGAACACGGCCGACGCCTTCCGCCTCACTCGTTCTTCGGTGCGCCTAATGGGTTGCCCTGCCCCGGGGTCACTGCCGGCGGTGAAAACGCCGGGCTAGCCGGGCCGCCTTGGACGGTCGAGTTGTTTATGATGTTAAAGACGTACGTGCGCCCCGGGGGGTCCGAAAGCACGTGGTACGCGAATGGCGTCGACCCACCTGCCGGCGTCCTCGAAACGGCCGCTAGCATCCTCGATAAGACGTACTTCGCTGGCTCGTTCGAAGCCGCAACGCTTACCTTGGCCCAAGGCGCAACTAGAGCAGGGACCGTTCCCATCCCGTGCAGGAACTGGGCCCCCGTGCCCTGCGTCACCTGGCCGAGAATAGTATCAAGCACCTGGATCGCGGCGGTCTGTTGAACGGAGATCGTGACCGGGTGTCGAGGACGGGCTGCGCCGGCACGGTCGCTCCTGCGGTCGAATGCTGAGTTGCAGGCTCAACAAAGAAGGCTCCGGAGTGGGAGTCAACCCTAAACGACCCCGGTACGACGCCCGCAGCCTGCGCGGCCGATATCGCCGCGTTCAAGGCGTTACTGACGGCCAGAGCGTCCAGCAACCTGCCCGTAGCGGGGTGCACCGGCACATTGACGTCAAATGATCCGCCCTTGGGTACGATAACCTTTGCGCTGGGAGCGTTCGCGCGCTGCGTGGGAGTCAGGACCGATGCGGCAACATCCTGCGTGTCACCCGGGAAGCCGTATTGAAGGTCCTCGTAGTTTATCGGAATGCTTGTTAGCTTTTGAAGTTGCCGAACTGCCTCGTACACCGGACGGCTCGCGTACGGGCTTCTCGGATCTACCGTGATGGTAACCTGCTGGGCCGGCGCGGAGGCACAGACGAGGGAGACCAGGAAAACACAGCGGAAAGATGCGGGAACCCACGCCTGAACCCGGCTCGGCATCACAGGGGGTTGCATGCGCCACCTCCACATGCGTACTGCCGCCACGGCGGTTGGGGCTCGTTACCGCTGATTTTGGCCATTCCGAACCAGCCCTGCTGGATGGAAATCGTCAGGCTATTGAGAGTATAGGCCTGCGACCCCGTAAACGCGTATATGTACATCGTCTGCGGCGCGGTCATGGTGCAGGGGACTCGATTCTGAGCGTTGGTCGAACCCTGCACGTTTATGCCGTTGTAGTAAGTCACGATGTCCGGGCTAACACCGACTGTGTCGTAGTCCATTTTATTGTCAAAGTTGTAGTAACCCACATACCAGCCGCCCCCCCGACAGACCGTAAGGGGGAAAAAATGAGCCTTGAAACCAGCAGTTGTCCTGGCTACCGCCGCCTTGGGATTCGTAAGCCTGCCTGCCGGCCATCGACTTCGAGGATCCTATCGTGTCCTCGAACAAAAATGCAGACCAAGGCGCCTGGAAAGCCGGAGGGCATTGCTCCCCCCAGCAGAAATCGGCAGTCGTTTGGGTAGGGAACAGATCCGGAAGATCCGAGGGCTTTGTCATGTTCACGCCACCATTGAACCCATCAGAGTTGGTGCGCGTGCCGGTCGCAAAATCGCAGATGTTGTTGGCGATCATCGCCGTGAGGCCCTGCTCATCGGATATATGGGTGTTGCCGCAGTACCCCGACGGACTGGGGTTCGAGCCGGTGAGGCTGAGCGCAGTCTCCCCGGAAGAAACGTCATCCTGACCCCGCGTCTGAGAGATCTCCCCGGAGATCTGGTAGACCACAGAGCAGTCCGAGGACGGAGCCTGCAAAGTGCCACTGACGTTGTAGGTTCCAATTCCTGGCGGGTTGTTGTTAGAACTGAGGCTCCACGTCCATCCGTAGTTGTCGGTCCAAGTACCGGTGCAGTGGGCACAGGGTATAGGGTTCGGCGCGCAAGGGGGGTCCGCGCATCCCTGCCCGCTGGCGCACACCGCGCACCCTAGACAAAGAAGGACGCACATCAAGGCGTGCATACACGTCCGTAACATCGAATTAACCTCCTAAATATCGGGATTTCCGGGGCCATCCGCAGTCCCGGAGGGCCGATTCTGAAGCATTTTGATCCATTTTTTTCCTTTGTCAAGGAGAAAAATGGAGAAAATCCAGAGCAGACTGCCTGGCGCGCGGCGATTGTGATTTACTCAATGATCCGCGCTCGCTTGATGTAATCGAGCTTCGGAAACCGCGGCACGATGTACTCGTTCGCCTCGCCCTCTGCTCGGCCTGCATCAGGGCCTTTGCCCTTCGGCCCGAGCTCGCCGTAGCCCGAATACAGCGCGTCGATGGTCTCAATGCCTTCCACGATCCTGGCGAAGGGCGTGAAGCCTTGATCGTCAAGCTCGGGATTGTCCTTCAAATTTATGAATATTTCCGTCGCGCGCGTATTGGGGCCGGATTGCGCGAACGCGAGCGTTCCGCGCAGGTTCTTTTCCTTGGGCGGATCGTCGGCGATCACCAGTTCGCGCCACTTTGCGTGGACGTCGAAATCTTTATGAATGCCGAATTGGGCGATGAATCCCGGCAGAACGCGAAAAAAGCGGCCTTCATCGAAATAGTTCATCCGCAGCAATTCATGAAAATGGTCCGCGCCGCGCGGCGCCCAACCGCGGGTGACTTCCACCACGAAATCGCCTTTGGATGTCTCAAATTTGGCCCGATATACATCGGGCACAACGACCGGCTTCGGCTGCGGCTTGCCGCATCCGGCCAGCACAAGCGCCCAGGCCAGCATTCTGACTCCTGACTGCCGCCTCCTAACTCCTCTACTCCGCATCCCGCCAATTGTCTCCGACTTCCACGTCCACCAATAGGGGAACTTCCAGCTTGTGCACATTCTCCATCTCCGCCTTCACCATGGAGCGTAACTGGCTTACTTCTTCCTGCGGAGCCTCCAGCACCAACTCGTCGTGAACCTGAAGCAGCAGCTTCGCCTGCATATTCCGCAGCTTTTCGTGAAGGCGGATCATGGCGAGCTTGATCAGGTCCGCCGCCGTGCCTTGCAATGGCGTATTCACGGCAGTTCGCTCAGCGAAGCCGCGTGCGCTGAAGTTGCGGCTATTCATATCCGGGATCGGACGCCTGCGGCCGAACAGGTTGTAGGCGTAGCCGGTGCGGCGCACCTCCGCGATGGTCGCGTCGAGCCACTTGCGCACGCCCGCGTAGCGCTCAAAGTAGGCGCGAATATAGGTTTCGGCCTCCTTGCGCTCAATCCCCAGCGATTGCGCCAATCCGAAAGGCGATTGCCCATACACGATGCCGAAGTTGACGGCCTTGGCGCGGCGGCGATGGTCGGCGGTCACCATCAGCGGCGGAACTCCAAACACTTCGGCCGCGGTGCGAGTATGAATATCTTCGCCGTTGACGAAAGCTTCGACCAGCACCGGGTCCCGCGAGAAGTGAGCCAATAACCGAAGCTCGATTTGCGAATAGTCGGCGATGATGAGCTTCCAGCCAGGCCGCGGAATGAAGGCCGCGCGAATTTCCCGCCCCACCGCCGTGCGGATGGGAATATTTTGCAGATTCGGGTTGGACGACGCCAATCTTCCGGTCGCCGCGCCGGCCTGATTAAAGGTAGTGCGAAGGCGCCCCGTGGCCGGGTCGATCAACGCCGGTAATGCGTCGGAATATGTTCCTTTCAGCTTGGCCAGTTGGCGAAACTCGAGAACGCGGCGCGCAATCGGATGCTGTTCGGCCAGTTCCTCCAGCACGCCGGCGGCCGTCGAGACGGTTTTCCCCTTCCCGTATTTGACCGGCGCGGGCAACTGTAGATCCTCGAAGAGAATCTTTCCCAGTTGCTGCGGCGAATTGATGTTGAAAGTCTTGCCGGCCAGTGCATAAATCTCGGCGGAGATTTTCGCCATCTCTTCTTCCATGCGGCGGCTCAGAACGGCGAGCTGTTGTGGATCGATCAGGATTCCGGTTTCCTCCATATCCGCAAGCACGCGGACCAGCGGAAGATCGATGGTTCGATATACCTCCGCGAGCTGGGCGCTTTCCACTTCCGGCCGCAATTTGCAAAAGAGCCTGAGCGCGGCGTCCGCCTCCGCCGCCGGACCCGCCTCGAGTGATTCTTCCAGATAACGTCCGGCCAGCGCGGGCAGATCGCACGCGCCGGGATCGGCCGAAAGAAGGAATCCATACAACATGACATCGTGCTGAAGATTGGGCGCTTCGCCGAAACGCCGCAAAAGCGATTTCATGTCGTGGCAAATTGAGGCCCGCGCGGGTATCCTGCCATGATCCAAGGGCGCATAGCGCGCAATGCCCGGCTCGGCGCAGCAGGCGATTACCGCCCGGCCCATCATTTCGCCTGCGGCGATCGCGACCGGCCGGCCAGCGCCCTGTCGCTCCAGCCACTCCTCCAACCCGTCGGCGTCGACAGCTTCATAATCTCGGGGACCACTGGCCATGGCGGGCCCCAAATCGCGCAGCAGGGAAGTGAACTCCAAGGTTCTGTAAAGCTGCCGCAGGGCCGCCACATCCGGCTCGCGCGCCGCCAAAGCCTCCAGATCCAGCGACACAGGAACATCGGTGTGAATCGTTGCGAGGCGTTTGCTGAGAAGAATCTGATCGCGGTGGTTCTGAAGACTCTCGCGATACGTTTTGCGCTCGACCTCCGAGGCGTGATCCAGCGCGTTCTCCACCGACCCGAAGCGGGAGATCAGATCTCTGGCGCCTTTTTCCCCGATTCCGGGCGCGCCCGGGATATTATCGACTGTGTCGCCCATCAGCGCCAACAGATCCGCCACCTGCGAGGGCTTCACCCCCATGAACCGTTCCGTGGCCTCCGCGTCGTACCAGGCATCGTCCTTCATAGGATTCAGCATGCGAGTGCGATCGTCGACCAGTTGGAGCATGTCCTTATCGCTGGAAACAATCACCACCTCCAGGTCCTGTCCTTCGGCACGGCGCGCCAATGTGCCGATGACGTCGTCCGCCTCGAAGCGGTCGTATTCCAGAATCGGGATCCTCATCGCCTCAAGCGTCTTTCGAATCCACGGGATCTGATCGAGCAGATCGGGCGGCGTCTCCGCGCGCGTGGCTTTGTAGTGGGCAAAGGCTTCGTCGCGAAAAGTGGGGCCCAGGCTTTCGAAGATGGCCGCCAGGTAATCGGGCTTGTGCTGCGCGCGCAGTTTTCGCACCATGTTGTGGAAAATGTATACGGCCTCGGTGGAGATCCCGGACGAGGTCCGCATTGGGGGCGCGCCGGATCGCGCGCGCGCATGATAAGCGCGGAAAATGAAGCCAAAAGAGTCGATTAGGAACAGGCGGGCCACTGGAACTATCTTAGTTCTAGCGCCGGCGAAAAGGACCGTTCAAGCAAGCATTTCTTCTACACTGTCTCGATTGGCTTCGGAGCCGTGCCGCTTGCCGTGCTCCACTAGATCGAGATAGCGCCGATGCAGTGCATCCGCGGCTTGCTCCTGCTGCCGTCTCAGAGCGGAGTATTCGTCCAGATCAGAAACTCCCGCCCATTTCAGATGCGTCAGGAAATAAGACCTGAGATGGGTTTCGGCTTGATCCGCTGCGATTAAAGCCTCCAAAAACATGCGCTGGCGGCGTTGGCATTGTTCGCATTCCATATGCGCTCCTTACTGTGAAACGTGCAATTCAGGGACCACGCCGGCAAAAGGAGCGCCTGCGACAGTCTCCATGCGCTTCAACTGTCCGCAAGCCGCGTAGACGTCCAGCCCGCGAGGTTTGCGCACGTAGCAGGAAAGCGTACGCCGCACGATGGCTTGAAACGATGCAACTCGCTCCGCCGAAGGCGTCTGATACGGGATGCCTGGGCCGGGATTCAGCGCGATCAAGTTCACTTTGGCATTGAGATTCGCCAGAAGCTTCGACACGCGCTTGGCGTCGGCGTCGGAATCGTTGAAATCCTTCAGAAGCACGTACTCGAAGGTAAGTTTTTCCCAGGGCCGGAGCGGATAGGCGCGGCAAGCCTCCATTAAATCTTTTAGATGATATTTGCCGGTGATGGGCATGATCTCGCGGCGCTGCTCTTCGGTGGAGGCATTCAACGAAATCGCCAATTTCGGACGCGCTTCGGCCTTTGCCAGCTCCGCGATCTTTGGGACGATTCCCGCCGTGGAAACGGTCATCCGGCGCGGGGAAATCGCCATACCCTTCGGATCCAGAAACAGACGGCTCGCGCAAAGCACGTTCTCCAGATTCAATAGCGGCTCACCCTGTCCCATCATTACGATATTCAGCCGGTGCCCCGCAATCTTGATGCCACGGTCCTGATAAACCCTGAGCACCTGCCCAACGATCTCCCCAGCCGTCAGATTCCTCTCTAGCCCCAGCAGAGCCGTCAGACAGAAGCGGCAATTTACTGGGCAACCGGCTTGGCTCGAGATGCAGATTGTCGAACGGCACGCTTCCGGCATCCAAACCGTCTCCACTGTTTTCCCATCGCCCAGGCGAAGCAGATACCGGCGCGTTCCATCGGCCGAATCAAAGCGGCGCTCGATTTCCGGCAAGCCCAGATCGAATCCCTCCGCCAGCCGCGCCCGCAAAGATTTTGGAAGGTTGCTGATCTCATCCAGCCTTGTCACGCACTGCCGGTATAACGCATCATAGATTTGTTGAGCGCGGAACCGGGGCTCTCCCGAACCGAGGATGGCCTCCAAATTGGCCAAATCCATTCCCAACAAGCTATGCTTAATGAACGCCACTCTATTATCATGATGACGTACTCTTCCGGCGCCCCTCCTCAAATCGAATGTCATATCCGGCGGGAGGATCTTTTGTCTTCCGTCGCGGCCGCCCTCATTCAAAGCCTGAATTCCGAGCTTTCCGGGCGTTACCCGGAGGAAGGCGCCAATCACTTCCGTCTGGACCCCCAGGAAGTGGCCGAGGGACATGGTGCGTTTTACGTGGCTTACAAAGAGGACCAGCCGGTGGGATGCGGAGCGCTCCGCCTGTTGGATGCCGGCACGGCCGAAATTAAGCGCATGTACGTCGCGCCTGGAACGCGCGGGCAGGGGATCGGCCGCAGGCTTCTGGATTCGCTCGAGTCGGAAGCGCGCCGGCTCGGGGCGCGCCGCCTGGTTCTCGAAACGGGCGATCGGCAACCCGAAGCCCTCGCTCTGTACGCTCGCGCCGGATTCTCCCGCATTCCCGCTTTCGGCGAGTATATGGGCTCCCCGCTCAGCGTCTGCATGGGGAAAGCCCTTCCCTAAGCGCGACCCGACGCGAGACGCTGGCGATTAAGAATTTACGGCTTTTTTCATAGTTTCTTCAGAGTGAAATGCTTCACTGGTACACAGGCGAATTATATTGGATGAACAAGAAATTGGCGCTAGCGTCGTTTGCGGCTTTGGGCCTGTTGTTAAGCGCATGTGGCGGAAAAGACAAAGCAGCCGAGAGTGAGGAGCAGGAAGCCCCCACACATGTTGTGGTGGAAACGGCAGTCCGCGGCGCGCTCGACCATGTCGTTGAAGCGGACGCGGTCCTCTACCCGATAAACCAAGCCAACGTCATGCCCAAGATCAGCGCGCCCGTAAAGCGCGTTCTCGTCAACCGCGGCGACCATGTGCGCGCGGGGCAACTGCTGGCCGAACTGGAAAGCGGCGATCTGGCCGCTTCCGCAAACGAAAGCCAGCAGCAGTATCAACAATCCCAGGCCCAGTATCAAGCCCTGACTGGCGCCACCGTTCCCGAAGACCGCGCCAAAGCCCAAGCCGACCTGAAATCGGCGCAGGGAGTCTTCGACGCCGCCAAAAAACTCTACGACAACCGGGTGGAATTGCAGCGCCAGGGGGCGCTGGCGCAAAAGCTGGTGGACGACGCCAAGGTCGCGATGGTCCAGGCCCAAAGCCAGTTGGAAACGGCCCAACGCCATTTGGAAGCGCTGAGCCAGGTGGGCCAGCGAGAGTCGATCCGCGCCGCCCAAGCCCAAATGGACGCCGCCAAGGCGCATTATGAAAACGCCGCCGTACAGCTCTCCTACGCCCGTATCGTGAGTCCCATCAGTGGCGTCGTTGCGGACCGCCAGGTCTATCCGGGCGAGATGGCGGCCACTGGGTCGCCCATGATTTCGATCATGGACATATCTCAGGTGGTGGCCCGCGCCAACGTCCCGGTCAAAGAAGCCGAGGCGATTCGCGTCGGCCGTCCCGCGCGTATTGCCGGACCCGAAGGAGATTTGCCCGGAACGGTCAGCGTAGTCAGCCCCGCCGTCGATCCCAGCACGACCACGGTTGAGGTTTGGATCAAGCTGGCGAATCCGGGCGAGCGATTAAAGCCCGGCGCCACGGCGCATGTGTCCATTCTCGCCGACACCATTCAGAATGCGATCGTGATTCCCGCGTCCGCGCTTCTTTACTCGGATACGGGTGGAGCGAAAGTCTTGGTGATTTCCAGCGATAACACCGCCCACGAACGGATGGTCTCGGTTGGGATTCGCCAGGGCGGTCGCGCTCAGATTCTGGGTGGGGTTCAGGAAGGCGAGCAAGTTGTGGTCTCCGGCGGCCTTGGTTTGGAGGATAAGGCCAAAGTCATCGTCGATCAGCCTAAGAGCGAAGAGGAAGACGAGGACGACAACCAGTGAGTGAAGTCGCGATCCACCCGGGTGTGACCGAAGGCGGCGCCCAACACTGGACCGCGCGGTTTTCCCGCCCGGTGATTTTCGTCACCGTGACAATGATCGCCATCGGCGTGTATCTGGCCCTTTCTATCCCCGTCTCGGTTTTCCCAGCCACCAATTTTCCGCTCATCATCGTGGGCGTCGATAACGGCGTTTCGCCCATCAATCAAATGCAGGTCACCGTGACGCGTCCCATCGAGGAGGCCATGAATAGCGTGCCCGGCTTGGAGCAGGTCCGCTCGATCACCAGTCGCGGCTCGGCCGAGGTGGACCTCTTCTTCAACTGGAGCGTGGACATGTTCCAGACGCTGCAGTACGTAAATGCGGCGCTGGCGCGGGTGCAGCCCAATCTGCCCGCCACGGCGAAAGTGACAGCCAATCGCATGACATTTGCCGCCTTCCCCATCCTCGGTTACAGCTTGACGTCGGACACCATGCCGCAGACGCAGCTTTGGGAGTTGGCCAATTACAACATCAAGCCCCGCCTCAACCGCGTGAATGGCGTTGCCACCGTGGTTCTTCAAGGCGGCAGCGTCCCGGAATTCCAAATCGAGCCCGATCCAGCCAAGCTCCTCCAGTCCCAAGTGACTGTCCCTTCAATCCTCGATGCCGTCTCCAAGTCCAACATGATCGACTCCCCGGGCCTCATCGAGAACAACCATGAGCTTTCGCTGACCTTGGTGACCGGCCAAGCGCGCGACCCGTCGCAGATCGCCAACATCGTCGTCCGGACGACCGATAAAGGCGTGCCCATTCGCATCGGCGACGTGGCGACCGTGAAACCCTCCGTGATGCCCGTTTACACCATGGTTACGGCGAACGGAAAGCCGGCCGTGTTGCTGAACATTCTCCGCCAGCCGGATAGCAACACAGTAGCCGTGGCGGAGGCGATCCAGCGCGAATGGAGCTCCATTCGCAAATCCCTCCCTCCCGGCGTCACCCTCCAGACGTTTTACGATCAATCCCAACTGGTGCGTGATTCCGTCGCCAGCGTGCGGGATGCGATCGTCGTCGGGCTGATTCTGGCGGCGATCATTTTAGTCTTGTTCTTGCGCGATTGGGGCAGTTCGCTTGTGGCCGGCCTGGTGATTCCAGGAACCATCGCGATTACTTTGATTTTTCTGCGCGCTCTCGGCCAGAGCTTCAATCTCATGACGCTGGGCGGTCTGGCGGCCGCGGTCGGACTGGTGATCGATGACGCCATCGTCGTAGTCGAGAATATCATTCTCCATCGCGACTCCGGCCAGAGCCGTGGTCAAGCCGTCCGCAGCGCGCTGCGCGAAATGCGCATCCCGCTGATCGGTTCGACCGTCACGCCGATCGTCGTGTTTTTGCCCTTGATCTCCATCACCGGCGTTACAGGAACGTTCTTCCGCGCGCTCGCCATCACCGTGGGAATGGCGCTGCTCACATCGCTCGCGCTGGCTCTTACGTGGACGCCAACTCTTAGCCACTATCTTTTGCGGCGGCGCGGAGAATCCGGACCAAGCCACGGCGCCGGGCGTTGGATGAGTCGCCTCACCAGCCTTTACGGGCAAACCTTGCGGTTCGTACTGGCCTATCCCCTGGCGCTGCTAGCCGGCTGCGCGGCGCTGATCGTCGTTTCCTATTTCAGCTATCGAGCCCTGGGAACCGACCTCCTGCCCGCGATGGACGAGGGAGGATTCATCCTGGATTACCTGATGCCTGCCGGATCTTCGCTCGACGACACCAATCAAGTGCTGCTGGGAGTCGAGAAAATTCTTCAATCCACGCCCGAGGTCACCGTTACTTCGCGGCGCACCGGATTGCAACTAGGCCTCGCAACGGTGACCGAGGCGAATACAGGCGATTTCACCGTCCGCCTGAAACCCGGGCGGCGCCGCTCGATTGACGAAGTGATTTCCGACGTTCGGGCAAAAGTGAATGCCAAATATCCGCAGCTCGATGTCGAATTCATCCAGCTCCTTCAGGACATGATTGGCGATCTAACCAGTTCGCCGGAGCCGATGGAGATCAAACTGTTCTCTCAGGACCCCGACGTGTTAAAGGAATGGGGGCCCAAGATCGCGGAGAAGGTTAAGAAGATCAGAGGCGTTGTCGACGTGAAGGACGGAATCGAAGACACGATCAGCGGCACGGCCATCACGATGAGCGTCGATCCGGTGGTCGCCGCCCGCTCGGGGTTTACTCCGCAAGAGATCGAGTTGGACGCAAGCGCGCTGCTCCAGGGTGAGCCCGCCGCCACGCCGGTCGTGGTGAACGACCGCGCCTATACCATTCGCGTGCGCTTCCCGGAACGAGTCCGCGCCAGCCTCGACCAGATCCGAAACACCATCATCACGAGCAGCTCCACCGGTAAGTCCGCCACCCTCGGTTCGGTCGCCCAGTTCTCCACCGAGCCGGGGCAAACCGAGATCGTTCGCGAAAACCTCCAGCGCCGCATTGCGGTGACGGGCCGCTTCGAAGGCATGAGCCTCGGCGAAGGCATGGCCCAGGTGCAAAAGGCCGTCGCGGACATGAATGTTCCCTCCTCCATCCGTGTGGTCTACGGCGGTCTTTACGAGCAGCAACAGAAATCGTTCCGCGATTTGTTGACGGTGCTGGCTTTGGCCATTGTGCTCGTATTCACTGTGTTGCTGTTCGAGTTCCGCACGTTTGCCGCGCCGCTGGCCATTCTGGCCTCGGCGCTGCTTTCCACCTCAGGCGTATTTCTCGCCCTGCTGATTACCGGCGTCACCTTCAACATCTCCTCGTTTATGGGCCTGATCATGGTGGTGGGCATTGTCGCCAAGAATGGAATTCTGTTGCTGGATGCCGATCAACGGTTCCGGGCGGAGGGTTATTCGGTGCATGACGCGATGATGCAGGCCGGCGAGCGCCGCCTGCGCCCGATTCTGATGACCGCGCTCGCCACCATGGCGGGGATGATTCCCCTATCGCTCGCCATTGGAGCGGGATCGCAGATGCTGCAACCGCTGGCCATCGCGGTGATCGGCGGCCTTCTAGCTTCCATGGTGTTGTCGCTGATCGTGACGCCTGCGGTGCACTACTATTTGAGCCGGCACGCAGACTAGGCCATACATGGACTGGGCCTGAGGCTTTCCAGCAAACAGCGCCTGCTCCCTTCGCGAGCCTCCACTGTGAGCTTGCCATCGCGCTCGGCGACGCGGTAGACCGCGCGGGCGCCGTGATGGAGCGCCAGCGAATCGAGCGGCCAATCGGAATTGGCAATCATATGAATTCCGCCGTCCTGGCCGATAAGGATGGTCATCTCCGAGCAAGCCTCGCCGCGCGCGGACGCGGCTTCGGCGGCGTCTAGGATCTGGTGGGCGTGCTCTGCAAACCGGCTCACGTGATGCTCATCGGACGCCGCCCTCAGAATCTGAGCGCCTTGTCCTCACGCACCGCGCCAATTCGGTGATGCGTTCGAGCGGTGAGGAGGCTTATGCAAGTCATTGTCGCTTTCACCGTCACATTCATTGCGGTGGCCGGCTTCTGCGCCGCTCAGCAGACTCCGATCGGAGTGCCCGTTCCGCCGCTGGGCGCAGGCCCTTTGTCTTCGATACTGCCGAGCAGTACAAAATTCGGGTTTCCGTTCTCGCCAGAGGTTTGTCCCACCCCTGGAGCATTGCCTTTCTTCCCGATGGCAGTATGTTGATCACAGAGCGGCCCGGCCGCCTACGCATCTTTCGCGACGGCAAGCTCGATGCCACGGAGGTGAGCGGCGTGTCCGAAGGTCTACGCAGTGCAGCTTGCGGGGTTGATGGATGTGGCGCTCCATCCGAAGTTCGCCGAGAATAAGCTCATTTATCTGACTTACAACAAGCCGGGAGAAAACAAGCAGGTCGCTACCGCGGTGGCTCGGGGGCGTCTCGATGGCGGCGCGCTGACGGACGTTCGCGATATTTTCTTGGCCGATTGGCTTCCGGAGAACGCCAATGGGTTTAACTCGCGAATGGTTTTCGGACGGGATGGCATGATCTCCGTGACCAATGGCGCCTCCAACAGCGACAGCTCCCAAGATCCGCAGGCTCATCGCGGCCGCTTCGCGAAGGTCGAATAATCCTCTCCGGATTCGCGCGAAACGACCGACTATTATTATTGTGGCGTGTACGACTATTCGAACACAATTTTTCTTGGGGGCTCGTGCGGGGAGTGAAGTATGGTTTTCAGACTAACTGCTGCATTGCTGGTCTCCGTGGGTCTGCACGGTCAGCCGATTGTCGCGGACAGCGGCGTATTCTGGGGAGCCCAGTCGCGATGGGCCGACGCTACGGCTGTCGATACCAATTCCAGGCCAGCTCGGAACGCGCTTTTTAATGGGATCACGCGCGGGATCGGGCTGCTGTTCCTCGGGATTTCGGTCCTTGTCGGAGCGATGACCGTGCAAGCGGATGCCCAGCCAAGGCTGCTCATTCAGCAGCCGGACGCTCGGCTCGGGGTCCTCCTCAGGGGAAGTTCCGATCCGTTCTACTCGGCAACCCTGGAGCCGCGACGTGACCGTGCTGGCGACCCGCTGCCCCCGTACGCTGTGGTGCTGGACAACATGAGCAACGTCGCGATCATCGGCTACGCCGTGCGGTGGGTGGGCGTCGACGCTTCCGGATAGCATGCCGAGCAAACGGTGGAGGACTGCGACTTCCGCGGACTGGAGGGGATCCCACCCGGCTCCCGCAAGCTGGTGTCAATCGTCTCAAACCTTAATAACCCTGGTTCGAGCATCCAGCAGCAGGTTATCACAAGGCGACTTGACTTTTATCGCCGTCAAAGGGCGATTGAGGTGTCCGCTGACGCCCTCATCTTCGCCGACGGCAGCACCGCTGGGCAGAATAGCAGTAAGTGGATCGATATGGCGACTGCGCAAATCGAAGCGGAAAAGGCCGTCTTCGCCGCAGTTGTTGCAAGGACTCAGGGGCAGACGCTCAGCGGAATTCTTTCGCCGATGATTGACAGGGCCCTAAGAGAGACGTCCGCCAAGGAGGCGAACCCGGGCGAGATCTATAGCCGGGCGCGCCACGCGCAGGGGTTTTCAGCGATGTACGTCGCGCTCCAAGGCTATCTAGCGTTGCAGCTATTGGAGAGGAGCCGTGCCGTGGGCGAGCCGGAGGTTACCCGGCTCGTTCAGAAATCGTTCGCGGGTGGGCGCTATCCGACTTTCAGGAGGGATAATCAATGAGCAAGGCGAGACAGCGAGGCACCCTGCGCTCCTCTGTGTCGGCGTGCTTCTGTGCTTTGGCCAGGGTCCCCGGTCTGGAGCATAATCGACGGTCCCTATTTCGCAATAGACGGGGTACAACTACGGAGTCGGGTACATTTGGGTGCAGTCGATCTCCAGTGACAACGAGTTCCCCCTAGGGGTCCAGCAGTACGACGAAGACACCTGTGACGGCAGGGAATACGCGACTCCCGGGGGCAATTCCTACTGCGCCTAACTAACCAAATGCTCCGCTGGCTTGAAAGGGCTGACCGAGCTGCACCAGCGCGTCCGCGCCGTGCGGCAAGGGCGGGACGGGTTGCTCTATGTGTTAACCACGAAGACGACGGCGCGCTGCTCAGGATTGAGCCGGCCCAGTAAGGTTAAGTCACTTCCCCACGAAGTGTCCCGGGTCGCGGTTATTCTCTTCGCAGATATATTCGAGTAGCTCCGTGTCCGGCTGATAGACCGCTACTTCATGCACCGTCCACGGCCTCGTGTACGCCTTCGGATCGTCGATGTCGATTTGAATCTCCAGGTGCCCGAAGTCTTTGCGGTGGTAGCGCTCCACCAGATGCAGCGCGTCCGTGGTGGGGTGGCCGTTGGTGTCCATCCAAGCCTTCCCGTTGAAGCCGTTGCTCTCGACAACGAACGTGTCGCCCTCCCAGCGGCCAATCGAGTAGCCCTGCCATGTGGGATTCGGATCTTTTGGCAGCGTGCGGCCGTCGGTCAGAACTTCACGGAAGATGGTCCGGGATTCGTACAGGAAAATCGTCATACCGGGAGTCTCGATGATTCTCCAGGGCGAGGTGACGGCGATCTTTTCGGGAAAGCCTGAGGGCAAGCAGAAATTGTTCGGATCGTCTTTGCCGAGCGTTTCGCGGCGTCGCTGGTATTCTTGCGCTGCCCATGGCTGGAACGGAACGCCGTTCAAATCGGCGGCAATATTGATCAAGTATTTCAAACCCGGCACCAGCCATATGCCGGACAGATCGGGTTGGCCGTTGGGCTTCTTGGGCGCGGGGGCGGAAAGATCCGCCTTGCCGTCCGGCGTGCGGGGAATCCCAGCCGTGCGGTAATCCAGCCATTGCGCGCTCACGGGGGCGCAGGCCAGCCAGAGGGCGAACAGAACGGTGGGCGCGTAAGCTTTCGGCATATTTGGTCTCGCGGCTTTCGGAATTATACCGCGTGAGGTATGCTAATTGGTTACTATGCTGTCTGTAGTAAGAAGAGCAGGCGCGATGGTTTACGGCCTCGCGGCCGCCGCGCTGTGCCTGTTTGCCCAAAACACCCTGCCTCCCGCGGCGCGCGCAAATGAACCCGGCGCCTTGCCGCCGCGATCGGCTCCTTCCGATTATCCCTCGCAAGCCCAAGCCGGAGCTATTACCATCGCGGCCGAATTTAAAGGACATTTTGTCCCCACCTTGGATGGAACGCTCACGACCGAGGACTACATCGTGGTCGAGGCGGCCTTGTTTGGCGCACCCGGCGCAAAGATTCGACTCTCGGTCGACGATTTTTCACTGCGCGTCAATAATAAAAAGAATCCCCTCGCCAGCCAGCCTTATGGCGCCGTAGCGGCCTCTCTCACTGATCCGGATTGGGAACCGCCCACGCCGCCTGAATCGAAAAACAAGACGAGTTTTGGCGGCGGAGGAGGCGGCGGCGGCCAAAACGATCCGCCGCCCCCGCCGCCCCGTCCTCCCGTGGAGACCCGGCGAGCTTGGCTTGCGCGAACCGCCAAAGTCTCCATGGCGGAAGGAGAGCGGCCCCTGCCGCAGGCAGGACTGATTTTCTTCCCCTATCGCGGCCAGAGCAAAGGGATCGATTCCCTGGAGCTCATCTACAAAGGTCCGGCTGGCCGCGTGACGCTTGACCTCCAGCCCTAACTGGCGGCAGCCCTATCGGGAGAGCCCGGTTCAGCGGGAGCGGATGAAATCTTCGATTTCCCGAATATCCCGCATCAGCGCCTGCGTGCGCGCATCGCTTGCATTCGGACAACTTAGATCGGGCGTCTCTTCGCCCCCGAATTGAATGATTGTGTTTGTCCCGAACGATGCGCTTTTCATGCACCGCGTCCTTGGAAGGTTCCCGAGAGGCCTGGCTGCCTCCAGATCCGAATAGAAGCGCCGGACCACAGCGTCGGGAAGCTTGTACCGCGCCGATTCCGTGGACCCCGGACTTTGCGGACCGTATTTTCGCGGCATCGGCGCAAATTCTGCATTGCCCGATTTCTCGATCGTCAGCCGGAATCCCGCCGTATTGGTCGAACCGGAATTCAAAATCACGGCGGGCCCGCTGGCGGCAAACAAACAAGCCGCCCCCAGCAGGACCCCGGCTGATAGAGCGATCTCACGCGGCATATTCCGCCTTCCCAAACGTTAGACGCCTTTGGGTCCGCCAAGGATACCGAAACGGCCTATTCCAGCTTGTATTCCTTAAGTTTTCGATAAAGCGTAGTACGCCCGATTCCAAGCAGATGCGCCGCAAGCGCGCGGTCGCCGCGGGTGTAATGGAGCGCGTGCAGAATCGCCCGGCGCTCCAGCTCGGCGATGGGAATCACGCCAGATGAGGGAAGCAACTCCGGAGGGCTGGCCGTCGGGTATGGGTGCGCAGGCCGCCCAGGCGTGGCCGCTTCGCCTGCCGCGCCGCTCTGCGCGACTGCCGTCTTATACTGAAATCTCTTTTGCGTCAGGTGGTTCTGAAGAGGGGAGGGCAACTCTGGCACGTGCAGCAGCGGGCCGCGGTGGAGCGCCACCATCTGCTGTATGCAATTCTCCAGTTCCCGCACGTTGCCCGGCCACGGATAACTCACCATCGCGTCCAGCGCCTCCGCCGTAAGGCTGCGATTGGCTCCCGCCCGCGCCAAAAAATGGTCGATCAGCGCCGGAATATCTTCCGGCCGCTCGCGTAGCGGGGCGAGCTGAATCTTTACCACGTTCAGCCGGAAGAAAAGATCGCGGCGAAACGCGCCCTTTTCCACCTCCTTGGCAAGATCGCGGTTGGTGGCGGCGACGACGCGAAAATCGGACCGCCTCACCGTCAGCGAGCCCAGCGGCCGGAATTCCTTTTCTTGAAGCACTCGCAGCAATTTGGCTTGCAAATCCAGTGGCAGCTCGCCGATCTCATCGAAAAACGCGGTCCCGCCGTTGGCGGCTTCAATTAACCCTGTCTTGCTGTGCGACGCGCCGGTGAAGGCGCCTTTGACGTGACCGAACAGCTCGCTCTCCATCAAAGGCCCCACAAGCGCGGAACAATCGATGGTCACGAACGGGCCTTGCGGATTACGCGCGTGAATCTCGCGCGCCACCACTTCTTTGCCCGTTCCCGTTTCCCCCAGGATCAGCGCGGGCCATCGCCCCGCCCCCACCTTTTCAATCAGGTCCAGAACGCGGCGGGCGCGCGGCGAACGTCCCACCAGTACGTGCCGCGGCAACGCGCTGGGAGGGCTGCCGTGAGCCATTGCGGGCGCGAATCTCTCGGAAGACATCTTGGCGTTCACCAAAATAACCTTCCCGCGCTGATTCCGCTAGATCCCGTCCCTCGTGGCTGGGTTAAGTGAGTGGGATAAGCTATTCGTAATACTGCGGCGCCTTTTTGAGCTTTTCGTTTGCAATCAAATCGTGCTGGATCCAAAGCTGGGCGCCGGTTTTCTTGACCCATGCCTCGATTTCGGCGCGGGAAGCCGCCGTCTGCTCCGCGTTGAACTCGGTGGTAGGGATCTTTTGAAGCTTGCGCTCCTCCGGATAGTGATAAAGGTCGCCGCTCAGCACCACCGGGCCCGTCCGCTTCAGTTTCAGAAAGAGCACCTGGTGGCCGGGCGAATGCCCGGGAGCCGCTTTGATGACCACCGATCCATCGCCGAAAACATCGTAGTCCTTCGCCGTAACCAACAGGGTCTTGGCGTTTTTAAGCTCGCTAAAGTTCGCGGGTTCCGTGCGCGCCGAAGGCGGATCGGCGAACATCGTATCGCGCTCTTCTTTGCGCACAAGCCAGGTGGAACGAGCGAACAAATTGCAATTTCCGACGTGGTCCCAATGGAAGTGAGAAAGAGCCAGATAGGTGATGTCGCCAGGGCTGTAGCCTGCGTCTTTTAATTCCGCCTCCAGCGGGCGGCGGACGCTTGCGTAGCGGAGAGTCGCCGGGCCGCCGCCTGGTTTGAAATTGCGATCCGGGACCGCGCCAGTGTCCCACATCAGAGTCCCCTTTGGGTGCGCCACCAGAAAGCACGCCACCGACATGTTCTTCGAGGCGAGTTCCTCGGGCCTGAACCGGTAGTTCGAGGTGTCGGGAATATCGAGCACGCCGCAGTCGAATACGTACAGGCGAAGCGCCTTGGGTGGCGTTGCTGCATGAATCGGAACAATCGCCGCCAGCGCGGCAAAGGCGGTAAGGATGCGCATAAGATTTACTCCAAGGGAATTCGCGTCACCGGCTTCAGCTCAACTCGATAGGCCTGATAAGGAAACGAACCCGCGTTTTCGATCGAGTGCGGCGGTTGGCCGTTGGGATCGAAACTGACCTGCAAGGTTTTCAGTTCAGCCCGCGCGATCTTCTGTCCATCCGCGGTGTAGCGCACCGAAGCTGGCAACCCGAAATACACCACCACCGCCGGCCAAGTGTGCGTGTGCCAAGGCTCCCTTTCGCCCGGAGGTATTTTCACGCTCAGCACGCGCACGTAGGCGTTTTCGAGCGCGACCGTCATATTGGGATCGTGAACATTCACTGCGTCGGTGGCGGGCAGCCCTGCCGCGGGCCCAGGCTGGCAATCCGCGTCTTTCAGCTCGATCAACAGATTGTGCCGGTCGCGGTCGCTGCTGTCATATCCCTTGTTCGGCCCTCCCTCGGACCAGCGCAGGTTTACGGCTTTCCAAGGCTCCTCGCGCGGCGAGGTCTGCTCGAAAAAGACGCTCGGCCAGAAGTGCGTGTGCGCCGGCTCCTTGCTGCGCAGCGGAACCGTGGCTTCCAGCACGCGCACCCTATCGTTTTCAAGAATCACCCTATGATGATCCGGCGCGGCCATTACGGCGTCGGTGGCGTCGGGCTTGATTTTGCCGCACCCCGCCGCGCGCATCGTCCCGGCAAGACCCACAATTGCCGCCGTGGCTGCTCCAAACAGGACAATTCGTTGAGCCATCTTCATGGCCAACGATATTATCACTCTCCGTTCCCTGCCGGAGCCGCCTATGATAGATTGTTACGCAAGTTCTGGAGGTTCCCATGAAACGATGCTTGAGTCCGTTTATGGCGGCCCTGGCCCTTCTGGCTGCGCCGGCCCTGGCCCAATCCAAGGCGAAAGCGCAGAACGTGCCGGAAATTCCCTTTGACACCGTTCCGAATTTCTTGAAGCTGCCGCCCGGCTTATACATGGGCGAAGCCATGGGCGTGGCGACCAACTCCAAAGGCCATCTTTTTGTATTCACCCGCAGCGCCAACACCCGCCTGTTCGAGTTTGACCAAAACGGCAAATACCTGCGCGAGATCGGCGAAGGCAACTACGGCTTCGAGTTCGCGCATTCCGTGCGCGTCGATCCCCAGGACAATATCTGGGTCGTCGACGAAGGGACGAACTTGGTGATCAAGTTCAATCCGGCCGGCAAGATCGTAATGGTGTTGGGCCACCGGCCGGAAGCGGTAGCCGGAGCCGTCGCCACGAATCCCCCGCCTCCTCGCCAGCCTGCCGGGAAATACACGTTTGGCCGCCCCACCGACGTCGGCTGGGATCCGCAAGGCGACATCTTCGTTTCCGACGGATACGTCAACAATCGAGTGGTGAAATACGACAAGAACGGCAGGTTTCTCGCGCAAGTCGGTAGCGAGACGCCGGGATCGGGACCCGAGCAACTTAATCTGCCCCACGGACTGGCCGTAGATGCGCAAGGCAACGTCTACGTCGCCGACCGTTCCAATAACCGGATGCAAGTGTACGACAACAACCTCAAATTCAAGGCTTCCTACGATAACATCGGCACTTCCTGGACGGTCTGCGTCTCGCCCGGCCCGCACCAGTACCTGTTTACCTCCAATTCGAATCCGAATGGCAATCCCCCCGGATCCTGGGAAAACACTGGGGAGATTTACAAGATGGAGCTGGACGGGACCATCCTCGGCAAGTTCGGGCATGCCGGCAAGCTCCCCGGAGGATTTCAGGTCGTCCACATGATGGATTGCCGCAATCCGAACGAAATCATCGTGGCGGAAATCGAATCGTGGCGCGTGCAGAAGCTTCTGTTGAAGCCGCCGGCCGAAAAGCCCGCGTCGGCCGCTGCAAGATAGGAAAATTGTCATGAGAAACGTGTGGCTTGCGATTCTGGCGGGTGCGATTCCCGCCTTGGCTCAGGCGCCGGAAATCTCCTTCGACTCCGCCGCCGACTTCCTCAAACTCCCCAATAACATCTATCTTGGCGAGGTAGCGGGCGTGGCGGCCAACTCGAAAGGCGAAATCTTCGTTTATACTCGCACCGGCCACCCCACCATCACTATCGGCACCTCGCGGCCTTTCGCTCACGGAGGGTCGCGGCTGTTTGAGTTCAACAAGAGTGGCGGATTCGTGCGCGAAATCGGCCAGGACTCTTACGGATTCCTGGTGGCGCAGCAGGTGCGCGTCGATCCCCAGGACAACGTCTGGGTGGTCGATCAGATGTCCAATATGGTGATCAAGTTCGATCCGAACGGCCAAGTCGCCCTCTTACTCGGCCGCAAGGCGGAATCGGAGCGCGTGCCCGCCGCTCCTTTAGTTCCGCAGGCGGAAGCCGCCGCTGGCGGCCGAGGCGTCGCCGGCGCGGAAACCCCTGCCAGGGGCGGCCGCGGGGGACCTCCGGGCGCGGGCGCGCAAAGCGACATCTTCAACCGCCCCACCGACGTCGCCTGGGATTCCGCCGGCGATATTTACGTAGCCGACGGCCTTGGCAATGCGCGCGTGGCCAAGTTCGATAAGAACGGCAAGTTCGTCAAATCGTGGGGCTCGCGCGGCTCCGGCCCCGGCCAATTCAACCAGGTGCACGGCATCGCCATCGACGCCAACAATAACGTCTACGTGGCCGATGCAGGCAACAACCGGATCCAGGTCTTCGGCGGCGATGGAACTTTCAAGACCCAGTTCACCGGCATTGGGAGTCCCGCGGCCATCTGCATCACGCCGGGAGCGCGCCAATTCCTCTACAGCTCTAATTCGAATCCTCCCGACAATATCGACGCCGGCGGCGAAATCTATAAGCTGGATTTGACCGGCAAAATCGCCGGAAAATTCGGCAAAGCCGGCAAGCTGCCCAAGGAGTTTGGAACCGTGAACGCGATCAGTTGCCGCAGCGAAAACGAGCTATTGGTGGGCGAGATCGGCAACTGGAGGGTCCAGAAGCTCACCCTGCGGTAACGGCTCGGATCAGTGCGTGAAGCCGTAGGCGATATAGTTCACCGCGATGCGGATGCCGAGACCCGACCATTTTTCCGGATAAGAAGGGTCGTCCGCGTATTCCCACGAATCGCCCAGATCGGAATTGGCCACGATGGCGACGACCGCTCGCTTCTTGCCGTCGTAAATGGCCCGCCAGTAAGGCGTGTCGCCGTCGTCTTGATAAGGCCGGCCGTAGCGTCCCCAAGCTCCCGTAACGCGGAAGCGGTCGTTCAGATCGTAGATCGTGTGGAACAACGCATCCGCGTTATCGACATCCACCGGCTTGCGGTCCGGAAACACCCGGTTCATGCTGCGCATGAACACGTCCCATTCGAAACTTCCCCAGAAATCGTCCACCATCAAGAAGCCGCCGCGGTCAAGGTAGTCGCGGAGTTTCTTCGCTTGGGCGTCCGTGAGGTTCCATTCCCCCGTGCGGACTGCGTAAATCCACGGCCAGTTGTAGACTTCCTCGCCATCGTCGAGATTTACGGCTTGCTCCACAGAGCGCGTGTCGATGCGCGTCAGCCGCCGCAAAGCCTGCGCCAGATGGCGGTCCGCGCGCGGGTAATCCTGCGTCCAACTGGACATCCCCTGAGCCCAATATTCGCCCGCACGATCGAAGCGCGCCGTCGGCGCGGGCGGATACATCAGACGAGCGAAAGCAAACTCAGCCGGACGCTTGTAATCGTCCGGCAAGGGAAAGTTGTTGTACTCGATGGCCGGATATTCGCGGAACGGACGCTGGAACGCCCAGAGCGACCCTGCCAGCGTTGCGATGCCTGCGGAGGTCGACAGCAGCTTCCGGATATGCATCGTGCTACCAGAATACTTCTCTGCCAGGGTACAATGCGGCTCGATGGCGAAACTCCAGCGGCTCGCCGCGTCTCTACTTTACTGGAGGCGGCTACGCCGGATCTTCGATAGGGAATTCTATTTGCGGAAATATCCGGACGTTGCGGATGCCGGCGTTGATCCGTTCCGTCACTACCTGGAGTATGGCGCGAGCGAGGGCCGCAAACCCCATCCCTTATTCGATCACGATTACTACCTCCTGTGCTGCCGCGAAGGCCGCCAGCCAAGCGAGCCTTCCATCCTCCATTTTTTGAAATGCCCGGTTCCCGCGGGCAATCCTCATCCCCTCTTCGATTGCGAATCCTACCTTTTGGCGCATCCGGACGTGGCGAAGCGGAAAGTCAATCCCCTATTGCACTATCTAAGCGGCGCCGGACAGCTCCGCAGCCGCCAAGCTGCGGCCTTGCCAGCCAACCATCCCGCCGCTCAACTGGAAATCAGGGATGTTTCAGTGACCATCGTGTTCGGCGAAGGCGTCGGCGCGCCGAAAGAAGAGGTGGTGCGGGTTTGGGAAGACGCCTCCGGTCGCATGCGCTTCACGGCGCCGCCCGAACAACGGCCGTTCTTCGCCGCCGTGAAATACGATCAGCTCCGGGCGCAGATGCTAGAGAGCGGACCAAAATAAAAACGGCCCCGATTGCTCGGGGCCGCAAGTGAAAATCGCTCCTATCGGAGCCTGCCGTTGCTACTTCTTTTTCTTCGGAGCAGCCTTTTTCTTCGCAGGCGCCTTTTTCTTGGTTGCGTTCTTCATCGATTGATTCTCCCTTTACATCGGATTACGCGCCGCTCATCGAGCGAGCGCGGTTGTGTCCCCTTTATAAGATTGTTTGCGTTGAAAGTCAAGAGAAAAATGAAGCGGAGCGCCCGAAGAAGGCGAGAGCGCCCCCTCATGGGTCCTCCCTCTTCCCGAAAACGCGGGATGCCTGCGGCGCGTCTGACTCGCCGTGAGCGGCCTGCAAAGCGCTCGCGCCCGCGAAAAAACGAATTTGATTAGAATTGTTTTAATGGTGGCGAGGCTGGCGTCCTTGGAAATGAGCGGCCCTGCCCGCGCTGGGCAAGCTCCTGTTCGCCCGGCAAGGCGCGGCGGGAATCCAGAGAAAGCAAAAAGCAGCCCAACCCTGTCTCGCTTTGGCGCCGTGGCGATCGCCGCGGCGCTGCTCGCGTTGGCGGCGGGTTGCGGAAAGCGCGCGGCCGCTCACCGTCCTTCTTTACCAAAGCCCGCCCCCATCGGCTGGACTCAGACCGGAATCGCGAGTTGGTACGGCGCGCCCTATGACGGACGCCCCGCCGCGTCCGGCGAGATCTTCGACACTCACAAGCTCACCGCCGCTCACCGCAGCTTGCCCTTCGATACGTGGGTCGAAGTGACCAACCTGAAAAATGGAGAACGCGTGCGGGTGCGCATTAATGATCGCGGCCCCTTCGTCGATGGCCGCATTATCGATCTTTCTCTGGCGGCCGCCGAAGCGATCGACCTGGTCCGGCCCGGTGTGGGGAAGGTGCGCTTGAAGGTGATCCGAGCTCCCAAGACCCAGCGCTGATGTAACCCCAAACGCCTGGCCGCCCCGCTTTTACATTCTTTTTACACCGTTTATACACCCTTAGCCCCCCTATCTCCTTAGCATTCTCTTAGGAAGGAGAAAGAATCTTGATCGTATCCGCAGAAAGCCCCTCAACCGGTCCATCTCCCAGCGCGGACGGCCGCAAAATGCAGACGGACGATGAATTGGTTCAAATTTACCGCGACGGATTCGGCCCCGCCCGGGAGGAGGCGATTGAGGAACTCTTTCGCCGCCACCAGGCGCGGATTGTGCGCTGGTGCTGCCGCTTCACCCGCGACCGTGAATCCGCTCTCGACTTGGCCCAGGAAATCCTTTTGCGAGCGTTCCGCAACTTGCATAACTACCGCGGCGAATGCCAATTCTCCACCTGGCTCTACGTAATCGCGCGGAATTTTTGCGTGACCGCCATGCAAAGACGCGCCGTCGAGCCGGTATGGTCCGCCAAGGCGATCGCCGCCGATCTGCCGGACCCGGCTGGCTCCGATATTCACAGCCGCGTGGAGATGGAGCAGAGCCGCCGCAGGAACTGGAACATGATTCTCAGGACGCTTGATCACACCGAGGCCAAAGTCATGTTGCTGCATTACGGGCAGGAGCTCTCATTGAATGATGTAAGCCGCCTATTGGGTTTAACCAACAAGAGCGGAGCCAAAGCCTACATCGTCAGCGCCAAACGGAAGCTCCACGCGGCGGCCGCGGCGCCGGCCGGCGGCCTTCGCGGAACCAGCTCCCCAAGCAAACAAACCGAGCCCCGCCAGCGGCCCGCCCCTGCGTTGGCCGCTGGCGCGGCGGTGGCATCATGAAATTTGCGCCCATCGCCTCTTCTTTCCATATTTCTGATCGTCGCCGTGGATGTCCTCGGCTTGACGATCATGATTCCCTTGCTGCCCTTTTACGCCGAAAAACTCGGCGCCAGCGCCTTCCAGGTAGGCTGGCTGATCGGTCTTTACGCCGCCTGCCAACTCGTCTCCGGGCCGCTGCTCGGGCGCCTCTCCGATCGCATGGGCCGAAAACCCCTCCTGATCGTAAGCCAGTTGGGAACCTTGATCGGATTTCTCATCACCGCCTTTGCCCCCAATCTCTGGATTCTGTTCCTCGCTCGCGCCATTGACGGATCCACCGCGGGGAATCTCTCTCTGGCGCAAGCCTATATTTCCGATGTGACGAAACCCGAGGACCGGGCCAAATCGTTCGGCTATATCGGAATCGCTTTCGGAATGGGATTTCTGTTTGGTCCCGCCATCTCCGGGTTTTTGGCGCGCTTCGATTATCGCGATCCAATCTTTGCCGCCGCCTCGCTCTCGGCCATGAGCGTTCTGACGACCTATCTGCTTCTGCCGCCCGGCAAGCCCGCCCCTGCGCAGGAGAACGCGGAGTCCGGTCCGGGCGGGCGGCGCCTCTCCCTGCTCCAGTGGGGCGCCTATGCGAACTATTTCCGCCGTCCCGGCCTGGCCCGGCGGCTGTGGGAGTTTTTAAGCTTCGCCTTCAGCTTTGCCATGTTCACCGCGGGTTTGCCGCTGTTTGCCGAGCGGAGGCTGGCCTGGAACGGCAAGCCGTTCGGCCCCGTGCAGCTCGGCTATATTTGGGCCTTTGCGGGTTTTTTGGGATTGTTTCTCCAAGGACCGGCGCTGGGAAAATTGGTGAAGCGATTCGGGGAACGGACTTTGAATCGCGTCGGATTCGCCGGCTATGCGGCCGGATATGGCATCCTGGCCTTCACCCATTCGCTGCCGGTGCTTATCGCGGCTACCATTGTCGCCTCGATTGGAACGCTGGTCCGCCCGACTTTGACAAGTCTCATCACGCAAGAAGCCGCCCGCCAGGAACAAGGCGTAGTCCTTGGCCTGACGCAGTCGCTGACGTCGGTGGCGCAAATCGCCGCTCCCGTGTTGGCCGGATTTTTAATTCAGCGCGGAGTCCTGACCGGATGGGGATTGGCGGCCGCGGGCTTTGCAGCCTTGGGACTCGCGCTCGCCTCGCAGCCCGAACCCGAACCGGCCGTTTTGCTTTCTGATCCGCGGCCATGAAGCTGCCGATGATGGGCAATCGGCGTCGCGCCATCGCCTTGACATAAGACCCCGTGAAAGATATATCTCGTTCATGATAAAGCCGCTCTTCTCTCTCTCCTTTCTGGCCGCATCAACGGCGATTCACGGCCAGGCTATACCTCGAATGCCCGACGGAAAGCCGGATTTCCAGGGCGTCTGGCAGCATCCTTATGTTCCCGATATGAGCAAGGACGGGGCGAATCAGAAAGGCGCCGGCGCTCTGCCTTTCAGCCAGGCCGGCGCCGAAAATTTCAAAAACTACGACGTTTCCAAGTTCGATTACACCGGACATTGCCTGCCGTTCGGCCTGCTGCGCTCCATGAATGTGGGCGGTTATCCGATCCAAATCATGCAAAATTCGAAATACGTCGCGTTCCTGTTCGAACAGAATACATGGTTCCATGTGGCGTACCTGGACGGGCGCGACCACCCCAAGGATCTCGAACCCACCTGGTTTGGAAACTCCATCGCCCGATGGGACGGCGACACCCTGGTTGTGGACACCATCGGATTCAACGGGCGAACCAGACTCGATACCATCGGGCACCCGCACAGCGATCAGATGCACGTCGTCCAACGGTTTCAATACGCCGATCCGGATCACATCGCCTACGAAGTAACGATTGACGATCCCAAGTATTACACCAAGCCCTGGAAGAATACGCGCACGTTCTGGCGCTTGCCTCCAGGGCAAGAGCTGATCGAATATTCGTGTGAGGAAAATAACCGCGACTTCACGGAAGGCCACATTAAATGAGGCATTTGCGGCGGTCCGCGCGAAAGCCTGTGATACCATGGGCGCAGCCATGGCCCTGGAGCTGGAAGCGCTGCAAGCACAGATCCAGCGCATTCTTCAGAGCAAGGCCTTTCGCACCTCGGAAGTGCAACGCAATTTGCTGGCCTACCTGGCCGAAAAGTCCATTTCCGGAAACGCCGACGCTCTCAAAGAATACACCGTCGGCTTAGACGTATTCGGAAAGCCTGCTTCCTACGATCCGCGGCAGGAATCCACAGTGCGGATGCACGTGGCGCGGCTGCGGCAAAAACTAGCCGAATACTACCGCATGGAAGGCGCCGGCGACCCGGTAATCGTCGATTTGCCCAAGGGCGGCTTCAAGATGACGTTTGAGCCAAAGCCTCCGGAGCGGCGCTTGGGGGAGACGCCCGCGATCGTCGAAGTTCCCCGTCCGCGATACCGGCGCGAGAGGATCCTGGCCGCAGCCTGCGGCGTGGCCGTCACGTGCGCCGTGCTTCTGGCCGCCGCGTTGTGGCGGTTCGAGCGCGCCCTGCCGCCGCAGACTGCGCCGCCGGCCTGGACGCCCGAGCTCCGCCAGTTGTGGGCCCCCATCCTCGCTTCCAATCGTCCGCTTGTGATCTGCCTGTCTTCTGTCTCGTCCGGATCAACTGTGTTCGGCACCGCGAGCGGAGCCTTCCTATTAGGACAGTTCCTGGGCCAGCGCAAACAGGATATTCAACTGACCCCGAGCGATCAACTCTCCATGCCCGAAATCGCGATGGGTAATGTCGTGTTCGTGGGGCCCGCCTCAGGAAAAGGCGCCCTCAGAGCCGTTCCGATGGATCAGCAAATCGTGCTCGAAAACAACGGCGTTCGGAATCTTAAGCCGCAGCCAGGCGAGCCCGATTTCTTGCCGGACCGTCCCCCGCGGGACCCGCAAGATTCCGCGGACAGCTACGCTCTCATCAGCCATGTGCCCGGACTCGTCGGAGATGGCGAGCTGCTTTATTTCTCCGGCAATCAAGTCCCCGCCGTGTCCGGCGCCGTGCAAGCCTTCACCGACGCCAAGTTTGCGCGGGTTTTGCTGGCGAAGATGAAACTGCACGATGGCGGCTTGCCGCACTTTTACCAATTGGTGCTGAAAGTTCGATCGATGGACGACATGCCGATCGATTTCGCCTACGTTTTCCATAAGGAGATTCGGCCCGCCAGAACGCAAGCTTCCGTCGCCCGTTGGTAGTGCGCTAGAGCGTGCGGGAATTGCTGGAGACGGCGTGAGTGAAAAAACATTCAGCAAGCAATACGTTTTAGGCGAAATTGATGTACCCTATACGAAAGGTATGCACCCAGCGACTGTAAAATTTGAACTCCCCGAACGTAAAGTCACGAGGCTGAAACTCGTTCAGCGGAAAGGCGCGAAGCCTCGTAAATCGCCGGACGGGATCGCGACAAACAATCTGGTGCTGAGCGCGGCAGTTGGGAACAATGCAGACTTGTTTCCTTCCGTAATCGGCTTGTACGTATCTAAGGGGAGCGTGGTTGCCGACGTGACCTATGGCAAAGGCGTCTTTTGGCAAAACGTTCCTGCCAATGCGTATACGGTACACGCCACAGACCTGAAGACCGGCGTTGACGCTCGCAAACTCCCCTACAAGGATGCATCGTTGGATTGCGTTGTCTTCGATCCGCCGTATATGCACACGCCTGGAGGAACCGCGCACGTCGGACACCAGAACTTTGAGGGTTACTACAAGAACAACGGAAACAACACGACGGGGCTAAAGTATCACGAAGCCGTTTTGGACTTGTACTTTAAGAGCGCAGCAGAAGCGTTCCGCGTTCTGAAGCGGGACGGAATCTATATCGTCAAGTGTCAAGACGAGGTGTGCGCCTGCAAACAGCGCCTTACGCACGTAGAGATAATCAATCAACTCACAGATCGCTTCATTGCCGAAGATATCTTCGTTTTGGTTCGTCATGGAAAGCCAGGGGTCAGTCGTATCTTACGGCAGCGACATGCTAGGAAGAACCACTCTTACTTTCTTGTGTTTCGGAAACGCGGGAGTGGCAGAGGCGGTAGGTGAGCCCGGTTGACCTGCTGGTGGAGATCATCAAAGAGCATTCCCCTGAGGACATATGGCAGGGGTCGCCATTGATCGGCTATAGACTGCTGGGTAACACGAACCGCGGAGCAATCGGCGAAGAATTTGTAAGGCGTTATCTAACGGCAGCGGGAATCAAAGTTAGCGGTGCGGGTCGTCGCACGTCACTGACGGACATGCAAATTGGAGCGAACGTTTTTGAAATCAAGACGGCTTCGATGGGCGCGAATAAAACTTTCCAGTTCAACCACATTCGCATGGACAGAAAGTATGACTACTTGCTTTGCCTCGGGATATGCCCCGGCGAACCAGTATTCAACATGTGCGCAAGGGCGACGTTGCAGAGGGCAAGGCCGGGAATTTGGTGCGCATGGCTGAAGGGCAAGCGGTAACCTACAAGCTCACCAAAACCCTCGAATCCATGAGGCCGATATCGGACCTCCCGTCGCTTTTGTCAGCCAAGCAGAATTAGCACACTACCAATTTCCGAGGGACACAGATTTAGCGCACTACCCGCCCGTTAAATGGCCGCTGGCTTGCTAGCATGAAGGTTCGCCGGTGCGTCTCCATTACCGTAGCGCGGTTTTTAAGCGCCTGTTCTGGGGCGCGTTCCTCCCTGTCCTCATTGTCGCCACGGCGGCGATGGCGGAGCCGTTACGGTCGTGGGTTTGGCTGGTGCTGGCAGGTTTGGCCAGCGCCTTCACCCTCGCGCTGCTTCTATCTCGCGGCGTCGATAAACGAATCGCCCGGATGCGCGAATTCACCGAGGCGTTGCTTGAGACCGAAAACGAGCCGCCGGGCGGCCCCTCGTTAGATCAGCTTGGCGCCTTGGACCATTCCCTCATTCGGATGGCCCGCCAAACCGGCGCTTTGGTGGAGCGCGGAAAAGCGGAAGCGGCGCGTCAGGATGCAATTCTCGCATCGATGGTCGAAGGCGTTCTGGCGGTGGACGAAGGGCTGCGCATCACCTTCTGTAATCGCGCGCTGGCCCGCTTGGCGGGCGGCCGGATGCCTCCCGGCGGCACGCCCTTAATGGAGTTCGTTCGCGACACCGCGCTTCAAGAAACTTTAACCGAGGTAATTCGCACGGGCCAGCCCGCCAAGCGCCGCCTCCAGATCCCTGCCGCCTCCACTGGGCGTTCTTTCGAATTGCAGGCCGCTCCGCTCGGTACGCCCCCGAAATCCAGCGCGAAACCCGGCGAGAGGACCGGGGCCATCGCCATTCTGCACGACATCACCGATCTCGAGCGTCTGGAACAGGTGCGCAACGATTTCGTGGCCAACGTCTCCCATGAATTTCGCACCCCGCTGGCGGCGATTTCCGGATACGCCGAAACCCTGCTGGACGGCGGCCTTGAGGACGAGGCGCACAACCGCCGCTTCCTGGAGATTATCAGCTCCAATGCCACTCGCCTGAGCAACATCGCGGCGGACCTGCTTACGCTTTCGGAACTCCAAACCAGCGCCGGTCCCAAAGAGACGGAACTCGTGTCCATCTCCGAGGCCATCGACAATGCTCTCGCTACCATCGCGGCCGAAGCGGCCCTGCGCGGTGTTTCCCTTGAGCGCGGCCCCCTCCACGATTTGACCGTGCGCGGATCGCGTTACCGGCTGGAGCAGGCCTTGGTGAACCTACTGGCCAACGCAGTCAAGTTCAACCGCAGCGGCGGCAGCGTGCGCGCCGAAACCCTGCCCGGCGCGGCTCAGGTCAGCATTCTCATTTCCGATACCGGCGTGGGCATTCCATCGAGTGATTTGCCCCGAATCTTCGAGCGCTTCTATCGCGTCGATAAAGCCCGCTCCCGCGAAGTAGGCGGCACGGGCCTGGGATTGTCGATCGTTAAGCATATCGTGGAGCGCATGCATGGTAGCGTCTCGGCGTCGAGCGAGTTGGGCAAAGGGTCCGTATTCAAGATTACGCTGCCTCTTGCTTAGCCGCGCTCGCCGCGCCCTCACCGCCTTGATTCGAGATTGGACCCATGCAATCCTCTTCCCGGTTCTCCGATCCGCAATCGGATTGTGATGGTTTTGTCATATTTCTCCATTAGACTGGTCGGAATGGACGGACTCGAAATTCAACAAGTCGATGGCGCACATGGCGCTTGCATTCTGATCCTCAAAGGCTCCCTGACCATCAAGTCGCTTTTCGAGTTTCAGGACCTGGTCCGGCGCGAGCAATCGAACAATCTGATCGTCGATTTGGGCGAAGTCCCTTACATGGACTCCGCGGGGCTGGGAGCGATTCTCGGCGCCTACGCCTCCTGCGAGCGCAACGGGCGCCCCTTCGGCCTGGCCCGGGTCTGTCAGCGGGTTCGTACATTATTTCAGGTCGCGGGCGTGGACAAGCTAGTCCCTCAATACGAAACCGTGGATGCAGCCGAGCGGCAATTGGCTGCCAAAGCCGCAAGCCAGCCGCGCTAAGCCCGCGCCAGCCGGGTGATACCATGAGACTTCTCGATGCTCCAGACGGTTCCCGGCATCCTCGCGCGCATCGTCGCCTCCAAGCAGGCGGCCCTTCCGCGTCTCCGCCCCCAGCGCGATGCGCTGGAGCGCCGGGCAGCGGAACGAACCCAATTTCGCGATTTTCGCGCCGCGCTGACAGCTAGGCGTCCCGCCATCATCGCTGAAATCAAGCGAGCCTCGCCGAGCAAGGGAGCTTTTACGGACCAGTTCGATCCGGCCGCGCTGGCGCGCCAGTACTCTTTGGGCGGCGCGGCCGCGCTCAGCGTTCTGACCGACCAGGAATTCTTCCAAGGCGCGCTTGCGGATCTGGAAACCGCGCGGGCCGCATCGCCGCTGCCGGTGCTCCGCAAGGATTTCACCATCGACGATTTCCAAGTCGTCGAAGCCGCCGCGCACGGCGCCGACGCCATTCTATTGATCGCGGCCATCCTCGAAAAATCCCAAATGAGCCGCTTGCGCCAGCTCGCCGCGGCCTACCGGATGGAGGCGCTGGTGGAAGTGCACGATCAAGTTGAACTGGATTCCGCGCTCGCCTCGGGCGCCGAAATCGTCGGCGTCAACAATCGCAATCTTCATACCTTCGAGGTCGCCCTCGAAACCTCGCTGCAACTGGCGGAGAAAATCCCAACCGGCATTGTCAAGGTAAGCGAAAGCGGGATAAACTCGCCGGAAGACGTTCGGCGGCTCCAGGCCGCGGGCTTCGACGCATTCCTCGTCGGCGAGCGCCTCATGAAGTCCGCCAATCCGGCCGCCACCCTTCGAGAGATGCAGTCATGATGGTGAAGATTTGCGGCATCACCCGGCGCGAAGACGCGGAGGCCGCCGTCAAGGCGGGCGCCGCTGCCCTGGGCTTCGTCTTTTATCCCCCCAGCCCCCGTTTCGTTACGCCACAACGGGCCGAAGAGCTCGGCCGCGGCCTGGATGTCTGGAAAGTAGGCGTGTTTGTAAATCAAACAACCGCGGAAATTGAAGCGATCGTGCGCGCGGCGAAGCTGGACGTGGCTCAGATTTACGGCCCCGCCGCTCCCTCCGCCCTGCGATTCTGGCGGGCCATCCGTGTAGGCGCTTCCCCCCCGCGGCGGCCGGAGAGCGGTCCGGAAGCGGTTCTGCTGGACGGCCTCGGCAACGGCCAAAGCTTTGACTGGGCCCTCGCGCGCGGCGCGGCCGCCAAAGTGATCGTCGCCGGTGGCCTCGATGCCTCCAACGTTGTTCAAGCCATCCGCTCCGCCCAACCCTGGGGCGTCGACGCCAGTTCCCGCCTGGAGTCCTCGCCCGGCGTCAAAGATCATGAAAAAATGAAACGCTTCCTCGAAACCGCACTGAACGTATGACTCTTGCATTCCAGCCGGACGCAACCGGCCACTTTGGACCCTACGGCGGCCGCTTCGTCCCCGAAGTGTTGATGGCCCCGCTGGAGGATCTGGAGTGCGCCTATCGCCAAGCCTCGGCCGATCCGGCCTTCCAAAACGAGCTCGCCTATTTGCTGGCACAGTACGCCGGCCGTCCCACGCCGCTTTACTATGCACGGCGCCTGAGTGAAACGCTCGGCGGCGCAAAAATTTATCTCAAGCGCGAAGACCTCCTTCACACCGGCGCTCATAAGATCAATCACTGCCTCGGCCAAATTCTCCTGGCTCGCCGCATGAACAAGAAGCGCATCATCGCGGAAACCGGCGCCGGCCAGCACGGCGTCGCTACCGCCACCGTTTGCGCCCTGTTTGGCATGGAGTGCGTAATCTACATGGGCGAGCAGGACATGCGGCGCCAGCGGCTGAATGTCTTCCGCATGCGCTTGCTCGGCGCAACCGTTACGGAAGTGCGCAACGGCAGCCGTACTTTAAAGGACGCCATCAGCGAAGCCATGCGCGATTGGGTCACCAACGTGGAAACCACGTATTATTTGCTTGGCTCGGTGCTCGGGGCGCATCCCTATCCCATGATGATCCGCGATTTTCAAAAAATCATCGGCGAAGAGACCCGTGCCGAAATCCTGAAACGCGAAGGCCGCCTGCCCGACGTGCTCATCGCCTGCGTCGGCGGAGGCTCCAACGCCATGGGTTTGTTCCATGCGTTCCTGGCGGACGAAAGCGTCCGCCTGATCGGAGCCGAAGCCGGCGGCCGCTCTCCCCAACTGGGCGATCACGCCGCGCGCTTCCAGGGTGGCCGTCCCGGAGTGCTGCACGGCGCGCAAAGCTACGTTCTTCAAGACGCCGACGGTCAGATCGCGCTTACGCATTCCATTTCCGCCGGTCTCGATTACGCCTCTGTCGGACCCGAGCACGCTTGGCTGCGCGACCGTGGCCGCGCCGAATATACCTCCGTGGGCGACGCCGAAGCTCTCGCCGCGGCGGCGATGCTGGCGCGCACCGAAGGCATTATTCCCGCGCTTGAATCCGCGCACGCCGTCGCCGAAGCGATCCGCCGCGCCCCGGCCGGCGCCGGGAAAATCTATGTCGTGAATCTATCCGGCCGCGGCGACAAAGACGCCGATATCTACCGCCAAAATTTCCCCGAGCTCGATGCCCCAGACTCGAATCCAGTCCGTCTTTAACAGACTCCAACGGCAGCGCCGGGCCGCGCTCATCGCCTATCTGACCGCCGGCGATCCAACGCCCGGAAACACGCCCGCTTGGGTCGCCGCCCTGGAGCGCGGCGGCGCCGACCTCATCGAGCTCGGCGTGCCCTTCTCCGACCCCATTGCCGACGGTCCCGTCATTCAACGCGCCGCCGATCGCGCGCTCCAAGCCGGAACCACCCTCGCGAAAGTCCTCGCCATCGGCCGCACCATCCGCGAGACCTCCCAAATTCCCTTGCTGTTATTCACCTATCTGAATCCAGCCCTGCAATACGGCTTCGAAACACTCGCGCGCGACGCCAAAGACGCCGGCTTCGACGGATGCCTCCTTACGGACTTGAGCGTGGAGGAAGCGGAACAATACGTCCAGGTCATGCGCGCCGCCCAACTCGACACCGTTTTTCTCGCCGCGCCCACTTCCACCGAAAGCCGCCTGCGGCGAATCGCGAAATATTCCAGCGGCTTCATCTACCTGGTCTCGCGAACCGGAGTCACCGGCGAACGCGCGGCGCTTTCGGACTCCATCGAGCCTCTGGTCCGTAAAATGCGCGCGATCACGCCCGCCCCGCTCGCCGTCGGGTTCGGCGTCTCCACTCCCCAGCAGGCCGGAGCCGTCGCTCACATGGCCGATGGCGTGGTGGTGGGCAGCGCAATTGTGCGGATGATTGAAAACCAAGCGGCCGAAAAGGACTTGGAAGCTTTCGTCCGTTCGCTTCGCGAAGGCATGGCGCTGGCCGCGGCTTTATGACCCTCGAACAAGCCCTTCAAGTCCTCGCCCAGAACCGCGAAAAGATCGACGCCATCGACCGGCAGCTTGTCGAGTTGCTCAATCGCCGCACGCGCATCGTCGAGGAAATCGGCCGCGCCAAGGAAGCCGTCGGCATGCCCATCTACGAACCCAAGCGCGAAGACGACGTCTATCGCAATATCCTCTCTCATAACGCCGGGCCGCTCTCGCCCGGCGCCCTGCGCCGCATCTATGAGCGCGTGATCGATGAAATGCGCAGCTTGCAGCATCTCAACATCGCTGCCGGTTCGGCCAAAGCCCGCCCCGATGGCAACAAGGGGGGATCCTAATGCTGGTCGTCATGCAGCAGGACGCGGCCGAGCCCCAAATTCAGGCCGTCATCGACCGGCTCGTGGAGATGGGCTTTACCGTGCATCGGTCCACCGGCGTTCTGCATACGGTTCTGGGCGGAATCGGACCACCCGAATGTTACGCCCAATTCGATTCAACCGCGTTCGAG
>DATGLY010000028.1:0-27541 GCA_035293905.1 Bryobacteraceae bacterium
TTGCGGCGGCCGGGAATGGCGTCGATTTTCCGTCCCAACCGGGGAGCCCAGAAATCGTGAATCACGTCGGCGGACTCCACGGCGATGAGCATATCGCGGGCGACGGGGATGTGGAGTTCATTGGCGGTGATCGCGCCGCTAGAGGGATAGCGGACTTCCCACCACCACTGATGGCCGGCGACCACAATATCGGGTTCCCGCGCGACGGGCTGGTCGACGGCGCGCGCGGCGACGACGCTCAGCACGAACAAAGCGGCAACCAGAGCGATGGGGATGGCGGTCCAGGCGAACTCCAGGCGGCGGCCGCCGGAGGTTTCCGACGGCAGGCGGCCATCGCGCTGGCGGTAACGGGCGAGGACGAAGACGATGGCGACGGTAACCAGAGCAAGGATGAAAGCGCAGATCCAAAAGCAAATATTCCAGAGCCACAGGAGCTTGGCGGCTTGGGGCGACGCCGGATCCAAAACGGCAATGTGCATGTGTTTTCAGAGGGCTCGGCAGGGCCAGCCCGGGCCCGAAAGAGCATGACACCGGGCGATGAGTGGATACTCATGCGGCGGGGTTCGTTACAGACGTTTCGGTTGAGAAAGCCGGGAGGCGACCGCGAAGTTGGAAGTCGCGGGCTTGCTGGATGAGCTCGCGGCGGGCCAGCCAAGCGGTCAGATCGGAAGTTGAAAATTCGAAGCCATCGGATTCGGGCTGCCAAGGCTGGTCCAATGCTTTCTTCAAGTTGTGAATTCTGGCGGCGTCTTCGAGGGCCTGTTGGCGGGCTTGGGCGCGCTCCTGCTGGAGCAGTTTTAGCTCGGCGTGAGCTTTGGCGAGGGTGCGATGGAGGCGCTGCTCATAGAGGCTGAGGCGGACCAGGAGATCGGCGCGTTGGTCGAGGGATTTGGCTTGGGCGAGAGCGGAATCGATGGCCGGGTCGGAGGACAGGCCGGAGTGCTCTTGAAAGCCGAGGGCGAAGAGGTTGTTTTCCATGGCGCGGATGCGGTCGAGGCGCCAATGGGTGTCGGCGATGGTTTGGACGGCTTTGGATTCGAGCAGGCCGACGGGTTTGAGCTCCGCGAAAAATTGGGCGCAGGAGGCGCGGTAGGCGGCCAGATCGTCTTGGGGCAGAATGACGGTTTGTCCGGTGAGGCCGTGGCGCAGGGCGTTGAGAGAGCTGCGGCGCTTGCCTTCGGGGGTGAGGGGACCGGTGGAACGGGCGGCGTTTTGACGGTTGATTTCGGCGCGGACGAGGGCCGCGCCATCGGCGGAAAGCGCCGCAGGACTGGGGCAATGAGTGTTCATCTTGAACTCCTTTCGATTTGGTGATGAGGCTAAAAAAGGGGAAAGGGATGGAGTCTCAGATGGGATGCGATTGAAAAGGGTGAAGTTAAATAATTTGCCGGGGCGGGAATGGGCGGCACGGGATAAACGGGGCGTAGAATAGTAGCCGATCTCTTGAAGAAGGAGCTGGAAATGCTTCGAAATCTCCCGTTTGGGCTGGTTGTTTTGGGAGCGGCTGCGAGCGCGCTTGGGCAGACGGCCGGGCCGGCAAACTGGCAAAACGATCTGACGCCGATAGGGGCCTCCGATTGGAACTACGATTTCGCCGAGCATCTGCTGGAGCGGGCCGGATTCGGAGGAACGCCGGAAGAAATTCAGGCGCTCGCGAAACTGACGCCGCAGCAAGCGGTGGCGCGACTGGTTCGATTCGAGGGCGCGCCGGAGGTGAATTTGCCTCCGTTTGACGAGGATCCGATCCACGACCCCGGCCTGGAGCCATTCCCACCGAGCCGTCCCGCGGTCACGGATCTGGCGAAGGAGAAGGGCGAGGCTTTGGGAATCAAAGTAAAGCCGGCCGGGAACCGGCGCTTGCAGCCGATCGTGGACAAGTTTTTTTATTGGCTGAGGGCCAGCGCGCTTGAAACCAATCGGGTGGCTTACTGGTGGGCGAACCGGATGCTAGACAGCCCGCGGCCGCTGGAAGAAAAGATGGCGCTGTTCTGGCATGGCCATTTCGCGGCAAACGAAGCGAAGGTGCGGGACTATCGCAAGCTGCTGGGGCAGTTGGAGCTGTTCGAGAAGCAAGGCCTGGGGAATTTCAGAGACCTGACGGTAGCGGTGGCGCAGGGGCCGGCGATGCTTTCGTTTTTGGACGCGGGCGTCAACGTGAAGGGCGCGTCGAATGAAAATTTCGCGCGAGAAATCATGGAGCTGTTCACCATGGGCGTCGGCAACTACACGGAAAAAGACATCCGCGAAGCCGCGCGTGCGTTCACTGGCTGGAATTTCGAGGACTTGAAATTCGTGGTTAATAAGGATCAGCACGACGACGGGGAGAAAACGTTCCTTGGGCGGACGGGACGCTTCGACGGCGTCGAGATCATCGACATTATCATGCAGCAGCCGGTGACGGCCGATTTTATCGCGGGCAAGATTTACCGTTACTTCGTCCGCCAGGATCTATCGCCCGAATTGCAGAAGAAGCTGGGGGCGAAGCTGCGGGAAAACCACTACGAGATGAAGCCGCTGCTGGAAACGATTTTTTTGTCGCGGGATTTCTACAGCCCGGCTTCGGTGGGCACGCGCATCTATAGCCCGGTGGAGCTGGCGGTGAGCACGTACAAGAAGCTGGGATTGAAGAGCATACCGGGCGTGCCGGATTTCAATACCGTGACCGGGGCCCTGGGCCAGCAGCTTTTCGCGCCGCCGACGGTGGCGGGTTGGGCGCAGGGGCAGGCATGGATTACGCCGGGCTTGCTGCTGGAGCGCGCGAATTTCGTGCGGGACGTGCTGTTTCCCGACATCGGCTTTCTTCCGCCGGACCGCTACACGGGCGGGGGCGAAGTGCGGCGCGTGGCGCAGCGCATCCGCGATGGGATGGATATTTCCACGGCGACGCAGGACGAGACCAAGGACGGCGAGCGGGCGGAATCGAACAAGAACGCGGACCGGGACGAGGAGTTCAACACGCGTTACGGGAGCTTCCGTGGCTCGCAGTTGGCGATTGAGCGGGTGAAGCCGATCCCGCGCGAGACGGCGCAAGTGAACCTGTCGCGGATGGTGCTGGAGGCGAAGCTTCACAATACGAGCGAAGTGGTGGATTATTTCATTCACCGCTTTATGAGCGTTCCTCCGAGCACGGACGCGCGGCAGAAGCTGGTCGGGTTTCTGAATAAGGAACTGGGAACGGCGGATATTCCGGCAGCGCAAACCTACATGGAGCAGCCGCTGCGGCTGCTGCTGCATTTGATTGCGAGCCAGCCGGAGTATCAGTTGGGCTGAGCTGTCCCGGGGGCTGTTGGGTTTTGGGAGGCGGCCGGGGCGCGGCCGGGTTTGATCTGGCCCAACTTTTGGGCCAAGGGAGCGATGGTGAGGCCCTGGACAAAAATCGACCAGGCGACGACGGCGAAAGTGACGGTGACAATTTCCTCGCGGCGGGGCAGGCTTGGCGGAAGGCCGAGCACGAGCGCCAGAGCCAAGGCGCCGCGGAGACCGCCCCAAACCAGCACGTGCTGGCGAGCCATGCCGACGCGGAGGGGAGATCTGGAGAAGAGGGCGCAGAGGGAATAGATCGCGGCCGCGCGGCTGAGAGTGACCGCCAGCGCGGCTATAGCGGCGGGGCGCCAACTGGTCCAGAAACGATTGCTGGTTTCGCGCATTCCGGCCAGAAGAAAAATGATTGAGTTGGCGACGAAGGCGGCATAAGCCCAAAAAGTCAGGACGGTTTCGCGGCCTTGGGGCGACAGGGGGCCGCGGGGGCCGAGATTGCCGACCAGCAGGCCAGCCGTGAGGGTGGCGAAAACGCCGGAGGCGTGCAGGCTATCGGCCATGAGGAAGGAACCATAGGCGGCGACGGTGGTGCAAAGGGTCTCCACCAAATGGTCGGGGGTGCGGACCATGAGGGAAAGGGCAAGCTGGCCAGCGGCGGCGCCGCAGAGAACGCCGATGCCGGCGGAGGCCAAGGCGGCTCCGATCAGGCCGGGGAAGGAGGCGGGGTGAGCGGAAGCGGCGGCGACGGCGAGGGAGAAGCCGACGGCCGCGGTTCCGTCGTTTAGAAGGCTTTCGGCCTCCAGAAGGAAGCGCAAGCGGCCGTGAGCGCCAGCTTCGCGGAACAAGGAAATGACGGAGACGGGGTCGGTGGCGGCGATGAGGATGCCGAAGACCAGCGCGGCGGGCCAGTCCCAGTGGGCAAGCAAAGACATGCCGGCGGCGGTGAGGAGGGCGGAAAGCAAGACGCCGGCGGTGGCGAGAACCAGAATCAGGGGCAGCTCGCGCGACAGCTCGCGCCAGCGGATCAAGAAGGCGGCTTCGAAAATGAGGGGAGGAAGAAGGCCGGTGAAGATCAATTCGCGGCTGAGGGCGACCGGGGGAGCAAACGGCAACAGCGCGACCAGCATTCCGGCGGCGACCAGGCCCACGCTGTAGGGCAAGCGCAAGCGGCGGGACAGGATAGCGACCAGGGCCGCGATCAGCAGCAGAACAACGGCGCCGCGCTGAAAGTCGAACTGCACAATTTATTGTGAACAATGCGGCTTGCCCGGTGGCGGGCGGGCGAGGAGGAAGGGGGCTGGCGGAGAGTACAATTGGTAGCGGCGCCCCGGGTCCGGGGCCGGCAAGGGAGGCACAGATGAGGAGCCGGTTTTCGTTTTCGAAATCCAGCCGCCGGGAATTGCTGCGGGCGGGGATGTGCGGAGTGTGCGTGAGCGCGGGCGGGGGCTTGCCGGCGCGGGTGTTCGGGCAGGCCGCGGCGGCGCTGGCGGCGCAAGGCAACGTGGAGGGGAGAATCCTGGTGGTGCTGGAGCTTTCCGGCGGCAACGACGGGTTGAACACGCTGGTTCCCTACGGCGACGACTTCTATTACAAGCATCGGCCCAATCTGGGCATTCCGAAGAAAGAAACGCGGGTCATCGACGACCATTTCGGGTTCAGCGGCGGCATGGCCGGCTTCGAGCGGCTGTACAAGGACGGCAAGCTGGCGATTGTGCATGGGTGCGGGTATGAGAACCCGTCGTTTTCGCATTTTACGTCGATGGCCTACTGGCACACGGCCGCGCCCAACAGCGGGGAAGAATACGGATGGGTAGGGAGGCTGGCGGACGCGATGGCGCCGCAGGCTCCGCCGAACTACATCGTCAATATCGGGGCGCGGCAGTCGCTGGCGGTTCGGAGCCGGAGGCATGTGCCGGTGGTATTCGACGATCCGAACCGGTTCACGCAGGAGAAATTTTACGAAGAGCGGCCGGTTCTGGATGCGATGCCGGAGCAGGGGCAGATCGACAATCCGGCGCGGCGGTTTCTGTGGGACACGGCCAAGAGCGCCAAGGATGCATCGGCGTTAGTGCGGGAAGCGTGGTCGAAATATCATTCGCCGATCGATTACGGCATCGCGGGGCTGGATTTGCCGAAAGTGGCGGCGCTGATCGAGGCGGGAATGCCGACGCGGCTTTACTACACGTCGTATCGCAACAACGCCTTCGACACGCACGTATTTCAGGCGGACGTGCATAAGCGGCTGCTGACGTACGCCTCCGACGCGGTGTACGCGTTTTTGCGGGATCTGGAGCGGATCCGGCGGGGGGACGACGTGGTGGTGATGGTGTTCAGCGAATTCGGGCGGCGGGTTCCGGAGAACGTGAATCTGGGAACCGATCACGGGACGGCGAATCTGATGTTCGTCGCGGGCAATGGGGTAAAGGGCGGCCATTACGGGCAGATTCCGAGCCTGAGCAAGCTGGACGCGGGGGACAATTTGATTTATACGACCGACTTCCGGCGGGTGTACGCGACGATGATATCGGGCTGGCTGGGGTATCCGGATACGCGCACGCTTCTGAAGGGCGATTTCCAGACGTTTGAAATGTTCCGCGCCTAGCGGAGGGAAGGGCGCGGGCGGGGCGCTTTTGCGCATGAACGGGGGCGTGAGAAAGCGGCCGCCCATTCCCGCCGCGCCTAAAGTCTACGCTTCCTTCGCCGATGAAATAGGGCAGAGGAATCCCATTGAGCAAGCAGCGGTTTAAGAGGCCGCGCGTTGGGGCCGCTGTCTATATCGGGCTGGTCGTGACGGCGGGAGCGGTGGCGGTGGCCCATGGGGCGGAGACATGGGACATAGACGACTGGGTGCGATTTTCGGTGTACAGCGCGATTGCGCTGATGGCGTCGGGCGTGAAGGTGGTTTTGCCGGGGGCGACGGCGACGATGTCGATGAACTATGTTTTTGTTCTGATCGGCATCGCGGAGTTGGGGCTGCCGGGGACGCTGGCGATGGGTTGCCTGGGGATGCTGGTGCAGTGCGTGATGCACACGAAAAGCCGGCCCAAAGCGCTGCAAGTAGCGTTCAGCGTGGCGAGCATGGCATGTTCGGTGGAGGCCAGCTACGGGGTTTACCGGCTGGCGGGGCAAGCGGGCTGGTTCGAGGCGCCGCTGCGGCTGCTGCTGGCGGCGGCGGCGTTTTTTGGGACGAACACATTTTCGGTGGCGGCGGCCATCGCTCTGACGGAAGGCAAGCGGACGGGCGCGGTGTGGCGCGAGACGTATCTGTGGACCTTTCCGAACTATCTAGCGGGGGCGGCGGTGGCGTGGGCCGTGAGCGCGGTGGGCAAGACGCTGGGATGGCAGACATCGCTGCTGGTATTGCCGGTAGTGTACTTTATATCGCGCTCGCACAGTCTGCATATTCACCGCCTGGAGAGCGAAGGCAAGCAAGCCGAAGCGCGGCGCAAGCACGCCGAGGAGGTGGCGGCGCTGCATCGGCGGGCGATCCAGACGCTGGCTCTGGCGATTGAAGCGAAGGACCAGACGACGCACGATCACCTGGAGCGGGTGGAAGTTTACGCGATCGAGGTGGGCAAAGAGCTGGGCTTAAGCGAGCGGGAGCTGGAGGCTCTGAGGGCGGCGGCGCTGCTGCACGATGTGGGGAAGCTGGCGGTGCCGGAATACATCATCTCCAAGCCGGGGAAATTGACGCCGGAAGAGTTCGAGAAGATGAAGACGCATACGGTGGTGGGGGCGGAGTTAGTGGAACGGATGCAGTTTCCGTATGCGGTGGCGCCGATTGTGCGCTCGCACCACGAGAAATGGAACGGCAGCGGATATCCCGACGGCTTGAGGGGCGAGGAGATTCCGATCGGCGCACGGATCCTTTCCGCGGTGGACTGCCTGGACGCTCTGGCCAGCGACCGGCAGTACCGGCGCGCGCTTCCGCTGGAGCAAGCCATCGAGACGATCCGAGCGGAGGCGGGGAAAAGCTTCGATCCTCGCGTGGTGGAAGTGCTGGTGCGGAGGTATGTGGAGCTGGAGCGAATGGCGACGGCAGACGCCAGCGGGGCGAAACCAAAGCTGTCGACGGGAGTGAAGATTGCGCGAGGGGCGGCGCCGGCGGCGGGATTTGAGGCGAGCGGCAGCGGTCCGGCGAACGGGGGGAGCGGCGCCGACCTGCTGAATTTTCACCGATCCATAGGCGGGGCCTGGGATTGCGCGCGGGTTTTACCCGCGCTGATCGAGGATCTACAAGACGCTCTGGACCGCGAGGAGGCGTTTGCGCGCCTTCGGAAGTCGCTGCGCGAAATCATTCACTACGACGCCATGGCGGTGTACCTGCGCCAAGGAGACCGGCTGATTCCGGGACATGTGGATGGAGAAGAATACCGGCTGTTTTCCTCGCTGGAAATCCCGCTGGGCGCGGGACTTTCGGGCTGGGTGGCCGAAAATGGCCGTCCCATCGTGAACGGGAATCCATCGGTGGAGCCGGGATACTTGCAGGACCCGGTAAAGTTCAGCCTGTTGCGCTCGGCATTGGCGGTCCCGCTGGAGACGCGGCAGGGGATTCTGGGGGTGCTGTCGCTGTATCGTCACGAGCGGGATTCGTTCGGGCCCGAGCATCTCACGCTTCTTTTGTCGATTGGAGCGGCGCTGGCGCTGGTGTTGGAGGGCGCCGCCGCGGCCCCGGCTCGAGGAAATTCGCGATGATTGCCGGCGAGCGGAGCGGAAAAGGCGGCGGGCGAGCGCAGCCCGCCGGTAGGTTTTGCCGCCCGGGAGAAACAAATGTTGCGCCAATATTTCCATAAAGGCGGCCGTTATTAATATTTTCTTGAATTTACGTTCGGCGCCCGGATTGCTAAAACACCGACGTATGGAGAAAACGGCCAAGGCTCAAGGAATCGCAATGGCCCCTCCCTTAGCAAAGCCCTTTGGTTAATCCGCTAAGAACCCTCAGCAGTCCCTAACACCCCTTCCCCAAAGATTCCTTGAGCCTTTCGCGCCGCAAGCGAGGGGCTCGAAACCGAGGCTTGTTTGGCGAGAGCAAGACGATGCGGATCACGCAAAGCGGCCTACAATGAAGAAATGCCGATCAAGACGGCGTCACCGGACAGCGAGATTTTGGATCTGATCAAAGAGCGGTGGAGCCCGCGGGCATTCTCTTCGCGCCGCCCCGACGCCGAGACGCTCAGACGGTTGTTTGAAGCGGCGCGGTGGGCGGCCTCTTCGGACAATGAGCAGCCATGGCGTTACCTTGTGGCTCGAAAGGAAGACGCGGAACAGCATGAGCGGCTGGCCAGTTGCTTGTTTGGCGGGAACGGGTGGGCGCGGCAGGCGCCGGTGCTTGCGATGTCGGTGGCGGCGCGAAATTTCGCCAGAAACGGAAAGCCGAACCGGGTGGCCCTTCACGATACAGGAGCGGCGTCGGCGCAACTGACGATGCAGGCTACGTCGATGGGGGTTTATGTTCATCAAATGGCGGGGTTCGACACGGAGAAAGCGCGGGAAGTTTGCCGAATTCCGCCGGACTACGATCCGGTGGCCATGATGGCGATCGGCTACCTGGGGGATCCGGAATCGCTCAGCGAACCTCTGCGGACGCGAGAGCTGAGCCGGCGAGAGCGGCGGCCTGCGCGGGAGTTCGTTTTTTGCACGACTTTCGGCGAGCCGGCGACGCTGTAAGCGCAATATCAAGGATGGGGGCGATTGTCAGATCGATTCCGAATTGGTTTCGAGAGCGGGCGCAAACCGGCTTTCTGCTGGCGCTGGCGGCGTTTTTTTGCGTCTTTCACGCGAGCGTTTTCAAAGCGCATTTCGGGCCCGACGAGATGATGAATCTCTACGGCCACTGGCATCGGCCGCTATGGCAGACGGCGGTGGCGGAGGTTCGCTTTTGGAGCAAGACCGTGCGGCCGATGGGGGCGATTTATTACTTGCCGTTGTATCGGGCGTTCGGATTGAATCCGGTTCCGTTCCACGCGGCGCGGTGCGCGATTTTAGGCGTGAATACGGTGGTGTTTTTCAAACTGGCCAAGGCCGTGGTGAGGTCCCGGTGGGCCTCGGTTCTGGCGGCCTTTCCGATCGCGTATCATTCGACGACCGGAAATCTTCACTACGACGGGGCGTTCATTTACGATGCGCTGTGCGGGACTTTCTACTTCTGGGCGCTGCTTTATTACGTGCGCAGCCGGAGGGGGAGCGGGCGCGGAGGCCTGAGGGCCGGGCAGACCGGGCTGTTTTTGGCGTTATATATTTGCGCGCTGGATTCCAAGGAGATGGCGGTGTCGCTGCCGGTTCTGGTTCTGGCATATGAGTTGTTGTTTCAGGGACGGAGGGCGAAAGTGGGGCCGGCGATGGCGGCGGGGGCCATTACGCTGGTTTTCATCCTGGGAAAGACGATCGGGCCGGGAGCGCTGACGCACCTGGATGCGTATCGGCCAGTGTTCCGTTGGGAGCGGTTCGCTGGGGCCAATACGCGGTTTTTGAATACGATTTTTTATACGGATCTTTTCAACAGCGGACGCGTGCTGGGGTTGTGGATTGCGTTGCTTTACGCCGGACTGCGGAACTGGGGATTGAGGAAATTCGACCCGCGCTGGCTGTTTTTGCTGATCTGGGCCGTGGTCACGCCGCTGCCGCTTGCGTTTTTGCCGGACCGGGGCGGCGGGACGCTATACATTGTCGCGGGCGGCTGGGGCATGCTGGCCGCGCTGGCGCTGCGGGCGGTTGTGCGGCGCTTTGCGCGGCAACCCGTCGCCGGGCTGCCGCGCAGGGCCATCATGGCGGCGGGGCTGGCCGGTTGCATCGCAGCGTATTGGCATGAGACGGCGCGGCAGGACCGCAAGCTCACCCGCTGGTATCTGGAGAATGGACAAGAGACGCAACGGATCATCGCCCAAATGAGCAAGCTGGGCGAGCGGCCGCCGTCCCATAGCCGGGTGGTGTTTCTCAACGACCCCTTTACCGGCTACGACATGCTGTTCATTGCGGCGTTAGTTTGGCGAGATCCGACGATCGACATTCACTTGCAGCGCATGCATGCGCTGCCGGAGGCCGAGCTGGCCCAGGCGAAATACGTTTTCGATTACGTGGACGGGCGTTTTGCGCCGGTGAAATGGCCGGCGCTGGTAAAATCGTGGTGACAACCGGTGAGGCGGCATTACTTCGATCACAACGCGACAACGCCGGTATCGCGGGAGGTCTTCCAGGCGATGGCGCCGGCGATGACCGAAGTGTACGGCAACGCCTCGAGCATTCATCATTTCGGCCAGAGGGCGCGCCAGATGCTGGACGAGGCGCGTCGGCAAGTGGCGGACCTGCTGAAGGCGGCGCCGGAGGAGATCGTTTTCACCAGCGGGGGCACCGAAGGCGACAACCTGGCGATTCTGGGCGTGGCGCGCGAAGGGCACGTAATCACGACGGCGGTGGAGCATCCGGCGGTGCTAGCCGCGGCGGCTCAGTGCGCCGCTTTCACCATTGTTCCGGTGGATGGAAACGGCGTCGCCGACCCTGAGGAGATTCGGCGCGCATTACGCCCGGATACCAAGCTCATCAGCGTCATGCACGCCAACAACGAACTGGGAACGATCCAGCCGATCGAAGAAATCGCGCGCATCGCAGCCGAGGCGGGCGTAGTTTTCCATTCCGACGGCGTGCAGGCCGCGGCCAAGCTTCCGGTGGACGTTCACGCGCTTGGGGTTTCGATGTATTCGATTACGGCTCACAAGTTCTATGGGCCCAAGGGCGCGGGGGCGCTGTTTGTGCGCCAGGGAACTCGCGTGGCTCCGATCCTTTACGGAGGGCATCACGAGCGGGAGCGGCGCCCGGGCACGGAGAACGTGGCGGGAGCGGCGGGGCTGGGACGGGCGGCGCAGTGGATGGAGGAGGAGGGCGCGGCGGAGCGGGGGCGGCTTGAGAGATTGCGCAACCGGCTGGAGCAGGCCGTGGCGGACGCCATTCCCGGGGCTCATATCAATGGGGCGAAGGCGGCGCGCATTTGCAACACTTCCAATTTGCGGTTCGACGGCATTGAGAGCGAAGCGTTGTCGATCGCGCTGGATTTACGGGGATTCGCGGTGTCGAGCGGCTCGGCCTGTTCCAGCGGCGCAAGCGAGCCCTCGCATGTGCTTACGGCGATTGGCTTGACGCGCGAGCAGGCGCGATCGAGTTTGCGGATTTCTTTGGGCCGCAGCAACGACGAAGAACAGGTGGATAGGCTGGTGGGCGCGCTGGCGGAATCGGTGGCGCATTTGCGGCGGATCGCTGCTTATCGAGTGGAACCGGCCTATGCGTGAGTCTGCCATCGCGGTGGCGATGTCGGGGGGAGTGGACAGCTCGGTTGCGGCGGGGCTGCTGCATGCGCGCGGAGAGCGCGTGATCGGGCTGACCATGCAGCTTTGGAATCAGAGACGTCTGCCGGAGATTCGGGGAGAAAGGTCCACGGGACGATGCTGCTCGCTGGACGATGTATACGACGCGCGGAAAGTCGCGCAGCGCCTGGGCATTCCCTATTATGTAGTGAATTTCGAGGAGCGGTTCGAGGAGCGGGTGGTGAAGCCGTTTGTGGACGAGTATCTGGCCGGGCGCACGCCGATTCCCTGCTCGCTGTGCAACACCTTCATCAAATTCGATCAATTTTTGACGATGGCGGAGGGGGTGGGGGCGGGACGAATCGCGACGGGCCACTATGCGCAATCGGGCTGGAATCCCGACAACGGGCGATGGGAGATGCGGCGGAGCGTGGATCGGGCCAAAGACCAGACGTATTTTCTGTTCGGGCTGACGCAGGAGCAACTGGCGCGCACGATGTTTCCTTTGGGGGGGATGGAAAAGACGCAGGTGAGGAAGCTGGCGCGCGAACTGGCCCTTCCGACGGCGGAAAAGCCGGATAGCCAGGAGATCTGCTTCGTGCCCAACGGCGATTACGCAGGGTTCATCGAGGCTTATTTTCGGGAACAGGGAATTTCGCGGGAGGAGACCAAGGGGGAGCTGGTGACCTCCGACGGGCGGGTGGTGGGCGAGCACGGAGGGGTTCATCACTTCACGGTGGGCCAGCGGCGGGGACTGCGGTTTGCGGCGGGCGAGCCTTTGTACGTGATCGCCACGGAGCCGACGGCGCGGCGCGTGATCATTGGACGCCGCGACGAGCTGCTGCGGCGGAAGATGCGGGTAAAGGACGCGAACTGGATCTCGATTCCGGCTCCGACCGCGCCCGCGCGGGCGGAGGTCAAGATCCGGAACAAGCATGCCGCGGCGGCGGCCACGATTGTCCCAACGGCCGATGCGGGGCGCGTGGAGGTTGAATTCGACGAGCCGCAGCGGGCCGTGACTCCGGGCCAGGGGGCGGTGTTTTATTGGGGCGACCTAGTTCTGGGCGGCGGCTGGATCGAGTGAAGCTGGCTCAGTACTGGATTGCGCGGGGCGTGCTGGCGACGCCGGCGCTTGCGCCGCTCTATGGGCGGCTTTTGGACTTGGCGGTTCCGCGGCTGCGGCGCATAGCGCTGCGGAATCTGGAGCTTGCCGGCTACGGCGAGGGGGATCGAATGCGGATCGCCGACGGCGTTTTCCGTTCGATTGGCCGGCTGATCGGCGCCTTCGCCCGCTTTCCAAAGATGTCGCCCCAGACGCTTGCTCGATGGATCCGGTACGAGGGTTTGGAGCATTTCACGGCGGCGGCTTCCCGCAAACGGGGAGTTCTCATCGCCACCGGGCACCTGGGCAATTGGGAGTTGAGCGCCTTTGCGCACGCCTGGATGAGCGGGCCCATGAATATCGTGGTGCGGCCGCTAGACAATCCAAAGATCGACGCATTGGTAGCGCGGCGGCGGACCCTATCGGGCAATCGCATCCTCAGCAAACGGGAAGCGGCGCGGGAAATTTTTCGCGCCTTGGAGCGGGGCGAGGCGGTGGGGATTTTAGTAGATCAAAATACGTCGCCGGAAGAAGGGGTGTTCATCGATTTCTTCGGAACCAAGGCCTGCGCCGGAACGGCTTTCGTAAAATTCGCCCACCGCACGGGCGCCGCGGTGGTTCCTGGCTTCGCGCTGTGGGAGGAAAAAGAACGCCGGCACGTGCTGCGCTTCTATCCGGAAATCGAAATGACCGGCGACGTTTTGGCCGATACGCAGCGGGTGCACCGCTTTTTGGAAGGGGTGATCCGCGAATATCCGGACCAATGGCTTTGGATTCACCGGCGATGGAAGACGCGGCCGGCAGGGGAGCCGGGGTTGTATTAAGCGGCGCTCAATAAAACAGGTACTTGCGCCACTGGTCGTCGCTTTTGCCGAGAAGGCGCATTAAATGGCGGCTGGTGTGGAGGCTGAAGGGGCGCGGCGAGCGGGTAAGGCGCATGCCGGCCTCTTCGGGAGTGCGGTTGCCTTTGCGGTTATTGCAGGGATGGCAGCAGGCGACCAGATTTTCCCAGGTGGTTTCTCCGGAGCGGGACCGTGGAATCACATGATCCAGCGTCAACTCGGAAGAGTTCAGGGTCTTGAGGCAATACTGGCAGGTGTAGCGGTCGCGCATCAAAATATTTTTGCGCGACAGGGCGCGGGTTTGGTGGGGGATGCGCCGGTATTCAAGAAGGCGGATGACGCTGGGCACGCGCAAGGCGTGACGGGCGGAGTGAATGTGGCCCGCCGAATGCTCTTCGGCGGCGGCGACGCCTTTAAGGACCAGCACCAGCGCGCGGCGCGCGGCGCAGACATTGATGGGCTCATAGCTGGAGTTGAGCACCAGCACCGGACGGTGTAACCGTTCCTGACCTTGCGCGATCATTGCCTCCCACTCCCGGAAACAGCCGTAAAAGCATGGTCTTTCCCGTTGCCGGCCAAGCGGTCGCGCCGAGCCAGAGCAAGCAGCGAGACGTGGGATGCGCCGGCCCTCTTCATAGCGCGGGCGCAGGCGGCGGCGGTGGCTCCGGTAGTGAGCACGTCGTCAATTAACAGGACGCTCATGCCCTGAAGTCCGGCCGGCTTGAAAGCCTGAAAGGCGCCGCGCACGTTCTGGCTACGTTGGGCGGCGGAGAGGCCGGCCTGAGGGGCGGTGGCTCGCCTGCGGCGGACCAAATTCCGGACCGGGACATTCCAGAGCCGCCCAATTTCGCGCGCCAATAGCTGGGATTGATTAAATCCGCGGCTCCAGCGACGCCTCCAATGCAAAGGCATGGGCACGACGACGTCGAAGCGGCGGTCGCGGGGAAGGGCCTGGCTCAAAAAGCGCGCCAGCGGGCGCGCCAAAGGCCGGACGCCGTCGAACTTGAAAAGATGGATGAGCTTGCGCAGAGCGCCCTCATAGGCGCCGGCGACGAAAACCTGGTCGAATCCATTCCGACCGAGCCTGCAGAGAACGCATTGGCCGGTTTCCTGCAGTGAAGAGGGATTGAGGAAAGGCGTGCGGCAAGTGGGGCAATAGAAATCCGAGGTAAGGGGTTGAAGCCGCTGAAGGCAGTCGCGGCAAACCGGGATGCGGGACAGTTCCAGGAGGGGCCGGCCGCATAAGCGGCATTCGTCGGGGAAAAGGAGGTCGAGGAAACCGCAGGCGGCCCTGTTGGCGACGGCCCTTGGCGCCGCGAGGCCGCGCCCGATACGAAGGAGCAGGCTACTCGAGAAGACCCACCTCCAAGTGACACTTTCAGTTTACAACAACCGGCGGCCGGCGGCGATGGGCTGGCCTTGCGCCGCTATGATGAGTAAGACATGGAGCTCAAATCCGTCCGGCTGGAGATGCCCGAAAATGGCAACATTATCCTGGGGCACAGCCATTTCATCAAAACCGTGGAAGACCTGTACGAGGCCATCGTAAATACGTCGCCGGGAATGAAATTCGGCATCGCCTTCAACGAAGCTTCCGGCGCGTGTCTGACGCGGGTGGAGGGCAACGACGCCGAGTTGAAAGCGAACGCGACGCGCAACGCGCAGGCGGTGGGCGCGGGGCACTGCTTTGTGATCGCGCTGCGAGACGGCTTTCCCATCAACATTCTGGGCCGCATTCGCGATATTCCGGAAATCTGCTCGATTTTTTGCGCGACCGCCAACCCGGTGGAAGCGATCGTGGCGGAAACGGAGCAGGGCCGGGGAATTCTGGGCGTTGTGGACGGCAGCCCGCCCCAGGGCGTGGAGGACGATAGCGGCGTGCAATGGCGGCATGGGCTGCTGCGCAAGATCGGATACAAGCGGTAGGTGCGGCTTCAAGAGTTCGATTACGATCTGCCGGCCGAGCTGATCGCCCAGGAGCCTCTGGCGGATCGCGCGGCGTCGCGAATGCTGGTAGTGGACCGGCAAAAAAAGACCTGGGAAGATGGCCGGTTTCGGGATTTGCCGGGCTATCTGGGTTCGGGCGACTGCCTGGTGCTGAACGATTCGCGGGTGTTTGCTTCCCGCCTTTACGGTTGCAGGCGAAGCGGGCGCGGCGGGCGGGTGGAGATGCTGCTCACGAAAGCCATGGCGCCGGATGGGCTGACGTGGGAGGCTCTAGTGCGCCCGGGCCGGAAGATGCGGACGGGCGAGTGGATCGACATCTCGCCGGAGCTAGAGGCGGAGATTCTCGGCCGGGGCGAGTTCGGCGAGCGAGCGGTGCGGCTGCATGCGAAGGGCGATGTTTTCGATGTTTTGGAAAGATCCGGACATGTGCCTTTGCCGCCTTACATTCGGCGCCGAGATACGGAGGCGGACCGGGAACGGTATCAAACGGTCTACGCTCGGGAGCGGGGCTCGGCGGCGGCGCCAACGGCGGGTTTGCACTTCACCGCCGAAGTTCTGGAACAATGCAAGGCTTCCGGGGCGGAAATCGCGCGGGTGACATTGCATGTAGGGCTTGGCACGTTCCAGCCGCTGCGGGCCCAGGAGCTGGAACGGGCGCATCTTCATAGCGAGTGGTTCCGGGTACCGGCGGAGACGGTGCGGGCGATGGACAGGGCGCGGCGGGTGGTGGCGGTGGGGACGACGAGCGTCCGGGCGATTGAAAGCGATCCTTCAAAGACAGAAACGGATCTATTCATTTATCCGGGCTTTCGGTTTCGCCGAACGGGCGCGCTGCTCACCAATTTCCACTTACCGCAATCGAGCCTGCTGGTTCTGGCGTGCGCTTTCGCGGGGACGGAGCTTATGCTAGCGGCATATCGGCATGCGGTGGAGGCGCGGTACCGTTTTTTCTCGTACGGCGATTGCATGCTCATCGTTTGAGGGCGACGGGCGAGATGCGGCCGCGTGTTGAGGGAGGCAGGACGGCAAACGCCGGCGGGCGGGGCGCGATCTTTCAGATGAGCACCGGTAGAAAGGCTGGCAGGGGAGGCGGCGGGCTCGCGGGACGAAAAACTAGAGCGGGCCGGTTTCTCTATCATCAAAGCAATGACGACAATGAGACCGCTGGCGGGCAAAGTGATCCTAGTGACGGGAGGAACGCGCGGAATAGGGCGAGCGATTGCGAGGAGGCTGCTGGAGGAAGGAGGGGCGGTGGGGATATGCGGGCGGCGGCAAGAGACGGTAGAGCGGGCGGTGAGGGAACTAGGAGAGGAGGGGGGCGGTAAAGTCACGGGTAAAGCTGCCGATGTTAGGAATTATGAGCAGGTTGCGGAACTGTTCCGATTCATCGACGGCGAGTTGGGGCAATTGGACGTTCTGGTCAACAACGCGGGCGTGGGGCTGTTCCGGCCGGTCCGCGATCTGGCTCTGGAAGAGTGGAAGGAGACCATCGAGACCAACCTCAGCGGGGCGTTCTACTGTTCGCGTGAAGCTTTGTTCAGATTCGAAACTAGCGGCAGTGGCTATATCGTCAACATAGGTAGCTTAGCCGGCAAGCATGCCTTCGCCGGGGGCGCGGCATATAACGCATCGAAGTTCGGGCTGAGGGGATTTAGCGAAGCTTTGATGCAGGATGTGAGGGCCCAGAACGTCCGAGTCAGTTCCGTGATGCCAGGCAGCGTTGCCACTGGCTTTGGTGGTAACGAAACGACGGGATCGGAGTGGAGAATCTGGCCTGAAGACGTGGCTGAGATTGTATCGATGCTCCTGAGAATGCCGCCGAGAACGATGGTGAGCTCGGTGGAAGTTCGGCCAGCAAAGTCCCAGAAATGAAGAAGGAAAGGCGGGGCGAAGCTGTGGAATCTAAATTGCGTTCGGAGCGTCAAATAGATGGCAGTTCAATTGCCCGAAACATGGTGGAGGGAGCCAAGGCAGACGGCTTCTCGCAGCAGAAAGGCGGTAGAAAAAATGGAAAGGCTCAATATCCCACTGGACCCGGATAAAACCGGAAGGGACGCACAATCGCTGGAAATGGGCCTCCGAAGGATGATTGTTGGGCAGGACGAGGCCATTCAGCAAATCGTCAGCATCTACCAGATGCATCTGACAGGGCTTAATCCGCCGGGCCGCCCGATTGGAAATTTTCTGTTTCTTGGCCCGACCGGGTCAGGCAAGACTCGGATAGTGGAGGCGACATCGGAGGCGCTTTTAAGGAACCCGCGCGCGGTGATCAAGATCGATTGCGCGGAATTTCAGCACAGTCATGAGATTGCAAAGCTGATCGGCTCGCCTCCGGGCTACCTGGGCCACCGGGAGACGCACCCGTTGCTATCGCAGGAGGTGCTGAATCAGTATCACACCGAGAACGTAAAGCTGAGCTTTGTTTTGTTCGACGAAATCGAGAAGGCCTCCGACGCGCTGTGGAACTTGCTGTTGGGGATTCTGGACAAGGCGACGCTGACGCTGGGCGATAACCGGAAGGTGGATTTCTCGCGGGCCATGATTTTCATGACCAGCAATTTAGGCGCGGCGGAGATGAGCTCGCTTTTGAACCCGCGCATGGGGTTCAGCGCGGGAGAGGCGCGGGAGAATGTAAGCGCCGGAGTGTTCGACGACAAGCTCAGCGGCAAGATCGCGCGGAGCGGCGTGGAGGCGGCACGGCGCAAGTTCACGCCCGAGTTCATCAACCGGCTGGACAAAATCGTCACATTCCAGCCTTTGGGAACCGAGCAGCTCAAAAAGATTTTGGATATCGAGCTCAACCTGGTGCAGCAGCGGATTTTCAACACTTCGGCCGACCGGGCGTTCGTGTTCACGCTTTCCGACGCGAGCAAGGATTTTTTGCTTCAGGAAGGGACCGATTTGAAGTACGGCGCGAGGCACCTGAAGCGCGCCATCGAGCGTTTGCTGGTCCAGCCCATGTCGAATCTGATCGCCACCGACCAGGTGCGAGGCGGCGATTGGATCCGCGTGGATTTCGACGCCTCGGCGCGGGTGTTGCGCTTTGCGCGCGAAGCGGAGGGGTTGCCGATCCAAGACATGGCCAAGCTGGTGGATACGTCGATCGTGCTGCCGGCCGCGGCGTTTTCGGTGGGCGCGATTCCGGAAGTCGGCCGGACGCAATCGGCCCGGAGTTCGAGGCGGGGCTAATAACGATCGCGCGGAAAGCGCAGATCAAGCCAGACCGAACAGGCGCACGGCGTTCTCCTTGAGAATGAGGGGCCGCACTTCATCCTTAATGGGGATGTTGGCGAAATCGGCCAACCAACGATCCGGCGTAAGCAAGGGATAATCGGAGCCAAATAAGACCTTGCGCTTCAGCAGCGTATTGGCGTACTGAATGAGGTTCTGCGGAAAGTATTTCGGCGACCAGCCCGATAAATCGATATAGACCTGGGGCTTGTGAAGACACACCGAGATGGCCTCATCCTGCCAGGGAAAGGAAGGGTGAGCAAGGATGATGGGCATATCCGGGAAATCCACGGCGACGTCGTCGATGTCCATGGGATTGCCGTACTTCAAGCGGACGCCTCCGCCGCCTGGCATTCCCGTGCCGATGCCGCTGTGGCCCGTATGAAAGACGACGGGCAGCTTGGCCGCGGCGACTGCTTCGTAAAAGGGATAGACGCTTTTGTCGTTGGCGCGAAACTGCTGGAGGGGGGGGTGTAGCTTGAAGCCGCGGATGCCGCCGGTGGAGATGAGCCGCCGGGCTTCGGCGACGGCTTCGGCTCCGCGGGTTGGATCGACGCTGGCGAAGGCCATGATGATGTCGCTGTTTTCGGCGGCGAAGGCGGCTACTTCGTCATTGGGGACCTGCGGGCGGCCGGTGAGACGCTCGTCGACGGAAAAGACCACGCATCCGATGTTGCGGGAGCGGTAGTAATCGGCCAGCTCCTTGCGGCTGTAACCGACTCCCGAGTCGCCGAAGTATTGGCGGGCAGCCTCGCCAGCGGCCCCCTGCTGTTCAGACTCTATATGGACGTGAGTATCGATGGCAATAAGATTTTGAATGTTCATAAGACGGACTGTCTGTTAATATAACCACTGCCATGAGCGCACCGATACAAGTCAAGCCGCACAGCCGGATTGAACGCGATCTTTTAGGGGATTTTGTCCATGTGGTGGAGGCGGCGGCGATCGCGGCCGCGCGGACCATGGGACAGGGCGACCGGGAAGGCTCCGATCAAGCGGCGGTGCAGGCGATGCGGCACGCCTTCGAGACGGTGGAGATGGAAGGCACCATCGTCATTGGAGAAGGGGAAAGAGACGAAGCGCCGATGCTGTACATCGGCGAGCACGTGGGCGCGCCCAATCCGTCGGCGGTCCAGTTTCCGCGAGTGGACATCGCGGTGGACCCGCTGGAGGGAACGAATCTATGCGCTACGGGCACGGCCAACTCGATCGTGGTGCTGGCGGCGTCCGAGCCGGGAGGGCTGCTCCACGCGCCGGACTGCTACATGGAGAAGATTATCGCGGGTCCGGCTTGCCGCGACGCTCTGGATATCGACGCACCGGTAAAATACAACCTCAAGGCCATCGCGCACTGCCTGGACCGGCAGGTAAAAGACCTGGTGGTGATGATTTTGGACCGGCCGCGGCATCAGGATCTGATTTCGCAAATCCGCGCGGCGGGAGCGCGCATCCGGCTGATTCCGGACGGCGACCTTTCGGCGGGCATCGCCGCGGCGGTTCGCGGGGCGGGCGTGGACGCGGTTTTCGGAACCGGAGGCGCGCCGGAAGGCGTTTTGACCGCGGCGGCGCTGCGCTGCCTGTCCGGGGAAATGGTGGCGCGCTTGGTAGTGAATACGCCGGAGCTCGAAGCCCGCATTGAGCGGATGGGGATCCGGGACGGCAAGCGGGTGTACACGGCGCGGGACTTGGCGCCGGGCGAGCAGATCGTCTTCGCCGCGGCGGGGGTGACCGACGGGGCGCTGCTGCATGGGGTGCGCTTTTTCGGCGATGGGTGCCGCACGCATACTCTCGCCATGACCTACGCATCGCGGCAAGTGCGCTTCGTGGATACGGTGCACATGTTCAAGGAGCCAGGCAGGCTGGGCGTGCGGCTTTATTAGGGCGAGTTTAGCGGGCGGCGGCGCGGGATCTGCCGAAGCGAAGCCGCAAATCCAAGGGGCGCTCCCTCCGGCGCTCTTCGTGAAGATTTCTGGCGCGCGCCATGAGCAGGTCGCGCAGAGAGACGATGCCGACCAGGAAACCGGCGGCATCCACCACGGGAAGGCGCGTAAATCCGGTCTCGGCCATACGAAAGACCACGGCGCGGAGCGGCTCGTCGGGATGGGCTGTGACGGGATGGCGAAGGAGCTGGCGGAGAGAAGCGGCCTCGGCCCGGCTGGCGATGCGGCGCAAATCCTTGCGGGTGACGACGCCCTGAATCCGCTTAGCCGAGTCCACGACGGGATAAAGGCGCTGGCCGCGATGCGCGGAGGCGCGAACCAGCATGGCGCGCAAATTTTCGCCGGCGGCGTCAAGGGAAAGCGCGGCCACTCGGGTCCGCATCACCTCGCGGACGAACAGGATCTCCAGCGGATCGGTGGCGTATTCGCGGGTAATGTGAAAGCCGCGGCGGGCGACTTTCTCGGTCAGGATGGAGCGCTTTAGCAGCAGCACAGTGGTGGCGTGGGCGAGCATGGCGGCCACCAGCAGGGGGAGAAGCACGTTGATGTCGTGAGTGAGCTCGAGCGCGAACAGGATGGCGGTGAACGGCGCGCGCATGGTTCCTCCCAAAATGGCGCCCATACTCACCAGAGGCCAGAACCCGGCGCCTTCCGCAGGAAAATAGCCCGCCTCGACGCCGCCCAAAGCGGCGCCCATCATAAGGAGCGGCGCCAGCACGCCGCCGGAGGTTCCGGAGCCCAGCGCGATGGCCCAGATGGAGGATTTCACCAACAGCACGCCAACGATGGTCGCGCGGGGCACGTCGCCTTGCAGCAGCGATTGGATGGTGTCGTAGCCGACGCCGAGGGCCTGGGGAAAGATCCTTCCTCCCAGGCCGACCGCCAGGCCGCCAATGGCGGGCCACCATTTCCAATGAATGGGCAGCTTCAAAAAGGAGTCTTCCATCGCATAGACGCCGAGGGTCAGCAGGGAGGAGAGGCCGCCGGCCAGCAAACCGGCAACCGCGCAGCCGAGCAGTCCTTGCGGACCGATGAAAATGGAGTGCGCCGGCACGGGAAACAGCGGACCCAGACCCAAAATGTAACGCCGCGCCGCGCCGGCGGTCGCGCTGGCTAAAGCCACCGGAATGGCGCTTCTGGGCTTCCATTCGAACAGCAAAAGCTCGACGGCCAGAAGCACGGCCGAGACGGGGGTTGCGAAGGTGGCAGACATGCCGGCCGCCGCTCCGGCCACCAGCAGGGTCTTGCGCTCGGCCGCGGTGAGGTGAAAGAGCTGCGAAACGACCGATCCAATGGCGCCGCCGGTCATGATGATGGGCCCTTCGGCGCCGAAGGGACCTCCCGATCCGATGGAGATGGCGGCGGAGAGCGGCTTTAGAACCGCCAGGCGCGGCTGCACCTTGCTGCCATTGATGAGGATCGACTCAAGCGCTTCGGGAATCCCGTGGCCGCGAATGCGCTCCGAGCCATAGCGCGCCATCAGGCCGATGATCAGGCCGCCCACGACAGGAACGAGCACGGCGAACCAGCCCAGACGATGGCCCGCGGGGGAGACCAGCACGGCGCTGAGGCGGCCGTAGTAAAAGAGATTGGTGAAAAAAGCGATGAGTCGAAGCAGCAGCCAGGCGACGCAGGCGCCGAGGACGCCGATGCCAATGGCCAGGAACGAAATGGGAATCAGGCGCGGCGTGGCGGTAAAGTCACCCAGCTTTTGGGGAGGGTTGTGGCGAGCGATGGCCCGGGGCTTATTCACAGCGCCGCAGCCTTGCGAATGGCGTGGCGCAGCGTGGAGTTCAGCGCCTTGGCCAGCTCCGGACCGGACCGTTCGAGCTCGATCCGATGAGCCAGCGCGAGTTTGCGGAGGGTCGTCCGGCCCGAGGGCGTGAGCACGACCCAGACCTCGCGCCGGTCGCCGGTTCCGGCGCGCCGGGCGATGGCGCCCGTTTTCTCCAGCCGGTCCACCAGCTCCACGGCGCTGTGATGCTGAATGAACAGGCGCGATGCGATCTCGCGAATCGTGGGCTTCAAGCCGCAGGGAAGGCCGTGCACGGCCAGCAGCAACTGGTGCTGCTGCGGCTCGAGTCCGTATTGCTTGGCGGTGGCTTCGCTGAAATGGAGGAACTGCCGGATTTGCCTGCGGAATTCAGCGAGATCGCGATATTGCTGGCGCGAAAGATCCTGCACGCATCTATCGTATCACGATTGTATCGTATAACGATAGTTTTGGAGCTGGCTTCATGTAACTTGACCTTTTGCGCGCCCAGCAAATATACTCCAGCCTGGGAGGTGGGTCATGAGAGTCGTTGTCCTTGCGGCATGGACTGCCGTTGGTACCTTCACTTTGGCGACGGCCGCGACGGAAGCGCGCCGCGACGACTTGAAGAAACCGCTGGTGCTGGCGAGCCAAGGGAGCTTCTTTGTCGGTGGAGAGACGAAGAGCGTCGCCACGCCGGTTCCCGGCGGCGGCTCCGCCAATGCCGATTTCACGGTGAACCAGATGTACGTGCAGTATCAAACTCCCGTTGGCGGCGATAAGCACGTTCCGGTAGTGATGGTTCACGGCTGCTGCCTCAGCAGCAAGACCTGGGAGACCACGCCGGACGGGCGGATGGGATGGAGCGAATACTTCGTTCGCCGAGGGCGCCCGACTTATTTGGCCGATCAAGTCTCCCGCGCCCGATCCGGCTTCGACCCTAGCAAAATCAACGCCGTGAAATCCGGCGCTCTTCCACCCAGCGAGCTTCCCGGGGTGCTTTCCGCCAGCCACCAGGTTGCCTGGACCGTGTTCCGCTTCGGGCCGAGCTTTGGCAAGCCGTTTCCGGACGAGCAATTTCCGACGGAAGCCCTGGAGGAGTTTTACAAACAGATGATTCCGGATTTGAATTCGCTGCTGCCCAACCCGAATCCGACTTGGAAGAACATGGCGGCGCTAGCCGTTAAGCTGCATGGAGCCGTGCTGATGGGGCACTCGGAATCGGGGTTTTTTCCTGAGCAGGCGGCGCTGATTGATCCGAGCGGAGTGAAGGGGATCGTCTCCATCGAGATGCCGTGCGCGACCAACTTCACCGCGACGCAACTTACGACGCTTGCGAAAATTCCGACGCTGGTCATGTTTGGCGATCATCTAGGGGATGTGCAGGGCGGGCCCGCCAACTGGAAGACCTCGTTTGAGGGCTGTCAGACTTTCGTCAAGCAAGTGAACGCCGCCGGCGGCGACGCCAAGATGATGTATCTACCCGAAATGGGCATTCGCGGAAACAGCCACATGCTGATGCAGGACAAAAACAATCTCGATTTGGCGGATCTAATTCTGGCATGGATCGATCAGCACGTGGAGAGCAGGAAGGCGGCCCGCTCGCGTTAAACAGCCCCGCACCCAGGCTATCCGCCGCTAATAGGGGACAGCTTGCCCGCGCTTGGCCGGCGATCAGCGCCGCCCCGGGGAGGTCTTCGGTACGCTCTCATCTCGCATTGGCAGGCGTGGTGGGCGAGCCATTGCGAGCTCCCCTAACGATCGCGGTTTCGCAGCGGTGCTAGGCGGCGGAGGGCTGCTACGATGGCTTCGTGCTAGCCCTGGTCCTGATTTGGCTGGCCTGCGCGCTTGGGGGCGGGCTGTACGCCGCGCAGCAGGGCATCCCGTTCCGCATGGCCTTCGCCGCGCTGCCCGCGTTTTTGCTGGAAGCGACGTTTTACACGGTTTTGGGCACGGAGCGCTGGCGCGCCCGGCTGGAAAAGCTTCCGCGGGCGGCTGTGGCGGCTCTGCTGACGGCCGCAGCCGCCGCGCCCTATAGCGCCGCGGCCTTGACTTTCGGCTCGTTCCGATGGCAGGCCCTGGCATGGATCGCCGCGCTCGCCGCCATGGTTTCGTTCTGGTACGTGGCGCTGCCGCACAAAGCGCCCATCGACGTCGCATTCCTGCTGCTGATGGCGATTGTCGTGGTGAGCAATTTTCTCCGCCGGCAATATGAAAATCCCATTCCCAGGCTCCGTTTCGACGAGTTGGGGGCGCTGATGTGGATTCGCACCGGCGCCTTTGCGATGCTAAGCGTGCGAAGGATGAAGGGGGTGGGATTCGGATTCTGGCCCGCCCGTCCGGAGTGGCTGGTGGGCCTGGGCTATTTCGCCGGGCTGGCGCCGGTTGCGGGCGGAGCGGCTTGGCTGATCGGATTCGCGGCCCCACATCTGCCGCCGCCCGGCTGGGATCGGATTACGGTTTTGGCGGTGGGGACGTTTTTCGGGGTGCTGTGGGTATTGGCGCTGGGCGAAGAGTTTTTCTTTCGCGGATTGTTGCAGCAGTGGATGGGCGCCTGGCTCGGCAATCAGTGGCTGGGATTGGCCGGCGCGTCAGTCACATTCGGTTTGGTTCACCTTTGGTATCGCGCCTTTCCGAACTGGCGATTCGCCGTGCTGGCGACCATCGCGGGCTTGTTTTATGGATTGGCGTTCCGGCAGGCGCAGAGCATCCGGGCATCGATGGTCACGCACGCCCTGACCGTGACGGCTTTGCGGCTGTTCTATTCGTGATACAATCGCGCCGGTAGGGGAGTTGGCTGGGCTGAAAATCCCGGACCAGGAGGAGCTCATGGGCAGAATCCTGATGGCCGCAGCGCTGTCGCTTCCGGCCGTTTTGTCGGGTCAGTGGCTCGATTTGCGCACGCCTGGGATTCCCAGGACGGCCGACGGCAAACCGAATCTTTCGGCGCCGGCTCCCCGGACGCCCGATGGAAAGCCGGATCTGTCCGGGCTTTGGCGGCCCGAAGCAAATCCTTACCGGTTCGACATCATCCAAGATTTGAAGGATGAAGGGATCTTCCGGCCGGAGGCGGAGGATATTTTCAAAACGCGCGTCGCCGATTTCCGGCGGGGCGATCCGGTGACGCACTGCCTTCCTGGAGGCCCGTTGGAAGCCTTTACTGGGGGTGCGGCTCAGTTCTACAGGATTATTCAGTCTCCGGCGGTGACGGCCATCATTTACGAGAGCGGCTTTCACCGGCAGATCTTCACGGACGGGCGGGAGTTGCCCAAAGATCCGAATCCGACCTGGATGGGATACTCGGTGGGCCACTGGGAAGGCGACACGCTGGTGGTGGATAGCGCGGGGTTCAACGACCGGACGTGGCTCGACCGGGTGGGGCACCCGCATTCCGAAGAGCTGCACGTGACCGAGCGGTACCGGCGCATCGATTTCGGACACATGCAGTACGAGACGACCTATCGAGATCCAAAGATGCTGACGCGGCCGTTGAGCATCTCGCTGGGCGTGAACCTGGCGCCGGACACCGAGATGCTGGAGACGGTTTGCAACGAAAACGAGCGGGACACGGCGCATCTGGCAGGGAAAGCGAATGGAGGGATCCGAGTCAGCCGGGACGTTCTGGAGAGGTACACGGGACGGTATGAATTCGCCAAGGGGGCGCCCGCGGCGGGATCTTTCTTTCCGCGAAATCCGGTAGTGACTCTGGTGGACGGGCAGCTTTACTTGAACGACCTTCCTTTGATACCGCAAACGGAGACGAGGTTCGATTCGACGGCTGCGACGATTGAGTTCGTGTCAGACTCCCAGGGCGGCGCGGCGACGCATTTCATTCTCAAGGCCGCGGAGGGGGATTCGAGATTCGACCGCAAACCTTGACAGGGCGGGAACGGGCCATTAGGGGGTCTTGCGGGCCTCGAACATAATGGTCGAGCCGGCGCGGCAAGCGGCTTCCAGCATCGTGAAGGGGGTCGAGGCCGCCACCAGGGCGGCGTAAATGAGATCCTTGCACAGTTTTTGCAGAGGGCCTTCCGGAACGCCGCGTATGCGTCTGGCCATCGGATCCAAAGCTGGCGCCAGGCTGGTAGCCATACCGGCGGGGTTGTCGCGCAGAGAAAAATGTTTCACGCGGAGAATCTCGAAGCCACGGGAGGTGAGCAGAGATTCCAGGTCGCGCTCGCGGAAATCGATCAGGTGGCGGGGAACGTCGATTCCATTCCAACGGTCGCCGAACAGCAAAAACTGCCAGCAGGCGGCATTGGGGACCTGCACGATCAAGCGTCCATCGGGGCGCAAGAGGGAATGGGCGGCGGCGAGGTAGCTGGCGGGATCGTAGAGATGCTCGAGCACGTGGAACATGGTGATGGCGGAGCAACTAGAGGGAGGAAAAGGGGCGCTGGAAAGGCTGGCGCAGACGGCGGGCACTCCCAGGCGGCGCCAGGCGGCGCCGGCGGCATCGAGAGAAAAATCCAGGCCGGCGACGCGGCGGGAGGGGAGCTGGGCGGCGCGCTCCACCAGCATTTTGAGGAAAAGGCCGCCGCCACAGCCGACGTCGAGCAGCAGCCCGTCCTGGCGACAATCCCGGAGGGCGCGCTCGACAAACGTCAGATGGTCGCGGAGGACGAATCTTCTGTAAGCCTGTTCGAAGCGGTCGGCCGCGGTGGCTTGAGGAAGGAACCAGTAGTCCGGGGGGTAATATTGGGGAAGGTCGCTTGGCGAAGGGCGCGGAAACAACCGGATCAAGCGGCACTGGCCACACTCGACGATGCGGAAGGTTTTGGAGGTAGTGCGATAGAGCCGGTCGGTGGCGGAGAACAGGACGCGGATTAGAGCGCTTTGGCAGGCGGGACAAGGCTCGCGGGCGGCGTCCAAGCCATCTAGGTGGCCTGCTCGGAGATTTCCTTGAGCGGAATCCTGTAGTTGAGGAGGAGCTTGCGGACCTGGCGGGGAGTGAGGCGGCGGCGCAAGGTCCGGCGCTTGCGCAGCATTCGGGGAATCATGGGGAGAGCCGAGCAGGTTCCGCGAACCATGGCCCAGGCCGCTTGAAGCTTTCGCCAAGAACCGGAATAGTGGCGGATTTCGCCTTTGTTGCGGGCCGCGGCCCAAATCCCCGCGGCGATTCTTGCGAAATGGAAAGCGCCGTTTGCCCAAACCAGACTCCACGGAAACAGCTT
>DATGLY010000029.1:0-8932 GCA_035293905.1 Bryobacteraceae bacterium
GGCATGATCAGGTGCCGCGAATAGCGCAGCACTTCGTCATTGGAAAGAGAAGGCGGCGTGATCGGTTCGCCGGTCGGCGCCGCTTGCGTAGGCGCCGCCTGCGTCGCGCCTCCCGCGATGCTCGGAACGATGGATACCGTATCGCTCGCTGCCACCCGGGTCGCCTCTTTCTCCAGGTAGCGGATGTCTTCGTCGTTCAAGTAAACGTTCACGAAGCTGCGCAGCTTGCCTTGGTCGGTGAAAAGCTGCTTGCGCAGATCGGGGAATTTGGAGGTTAGCTCGGTGAGAACCTCGCCCACCGTGCCTCCCTCAAGCTCCACGGAATCGTGTTTGCCGGCGTATTGCCGCAAAGGCGTGGGAATCAGGATTTTTGCCATATCAATTCTTCTTTCCGGGCGTCGGTCTGATCGAAGTTGGGAAGGAAGCTGGCGGCATGATCGAACTTCCCGTCCTTTACCGATAGCACAACAAACGAATACCACGGGCAGGAGTTCTCCAGGTCGGTCTTGGAGAAATACGCGTCGCAGTTGGGATGGGAGTGGAAGATGCCGATCAAATCCATCCCGGCCGCGCGGGCGCAGCGATCCGCTTCGAGCAGATCCTCCGGCCGCAGCTCGTAGCGGGCGCCCTGCTCTCCAGCGTATGCGTTTTTCAAAGGCACTGCCGACACTACCCGCTTCTCCTCTCCGGAAATATTCCCGATCATAGCGCCGCAACATTCGTTGGGAAACTGGGATTCGGCGTGCGCCACCATCGTTTCCCAGGCTTGACTGTCAATCTTGATCATCCCAAAAAGGCTCGCTCAAATACTTGGCCGCCCCGTCGGCAAGCACCGTTACGATTACTCCGCGGCGTCCTTCGCTCACCAGTTGCCGCGCCACCTGGCGCGCTGCGTGGACGTTGGCCCCGGAGGACATGCCAACCAGCAGCCCTTCGTTGCGTCCCAGCCAGCGCGTCATCCGATAGGCGTCTTCCGTCTCGATCCACAAATTGTCGTCCGCCAGCGTCTCGTCATAAATGCCGGGCACGATCGCCGTTGGCATGTGCTTCAGGCCCTCCAGGCCATGGAATCCGCTGGAGGGCTGCGCCGAAATGCAAGTGACGCCGGGAATGTCCCGCTTCAGCCGGCGGGCATTGCCCGTGAACGTCCCGCTAGTGCCCATGCAGGTGACGAAATGCGTAATGCCCCCCCCCGTCTGCTCGATGATTTCAACCGCCGTGCCGTCGAAATGCGCCTTCCAGTTGGCCGGGTTGTTGTACTGGTCCGGATAAAAATAGGCGTCGGGGTTGGCTTCGTACAACTGTCTGCAAAGCCGGATGGCCCCGTCCGAGCCCTCCGCCGGATCGGAAAACACCATCTCCGCGCCAAAGCCCTTCAGGATCTGCTTGCGCTCATGCGAGGCGTTGCCGGGCAGGCAAAGCTTCACCTTGAAGCCCTTCATCGCTCCGATCATCGCGTAGGCGATGCCGGTATTGCCGCTGGTGGCGTCGATCAAAGTGCGCCCGCGCGAGAGCCGTCCCGTGCGCTCGCCGTCCTCGATCATGTTGCGCGCGGCGCGGTCCTTCACGGATCCGCCCGGATTAAAAAATTCCGCCTTTGCGTAGATTTCGACGTCTGGGAGATCCGCGTCCAGTTTGGCCAATCTCAACAAAGGCGTGTTTCCGATCTGGTCAAGAAGCGACGTCGACAAAGGCACGGGCGTCGGTTTAGCGGCAGCAAGAGCCATGCGGGTACACCTCAATTGTAAGATTCTCCCTAATGTCCGTCAACATTAGGGAGATGCAGCGGAATGCGTTGAGGATTCAACTAGACCGTGCAGGCCATCATCCCCTGCCGCCTCAGCTTAGCGGATCCAACGCCCGGTCCACCATAAGTAGCCGGCCGGATCGCGCACGATGGCGGAGCGCAGTTGGTAAGGGATGTCCTGCGGCGGCCTGACTGCCTTGGCCCCGGCGTCTAGAGCCCTTGCATACGCCCCATCGACGTCCTCCACCAGCAAAAAAAGTCCGTTGGAAGGAATGCCGGCGGCGTCCTGGGGCTCTCCCATCTCAATTACGGCGTTGCCGACGCGCACCGCGGCGTGCATCACGCGGTCCGCCTGCTCGTACACCGCGATTTCTTCCGCATCGAACGCACGCTTCAGGAAGTCAATGTACTTGCGCGCGCCCTGCGGATGCAAATACGGAAACACAGTCCCCAGGCCCTCTGCGGTCGGCGCCGGCGTCAAACGGGTGGCGATATACCAATAGTTGCCGAAACGGTCCTCAACCGCAGCCGACCGTTCGCCATAGGGTCGGTCGGTGGGTTCTCCTCGATCCCCCATCAGCGTGACCGCTCCGGCATCCAGAGCGCGGCGGTAGGCGGCATCGCAATCCTCCACGTACACGTGCAGGGCGGATGGAAGATTGCCCCGCCGGGCAGCCTCCCCTCCGCCAATCAGGATCGTCGCGTCTCCGATTTGGACTTCCGAATAGAATGCGTAAGCGGTCGCCCCCGTGTCGCGCTTCAGTTCCTGCGCGCCAAACACGCTCTTCAAAAACTCCACCAACTCCGGCGCATTCTCGTGGATGAGAAAGGGCGTTACGGTGCGGAATCTCGCACTTGTTCCTTCCATTGTCGAGGCGGTCACGGACGATCTCCTTTGTAATTCAATTTTCAATCGAGTCTTAAAATTCTCGTCCGGCAAATCGCGCAGCCGGCCCGCGATCTCCGCCAGCGCAGCCAGTTCGGGATTGCCCGCTGCGTCTGGAGACCTCCCGCCCAGAACCGATTCGACGGCCTGATCCAGTAGTTCAACGAGCTCGCGGTCAGCCATGGACGCCCTCTATTTGAGCTCGCAAGTTTTCGATGGCGCGAAGTTGAAGTTGCTTCACTGCGCCCTCGCTGCGCCCAAGCTCCTCGGCAATCTCGCGAATGCTCTTCTGCTCCACGAATCGCATCTGGATGACGCGGAACTGCGCTTCTGGCAGCCGCTCCACTAATTGAAACAACATCGCGCTCCGTTCCGTCTCGTCTTTCCTGGAGGGCTCCCCGCCTGGATTTCCCGATCCGCGGCCCGAGCGATCGCCGGCCTCGCGCCCTAAGCGCGCAAAGTGATCGGCGATCAGGCGCGTGGCAATGCCAAATAGCCACGCCGCGAAGGGCGCGCCGCGCCACTCGAATTTCCCGATGCCGGCCAGCGCTTCCCGGAAAACATCCGACGTCAGGTCCTCGGCCTGATGGCGGTCTCCAACCCGGCGCGCAACGTAAGCATAGACGCGGTAGAAATTCTCCTCATAGAGTTCGCCGAAGCGGGCGGGGTCGCGTTGCGCGGCTTCGATCCGCAGTTGTTCGTCGGTGCTTTGCGCCATCGCCCTCCCAAAACTCTCGCTAAAGATAATCCGCAAGACCGCGTGAAAAGTTACGCCCCATTCCCTGCCGCGGCAACAGCTTCCTGGACCCGGCGCTCCAACGCGGCGCGCGGCTGTTAAACTGAAAGATCTCTATGATTTCAGCAACTCAACTGCGTCCCGGAATGGTGATTAAGTTCAACAACGAGCTTTATTCCATCTTCAAGATGGAGCACAGGACGCCCGGAAACCTGCGCGGGTTCGTCCAGGTGAAGATGCGCAAGCTCAGCTCGGGCACGATGATCGAGCACCGCTTTTCGTCCGAAGACAGGGTGGAAAAGGCGGCCTTAGACGAGCACGAAATGGAATATCTCTACGACGACGGCGAGTACTTTTATTTCATGAACACCGAGTCGTTTGAGCAGATGCACTTGACACGGGACCTGTTGGGCGATTCCACCAACTTCCTGATCCCCAACCTCAAAGTGAATGTCGAGTTTTACGAGGGCAAGCCGATGAGCGTCGAACTGCCCCCTACGGTCGATTTGACCGTCGTCGAGACCGAGCCAGGACTCAAGGGAGCCACGGTGTCCAACGTCACCAAGCCCGCCAAACTGGAAACCGGATTGGTGGTGCAAGTGCCGCCCTTTATCAACGAGGGCGAGAAGATCCGCGTATCCACCTCGGAAGTGGCGTACCTGGAAAGGGCTTAAGAAGCCACTTTCACTTCAGCCGGCGATTCGGCAGGCTGGGCCGCCTTTTCAGCTACGTGAGGGGTCAGCATCTTTACCAGCTCGGCCTTCGGCATTGCGCCGACCTTTTGATCCACTACGCGCCCGCCTTTAAACAGAAGCAGCGTGGGGATGCCCCGGACCTGATAGCGCATCGCGGTGGCTTGATTCTCGTCGGTGTTAAGCTTGCCGACTCGAATCCGGCCCTCGTATTCCGCCGCCACGGCGTCCACGATCGGTGACATCGCCCGGCAGGGCCCGCACCAGGGCGCCCAAAAGTCCACCAGGACGGGCAGATCCGAGCGAAGCACATCCTGATCGAATGCGGCGTCGGTAAAGGTCAGGGTTTTATCAGAAGCCATAGTTTATGTTTGGTTGCTCCTTTTCTATGATGCGCGAATGGTGGGGGACGATGCAACTCCCCCGTAAAAGCTCCACTGGGACCGGGCCCCTAACTCTGAGCATTTCAGATGGTTAAATAAGACGATGAAGCAAGTTCGGCGTGTGGCGCGGGTCGCCCTGCTGGCCATCGCCCCCGCGGTCTTCGCCGCACCTTCCTCCCCTCCAGGCTTTCGGCTTCCCGATGACGTCGTCCCTCTGAAGCACGCCATTGAGCTTAGCGTCGATCCCGGCCTCCCCTCATTTGAAGGCACGGCAACTTTGCAAGTGCGCCTGCGCAAGGCTGCTGCCGCCATCTGGGTGAACGGGCGGGATCTGACGCCCCGCCAAGCCTGGGTGGAATTTGGCGGCCAAAAGCGCCCGGCTCGCGTGGAGGCCGCCGGAAATGAATTTCTGAAAGTGCAGCCCGATGCTGCCGTTGGCCCTGGGCCGGTCGAGCTAACCATCCGCTATCAGGCAAAGCTTGATGATAGGCAGGCGGTCGGCGCGTACCGCCGCAAGGTCGATGGCGAATGGTACGTCTACACCACCTTCACCCCGATTGAGGCTCGCAGAGCCTTCCCCTGCTTCGATGAGCCCCGATTCAAAACCCCATGGGAAATCTCGATCCGCGCGCCCGCCGGCAACCGGGCTTTTTCCAATGGGCGCGAAATGGAGGAGATCGCCGAGGCGGCGGATTGGACCCTGTTTCGCTTCGCTCCCACCCCGCCCATCGCTTCCGAGGTGGTGGCCTTTGCGGTAGGACCGTTTAGCGCCTATGAAGGCGGCAAAGCGGGCGAGGGAACGCCCGTTCGTGTGCTCACGCCCAGGGGCCGGGCCGAGGAAGGCAAGGCCGCGGCGGAGGCGACCGCGGACGTCTTGCCGAAGCTCGAAGCTTTTACCGAAATCCCCTATCCCTTCGGCAAGCTCGACGAGCTGGCGGTAGCCGATTCTCCCTTTGGCGCCGTGGAGAATCCGGGGTTGATCACGTATCTGGCGCGCGAGTTCTTAATCGCCCCGGGAACCCAAACCCGCGCCCGCCTCGAGGCGTTGCGATATCTGGAAGCCCACGAACTCGGCCATCAGTGGTTTGGAAATCTCGTGACGCCGGCAAGCTGGGCCGACGTCTGGTTAAGCGAGGGATTCGCCACCTGGATCTCGCAAAAAATCATGGATCAGCAGCAGATTGCCGAGCGCGTCCACCTGCTGGCGATTTCCGAGCGTGACCGGATTATGAAAGTCGACGATTCGCCCCGCGCCCGCCCGGTGCGTGTGGAGGCTCTCAGCCGCGAAAAATCGAAGGATATTTATAACCGGATGGTGTATGACAAGGGCGCCGCGATTTTGTTGGCTTTGGAGCAGTGGCTGGGCGAAGACAAGGTCCGCGCTGCCGCCAGGGCGTATCTCGAAGAACACCGCTTCGCAAGCGCATCCACATCGGATTTTGAGGCGGATTTGCGGCGCGCAAGCGGCGTCGATCCGTTTGCCGCTATGCACGCCCTGCTGGATATGGCCGGAACGCCCCGGATCGCCCCACGCTGCCTTCCCGCGGCAAATGGCTCCGCGCGGCTGGAGATTCGCGCCTCCGGTCCGCTCCCGGTCCCCGTGTGCTGGCGCGCCTCGGATGGCCCCAAGCGCTGCGCCCTAATCGACGCGCCCGCCCGGACCGTCTCCCTGCAAAGTTGTTCGCCCTGGATCTATTGGAATGCGGGCGGCGAAGGCTACTATCGCACTTCCTGGACTGCCCCGCAACTGGAATCCCTCTCGCTCGGTGACCTCACCGCCGCCGAGCGGCTCACCCTCGCGCAGGATCTGCGAGAAGATCTGCGCGCGCAAAAGGCCGGGCGTGAGGCCTGGCGGGCTGTTCTGATGAAGCTCGCCGCCGATCATGAGCCGGAGGTCGCCGCCGCGGCCAAAGCCGCCTTGAAATAAGGCGGACGCGCCGTTTCGCGGGCCGGTTAAACTAACGGGCTGGCGTGGCCCGTCCGCCACGGCCGGGCTGCTCTATGGGAGTTCCCGCAATGCCGCCCCTGGCCATAAGCAGATCCGCCGTATCTTGATGGACATCTTTCCGCTGGCCCCCGCGGCTGTTGCCTTGCGCCCGCCCCATGGCATAGTCTACCGCCGTGTATCCCCGTCCGTCGGCGAGATTGACGTCGGCGCCCTTGGAAAGAAGGTATTCCACCACCTTATTCCAGCCCCAGAACGCCGCTCCGTGCAATGGCGCCTGTTCGAAACGCCCGGCGCGGCCATTCAACGCCCCTCCGTGCGCCAGCAGAAGCTCCAAGGAAGCGATGGCTCGGTCCTGAACGTCCGCGGTAGTGAAATAGCCGCGCGTATCGGCGTCGATCGAGCCCATCCCCGAAGCGGCCAAGGTGGCCGTCATCCCCTGATTGTTCGGCAAATCGACAATGGCGCCGTGCTCCAAGAGCAACTTGATGGCCGGCGCATCCATGGCTTTGGCGGCCCGCAATAGCGGAGTGGCGCCGAAGCTCAGCATCTGGTCCACGCCGCGGTCGGCGCCCGTCGCGCGATATGGCGGCAGAAGCTTCAACTGCGGATTCGGATTCGCGCCTCGGTCCAGCAACATGCGAATGATGTCGATAGGCTGCGTTTGGTCCAGCGACGGCTGGTCCGGGCGTCCGCCGTGGGGCAGCGTATTGTAATCCACGGCGAGATACAGAGGAGTGCGGCCCCACCAATCCCACCGGTCTATGTTGGCGCCTTGTTCGATCAAATATTTCGCCGTGTCGAAGTGCGCGTTGAAAAGCGCCGAGATCAGCGGAGTGACGCCCTCCGGATCGGGTAGATCGATTTTTGCGCCCTTATCGAGCAGCGCCCGCACGCAATCCAGGCACCCTTCCCGCGTGGAAAACAGCATCGCCGTCATTCCGCCCGGCGGCCGCGGCTGCGCTCGCGGCTCCGAACTCACCAGCGGCGTCATCAGATCCGTTTCCGATTTTGCGTCCGGCTCCGCGCCGTGAGCCAGCAGTTCGCGCATCATCGGCGCCTGACTCGCCGCCGCCGCCCACATCAGCGCCGTTTGGCCGCGCTGCCTTTCCCTCGCGTTCGGATTCGCGCCCTTCTCTAGCAGCAGCCTCGCCGCGGCCACATTCGCGGTTCGCGACACGAGCATCAGCGGCGTCTGCCCGTCCGGCCCCGCCGCGTTCGGATCGGCGCCCGCGTCCAGCAGCGCTTGGATCATCTCCGTGTTCGCGTTGAACGAGGCTTCCGCCAGCGGAGTGGATTCCAGTTTGTTGCGGACATTCGGGTTCGCCCCCGCTTTCAGCAGCCGCGACACCAGCTCCAGATCGTTCAAACTCGCCGCCCAAAGCAAGGGCGTCGAGCCATCCGCCTCCGCCGCATTCACCTCCGCCGGCTTCTTCGCGATCATCTCGAGAGCGGCCGGCCGGTCGCCGGATTTGATTGCGCTTGAAAGCCGCAGCTCCGCGGCGAGCAGCGGTGCGCCGGCGAATGCGACGGCCATCAGAATCTTCATGGCGGCTTAGGCCTCCAACAGCTTGCCCGTGCTGTCGCCCAGCTTGTCTTGCGGAATTCCCGCGCGGTCCAGCATCGTCAGCAGCACGTTCGCCAGCGGCGTGTGCTCCGGAGGAACCAGATGCTGGCCCCCTTTGAACGTCTTCCACCCGCTGACGATCGACGTCGGCAGCGGGTAATGGTTGTGCGCGTTGCTGTTGCTCATGTTGCTGCCGTAAAGGAACATGGAATGGTCCAGCATGGTGCCGTCCCCATCCTGCATTTTGGCCAGCTTATCCAGAAACTTCGCGAATACCTCTGTGTGGTACGTCTGCACCTTCGCCAGCCGGTCCATTTTCGCTTGCTCGTTATTGTGATGAGAAAGCGGATGGAACGCGTCCGGCACCCCGATATGGTTGTAGGTTTGACCGCTCACTTCCGCCGCCATCATGAAGGTGAAGATGCGCGTCATGTTGGCCTGCAACGCCAGCCCTACCAGATCGAACATCAGGTGGATGCGCTCGTCAAACGCATACGCCGTTTCTTTGGGGGCGTCGGGTATGTTGACGTGGGAAAGATCGCGCGCCTCCATTTTCTGAATCCGCCGCTCGATTTCACGCACGCTCTCTAGATAATCCGAAAGGGCCGCTCGATCCGACGGGCCAACCACCCGCTGCAATTCCTTGGCTTCCTCGCTCACCATGTCCAATAGCGAGGAATATTGCTTGGACAGGCGCGCCCGCTCCGTCGCGTTGTCGCCCTGCCCGAACAAACGGATGAACAGCTTGCGCGGATCTGTCTCCATCGGCAGCGGCGTGGTGGGCGTCCGGAAGGAAATCGTCCCCGAGTAGGAGCAGCCGTAGTCGCGGTCGCAGAAGCCCCCGCCTCCGTGGTTCTCTGTCGCCACTTCCAGCGATGGCAGCGGCGTATCCTGGCCCAGGTGCTCCGCGGCGATCTGATCGACCGTGGTCCCGCCGTGCGCTTCCTGGCTCATGGCCGGATGAACGCACGACAGC
>DATGLY010000030.1:0-3449 GCA_035293905.1 Bryobacteraceae bacterium
TGCCATTGATCGTCAAACTGCGCAGCGGCGGCGGAGACACGTCGAGGACCACGTTCATATCCTTGTCAATCGTGACCGCGGCGTCTTTGGCCGGCGCCTTTTTGTCAGGCCAGGTGGCTGGATCAGACCAGCGCTTCGCGCTGGCCGTCGAAGAAGCTCTTTGCTGAGCCTTAACGACGCTATATCCGCCGAGAATGATAACGGCCGGAGCTAGCAACGAAAGGAACAAAACAGAACGTTTTCGCATCGTTAAACCCCTGTGATCGATACATCGCGGATAGATATGTTGCCGCAGTCGGCAGTATCGCAGATTCAAAGCATTGTCCGCAAGGTGCTTGGCGACAGCAAAGGCAGCTCCCGAAAGCGGCGAACGCAGAAGACTTTTTCGAGCGCGGCAGACCGCTTAAGGCGAGCGCAGACCGGCGCTGTCTCGGTCGAGGTCAAGTCCGTGCTACGAGTGACCGGACGTTCGAGGTGGACTGGATTGAGACGAGCCGGGACCTGGTTACTTTCTATTAACTGCTTTAGAATCTCTGGTGCGGAGAGGGGGACTTGAACCCCCACGGTGTTACCCGCTAGCACCTCAAGCTAGTGCGTCTGCCAATTCCGCCATCTCCGCTTGCGGACGAGTCCTTCTTCCCTCGTCCTCTGAATCCGCTACTTCTGCGGCGCAGGCTGAGGCTGGCCCTGCGGCAACTGCCCTCCGGGCGGCAACACCGGCGCCTGGATGTTCTGTGGCTGCCCCGCCTTGCCTCCCTGAATCGGCGTCACCGTGATGGGCGCCGTTGGACCCGTTGGACCCTGCTTCTGTTGCGTCGCCGCCGGCTTGCCCGCCTTATCTAAAATCGACGGAGCCGTCCTGCCCCCTCGCGTCGCCATGATCGATAGCGTCAGCGAGGTCACCATAAATAATGACGCCGCAATGGTCGTCGCCTTGGAAAGCACCGTCGCCGAGCCCCGCGGCCCGAATACCGTCTGCGATCCCATGCCTCCGAAGGCCCCCGCCAAATCCGCGGCTTTGCCGCTTTGCAGCAGCACCACTACGATCAAAAATAGGCAGATTAGGTAATGAAGCGTCAGCAGCAGATACCACATTTCAAGCTTATGTTACCACGCCTCCGCATTCTTCTCTCCGCCGAGGCTCTCCGGCCGCGCCCCGGAACTCGCTCATTTCTTCGCCGGTTGCCGCGCTGCTCCCAACATCCCCCATTCCTCTGGCGTGGAAACTCGGCCCTGGCCAAGCGGCGCCTTTAGCTCCTCGAATTGAAGTTTCACCTTGCTTGCCCGCACGGTCGCCAGGGCATGCCCGAAAAACCAGCCGCCCTCGTACGGCGCCTGCGCCGGCCGCAGGTGCCCTCCCGCGCTCGGCATCGAGATGTACTCGATTCCCTCCAAAGAGAACCGCGCGAGCTTGTGGACGTGTCCCGCGATCACGTATTGCACGCCGTAGCGCCGTGCGATGCGGTGCATCGGAAAACTTGTATCCCGCAGCGCCACGTTCCACAGCCAGGACGGCCGGTGCGAAACGATCATCTTCGCCGGCTGTGACTCGTGTTCCTTTAAATCTTCTTCCAAAAACGCCAGCTCCTCCGGCGCAAGATCGTCGGACCGGCTGTTGTCCAAAATCGTCACGTGTAGCGGACCGTGATCGAAGCTGTAATGCGGAGGATGTCCGGCGTGCTGCTGGAACAGTCGCTCCGACGCCTTCGACCAGATGTCGTGGTTGCCCGGCGCCAGATACAGCGGAAATCCCCGGTATGGTTTCAGGATCCGTTCCACCTCCTCCCATTCCCTCTCGGCGCCGGCGTCGTGCATCCCCTCGATCGTGTCCCCCACCGTGACCACAAAGGCCGGATCTTCCGCGGCCGTTTCCTTCCAAACTTCTTCGTAAACTCCCGGTTGGACGTCGCCTGTGCGATCGCCCAGGATCGCGAACCGGAATCCCTCCGCCTGCGGAGCTGCGGCGCTTGGCGGCAACCATAGCCCCAGCCCGGCGACGGCCGCCAACCCTGCTGCGAACCCTCCCGCCATCCACCGCATCGTCTCTAGCTTAGCGCCCAGCCTCGCATCCCCCCGGCGGGCCCTGCCTCCCCGCTTCCGCGGTTCGCTTCCCTATCCCCCCGCTCCAACCCCCTCCGTCGCCCGGTTCCAGTAGTTCTCAAATAGGCTCGTCATCGCCTCGGCCATCCCCTCGTGCTCGAACACCAGCGAAGTCCAGGTGGGTTTCGTAATCACCGGATCGAGCAGCGCCAAAAGTCCCTTGCGCGAGTCCATCACCGCCATCTTCATCGGCACTTTTTCGATCTTCCGCAACTCCACTCCCGCCTCCGCGTATTCGGCCAAAAACCGCTCATGCTCCGCATCCAGCGCGCCGGACTCCACCAGCAGCCGGCACGCCACTCCTCGCTGCCGCGCTTGCATCACCTGCGCCGCCTCCAACGGGTCCACCGCATAGGGCGGCCTGGAAAACTCCAGGTACTCAGACCGCGCCTCCGACAGCAAACGCCGGAACTGCGCCGCCGCCTGAAGCGGGTCGTTCACCACTCGCAAAAAATCCAGCGTGCCCCGCCCGCCTTGTCCTTCCACGTAGGCGGCCATCAGCTCCTCCACCATGGCGGCCGCCGCTTTGGCTTGATCGGCCATCTCCAGCTCCAGCGCGCGCGCCCTGCGGGCCAAATAGCCCGGCACCGATTGATCCGGCGGCGTCGCCGAAAACAGCTTCGTCCGTTCTTGAATCACTCGCGCGAAGCCCTTCTCCACCAGACTGTCCAGGACCTCGTAGATTTTCTGCCGCGGAACGTGCGCGCGCGCCGCTAATTCCAGAGCCTTGAATCGCGGATGCCCTAGCAGCACAAGATAACTTCGCGCTTCGTAAGCGTTCAGCCCTATGGCCTGCAATCGCTGCCAGAAACGCCGGAACTCCGACTCGGGAAGCTCGTGTGGTGCGGACAATCAGCCCCCTCGCTCAGCCCTGCGCACATGCTCTATCGTTAGAAAATAACAGATTCTTGCCTCCCTCGCGAAGTTTCAAGATTGCGGCGGCTTTTCAGCTCGGCGGCCGCCATCGGGCTCCTGGCTCGATCTCCTTCGCCAGACCCTCCACAATCGCGCCAGGCGCCGCGCGGCCTCCGGCGTTGGCGTCCTGGTGCTGCCTCCGGGCGTCTTCGCGCTTTCCGCTTTCGTTCGGCTTCCTTCTCGCCTGCCCTCAACGCTTTAGCCTTCTAGCTCACCCTCCCTTCCGCCGCCCCGCTGTTACCTTCCCAGAGAAAAGGCCTCCGCTTTTTCATCCCAGAAAGGAGTTCATCGAAATGACTCAAGCTCAGCTCGCGGCCAACCGCGCCAACGCGCAGCTTTCCACCGGCCCCCGCACCGGGGAAGGCAAAAAGCGTTCCTCGCTCAACGCCTTCCGTCACGGCCTCACCGGCCAAATCGTCATCCATACCCCGGAA
>DATGLY010000031.1:0-38588 GCA_035293905.1 Bryobacteraceae bacterium
GAAGCCACTTTGAACGCGCTCGCGCTGCACAACCACATCGATTCCATCCTGCCGGCCGATGGCGGCGATTGCGAAGAAACTCTAAGCAAGTTCGCGAAAGCGGGCTTCGATCTGGATGCGCTCGCCGAGCAGCTTCAGAAGGAAGGCGCCGAATCATTCTCCAAGTCCTGGAAGAGCCTGATGGACGTGGTTTCGTCCAAGAGCGCCGCTCTGAAGAAAGCGAGCTAGAGCATGCCAGCCACCCAAGCCGAACCCTTTGGAAGACCCCTCACGGAGCGGGCCGCATGGAAGGCGCTTCAAGCGCACTACGGCGAAATTCGTCAAGCGCATCTGCGCGATTTATTCGCCGCCGATCCGAGGCGGGGCGAAACGTTTACCGCAGAGGGCGCGGGCTTGTTTCTGGATTACTCCAAAAACCGCATTCGCGCAGAGACGGTGAAACTTCTGGTTCAACTGGCGGAAGAGTCGGGCTTGCGGGCGCGAATCGACGCCATGTTTTCCGGGGAAAAAATCAACGTCACGGAAAAGCGGGCGGCGCTGCACGTGGCTCTGCGGGCGCCGCGCGGCGCATTTATGACGGTGGACGGGCAAAACGTCGTGCCGGAAGTTCACGCCGTTCTGGACAAGATGACGGAGTTTTGCAATCGCATCCGCTCGGGCGAATGGAAAGGCCACACAGGCAAGCCGATCCGCAATGTGCTCAATATCGGCATTGGCGGCTCCGATCTGGGGCCGGTGATGGCCTACGAAGCGCTTCGGCATTACAGCCGCCGCGACATGACCTTCCGTTTCATTTCCAACGTCGATGGAACGGATTTCGCGGAAGCGGTGCAAGGTCTCGATCCGGCGGAAACGCTATTCATCGTCTCGTCAAAGACGTTCACTACGCTGGAGACCATGACGAACGCCCACTCCGCCCGCGCCTGGTCGGTAGCGCGGCTGGGGGAAAGCTCGGTGGGGCGCCATTTTGTCGCGGTCTCGACCAACGAGAAGGAAGTCTCGAAATTCGGCATCGACGCCGCCAATATGTTCGGGTTCTGGGATTGGGTGGGCGGACGCTATTCGATGGACTCGGCCATCGGACTTTCGACGATGCTGGCCATTGGGCCGGAAAATTTCCGCGCCATGCTGGGCGGCTTTCATGAGATGGACGAACATTTCCGTACGACTCCTTTCGATCGCAACCTGCCGGCGCTAATGGGCCTATTGGCAGTCTGGTACAACAATTTTTTCGGCGCGCAGACCATTGCGGTTCTGCCTTACGAACAGTACCTCAAGCGATTTCCCGCGTACTTGCAGCAGTTGACGATGGAAAGCAACGGGAAGCATGTCACGCTGGAGGGCGCGCGCGTAAGTTACGATACGTGCCCGGTCTATTGGGGCGAGCCGGGGACCAACGGCCAACACTCCTTCTATCAACTGATCCATCAGGGCACGCGGCTGATTCCCTGCGACTTCATCGCTTTCGGAAAAGCTTTAAACGCGGTGGGAGATCATCACGACATTCTCATAGCCAATGTGTTCGCTCAAAGCGAGGCTTTGGCCTTCGGCAAGACGCTGGAGCAAGTGAAGGCGGAAGGGACGCCGGACTGGCTGGCGCCGCATCGGGTCTTCGAGGGGAACCGTCCGTCGAACACCATACTGGCCGCGAAATTGACTCCGGAATCGCTGGGGGCGCTGGTGGCGCTGTATGAGCATTCGGTCTTTACGCAAGGCGCGATTTGGAACATCAATTCGTTCGACCAGTGGGGCGTGGAATTAGGCAAGGCTCTGGCGCAGCGAATTATCCCGGAACTGACAGACGGCGTTGAGCCTGGCCACGACAGCTCCACCAATGCGCTGATCCGCCGCTATCGTAAGCTCAAGGAGGAATAAAATGGCGACCGTGCTGGAACCCGCCCGGGGCGAGCCGCTGGAAAGATCGCTCAGCGCCTATGGACCGGCGCGATCTACGATTCAGGGCCATCCGCTTGAGGCGGAGGCTTTGCGGAAAATCCATGCCTGGTGGCGCGCGTGCAATTACCTGAGCCTGGGCATGATCTATCTGCAAGACAATCCGCTGCTGCGAGAACCGTTGAAACCCGAGCACATCAAGAACCGGCTGCTGGGGCATTGGGGATCGAGCCCCGGGCTTTCGTTCATCTACACCCACCTTAACCGCGCGATCAAGAAATATGACCTGGACATGATCTTTCTCGCGGGGCCGGGCCATGGCGCCCCGGGAGTTCTGGGGAACGTGTATTTGGAAGGCGTTTATTCGGAGATTTATCCCGATAAAAGCGAGGATGCCTCCGGCCTGCGGGAATTTTTCAAGCAATTCTCGTTTCCCGGCGGGATCGGCAGCCACTGCACTCCGGAAACGCCCGGCTCGATTCATGAAGGAGGCGAGCTGGGCTATGTGCTGTCGCACGCCTGCGGGGCGGCGTTCGACAATCCCGGCCTGATCGTGGCGGCGGTGGTCGGCGACGGAGAATCGGAAACGGGCCCGCTGGCGACTTCCTGGCACATCAACAAGTTCTTGAACCCGAAGCGCGATGGAGCCGTGCTTCCGATTTTGCACCTCAACGGCTACAAGATCGACAACCCGACTTTGCTGGCGCGAATCAGCCACGAGGAACTGGAGAGTCTGCTGCGGGGCTATGGCTGGGCTCCCTGCTTTGTGGAGGGCTCCGATGCGGAGAGCATGCATCAAGCCATGGCCGCGACTTTGGACCACTGCGTTACGGAGATCCAGACGATTCAGGGAAGCGCCCGCGCGGGCGGCAGTTCGCGGCGCCCCCGCTGGCCGATGATCGTGCTGCGGAGTCCCAAAGGCTGGACGGCGCCGGAATACGCCGGAGGGCGCCGGCTGGAGGGCTTTTGGCGGGCGCACCAGGTTCCCTTGCCCGATGTGAAGAAGAATCCGGAGCAGCTTGCGATGCTCGAACATTGGATGCGGGGATTCAAGCCCGAAGAGCTTTTCGACCGAACGGGAAGGCTGGTAGCCGAGCTCAAGGAACTGGCGCCCAGCGGTTTGCGGCGGATGAGCGCCAATCCGAACGCCAACGGCGGGCGGGTGCGAAGGCCCTTGCGCCTGCCCGACTTCCGCAACTACGCCGAACGCGTGGATAAGCCGGGCCAGACGCAAGCCGAAAACACCCGGCGCTTGGGGGTTTTTCTGCGCGACGCGATGAAGGCGAATATGGACCGCTTCCGCGTTTTCGGGCCAGACGAAACGACATCCAACAAGCTCCAGGACATCTATGAAGCCAGCAAGAAACTCTGGATGGAAGAGTACTTTCCGGAAGACCTGGATGGCGGCGAGCTGGGTCCCGAGGGCCGAGTAATAGAGATGCTCAGCGAGCACACTCTGGAAGGGATGTTGGAAGGTTATCTGCTTACCGGCCGCCATGGCTTCCTCTCCTCCTACGAAGCTTTTGCGCACGTCATCGATTCGATGTTCAATCAGCACGCCAAATGGCTTTCCATCTGCAATCGCCTTCCCTGGCGGGAGGCGATCTCGTCGTTGAACCTGCTGATCACGTCGACGGTCTGGCGCCAGGATCACAACGGCTTCACTCACCAGGACCCGGGGTTCATCGATGTGGTGGCGAATAAGAGCGCGGAGGTCACGCGCATTTATCTACCGCCCGACGTGAACTCGCTGCTTTCGGTAGCCGATCACTGTCTGCGAAGCGTCAATTACGTAAATGTCATCGTCTGCGACAAGCAGATGCACCTTCAGTACCTGGACATGGATGCGGCCATTCGCCATTGCACCAAAGGCATCGGGATCTGGGATTGGGCCAGCAACGATCAGGGCGGCGAGCCGGACGTGGTTATGGCTTCGGCCGGCGATATTCCCACGCAAGAAGCGCTGGCGGCAACGGCCATGCTCCGCGAAGAATTCCCTGATCTGAAAATCCGCTTCATCAACGTCGTGGATCTGTTCAAGCTCCAACCCAGCACGGAGCATCCTCACGGACTGAACGACCGGGATTTCGACTCTTTATTTACCGCCGACCGGCCCGTCATCTTCAATTTCCATGGGTATCCGTGGCTGATTCACCGGCTGGCGTACCGGCGCACCAACCATGCCAATCTGCACGTGCGCGGCTACAAGGAAAAAGGCAGCATCAACACGCCGCTAGAGCTGGCCATCGACAATAACATCGACCGCTTCAGCCTGGCGATGGACGTCATCGACCGGACGCCGAGGCTCCAGAGAATCGGAGGCCACATAAAAGAAAAATTCCGCGACATGCAGATCGATTGCCGCAACTACGCCCATCAATACGGGGTCGACAAGCCGGAAGCCGCCGGGTGGAGATGGCCGAAGTAGCAGCGACGGCGATCCTTACGGATTGAGATTTAAGCCCGGCGTCAAAGCCCGTTTGGGTACATTGGAGCCAGGCCCTTGATTTTGAAGGGCAAGAAGGGTAGGCACGAGATGTGACCGGCGGCCGGCGCGCGCAATGAAAAAACGAACCCAGGCGCCCGGCGGAAAGCGAAAAAACGAACCCAGCGAGAGCCCGCCTTCTAGAGGTCAGCGTGGGCCCCGGGAGACGGCGGGCCGGCCGAGTTGAATCGGAAACGATTGAAACGGCCGCCACTTTTCAGGAATTTGCCGGCGCGAACCACGAGGGGGATCGAGGCGCCGGAGCGCTGGGTCAGTTCGACCAAGTCCGAAGGGCAAGCCGGAAGCAGGAGCCTTCGCCCAGCTTGCTCTCCACTTGGATGCGCGTTCCGTGCGCCCGAGCGATCACTTCGGCAATGGACAGACCCAAACCCGCACCTTTGCCCGCGCGAGCCTCATCGGCGCGGTAGAAGCGCTCAAAGATATGGGGCAGAGCCGAAGGCGGAATGCCCTCCCCGGTGTCGCGGACGGCGAGATCCACGCTGCCGTTTTGGCGGGCCACGGAAACGGTCACCGTGCCGCCGGCGGCGGTGTGATCAAGCGCGTTATCGAGCAAGATGCGCAGCAGTTGCCGGAGGCCCGCTTCATTGGCCTCGGCGATGGCGTTCTCAAGGGGCGCGCGCGTTTCGATGCGCACGCCTTTGTCCTGGGCCAAGATCCGGCTCTGGGCGGCGACGTCGGCGGCCAGGCGAATCACGTCCACCGGCGCAAGGGGCAAAGGAGACCGGGTCCCGTCGGAGCGGGCCAGGGCCAGCATCGATTCGATGAGCTCGGTCATTCGGCCGGCTTCCCGTTCGATCTCGGCGAGCGCCTTGCGATAGTCGCCGGCTTCGCGCTCGCGGCGCAAGGCCAGCTCGGCCGTGGCGCGGATGAGGGCGGTGGGAGTGCGGAGCTCGTGCGATGCGTCGGCGGTGAACTGCCGGATGCGCTCGACCGACGTCTCCAGCCGTTCCAAGACCTGGTTCCAGGCGCGGGCGAGGCGCTCGATCTCATCGCCGGTGCGGGGGACGGGCAAGCGCCGCGACAGGCTCTCCACACTGATGGATTGGGCCGCGCGGGTCATGGCATCCACCGGCGCGAGAGCTCTTCGGCTGAGCCAATAGCCGCCGCAGGCCGCCACGACCAGCAGGGGGGCTGCAACCCACCACATGATGGATCGCAGGCGGCTCATCAAGCCGTTGAGGTAGTCGAGCGAGGCGCCGGCGAGCACAAGATAGCGGCGCCCCTTATGCTCGAAAGGCATGAGCAAAATGCGGCGCGAGTCCTGCGTTTGGAGCCCCAGCTGGAACCGCGAAGGATCATTGAAAGCGGGTTTTTGCGGCCACAACAACTGGCCAGATTCGGTCATGAGCTGCAAAAGGTTGCCTTCCGGAATCTCCTTGGCGAATTCGCTCAGTTCAAGCGTTAGCGGAGGGCCGCCGGAAACGTCCTCCAGCTCGAGCACGGTTTTGACGCCGTTCGCTTTGGAGCGCAGGCGGCGGTCGATGTCGGCGAGGAGGTCCCGGCGGAGGAAGGAGTAAACCTCGAAGCCGAACAAAAGCAAGGCGAGGAGCAGGACGCCGGTGGACCAGAGCATGAGCCGGGCGCGGGTATTCATCGGGACTCCTCCCCCACTCTGAGAGAGAAGCCGACGCCGCGCACGGTGTGCAGCAGTTTGGCGTCGCCGGGGGCTTCGACTTTGGCCCGCAGCAAGCGCATGAACGCGTCGAGCGTGTTGTTTTCGATTTCAGCATGCCCCCACACGCTTTCAATCAGACGGTCGCGCGACAGGACGCGGCCGGCATTGCGCATCAACAGCTCCAGTATGGAGTATTCGGTGCGCGTCAGCGCGAGGAGGCGCGGGCCGCGGCGCACTTCGCGGGTTCCCAGATTCAGCGAGAGATCGCCCACCCGCAAAACGACGGGTTGGGCGATGGGGCCGCGCCGGCCGGCGGCGCGCACGCGCGCAAACAGCTCCTGAAAGGAGAATGGCTTGGTGAGATAATCGTCGGCGCCGAGATTGAGGCCCTCCACAATATCGCGCGTGGCGTCGCGGGCCGTGAGCATCAGGATGGGAGTCTGGATGTGGCGGGCGCGGACACGGCGGACAATGGCGAATCCGTCGGCGCCAGGCAGCATCACGTCGAGAACCAGCAAGTCGAATTGTTCGTTTTCGGCCAGGCTCATGCCGGAGCGGCCTTCGCGGGCCACCACCACGGCGTGGCCTTCCTCGGTGAGGCCCTGGCGGAGCAGCTCCGCCATCCTGGGCTCGTCCTCTACGACTAGAATTCGCACAGAGGGCTCAAAACCTTGGGTTCAGCGAGCGGGTTCCACGATGGCGCTCATAGAACCTTTGGAAACCGGCATCCGCGGATCGGCGCCGTAGGCATGGATCTGGTCGCGTCCGAACTCGGCTTGTTCCCGCTCGCAGGTAATGACGATGGTGCGGCCCGTGGTGTCCACCTCTACGGCATGCCGGAAGGCTACTTCGGCGGGGAGGCAGAAGATCGCGCCGAGCATCTCGACCACGTAGTCGTAGGTGTGCTCGTCATCATCCAGCAAAACCACATGATACATCGGCGTCTGGTCTTCGAAGGCGCGCTGATTTGTACCCTTTTCCGGCGTGACGATCGTGGGCATCGCTTTCTCGCAGCGCGCGCGGTCCTGGGCCAAACTTAGCCGATCCCCGAACGCCGCGCGCGGCCTGGCAGCTCAAAACTGGCTCTGCTCCGATGTTAGAATGAATTGGAAAGGGGGCGCAACGGATTCGACGGGATTGCATCTGGCGTGGGAAGTCGTGCCGGGTTCCGAGCTCCCGTAAAACGATCGGAAACCTAAAACTGCCAATCAGCAGTTTGCTTTCGCCGCCTAATTTTTAGGTAGCCGCCGGGGTCCCTGGGCCTGCACAGGATCCGCGGGCGTCATTTTGCAGGAGCAGGTCCAAGGCTTCCGCCTGGAGCCGAAAGCCGGAATGAATCAGGCTAAGCCGCTCTTTCTTGCCGGGATCTAATGGGGCGGCCGACAACCACCGAACCGGAAACGCACGTAGTCTTTCAACGGCAGACTTTCTCGGACGCGGGTTCGACTCCCGCCGCCTCCACCAATCTTACCGCGCCCACCCGCCCACGGCCGCGCGCGCCGGCGTTTTGATGTAAACTCACCAGAGGAGGTTGTGATGAAATCGACGCTCGCTTCTCTGGGGGCCGGACTCGGGTTGCTCATCCCGGCGGTTCCGGCGGTTGCTCATCATTCGTTTGCGGCGGAGTACGACTCCAACAAGCCCGTGACCATCACGGGGACCGTATCGAAGGTGGAGTGGACCAATCCGCACGCGCGCTTCTATGTGGACGTGAAGGATTCCAGCGGCAAGGTGACCACTTGGAATTTCGAGCTGGCAAGCCCCAACGTGCTGACGCGGAACGGCTGGAGGAGGAATTCGCTGAAAGTGGGCGATGAAGTGACGGTGAGCGGCTCCATGGCGAAGGACGGGGCGAACTTGGCGAACGCGCGGACCGTGACGCTGCCGGACGGCAAGAAGGTGTTCGCGGGCTCGGCCAGCGAAGGCCAGTAGGTCCGATCAAGGAGAACGACGTGAAAAAGATTGTGGGGGGCGCGATTGCGGCGCTGAGCGCGGTGGGCGCGTTTCAGCTTCTGGGGCCGGTTCAACTGGGGCTAGCGCAGCAGGCCGCGCCCGGGCAGAAGACGGAACTGACTCCGGCGCAAGCGACCGCTCCGGCGGGCGGGAGCGCGAACGCCGACACGAAGAAGGGCAAAGGCCGCGGGCGAGGTCCGGCGAGGCCGCAAGGACCCACGCCGCGTCTTCCGGACGGGAGCGTGGATCTGTCGGGGGTGTGGAGCGGCGGCGGCCCGATTGGCGACGTGGCCCAGGGATTGATGCCGGGGGAAGCCATCGAAATGACGGCCGAGGGCAAGAAGATTTTCGAATCGAGAGAATCCAAGGATGATCCGGAGGCCAACTGCCTGCCGACCGGCGTCCCGCGCATCGCTCCCTATCCGTGGCGGATCGTGCAGCAGGGGAAAACACACATTTTTTTCCTATTTGAAGGGAATATTCACAGCTTCCGGCAGATCTTTTTGAATCAAACCAAGCATCCCGACGATCCCGACCCGACCTGGTACGGGCACTCCATCGGCAAGTGGGAGGGAGACACCCTGGTGGTGGACACGATCGGATTCAACGACAAGTTCTGGTTCGACTTCCGGGGCCATCCCCATAGCGAGCAGCTTCACACGATCGAGCGATACACGCGCGTCGACCTAGGGACGCTGGAGAACGAAACGACGATCATCGACCCGGTGATGTATGTGAAGCCGTTCAAAATCAAGTTCACGGCAACGCTGAGACCCAACGAAGAGCTGATGGAATACATCTGCCAGGAGAACCAGCAAGACGCGCAGCACCTGCGAGGCAAGGCGGGACTGCCATAATGGCAGCCGGGCGGCCGGTTCTGGGCGCGGCTGAAAACGCGCTATGCTGGAAAATCCGTTAGGTCCAGACTGCGTTCAAGACCTTTCCGCATTGCCGCGCTCGAACCATGATCCTTAAACTGAATCACCTTCAAGACAAGGTGGCGGCTAGCGCCGCGCAGGACGTTGTCGCAACCATCTATTCGCTGCTGGAAGAGGGCCACATCGGCAAAGACCAGTTCGCGCGGCTCCAGATCGAGCTGGACTGGATTCAGTACAAGCAGAACTTCCGCGACGTAGTGATCGCCACGCAAGGCTATAACTTTCAGGGCGAGCCGGCGCCGATCATGGACATTCACATCGATACGCGGCAGGTGCAGCCGGGCTGCCTGCGGCCGGAGATTCTGAAAGCCTTGGCGCGGGCGAAGGCGGCGGCGAATCCGGGAGCGGAGCTGGCCGACCGGGTGCCGCTCGAGGATTTTCAATCCATGCGGTCCAGCGTGGTGTGGGAATTCAATAAGCTGTATTGGAACAAGCTGAAGGATTGGGAGATGGCCACCGGCAAGCGGTACGAGCAATCGCTTCCGGGCGGACAATCCGACGGCCATCAGCCGCAGGCGATCGCCGACAGCGCGGATGAATTCTGGAACCGGATGCGCAAGCTGGAGGCGAAAAATCAATTGCCTTCCGAGATCTTTCTGCTGGAGATCGGAGTGGGAACGGGAACGCGGATGGGTTTGTGGCTGGACAAGTTCCGCGAGCTGGACCGGGAGCGGGGAACTTCCTTCTATCCCAAATTGCGCATTTTGCTGGGCGATTACGCTTTGGGGACCTTGGATATGTCGCGGCCGGCGGTGGCCGAGCACGTCGATCTGTGCAGTTTTTTGGTGTTGGACGCGCAAAACCCGCTGAAGACGCTTTCGTTTCTGCGCTACAAGGTCATGTACGTCCACTCCACCAACGTCTATGACAATCTGCCCGATGAAGAGGTGGTGCGGCGGGACGGACATCTTTACTTCGTGCAGGTGCGAGCTTACCTTCCGATGAACGACGTGGCGCGGCTGGCGGCGGATTTTGGGGTGGCGCCGGAGGCGATCCGCCCGTGCGTGGACCGGTTGTTGGAAGGGCGGCTGGATCAATTCGGTTCGCGCGAGCGGGGCGTGGAGTTCTGGCGGGAAGTGTGGAAAGCGGTGCGGCTGGAAGAGCGGCTGGTGCAGCTTGAGGATCTGCCGGAGTTCCCATTCCCGGAGGGCCTGGACGCCGGCAAGCTGGAAGACATACTGGAGCAGGCTCCCAGCGATTTTCGCCTTCACTTGAGTTCGGGCGCGCTGGAGAGCTTCGTACGGACGCTTCCGCTGCTTCATCCGCGGGGATTTTTGGAAGTGCAGGATATTTTCGTGCAGCGGCTGGAGGAATACCGGCTTGGCTTTTACGGCCCGGGCAAGCTGGACGGGTCGCTGTTGAACTGGGTGAACGGCGCCATACTGAAAGAGGTGGCGGAGCGCGCCGGCTACGACGTGCACTTCGCGCCGTTCCCGTACCGCAAAGGATCCAAGACATCGGTTTTATACACCACCCGGCGCGATTAGGCTTCCCATGAATCTTCCCATTCTTCCCACTGCGATCGTCGGCAGCTACGCCATGCCCGGCTGGCTGGAGCGGCTTAAGACCGACTATTTTTCCCGGCGCATCAGCCGGCACGATCTGGACGAGATCTATGACGCGGCGACAAAGGCCGCCATCAAGGATCAGGAAATCGCCGGACTGGATATCATCACCGACGGCGAGTTGCGGCGCGATAATAACGTCGATTATTTCCTGGAGCGCTTTCCGGGCGTTCAAATCGACCGCTCCTCAAAGAAGTTTTACTACGACTTTTACGACAGCATCGTGCGCGGCAAGCTGCCGATGGCGTCGCTGGGCCTGGTTTCGGATTTCCGCTTTTTGCGGAATTTCACGCGGCGAGAGACAAAATTCTGCATCACCGGACCGCACTGTCTGGCCAAGCGCATCCGGAATCAGCACTACCCCAGCGAAGAGGCTTTGGCGATGGATCTGGCGCGGGTGATGAATTTGGAGCTGAAAGCGCTGGTGAAGGCCGGGGCGCGATTTCTCCAAATCGACGAGCCGTATTATTCCGGGTTTCCGGAAGATATTCATTGGGCAGTGAAGTCTTTGAACGCGCTGGTGGAGGGAGTGGACGCCAAGATCGCGGTGCACATCTGCTATGGCAACCGCTACGGCAAGCCGTCGTGGGAAGGCAGCTACCGGTATTTGTTTCCGGCGATTCTGGAGGCGAAAGTGCATCAGCTCACGCTGGAATTCGCGCGCCGCGGCGGGGAAGACTTAGATTTGTTCACGGAATTCAAGCCGCCGTTCGAGCTGGGCGTGGGCGTGATCGACGTGAAGAACCATGAAGTGGAGACGCCGGAAATGGTGGCCGAGCACATCCGCCGGGCGCTGGAGGTGATGCCTCCCGACAAGATTTACGTGCTCACCGATTGCGGATGCGTACATTTGCCGCGCGATGTGGCGTTCGCCAAGATGCAGTCGATGGTCCAGGGGACGGAGATGGTGCGCAAGGAGCTAGGCAATCGAGCGGCAACCATCGTGGAACGGCCCGTGAGGGTTTGAGGAACATGCCGGCTTCCAATCCGATCCGCGAAGCGCTGGCTCAGCGCCGGTTCTGCTACATGGTGGAACTGGTGGCAAGCGCGTCCTCTCCGGAAGAGAAGATCATTGAAGGCGCGGCGAAGCTGGCCGGCATTGCCGGATTGGCGGGCTTGAGCGTCACCAGCTATGCGGGGGGCTCGATGGGCCACGATCCCATCCGCATTGCATCGGGAGTTCAGGCGCGCGGAATCACTCCCAACGTTCACCTGACATGCGTCAATAAATTGCGCGGCGATATCCAGAAAGCGCTGGAGCAGATGCAGGAGCTGGGCATGGAGAACGTCTTTGCGATCACCGGCGATTATCCCAGCCGCGAGCGGCAGGACGCAGGAAATGAGCCGTTTTTCGATCTCGACTCCGTCCAACTGGTGGAGATGATCCGCGAATTTCGGGAGCGGCAGGGGCACCCCTTCCAGATCTCCGTCGCCGTCTCTCCCTTCAAATACACGGAAGCCGACTGCGTCTATCAATATCTAAAGCTCGAGAAGAAAATCGCGGCGGGCGCGGATTTCGCGATCACGCAGCTTGGTTATGACGCGAAAAAATTCCGCGAGCTGCGGCGCTACCTGGACGAGAAGGACCTGAAGACGCCGGTTTTGGGGAACGTTTATATCTTGCCGGCCGGCGCGGCGCGAAAATTCTCCAAGGGCGAGCCGCCGGGCTGCTGGGTTTCGCAGGAACTGTTGGAAAGAGTCCAAGAAGAGGCCAAGGCGCCGGATAAAGGCTTGGCGGCGCGGCTGGAGCGGGCGGCGCGCATGGTGGCGATTGTGCGCGGACTGGGCTATGCCGGCGCGTACATTGGCGGAGGTCATCAGGAGGAACAAATTCGCTGGATCATCCAGCGCTCCGAACAAATCGCCCCGCAATGGGAGGAATTCGCCGAAGAGATTTCCTATTCCCCGAAGGGAGGATTTTTCTATTTCGAATCGCCGCGCGGAAACAAACCGCTTCCCCTTCCCTGGCGCATTACCGACGCGATCGCCGCGGCGTTCCCGGTGAAGAAGAAGCAGAGCGGCTTAAGGCAGTTGCTTTCCTCGTTGTTCGGCTGGATCGACAAGCGCCCGGCGTTGGCGCATTTCGTGGAGCGCGCCGAGCTGGCATTTAAGGAGCCGGTGTTCGGTTGCAAAGCGTGCGGGAACTGCGTGCTGGGCGAGATGGAATACGTCTGCCCCATGACCTGTCCGAAGAATCTCCGCAACGGTCCCTGCGGCGGCACGCTGAACGGCCAATGCGAGGTGCTGCCGGATAAGGCGTGCATCTGGGTGAAGGTCTACGAGCATGCGCGCGCGGCAAATCGCGTGGAGGAGTTGAAATTGTTCATTCCGCCGCGGAATCGCGCCTTGCAGGGAACCAGTTCGTTCATCAACCTTTTTCTGAACCGCGACAGCCGTCCCGGTAACGCCCAGCCGTTGGTCCAGATTCATCCGGCGCAGACGCAGCCACTGGCCAAGGCAGGCCGCGCCGACTAAGCGATTGCGAAGCACATTCCGCCGCGGCCCGCGCCGGCAAGAAATGAGCCGGGCATAATCGGCGTAACGCGCCCCCGTCTGACACGGAGTCCTTTCGGCCTCGCGGCCCATCGCTACAGAGATGGGCGCACGTTTGCGCGCACGCGAATCGCCGCCCGATCTCGCGAATCAGGACAGGAGTCTCTCAATTGGTTACGCCGCCGGATGCGCGTCAAACCAGCGTCACCACCGTCGCGCCCCAGCCTCCCGCCTCGGCGGGCGCATCGCGGTAGTCCCGAACAAAATCGGCGCGCTCCAGCGCCTTTCTTACGATCTCACGCTGTACGCCGATTCCACGGCCGTGAATGATTCGCAGTTGCTTCAATCCGTGGCGCCTCGCCTCGCTCAAATACTCCTCGACCACTGCTTGTACATCCCGCGGCGGGACCGAATGCAAATCGATGACGTCCTCGATCGGAAGGGGCGTCAAATCGGGAAAATCGTCCGGCACGGTCCAATCATACACAACCCGATAGCCCGGCGCTGCTCCCATCGGCGGCGCCGGCGCGCGCAGCTTAGCGCGCACAAAGGGCTGGCCCGCGCTCAGTGCAGATAAAACAAGCTAAGCCTGGGAAGGCCCGCCGCTTGGAGCAATCTTCGCTCGAGAAATTGCTTCTCCAGCATCGCAAGCTGCGCCGCGCTCATCTTGCCCCGATACGGTTTCAGTTCCCGATCCAAAGCAAGGCGCGCTTCAAAAAGCTCCGCCTCGCTCGCGGCCGCCCGTAAACGCGCAATCAGTTTATCCTCAATCGCGTTCAGCCTCTGTTCCAGTTGCTCCAGATCCCCGTACAGCGCCTCCAGATCGAGCGCCGCGAGAGATTCGGCCAAATCCTGCTGCCCGGCCGCGCGCAACATCTCCACATTGCGGCCGCGAAAGGCGCGAACTTCCTCCAGCGAAAACGGCGCGGGACTGGCCCGCCGCGAGCTGGCCGCGATTTCCGCCATGGCCTGCGCCTCCGTGGCGACGGCCTGCGCGCAAAATGCGATCGAATTAATCTTCTGCGTGCGCGCGCGGCTAGGCCGGCTGCGCCATTTCGCAAACGCCGCGTCGATGCCGCGCAGAACCGCCTCCAAGGGCACTCCCCCGTTTTTCCATGCTTCAATCAGCGCCCAATCCAGAGGCGACAGAAGAAAGAGTCCCGTTCCCCGAGCCCGCCGGAAATGCTCCTCAATTTCGGTGAAATAGTTGAAATAATTAAAGGGCATCGGCCCCGCAGACCATTCCCCCGCGTATTTTCCGGTTGGGGCGCAAATTCCTCAGGCGGCCGGCTCCTCAGCCCGCCCCGCCAGCAGCCGGCGGACTTCCTCGTCGCTGACTTGCGAAAAATCGCGGTACCAAAAGCCGACCGCATAGAAGGGTTCGGGCTCGGCTAAGCAGACAAAATCGTCCGCCTGTTCGCGCAGCATTTCCGCGGCCGGCGCGGAGGCCACTGGAGCCGCGGCCACCACCCGGCAAGCCCCCTGCAAACGCAGAGCCTCAATCGCCGCCTTCATGGTGGAGCCGGTGGCCGCGCCGTCGTCCACCACCATCGCTGCGCAACCGCGCAGGTTCAAAGCGGGCCGCCCTTCGCGGTAGCGCTGGTTGCTTGTTTCAAGCTCGCGAGATTCCTCCGAAATAATCCGTTCGATCTCCTCCGCGCTCAGGCCTGCTGCGCCGATCACATCGTCGTCGAGAACTCGCACCCCGCCCGCCGCGATGGCGCCAAACGCCAGCTCCCGCTGGCCGGGCACGCCCAGCTTCCGCACCAGCAACGCGTCCAGCGGAGCGTTCAAATGCCGGGCAATTTCGTACGCCACCGGCAAGCCCCCGCGCGGCAGCCCCAACACGCGCAAATTCCCGCGGTTAACATAGGCTTTCAGCTTTTCCGCCAAAAGCTTCCCGGCTACAACGCGGTCGTTAAACGGCAAGGAAATTAGCATTTTGCTATTTCCTGCTTTCATTTTCGCAAACGCCCGCAAACTGCGAAAGCCCGCTTGCCGCTTGGGCCAGCGCTTGCGCCGCGATAAGTTATCATGGCCCCTTGCACGTCGAATCAAAGCCGCTGTGGGACCGGCCGGAATGGACGCGGAGGCTGTGGTGGGGCGGAATCGCGGTTCGGCTTCTCACCTTCTGGTTTCTGGCGCCCAGCAATAACGACTACCATGCCGGCGTGATTCAGTATATTGTGAAATACCGGCGGCTCCCCCCGACGCTGACCCCCCATCTGCCCCAAGCCCAGCACCCTCCTCTTTACTACCTGCTGGCTTCGCCCTGGCTCGCCTGGTCCGGAAGCCTCAAAGCCGTCCAGTTGTTTTCCCTCGCCTGCTCGATTGCCGCCTTGTCGCTGCTCTATCGCCTGATCTGCCGCGAGCGGCTGATCGAATCCCCCCAGGCTCGCTTTTACAGCCTGTTGCTGGTCTGCTTTCTTCCGCAATTCGTCATGTTTTCGCTCTATATCTCAAATGACACTCTGGTTTTTTTGTTGGGCGCGGCAGCCGTCTTTCAAGCGTACCGGTACATATCTGCGCCGGGATGGAAGCCTCTGGTCCTCCTGTCCGTCGTAGCGGGGCTCGGGCTGTCGACGAAAGCTACGTTTCTCGCCTTTGTGCCGCCGCTGCTGATCTTAATTGCCGTGATGGGCTGGACACAGATTCAAGCGCCTCAGGCGATTTTGCGGAGCCTCGCGTTTCTGGGCATCGTGTTTGTCCTGGGAAGCTACAAATTTATCGATAATTATGTGCGCTACGGCCGAGTTTCGCTGAACGCCATGGATTTTCCCTCCAAACCCGTAGACACCATGTACTACCGCGGGCCCATCTCGTTTGTCGACGTGAATATCGCCCGTTTGCTGGCCTCGCCCGTCGCTTCTCCCTCAACCGGCGGCGCCTATCCGGTCCTGCTCTATGGCACTTTCTGGTATCAGCACATTCCGGAGTCTAACTTCACCGGCAACGCCTACCCGCGCACCCGGCATATTGGCGTCGCCATTTATGCGCTCGCGGCGGCCCCGTCCGCGGTCTTTTTTCTCGGGCTCATTGCGTTGGCCGCTGGATTGCCGCGGTTTTTGAAGAATTTTCGCCGCCATCCGGACGCCGCGCGCCGGCTTACGGTCTACCTCGCGGCCGCGGTGTGGCTCACATGCCTGGCGAGTCTCTTCATCACCGTCGCCAAGTACCATTGGTGGCCGATTATGCAAGGCCGCTACCTGTTCATCGCCATGATCGGAGGCTGCGGGATCTTTGCCGCCGGCGTGGAGATGGCGGAGCGCTGGCGGCCGGCCGCGGTTGTCCTCGAAGCGGCTATGCTCGCGCTCGCGTGTCTTTTCCTGCTCTATTTTTCGACGGAATACAGCCTTGTCTGGCTGGCCAAGCACCCGGCGGCATTCCGCTCCGTCGCGCCTTTCCTCAAGGGCGGTTGAAGCGCGAATCGAGCCGCCTTTGGGAAAACCGTCGAGTTGCCCCGGGCGCCGCGCCTTTTGTATTCTGTTCGTCGATCCAGTTTCTTCCCATGGCCGCTTCCTTCACCGCCCACCTCGCGCTGCCCTCCCGTTTTGCGCGAATCTATTCGTCGCGCGCTTATCGCGACCCGGCCAGCTTTGCGCTGGACGTCCTTTTCCTTCTCACCCTGGGCGCGCAGCTCATTCCCCTATGGTTCTGGACCTATTTCCCGTCTTTAGACGGCCCCAGCCACCTTTATAACGCCTCAATCTTATTGAATTATTCCAAAACTCCGCTCTACCAGCAGTACTACCGCATCACCTTTCACACTCCCGGAAACGTTCTCACGCAGCTTGTGCTGGCGTCCTTGCTGGCGGTTCTTCCTCCCTTGGCCGCGGAAAAGACGTTTTTGACCCTGTATCTCGTCTCTTTCCCCGTGGCGTTCCGGGCGCTGCTTCAGGCCCTCGGCGGCCAAGCGCGCTCCTTTTCTTTTTTCGCCTTCGTTCTCAGTTATAACCACTTTCTTCATCTCGGATTTTGGAACTTCTGCGCCGCCATTCCTCTCGCTTTGGCGGCGCTCGCATATGTGGCCGCCGGCAAAGATCGGCCTCTGCGCGGCGGCCGGTTGGCGGCGCTCGCGGCGCTTGCTTTGGCTGCCTATTTATGTCATCCCATGGCTTGGGCCATCGCCGCTATGGGCGCGATTTGGCTTCTGGCGTGGGAGCGCCTGGCCGTCCCGGTTCCAAAAGTTTCACGTTCCTTCAAGCAGCGCCGCTTGGCTGCCGCCGCCGTTCTTCTGCCGGGCCTGCTCTATCTGTTGTCCACCAGAGTTCCCGGCCAATTGTCGTTTCCGCGCTTTTCCTTCTGGGGCGCTGCGCGGAGCCTTTATCAATTGGGATTTTTAAATAGCTATGGCCAGAGCGAATGGTGGTTGCGCCGGACGACGCTGGCCTGCGCGCTCCTGCTCATCGTCTTCGCCGCGATGACGGGCGGCCTCCGGCGCTTCAAAAATTCCATGCTCATTCTATCGCTTGCGCTCGCTCCCGTGATCGCCTTCGGCCCCGACGCTTTCGGAACCCTCGGCCTCATTCGCGAGAGGCTGGCGATTTTCGCTTTCTTGTTTCTGTGCGCCGGCCTTGCCATGGTACAGGGACCAAGCAAGATGCTTTGCCCGCTTCTGGCAATCTTTTTGAGCGGACTCTCTGTTGTGGCCCTCTGGCGCCGGCAGCCCGCTTACAAATATTGGAATGCGCGCCTTCAGGAATATGCGGCGCTGGCGCCCCGCATTCCGGCCAACAGCGTGCTGCTCGCGCTTTCCTTCACCGATCCGGAGGAGCACTCCAGCCCCACCGTGCACGCCACGGGGATTTGGACGCCCAAGTCGCTCATCGATCTGTCCAATTTCGAGGCGAGAGACGTCATTTTCCCGGTGAGATTTCGGAACGTGCGGTCGCCGCAGACGGACATTTATGTCCCTTTGAAGGTGTACCTGGAACGGTTGGCGTCGCGGCAGTTCCAGCTCGACTACATCCTCTTTGACGCCGAGCCCGCAACGCTCATGCGCCCCCAGGAACTGGAGAGTTCTTCGGGAATCTTGAAGGAATTCGCCCTGGATTATGCTTCTTCGCCAGGCGGCCATCTCCGGCTTTACCGCCGCCGCAAGCATGGTTCCGAGTGAAGCGCATGGCTTCCATCACCCGCCGCCGGTTTGCAGCGGCTCTGCTGGCGGCCGCTCCTGCCCGGCCCCTGTCGGGCGCCGCAAGCGTCGATGAAATCTTGCGTGATGGAATCGCGCGGCGGCGAATCCCCTGCGCCGTCGCGATGGCGGCCACCTCCGGCGAAATTCTGTATTCCGGCGCTTTTGGCCTGCGCGACTCTTCCGGCCCGCCCGTCACCCCCGGCTCCATCTTCGCCATCGCCTCCATGACAAAGGCCATCACAACCGCCGCGGTCATGCAGCTTGTAGAGCAGGGGAAACTCGGCCTGGATGAGCCGGTTTCCAAGCACCTTCCCCGGCTGGCCCGCCTTGAGGTTCTCGAAGGTTTCAGCTTGCTCGGCAAACCGATTTTCCGGCCGGCCCGCTCGCAAGTGACTTTGAAGCATCTGCTCACCCACACCTCGGGATTCGCCTACGACATCTGGGATGAAAAGATATCCACGTATTACCGGCGCCACGGTCTTGGACAACCGCTGGTTTTCGATCCGGGAACCCGCTGGCGGTACGGCCCCGGCTTGGATTGGGCGGGCAGGCTGGTGGAGAAACTGACCGGCCAAAATCTGGACGCGTATTTTCGCGCTAACATCTTCGATCCCCTCGGCATGACCGATACCGCCTTCCTGGTTCCTGCCGAAAAATTCTCTCGTCTGGTCGGCAATTACTTTCGATCGGCGGGCGGCGCTCTCCAACAAGACCGGCGAGATCCCCCACGCCCGCCCAGAACGTTCAGCGGAGGAGGAGGCTTGTATGGCACGGCTCCCGACTACATCCGTTTTATGCAAATGATCCTCCGCAACGGCGCCGCCCCCAACGGTCGCCGCATTCTTCGAGCCCGCACGGTCGATCTGATGTCCACCAACCAGATCGGCGATTTGAGCGCGGGCAAGCTGCGCTCCACATCGCCCCGCGTCTCCGCGGACGTCGATTTTCACCCCGGATTTGAGGACAAATACACTTTCGGCTTCCTTCTGAATCCAGACCCCCATCCGGGCGGCCGCTCCGCCGGGAGCCTCTCTTGGGCCGGCATCAACAATACGTTTTATTGGATCGATCCCCGCCGCAATCTCTGCGCGGTGCTTATGATGCAGTTCCTGCCCTTTTGCGATTCCCAGGCCGTGGGACTGCTAAGAGACTTTGAGCGGGCGGTCTACGCGAATCTGGTTTAATCCGGAATGTAATACAGCAGGATCGATTTCCCCACCAATTCCACCGGCTCATAAGCGCTCAACCACTGGAAGCCGTCGTCTGGAAGGCCGATGCCGCCTGTGAAGCGGCGCATCATGCCGACGGCAACCCATCCCGTGGCTCTCTCGTACGGATTCAGGGCGCGGAACGGCGGAAGCTGGAGGTGCTCCAACTCCGCCGCGCCGGAGTAGGCGATGGATACGAACGGAATCTTCCTTTCTCTTAGCACGGAAGAAAGGCGCAGCAAATCCTGTCCCCAATCCAGATCGCTCGTGATCAGAATCTTTTCCGGATGGCGGCCGGCGAGCTCGTTGAAATACGCCAGGTAATCGGGATGCGCGCGCGCCGAAGCAATCGTTTGCCACGCCAGCAAAGCTGCCGCCGCCGTCCTCGCCATGGCCCGGCCCCCGCCGGCGCGCCTCCATAGGGTCTGAAACCCAACGCCCGTCATGATTGCAAGCAGGGAATACATCGGCAGAACGTGGCGCACGCCGATGCTCAGGTTTTGCAGCATGGCGATGGATAGAGTCGCCGCCGCCGCCACCGGCGGCGCGCCCAAAATCCAATTTTTCCCCGCCCAGGAAAGCCTCAGTGCTGCCGCCGCGCCCATTGCGGCCAGGATCAGGCCGGCAATCGGCGTTTTGACCGCCAGCGCAACCGGGAAAAAATACCACCACCCCCGGCTCCGAACCTGCCCCAAAAGAAAGCTCTTCTCTCCCCGCTCCTCCTTTTCGCGGACCTGCGCGAGCCCTTTTATTAGCGGCCGGGCGGGGATGCACTTGGCCTCCACCAGCGCGTACGCCGCCTCGTGCGCCCATCCTCGAGTTCCAACCAACCGGTCGATCGCGCCATAAGGCCGCTGGGCGGACTCGGCCGCCGAACCCAACGAGAACCGGTATCCGCTCCAGAGCGCCGCCATGGCCGCCAGCGCCGCGATCCCAATCTTTCCACGCCCCGCCAGCAATAAAGGTGCGGCGGTGCAGCCCTCGCGCCGCTCCAATATCCGTCGCCACAGCCACAGGCCCGCCCCCGACGCCAGCAAAAAAATTGGAACGCTGAATTTGCATAGCGTCCCCAAAGCCGCGGCCGCCCCGAATGCCGCCGACCTTGCGGCCGTGGGCTTTTCCAGCCAATAGATGAAGGACAGCAGAGCGGCGGTGAAGCCAGCCGCCGCGGCCATATCCGTGGTGGCCAATGCGGCATGTCCGAGAATCGGCGGAAAAGTCGTGAAAGACAGCGCCGCTGCTCCAGCCGCAATCGCGCCATACCGCGCTAAAGTCCAACGCCACGCGAGAAAGGCGCCCACCATGAAGAAAGGAAGAACGCCCATCCGCGCCAGAGCCAGGTTGTGCCCATATTGGTTCCGCGCCGCCAGAATCGCATTGCCTCCCTGCCACATCCCCAAGCGCGGATCCCACCGGATTCCCGAAAGAAAGGGCCCCAACGCCACCGCCACGCGGGCCAGCGGAGGATGCATCGGCTCCAAAGTGTAGGTTCCATTTTGCAGCCATTCCATGCCCGTAGCTACGTGAGCTACTTCGTCCCAGGTCCCGCTGAAGACGTGGTACGTCGAAACGATTCGCGCCACTCCGATTCCGGTCAGTAGTAGGAACAGGACGGCCAGCCCTCGGCTCGCCTTGACCCGAGCCTTCCCGTCGCTGGAAAGCCCCGCTTTCACGGGCGCGCCGGCGATGCGCGGTCTTGCGAGTTCGCCCGGCCCGCCGTGGAAACGCTCTTTCCCGACCCGAGCAACACCGCCAAGGCGCACAGATACAGCGCGCCTCCGCTCAACAGCGTCGCCCGGAGACCCCAGTAAAGCGCGAGAAATATCGCCGACGCCGAACCCAGCACGCTCGCTGCCGCATTCAGCGACCACGCCCACCGCGCCGTCGCTTGCGCATCGGCGAAGGCGTGCTGTCTTTCCAGCCGGCGGAGGCCGCTCGGAAAGGGCATGCCCATCAGGAATGCCGCGGGCGCGATGGCGAGCGTCGTTACCGCCATTTTCGCGGCCAGCGGCCACGCGGCGGCGGCGGTCGTCAGGGTCCGCGCGCCCATCGCCAATGCCGCCACCAGAACCGCCACCGCCGCCAGGATCAGCGCCAGTCGGGAATCCCGCCCCGCCACCGCCTTGCCGCTGAAAAAACTTCCCACGCCGCTCGCCACCAGCATGGAAAACACGATCACCGTCAGCGCGTAGGTTGGATGGCCCAAAAGCAGAACGAACTTCTGTATCAGCGCCACCTGAATCAGAATGTAGCCCGCCCCCAGGCAAAGAAAATAGCAAAGAAACCGGCGCAGCCCCTTTTGTTTTGGCAAGCGGCTGCCCGGCAACCAGCTCGGCAGCGCCAGCGCCAGAGCCGTGGCGATGAGGCTGATCCCCATCAGCCCGAACAGAAGCGGAACCGCGCGATTAATCTTGTAATCCGCCGTGGCCCGATTGCCGTGCCGAAAGAAGGTCCACAGATCGCGCGGTTGAACCGTGTAAAAGAAAAACGGCCGGTCGTCTCCCACCGGCGAAACGTCGTACGGATATTCGGCGTAGAACGCCGCGGGATCGGAGGAAACCGCCAGCTTGCCGAACGGATTCGATGGCGCATCCCCCGGCAGATAGAGCGTCGCCATCGACGCCTCCTTCGCGATCTGGCGCGCCCGCTCCACGTCTTCCTGCGAAAAAGGCCTCCGCGACGCCACCACCGTATCCAGCGCGCCCTTTCCGTGCAATCGCTCCGTATCCTCCTGAATCGCGATGATGTGTCTCCAGGCGTCCTTTTCGCCCAGCCGGTTCAGAGCTTCCACAGCCAGAGAAATCAGCCGCAGCGACTCGCGAGGCGGATCGAGCCCCCATCGCGTGAACGCCACAATCCCATCGTCGGTCAAGTGCGCAAGATAATCGCAGAAAGCGTCCGAGGTGTAGAGATTGTTTTCCGAAAGCGCAAAGGCGCCGGCCGCCGTGGAGGCCCACGTATCCACCAGCGTGGCTTGCACCACTTGATACTTCTCCGCGCTGCGCCGGACGAAGGAGCGCCCGTCTTCCACGAATAGCCGCACTTCCGGCCGTTCGTAAATGCCATGCGTCTCGGCCAGCATCTTGCCCCGCATGATCGTATTAGCGATAATCGGGTTGATCTCCACCGCGGTGATGTCGCGGCTGCCTCCCGCCATCGCGCGCGCTACGTCGTAGCCGCCCCCCGGGCCGATGATCAGCGCTTTGGCCCCCGGACGCAACGCGTAGGGAAATCCCGGCCCCTGGTGCAGAAGATCGAAGCGCTCGCGCGCCGTCAGGCCCCGCTCCCAATCGAATCCCGCGATTCCCGTGCCGGCGTCGGCGTCGATCTGGATCGTCCAGTTTGCGCTCTTTTCCCACCGCGTCCCCACTTGCGTGACGCCGATCCGCGAGAAGCTGTTCCAGGCCGTGAAGCGCTCCGGCGGGATCTTTTGTCCCTTGGCGGCGGAGATATCGATAAAATGACGTTGCCCATTGGCCGCCATCAGCCCTGCCAGCAGCAGCGCCAAAATCGCCGACGCCGCTCGGGCGCGCGTCATGCCCGCATGGCTGAACCAGATCGCAGCCGAAACGCTGTACAATACCGCCGCCGCGATCACCGTGTTCGGTCCCCCGAAAGCGTTCAGCAGTGGAATCAGCAGCAGACAGCCTGCCGCGGCCCCGGCAAGATCGAAGAAATAGGCCCGATCCACCCGCTCCATCGCTTCGGATATGGCCACCGACACCACAATCCCAGCCAGAAAAAAAGGCAGCGCGCTCGCGAAGTACACCAGCCCCAGCGTCAGATTTCCTGCGTTGCCCGCTCGCGACAAAATGAAGGCCAGAGCCCCCACCACGCAAACGCCGTTCGCCATGGAGAACGCCCCGAGTTTTGCGCCAAGCTTGCCGCCGTTCCCTGCTACCGCGTAAGAAAGGACCCCGCCCGCGCCCAATCCAAATAGCGCGATCGAAATCGCCAGGAATGCGAAATGGTAGTAAAAGACGACGGAAAAAATCCGCGTCAGCGACAATTCCAAAATGAGCGTGGCCATCGTCGTGAAGCCAAGCCCTAGGTAAAGCTGCTTCCAACGGACTTCGCCAGAGGCGGCCGTAGCCACACTGGAATCGACGCGCGGCAAAGCGTTACTACTGTAGCAAGTTCTAGGCCACTTCCAGCCTCACCCATCCCGCTAAAGTGGATGGTTCTCCCCCTTCAAATACGATTTTGCGCGTCTTGGGGAACGGCAATCCCGTCTGCATCACGCGCTGGAAAAAAGGAAATTCCCGCAGGACCCCTCGAAAGGCGGCGTCGTCGGTCTCCAAATACGCCACCTTGGAGTGCAGCCCTCCGCCCCAGCCTATGGAAAGCATGCAAGCGCTGTCGCTGCCCGCCGTCTCCTCCACGTGTTTCTCCAGCGCCGCAACCGCCGCCGCCAGTTTGCCCAAGCCCGCCCATTCCGCGTAGCGCTTATGGCGCGCCAGTTGACCCGCCGCATATCGGTTGGAAGCCTGGAACAGCCGTATCCGGTCCTGACGAGAATCCTCCTTCCACGCCCCTTCAAACTCGGTCCCCGGAACCGCCATCTCCGCAAACGCCGGCGTGCTTTCCTCGATATGGCGCGCGTCGCAGGTCCCCCGCGCGGATTTCCATCCCAGCTCGAATTTGCCTGCCCGCGCCGCCAAGGTCGCCACCCGCAGTAAATACACTTTCATCGCGGAATACGTCCCGGCCCCGGAGTCTCCGGCGCTCACGCGCTTGGCTCGCGGCGCGTCCTCCAGCTTTGCGGCCGGATTTCGTGGCGCTCTTTCTCCCTGCATCCGCCCCGCCAGATCGCGCATGGTCTTCTCGCTCCAACGATCGAACACCGCCCCTGACCGCATCGCCCCTTTCAAAGCCGTGGCCGGCAAATACGGCCCCGCTGTCGTTGCCGCGAACGTCGGAATGAACAGGTGTTCGGCCCGCGCCCGCTCCCAAACGGGTATGGCGCTGGAATGCTCGAAGGGGATGCGCCGTCCCGCAAAATTCTGCGCAAAGCCGCCCCAGGAAGCGAAGTCGAGCTTCTCGGCCTTCTTCAGTTGCGTCAGGTATCCTTCCAGGCGCGGGCCTTTGGAAAGCAGCTTGAAGATGCGCCGCTGGTCCAGTACGTTTACGTGGTCGCGCCATACCATGTAATCGATCGGCGCCAGCTTCTGCCCATCTCCCACCAACGTCGGCGTCAGGCACGTGACGCGGTATCTCATGCCGCCGCCTCCGTCGCCGGCCCTACTCTGCTCGGCTCGACTTTTACAGGAATGGGAACCGCCACCGCGTGGCCCCACCGGTACACCGGATGCGCGAAGCCCGGCGGCGCCACGTCCGTCGCCGCCCCCCGCGGCGGCCCCGTACAAATCAATACCGATCCTTCCGCGATCATCCGGCTGCCTCGCTTTGCCAATCCCCATCCCGCTTCGCTTTCCACCCGTCCCCCGCGCGCCGCCACGGCGTAGTTGCCGCGCTTCCAATCGATCGAGTCCGCCGCCCCGGGCTGGAACAGGGAAAGCAGCCACCAGGCCCTTTCCCCCGCCTCATCCGTCTCGCGCGCCGCCAGCGCCGGCGGAGGCTCCGAAAACTCGATCTCGGCGCGGCCCCATCCGCGCGAACGCTCGCCGCCGAATCCGGAGTCCGCCAGCAGGCGCAGCGCCCCCGCCACCGGTTCTTTCCAGGCCTCGCGCGCCGCCTCGCTCGCAAACGCCGCCATCGCCCACAGTCCCGCGTTGGGCGCAAACTCCAGGCAAGCGCTGGAATGCGGCGCCACTCCCGCCCCCGCCCGATCCACCGCCGCGCTTGACCGCACCGAAACTTGGAAGGGACCCTGCGTGCCCATCGCGATTAACGTCTCGCTGCCTCCATCCACCGCCCAGCCTTCCTCGTTCACCCCCTTGCCGCTCACCAGCGACTCCACCACCGTAACCGGCGCGAACTTCGCCCCCTTCCATCGCACCTTCGACGATGCCGGAGGAGGCCATAAGCTCCGCGGCGGCGTCACGTAAACGGTGTCGCCATGGAAGGGAAAGCATGAGCTAAACCGCACAGCCGGCTCCGCCGCCGTCGCCGTCGCCGCCAGCCATTCCTCCAGCCTGCCCAGCCGCGCCATGGCGTGCGAGACCGCCGAATAAAGCGTGTCGCTGTGATAAATGCGCTCCACCCGGTCGCGATCCCCCGAGTCGGGACCAATCCGCCAAGGACCCGTGGGGCGCAGGCGGACAAAAACGTTCTCTGGCATGTTGGGTATGTACCAGTTTAGACGCCCTTGCGCCCCGCCCGCAGCCCCTCCTTAGGAACCCGCTCGGCGAGCGGTATTGGCTGCCGGTATCAGAACGTAAACCGCGCGATCAGCGTGCCTGTGCGGCCCACCAGCGGAACCGTCCCCGCCGCCGGACCGCTGTTCGGCGCCTGATAAGCGTTCAGAATGCCAAATCCCGCGGTGTAAATTCCCAGGCCATTCTTCGTCGGCAAATTCTGCGGATTCCCGGTCGAGAAATTTGGCATCAGCGTCCGGTTAAAGATATTGACGAATTCGCCCCGGATGTAGAAATCGTACCGCCCCTCCTTGCCCACGCGGAAGTGCCGGCCGATGTTGCCGTTCTCTTGCGGACGCCGCGGATTGCGGAAGTCGCTATATAGCGTCGATGTTGCGGCGCAGGTGGCGTTGGCCGGGCAAGCCGTCCAGGCCGCTGGATTCAAAAGCTGGTCGTAATACGGGTTGTAGCTGTGAATGTTGTTGATGTCTTTCAGGTACAGCGGTACGCCCGGGTTCCGGATTTCCTCGCTGCTTAGGTAACTCGCCGTGGGGCTGGCGGGTGGCGCGATGAAGCTCCCGCTCTGGTAATTGGCGAAAAAGCCCAGTTGCCAGTCTTTGCTGACCGCGTCGACATACCTCGGCAGAAAGCTCGCCTTCGGCACGGTGTAGGTAACGTTGAACGTCAGCACTTGCGGAGGAATCTGTTGCAGCGCCCAGGGATTGCCCGCCGGATTGAAGAAGTCCTGCCGCCCCGGCCGCGTAAACCCTTTCGCGAAAGTGTAGGCGCCGCTGGCCTGAAGCCCATGCGAGAAGCGCTTGGTCAGTTTGACTTGAAGGGAGTTGTACTTCGAGTTCCCCGTGGCCGATCCGGTTGGCCCGATCGCTCCGAATTGCGGGAACGGATAAAGCGCGCTTAACAAGGAAGTCCCCGTGAACCCCGAGTAGGGAAGGACGCTGGCGATCCCCACCGACGCCAGCTTCTGAATCACCGCTGTACTCGTCAGGGGCTGGCTGAGCAAAGCCCGGTCGCAGTCGTTTCCCGCGACGCAGCTCAGCCCCGCCGGTTTGTAAGCATAGCCCGCCGGACCCGTTCCCGGGTAAGGATACAGGCCGAACTTGGCGAACTGCGACGCCGGAATCTGGCTCAGGAAGCCCAGCGGCCCGCTGAAGGCGTACGCGTTGCCTTGTTCCCATACTCCCAGATTCGCCACGTAAGAAGCTTCCATCACGAAATTCCGCGTGATCTCCCGCTGAACTCCCGCGCTCCATTGCATCAGCCGGGGAGGACGATTCTGGTTGGCGTCGGGCATCGTCGGCGCGCCCCCCGCGCCCGGCGCGGCCCCTGGAGTCGGATACCGATTCGGATCGAAGTTGGGCCAACTGGGCGCCACGATCGCGCCCGGCGTTTCGATGTTTACGAAGGGATTGATCCCGGTCAGCGGATACGATCCGTTGGTGGCCACGATTCCACCCGCCAGCCCTCCCGCTCCCGTCCCTCCCGTGGCCTGATAGGCGATGCCCCATCCCGCCCGAAACACGGTTTTGGCGTCGATCTGATAAGCCGCTCCCAGCCGCGGGCCGATCGCGTAGGCATACGCCGGCTGGTAGAACTGGCAATTGCAATTGCTGGCGAAGATGGTCGCCCCGGGGTGCCCTCCCGCATTGGCGTTCGGCAAGGTCATGGAAAACTGCCCTAAACGGCCATACTGCTCCCGGAGCGGAGTGCTATAGTCCCAACGCAATCCGTAGTCCAGCGTGAACTTGCGCGTCACTTTCCAGGAGTCTTGCACGAACATGTCCCACACCTGCTGCCCATAGCGATAATTCTCTTGCGGCGTCTGCGTCGTGGCCGTGTAGTCTCCCAGCAGCCAACTGGCGTAGCCAAACCCCGTCGTGTATCCGTTAAAGCTCACCGTTGGCGTGAATGGCTGCGAGGTCGGGCCGGTGCCCGTCGCCAGCGTAACCGTCGAAAAGCTTCCCATCAACTCCCCCTCCAAATACAGGTCGGCCCCGGCCTTGTACGTGTGGCTGCCCCGGACGTAGGTAATGTTCGCGGCAAAAGTCGGCTTCTCTTCGTAGTTCTGCGTCTGGATCGCTTCGCCCATGTTCTGCATGCCTCCCAGCGCCGCCCCCGGCGTCCCGGCCGTCCCCACCAGCCCCGTAATGGAAGGAAACTGGCGATGGATGACAAACCCGCTCAGCCCCACCGAGGCCGGATCGAAATTTAAAAACGGCGCATGATCCAAAAAACTCGTGTGAAAGTAGCCCGCGCCCACGTGCAGCAGCAGATTCGGCTTGATCGTGCGATCGTAATTCAGACGCGCCGTCCAGTTCGGAATGAACGTGCCCCGGTACGCCCCTATTTCCAGCGGCAGCCCGTCTGCGCCGCCCAGCGGAGACGATATCTGGCTCTCGGTATTGTTCCGCGACCAGTAAAACGACAACTTATCCGCCGGCGAAATATTGTGGTCGATCTTGAACGACGGAATCGCCGAGTACCGCGAGCCCGGAATGTTGGCGTTCAGGTTGCCTGTCAGGCTATTGATTTGCGCCGCCGGAATCAGCTTTTCGATGTTCACCGCCACCCGATCGAACCGGCTGGCCGGAATCACGTTGTTCGGAAAGGGATCGGCGTAGCCCAAGCCCGAGGCCGCCACCGTGCCCCGCGACATCGGATCGTAAATCTCGTTGGCGAACATCGGCCGCCCCAGCGCATCCAATTGGTTGGGCAGGCCCTGCGCGTTCACCCCGCCCAGCGGCGTGGCCGGAACCTGATAAGCCGCGCAAAGACTGCAATTCCCGTTCGGCGAAATCGCCGAAAAGTCGCCGTTCCGGTAGGCCTGCGTCGGCACCGTATCGGTAAAGCCGTATCCCACCGTCTCGAGAAACTCTTCGTAATTGAAGAAAAAGAAAGTCTTGTTGCGCCCGTTGTAGATCTTTGGAATGTAAATAGGCCCGCCCAGCGTGCCGCCGAAATCGTTGCGCCGGTTGCGCGGCCGGTATTTTCCCAGACTCCCGCCCACCGTGCTGCCGGGTCCGCCGCTAATGCTGAAGGGATTTCCCGCGTTCAGATCTTCGTTGACAAAGTAGTCGTAGCCGCTGCCGTGATATTGGTTCGTCCCCGACCTCATCGTCATGTTGATCACTACCGAGCCTGCCTGCCCGTATTCGGCGGCGTAGTTACTAGTCTGGTAGGCCATCTCCTGAATCGAATCCGCGCTGGGCTGCGCCATCTGCGTGTAATCGTAGGTCCCGAACAACCGGGAGGTAGCGTCCTGACCCTCAATCCTCATCGTTTCCGCCATGTTGCCTCCCAGCCCGTTCAGCGTGAACTGGCCGCTGCTGTTGTACGAGCTCACCCCGGGAAGCGTCAAAATCGTGTTATAGGGATTCCGGTAGCCCGACGTCCCCGCATTGGCCGTGCCGATGCCCAGCAGAGGCAGATCGTCCAGTTGCTGGATGTTGATGTTGTGGCTCAGCTCCCCGCTTTCCGTTTTCAGCAGCGTCGCCTCCGCCGTGATCGTCACCGACTCCGCCGCTTGGCCAACCTCTAGCGCAGCGTCCTCCCGCAACCTTTGCGCCGCGCCCACGGCAAGGTTCGGATGCGAATAGGTCTTGAAGCCTTGAGCCTTCACCGTAACCGAGTAAATCCCCACCGGCAGATCCGGGATCGTATAGTTTCCCGTGTTTGTGGTGACCGATTGATACGTCACCCCCGTTTGGGTGTTTCTTGCCTCCACAACCGCCCCGGGCACAACGGCCCCCGCCGGATCTGTAACGGTTCCGGTAATCGTTCCGTTGCCTACCTGGCCCAAAGCCAGCGATGCCGCTGCCGCCACACATGCCATGAGCCGCGAAGACAAACCTTTGTGCACAATCCACCTCCCTGAAGAGTTTGAGATACCCTATCGGTTTGCCATATCCTATCCCTGCTTCGCGCCGGTGTCAAGGGACAAGCCTAAAAAATTTTAGGCCCGTCAAGACACATTGGGCGTAGTAGAAGATTGGCCATTCTGCATACATGCATACATCCATGCATGCAGGGATCGGAGGGGCCGGGAGATGCCGCCCCTCCGCGCGCCTGCGCGCCTTCGCCTCTTGGGCTTTGTCTGATCGCTCGTGAACGCCGCGCTAGAACGTAAACCGCGCGACCGCTTGCCCGGTGCGCGGCGTGTCCCCGGCTCCGTTCAAAAAGCTCACGTAGCCGAATCCGCCCGACAGCGCCCCGGCCGCGGGACCGCCTTGAACCAGCGCATTGTTGTAGGTCGGAACCGATGTGGGATATAGAAGGTTGGGGGCGCTGAAGAAATGGCGGTTGAACACATTGCTGAAATCCACCCGCACCTGGAGGCTATATCTTCCTTCTTTCCCCACCCGGAAATTGCGCGCGAAGTTCATGCTTTCCGCCGGCTGCCGCTGCCAGCGAAAGTTGTTGTAGTATGGCGCCGACACTCCAAACGTTCCGCCCGGAGCGTCCGCCCAGGACGCCGGATTCAACACCAGTTGCTTGGTCGGATCGAAGTGAGAATTCGGATCCACCGTGAACAGGCCGGTTGTGCCGTTGGTGAGGTTCTGGTAGGTCGCTCCGCCCGAGAACAGGCCCCCGGTGCGGTCGAGTTGCGCGAAAATGCCATTGAGCGAGGTGGGCACTTCCAGCAGCGCTCCGTTCTGGTATCGCAGCACCGCCCCGATTTGCCAATCTCGGATGATCTGCGAAAGGTATCGGTTCTGTAGCACCCCGAAGGTCGGCTTCGGCACGGTGTAGCTGCCCGAAAACACCAGCGCATCCGGCCGGCTAAACCCAGACAGCTCCTTGTTGGTGTTGCGGTTGTACACATCGTTGACGGCCACCGATTGAAAGATGCTCGACCCGCCGGCGGTGAGATACGCCGTGTCGGAGTTCGTTCCCAGCACCAGCGATTTGCTGAACGTATAAGACCCCTGCGCCGTAAAGCCGTGCGAAAAGCGGTGGGTCATCTTTGTTTGCAGCGAATCGTACCAGGTGTCCCCGATCGGCGGTCCCAAAAACGGCGGAACATAGGTCCACTGTGGCCGCGGCCGCAGCGCCTGCTCCACCGTCTGCGTCACCGGAAATCCCGGATAGGGAGGCGTCCCAAATCCGCGCTGGATCGCGATCGGCGAATTCAGCGTGCTCGCCAGCAGGCTGCGATCCGCCGAGTTCGAAAGGTTCAGCCCGAAATTCGACAGATCCGTGATGTTCAGCGCGTTGTAGGCCAGAACGTCCAGCGCCGGCGCCGTAAACCACACTCCCCGATTGCCCACGTATTCGGCTTCCACGACGGTGCTCCGAGTCAGCTCGCGCTGTAGGCCGATGCTCCAGGTGAACACGCGCGGCGGCCGGGCGTCCTTATCCAGCATGATGAACGGACTCTGCGGCGTATAGCAGGTCGCATTCGCCGTGCCCGGACAGATGGTCCGCGTCGGAAATTTGTCCGGGTTGGTGTTCGGCCACGTCAGAGTCGGATTCCCGAAAGGATTGCCCGCCGCGTACGGATTGCCCGCCGCCAGGCTGGGCATGGCGGGAAGGCCATATCCCGGAGCCCCAAAGCTGTAAAAGTCCACCGCGCTGATAATCAGTTGGGCGTCGTTCGACGCCGTTCCATATTGAATTCCCGCGCCTCCCCGAAAGACCGTCTTCGAATTGATCTGGTAGGCGATCCCAAGCCGCGGCCCGAAAGCCCACGGATAGTTGTGCGAGAAAGAGCAGTTGCAGTGCCCCGGTCCGTTGCCTTCATACAGCACCACCCCCGGAAATCCCCCCACCACGGGATTGGGCGTGTAAAGGTTCGCGTCCTGCATCCGCCCATACTGTTCCCTCAAGTACGTCTGGAAGTCGTAGCGCAAACCATAATCCAGCGTCAGCTTGCGAGTCACTTTCCAACTATCCTGAGCGTACAATCCAATCGAATGGTTGCCCAGCCGGATCGACCCCGCCGGAGCGACCGCGAAATTATCCACCATCCCTAACAGAAAACTGGCGTAGGGAAATCCGCTGCCGCCAACCAGAGCCGTCGCTTGCGCTCCTTGCCACTGATCGGACGTCTCATTGCCTGAAAAGTTCAGAAAGCCCTGCGACCGGTACGTCGACTGCAGGATATTGCCGTCGAACATCAGTTCTCCGCCGAACTTAAAAGTGTGGTTACGCTTCACCCACGTCAAATTGGCGTTGCCCGTCGGCTTCTCATCGTACTCCTTGCCATAGGCTCCTCCGGAGCCCAGCGGAACGCTGCTGCCGCCGGTGACGCCGTTGGTGATCCCGCCGATCACCGGGAAAAGGTTCGCGTAAAATCCGTGCAGCCCAATTTGGCTTTGGTCGTAGGAGCTCGTCACATACGGATAATAGGTGTAAAGAAGCCCCGCGCCGATATGCAGCAACAGCGTCGGCCGCAGCGACTGATCGTAATTGATGCGAATCGTTCGATTCAGCAGATTGGTTGGCTCTACGCCCGTAATGGCGTTGCTCACCGCAACCGATCCGCCGATGTTGTAGCCATTGTAGGCCGGCGCGTGTTGTCCCACTTGCTGGTAGTATCCCGATATCTTGATCGTGGGGCTCAGGGAGTGATCCAGCTTGGTGGACCAGGTCGTTCCCGTGTTGTCGTTCGAATAGGGGGGAATGTTGTAGTTATTGATCAGATTGCCGTTGGTCGGCTCCGGCAGCAGAGCCTGAATCTTGAACGCCACCGGATCGAACCGGCTCGGCGGAATCTGCCCGTTCGGAAACAGATTGTTTACGATGCCCGTCGGCGTCTGCATCGAGGTCAGCGGATCGTACACCCCATATTCCGGAATCGGACGCCCCAACCCGTCCTTTGCCAGCGCCCCGCTCTGCGTCGCGTACGTCGGCCCGCCCACCGCCGGACAGGCCGCCGATACCGTCACGCACAAAGGAGTCGTCGTGGAAAAGTTGCCGGACCGATACGCGTCGGTGGGAACCGTCGCCGTCCCATTCGCCACGCCCGTCAGCGTGCGATACTGCTCGAAATTTACAAAGAAAAACGATTTGTTTTGCCCGTTATAAACTTTCGGAATGCGGATCGGTCCGCCGATCGTAAACCCATAATCGTTGCGCCGCAATTTGTTCCGCACGTGCTGTCCCGCTTTTTGGCTGTTGGTGATGCCGGCGTCGGTGTAAGGAAGGCCGGCGTTCAAAGCCTCGTTTTCCATGTAGTCGGAGGCGCTGCCGTGGAACTGGTTCGTGCCCGACTTCATCGTGAAGTTCAGGTACCCCCCCGCGGCCTGCCCATATTCAGCCGCAAAGTTGCTGGTTTGCACCGATACTTCCTGAATCGCATCCAACCCCGGGTTGGTATAGGAGGTCAATTGCCGCCAAAGACTGTTGGTCGAATCCTGCCCCTCTACGCGGATGGCCTCGCTGTTGCTCGGCAACCCGTTAATCTGCAAGACGTTGTCAGCTGCGAACGCGGTCCCCGGAAGAACGTTCAAAACCGCCAGAGGATCGCGCACGCCCGTCAGGCTTTGCCCGATAAACATCAGCGGCAGCTCGTCTACGTCCTTCGTCGACACGGTGTGGCTCAATTCGCCGCTTTCGGTCTTCAGCAGCGGCGTCGATTCGCTTACCGTGACCGTCTCGGCAGCCGTGCCCACCTCCAGGTTCACGTCCACGCGCGTGTCCACCGCCACCGTCACCTGGATGTTCTGCCGCACGTACTTCTTGAACCCCGACACCGCCACCGTGAGCGTGTATTGCCCCACCGGCAAATTCGCCACGATAAAATTACCCGTGGCCGAGGCGCCGCCCTGAAAAACGGTTCCCGTATCCTGGTTCTTGATCTCCACGGGAGCGTTCGGAACTACCGCCCCCGTCGAATCCGTAATCGTGCCGGTGATGCTGCCGCGGTCGCTCTGGGCAAACGCGGCCAAAGAAATCGAAAACAGAGCGCAAACCGCCAAACGCCTATAGCCCATGCATAGCCTCCCAACCTGGAAACCCGAGCGCGCCAAGCTCTCCTGCCGGGCGCGCAAACCACAGTCAATTTTCGCGGAGCAAGACCCCATTTTTTTTTCCTGCCCCAAGAGCCAAAACTGAACGATTATGGTGCAGGGTTTATGTAATTGTCAACAACAAAATCCAAACATCAAGGCCATTGATAATAGTCCGGCCCTGGCAATTCTGCATACCGCCCGAAATTTTTGTCCGGTCTGGCCCTAGGAAATCACCCGCCGGTACAGCTCCCGCCTCGGAATCCCCCGCGCCTTGGCCACCTGCTTCACGGCTTCGATTCGCGCCAGCCCTTGGCGCTCCAGCGCCCGCACCTCTTCTTCCGCCGCCGTCCGATCGGCCGCCGATTTGGCCCGCTCTTGCCTCTTGCCGATCAAAATCGTGATTTCGCCTTTGACGGACGGCCGGCCCGCCAGTTCGGCCCGGACCGATCCGGGCGTTCCGCGCACGAACTCTTCATGCACCTTGGTCAGCTCCCGGGCCACCACGATGGGCCGCTCTCCCAGCGCCGCTTCAATATCCTCCAGCGATTCCATCAGCCGGTGCGGCGCTTCATAAAAAATCAACGTGCAGGATTCCTCCCGCAGCGCCTCCAATGCCTTCCGGCGCTGCGTTGGCTTTGCCGGAAGGAATCCACAAAATCGAAATGCGTCCGTCGCCAGGCCTGAGCCCGCCAGCCCGCTCAGCGCGGCCGAGGCGCCCGGGATCGGCGCCACCGGTATCTTTGCCTCGATCGCCGCTTTCACCAGCCGGTAGCCCGGGTCCGACACCAGCGGTGTGCCGCCATCGCACACCAAGGCGATCCGGGCGCCCGTTGCGAGCTTCTTTGTCAGCTCCCGCGCCCGCGCCGCCTCGTTGTGCTCGTGATAGCTAACCATCGGCTTGGCGATTCCCAAATGATCCAGCAGCTTGCGTGTCTGCCGCGTATCTTCGCAAGCGATCAGGTCCGCTTCTTTCAGCACTCGCGCCGCGCGCTGTGTGATGTCTTCAAGATTGCCGATCGGCGTCGATACGATATAGAGAACGCCCGTCACGTAGTACGATGAAACAGTAACTCAAATGGCGGCAAGCACACAAGCGCTGCCCGGAGTCTATCTCTGGGAGCCTCCTGAAAAAACCTTCGCCATTCGCTTCCATCTTGATATTGTCGACAAACTGCTCCCCGAAGTGATGCGCGCCTTCGCCGCCGTTCCCAAACGCGGCGCCGAGGTCGGCGGCGTCTTCATCGGCTCTTTCGAACAACCCGAGCCAGGCGGCCAAACCTTCATCCATATCGAGGATTTCGAGCTCGTCCCCTGCGAATATGCCCGCGGTCCCTCCTATCTGCTGGCCGGCGATGACCGGGCGGCCTTCGAGCACGCCTGCCGGCGTTGGAGCGCCAGCGGCCCTGATGCGCCGGCCAAACAATTAGTGGGCTATTTTCGCAGCCATACCCGCGGCGGGCTCGAGCTCAGCGCCGAAGATATCGAGTTGATGGACCGCCTTTTCCCCCATCCGCGCCATCTGGCGATGTTGATCCGGCCTTTCTCCGCCCAGCCGGCCGAGGCCGCCTTCTTTGTTCGCGACAACGGCGCCTTTCCGCGCCAATCGCCGCGCCCGTTTTTGTTTTCGCGTCTGGAGATGTCCTCCCTACCCGCGCCTCCCCCCTCGCTTCAGGCCGCTCCTTCACTCGCCCCGCCGCCCGCCGTGGTCGAAACGCCGCCGCCTCCCCCTGGCGTCTCCGCAAAGCCCCCCCGCGCCAGCCTCCACTGGTTGTCGCTCTTCGTCGTCTCTTTGGCTTTTCTCCTGCTCGGCGCCGCCGCCGGATACCAGGCCCCCCGATTCCTCGCTGTTTGGACCGCCGCCCGCCCGCCGGCTCCATTTTCGCTGGCCCTGCGCGTCGTCCCCGTCGGCGACAATCTGGCCGTCCGCTGGGATCCCCAAGCCCCCGCCATCCGCGGCGCCCAAAGCGGGCTCTTGCAAATCGAGGACGCCGGCTATTCCAAACCCGTGGACCTGGACGCCGCCCATCTGCAAAGCGGCGGCATTCTCTATCGCAACACCTCCGCCGCGGTGCGTTTCAAGTTGACCGTTTATGAGAGCGCGCGTCTCAGCGTGACCGAAACCGTCGATTGGCCCCATTGATGCGCACAGTTCTTTGGGTTGTCGCCGCCGGGTTGTTCCTCGCCGGATCTATTTGGTTCCTTCGCGCTCCTCAGATCCGGCCCGATTCGGTCGCCCCCTCGCCTTCTCCCGCCCAAGCCCCGTCCGCCTCGCCGTCCGCGCCCCCCGACGCCATCGTCTTTCCAGCCTCCAACGGCAACGTCGCTTTCGATCACAAAAAGCACTACCAGCGTGTGGGAGGCGATTGTGGCGTTTGCCATCCCAAGGTCTTTCCGCAGAGCCGCGCCCCATTGAATTACAAAAAGGCCTCCCATCGCGCCGCCGAGGCCAGCCTCACCTCATGCGCGTACTGTCACGCCGTCGGCGGCGCTTCCTTTGCCGCCGATAGCAATTGCCTGAAGTGCCACGTCAAGGACTATTCCAAACCCTGATCTCTCGCGCCGATCCCGCGTCCGTCCCAAACATCTCCGGCGTTGCCGCCGCCTCTGCGGAGGAAAAAAGCCTACTCCGGCAGTCGGTACGCCCGGTATTCCGCCGAGTACTCGTTGCTGCCGATCGCCACCACAATATATTGTTTGCCGTTCACCATGTAACTCATCGGCGATCCGGTTTGCGGCGCCGGCATATACACCGCCCCCGCGTCCTTTCCCGTCGCCTTGTTGTACGCCCGCAAATACGCCCCTCGCCGTCCGTCCGCCAGCGTCGCCACGCCCTTTTCCCCCACCACCACCAGAGTCTTCGTCACCAATTGTCCGGCGGTCCCCGGCCGCCCGGTGCGCGGAATGTTCATCCCTCTCAGCAAAGGATGATTGCGGATGTTGTCCGGAGTATCGCCGTGCGCCACCGACCACGCGATTTCGCCCCGGTCCAAATTGATTCCCGTGATGCTTCCATACGGAGGCTTGATCAAAGGCAACCCCTGCACCGTGGTCCCGCCCCTCCCCGCGGCCGCCGCCCCGCCGCCCGGCGCGTCCGGATCGGCCGCCGCCGTAGCGGGCGACGGAACGAAAGCCGGACCCCTTCCCGCCCTCGCCCCGGCTCCTCCCGCCGGCTGCGCCTGTCCCGAGACGTAGTTCATGTCGCTCCTTGTCCCGCCCGGCGTCAACCCGATCGGCGTCACCGCCGCCTGCGACGACACAAACAGCATGTGCGTCTCGGGATCGTACGAACCCCCCGGCCAGTTTGATCCGCCGCCCGCTGTCGCCAGCGTCAGCGTCGCCAGCGGTCCTTCCGCCTTGCTCAGTGCGCCCGGCGTAAACACCGGTCCAATGCGATACCTCGAAACGATCTGCTCGGCCTCCGCCCGCAACTCCGGAGTGAAATCGATCAGATAGTCCATCAAAAATCCCTGCCGGTCGTACGCCGGCGGCTTGGTCGGAAAAGGCTGCGTCGGCGAATACCACTCGCCCGGCACATCCCCTTTCGCCACCGGACGCTCTTCAATCGGCCAGATCGGCTTTCCTGTCTCGCGGTCCAATACATATAGGAACGCCTGCTTGGTCGGCTGCGCCACGGCTTTCACCCTCCGCCCGTCCACCTGGATATCGGCCAGAATCGGCGGGCACGGATTGTCCATGTCCCAAATCCCGTGGTGAACGTATTGGTAATACCATTTCAGCTTGCCCGTGTGCAGATCCACCGCCACCAGACTCTCGCCGAACAAATTATTTCCCGGGCGATGGCCGCCATAATAGTCGCCCGTGGGCAATTCGATCCCCAGATATACCGTGCCGAGCTGCTCGTCGATCGAAGCTTGTCCCCAGGAGCCCGTGTTTCCCGTGTAAGACCACGAATCGTTGAGCCAGGTTTCCAGCCCCGCCTCGCCCGGCTTCGGGATGGTGTGAAACGTCCATAGCCGTTTCCCGGTTTTTACGTCGAACCCGCGCACGTAGCCTTTCACGTTGGTCTTGCTGGCCGGAACGCCCCCTGGCTTGTGCGCCGCTCCCACCACCACCACGCCTTGAGCGATAATCGGCGCCGCGTGCAGCCCGATGTCCGGACTCATCGGGTCGATCGTCTGATCGTCGTCTTCCTTTAAATCGACGATGCCGTCTTTTCCAAAGCCCGAAATTCGCTGGCCCGTCTTCGCGTTCAATTCCACCATGCGGTAGCCCGGCGTGACGTACACAATCCGCTCGTCATTGCCATCGGCCCAATAAGCCAGCCCGCGTCCGGATAGCTGCCGCGGGGCTGCCGCGCCGCGTTGGCCCTCGTTTTCGCTATGCACCCACAGCAGTTCGCCCGTCCCGGCGTCCAGCGCCACCACCGCGCGCCGCGTCCCGGCCGTCGCGTATAGCACCCCTCTCGCCATGAGCGGCGTTCCTTCCAAATTGTTCTCGGCGCGCGGACCCAGATTATCCGTCTTGAACTTCCAGGCAACCTCCAGCCGGTTGAAGTTGTTCGCGTTAATTTGGTCCAGCGGCGAATAGCGCGTATTGCCCAGATCGCCGCCGTAGGTGGTCCACTCTCCGTTTTTCGCGCCCTGCTGGCCGGAAACAGGCGCCATCCCCACAACGGCCAGCCACGCGGCCATCGTCGCGCTCGGAATGACTGTTCGCATTTGACCCTCCATCTTCGTTGGGCGATTATATATCAACCACGCCCCAGCCGCGTGCCTTGGAACCCTCCCAATCCCTCGTTTTCTTTTCGAAAATCGGCCTTCGCCTCCCCCTCCGATCGCGCTGCCGCATTCCCGCTAAATTTTTTTCCCTTCCCATCAACCCTTTGCCTCCTCAGCCCGCCCTGCAACCCGCGCCGCCCCTGCTACCGTGCGCCCGAAGGAGATTGCCATCCATGACTCAAGCTCAGCTCGCGGCCAACCGCGCCAACGCGCAGCTTTCCACCGGCCCCCGCACCGGGGAAGGCAAAAAGCGTTCCTCGCTCAACGCCTTCCGTCACGGCCTCACCGGCCAAATCGTCATCCATACCCCGGAA
>DATGLY010000032.1:0-4624 GCA_035293905.1 Bryobacteraceae bacterium
AAAGCCTCTGGATCAACTAGAGCGCGTGTGCGCGGAGGTTCGCAGAACGGAAAGGGAGTTCGGCGAGGCGGGACGCGTCGTGGTCCGGTTTTCCGGCACAGAACCGCTAGCTCGGGTGATGGTGGAAGGGCCAGAGATGGACCGCGTGAAGCTCCGCGCCCAGGCGATCGCTGCGGCAATTCAGCAAGAGATCGGGCAGTAGCTGGCGAAGCCAACGCCAAGCGCGAGGGCGGGCGAGGGTCGGGAGGATTCCGAACGGAGCCCGGCGGGGCGAAGGCGACGTGAAATGAATAGGTTGTGCGTTCCGGCATTTTCCGATGGAAAGTGCGTATGAATACTGGATGAACTGGTTCCGGCGATGGTATACGATAGATGAATTCGGACAAGATTTCGCCAGCCAAGGAGGCGCATGCCATGTGGAACCGCAATCGCAAAGAAGAAGATTTCACGCCCAAACCAGTGGGCGGGCCGCCACCAGCCGCGTCCGAACTAGCCAAGGAAGGAATCCCTATGTCGACACTGCCCAGCCGCTCCCCTGAACCGCACCACGAAGGCGGACGCTCCGCCGTTCTCGGAAAATCTGTGATCCTGAAGGGCCAGATCATCAGCCGCGAGGATCTTACAATTGACGGCGAAGTAGAGGGCTCGGTGGAGCTGAAAGAGCACCGGCTCACCATCGGCCCCAACGGAAAGGTGAAGGCAAGCGTCAAGGCGCGGGAATTGGTGGTGATTGGAACCATCCACGGCGACGTGGAGATCTCCGACAAAATCGACATCCGCCGGGAAGCGAAGCTGGTGGGCGACATCAAAACCGCGCGCGTGGTGATCGAGGACGGCGCTTATTTCAAGGGCAATATCGACATTGTCCGGCAGGAAGCAGGGCGGCCAGCCACCTCAACTCTGGCTCCCGCTCCGGCTCCTTCTACGCCCGCTTTGAAACCCGCCAACCAGGCTTCCAGCGCCTCCACATCTTCGCCTTCTGCATTGGCCGCCGGAGCAGCCGACGGAAAGCGTTAGCCCGCCGGCCGCGTCGCTTTGAAAACTTCCGCGGAGTTGGAAACTCGCACCAGTCGCGGCCTGGAGCAGTTTTGCGCATCGCTTGACGGCCGCGCGGGGCTGAAGATCCTTGACCTTGCGGGCGCTTCTCAAAGCACCATCAGTTTCGTGACCGGGCAGGGCCACAGCCTCTATTCCGAGGACTTCATGATGCAACTAGAGGAGTGCTTCGGCGAGGGCGGCTTTAATGAAAATCAGGCCGACCCCGTAAGCGCCGAACGCTTTCTCCAAGGCGCGCTCGGTTTTCCCCCGGACGGTTTTGACGGGGCGCTAGTATGGGATGTGTTGGAAAATCTTGGATCAGGCCTGCTCATGCGGGTGGTCGCGCGGCTGCATGCGATCCTCCGGCCAGGCGCGTCTCTGCTGGCCCTGTTTCATGCCGAGGAGCAGAAGGCTCCAGCGCCCGCGTTTTCCTATCGCATCCAGGACCGGCGCACGATTCTGATGACCCCGCGAGGCGCTCGCCGCCCAGTCCAGTTTTTTAACAATCGGAACCTGGAGAGATTGTTCCAGGACTTTCAATCGGTGAAATTCTTTCTCACCCGCGACGCTCTTCGCGAAGTGATCGTTAAGCGTTGATTATTGTCGAAGAGCCGACCGGCGACCTGGAGAAGACGATCCGGCGCATAAGGAGATCCATTGTCGTTAGAAGACGATGTTTTTGAACAAAGGCTGCATCGCGTAGCGGAGATCGAAGCGCTGGGCTTTCGCGCCTACGGCCACCGGTTCGATTTCACCCATACGATTCCCCAAATCCTGGCCAATTGGGGCGCTTTGAGCGCAGCCGAACTCGAGCAACACAAACCGCGAACGGCGATCGCCGGCCGAATTCAAACCATTCGCAGAATGGGCAAGGCTGGCTTTATGCACCTGCTGCAATCGGGCGAGCGATTGCAGGTCTACGTCCGTAAGGACGCCGTTGCCGAGCAGAATTACAAGCTTTACGAAATACTCGATATCGGCGACATCGTGGGCGTGGAAGGCTATTTATTCCGGACCCGCACCGGCGAGCTGAGCCTGCACGCCGAACGTCTCGCTTTCCTTTCGAAGATCCTGCTGAGCATGCCGGAAAAATGGCATGGGCTGGAGGACGTGGAAACTCGGTACCGTCAGCGCTACCTGGACTTGATCGCGAATGCGGAATCACAGAAGATCTTTCGGACGCGCGCGCGGATTATCGCCTCCCTGCGGCGGCAGCTTGAAGAGCGCGGTTTCATTGAGGTGGAGACGCCGATGATGCAGCCGCTGTACGGGGGCGCGGCCGCAAAGCCTTTTGTCACGCATCACAACACCCTCGACATGGACCTCTATCTGCGTATCGCACCGGAGCTGTACCTCAAGCGGCTCATTGTCGGGGGTTTGGAGCGGGTCTACGAAATTAATCGCAATTTCCGCAACGAGGGCATCTCCGCGCGTCATAATCCCGAATTCACGATGCTCGAGTTCTATCAGGCGTACACGGATTACCGAGGCTTGATGGATCTCTCCGAGGAGCTGTTAAAGCAGACTGCGATCGATGTGACGGGCTCGACGGTCATCACCTATCAAGGAAATCGGATCGACTTCGGGCGGGTGCGCCGCATGTCGATGAGGGAGGCCGTCAACGATTCCACTTTGAAGGGCCATGCATTGATGGAGGCATTCGGAGCGAAGGTCGAGCCGAATCTGATCGAGCCTACCATCATTTACGATTACCCCGTTGAAGTCTCGCCGCTTTCCAAGAACAAGCCGGAAGATCCGGCGTTCGTGGAGCGATTCGAGATTTACGCCGGCGGCATGGAGCTCGGCAACGCCTATACCGAGCTGAACGATCCCAAGGAACAATGCCTGCGCTTTAAGATGCAGCTCGCTCTGGCGGCCGCCGGCGACGAGGAGGCGCACCAAATGGACGAAGATTACCTCCGCGCCATGTGCTACGGCATGCCTCCCACGGGGGGCGAAGGCATCGGCATCGACCGCCTGACGATGTTGCTGACCGATTCGAAATCGATTCGAGACGTGATTTTGTTTCCTCTTCTGCGGCCGGAAGGGAACATCGGCATTGCCGATAAACTGAAGTAAGGTTTGTGCATGTTTGAGCTGTTTGTCGCCCGCCGCTATCTTGGGGCAAAACGGAAGCAGGTCGTCATTTCCGTAATCACTCTGATTTCAGTGATTGGAGTGATCGCCGGCGTGAGCGCGCTGGTGATTGCCGTGGCGATTCAGAATGGCTTCCGCCGCGCTTTCCAAAGCGACCTGTTGGCGGCCACTACCGCACCGGTCTCGGTGCTCCAGAAAGACGATAGCAGCGGAATCGAAAATTGGGAAGGCGTCGCGCGCAAACTCTCCCGTCTCCCGCACGTAAAATCGGCCTTGCCTGGATTATACGAAGAGGGGCTGATCAGCCTGGTGCGCAGCGATGGCGTGCAAGTCAAAGGCATTCCATTGGGGCCAGGCGCGGCGGTTCCACAGGTGCTCCAGCGGCTCAAGTCCGGATCTATTGAAAATATGGCCGCAGGGCCGGGGGAAGTTCCGGGAATCATTCTCGGCGCGCGGCTGGCGGAGGACATCGGGGCGGTGCAGGGCAAACAGATCCGGCTGATTATTCCCGACGGCAAGCTCACGCCGTTTGGGGCCGAACCGAGTGTTGAAACGCTCCGCGTGGCGGGCATCTTCGAATCCGGGTTTTACGACACGGACTTGCATTGGGCCTATATGCAAATCCAAGCCGCGCAGAAACTGTTCGGGGTGGGCGACGTGGTCAACGCCATTGAGCTTCAGGTGGACGACGTTTTCAATAATGCGGCCGCCGTCGCTCATGAAGCTGACGGCGCGGTGGGGCCAAAGCTGGCCGCGATCACCTGGCAGGAGCAGTACCGGGCGCTGTTTGACGCGCTCAAAATGGAGCGGATCGTCACGGTAATCACGATCGGATTGATTCAGGCGGTGGCGGCCCTCAATATTCTGATCGCGCTGGTGATGATGGTGATGGAAAAACACCGCGACATTGCGATTCTTATGTCGATGGGCGCCCGGCTTCAGCAGGTCCGCCGCATTTTTATTTACGAAGGCGCGCTGATCGGAGCGTCGGGAACCGTAATTGGGCTCTCATTGGGCTACGCGTTGTGCCATTTCGCGGATCAGTACCGTTGGCTCAAGCTGAATGGAGAAGTGTACGCTCTCTCCTATGTGCCGTTCGATTCGCGCTGGGTAGACGGGCTTTGGATCGCCGCAGGAGCCATGGCGATTAGCCTGCTTGCGACGCTCTATCCGGCCTGGAGCGCCACTCGCATCGCGCCCGCCGAAGCATTGCGGTACCAATAGAATATGCCTAAATTGATTCAGGCGCCGAAGCGCATTCCGGTTGCGGCAAATAAAGTAATCGACGAGTATGTGGGGCGGGTGAATACGGGAGATTCGCACGTGAGCATCGCTCACATGCGCAGCCCGGCAGGCTGGTCGGAACCCGGGCAAAAGCCGGAGTTCGATGAGTTCACGCTGGTGCTGAAAGGAACACTTCGAGTCGAGCATCAAGAAGGCGAACTCGCAGTGACCGCCGGCCAAGCTGTGCTGGCGCGGAAAGGCGAAT
>DATGLY010000033.1:0-31626 GCA_035293905.1 Bryobacteraceae bacterium
CTCTGGCCCTCTTCAAGGACATGAATCGGGCGGGACTCACCTCGTTCGGCGTGCCGGGATGCGACGGCGACAGCCTCGCGATTCTCTCCAAATGGAAGGCGCGCAACAGTTTCCCGGGCCGTGTTTTCTGTATGATCGGGACCGCCGCTGCCACTCCCGAGCAAGTGGACCGCGCGATCCAGCAGATCGCGCAAATAAAACTTTTCCAAGGCGACAGCTACATTGACGACGTTTACTTCGGCGAGAGCGTCTACTCTCCGCTGCACGACCCGATGTTCGCGGTGAAATCCGACCCTAAACCGGAGCAACTGGCGCAATGGAAGCGCATCGGCCTCGCCATCGCCAATGCCGGCCTGCCTTTGCATGTGCACGCGGAGCTGCGCGACACCATCGACGCGTTCCTGGATCAGGTTGAGGAGATCAACAAGGAGCATCCCATCAGGAATTTGCGCTGGACGTTCGCCCACATTAATCAGATAAATGCGCCGCAAATCGAGCGCATGAAGAGATTGGGGATGTATGCCGCCGTGCATCCGTGGGCCGTGATCAACGGCGCGATTATGCGCGAAGGATTCGAAGACGGCGCATACGACATGCCTCCGCTGGCCACGCTTCAAAACAGCGGCGTCATGTGGGGCTTGGGAACCGATGGAACGGCGGCGAATCAGTATCTCCCCTTCACTACTCTGTATTTCGCCGTAACCGGAAAAATGGCTGGAGGCCTCAAAGTGCTCAGGCAGACGATCAGCCGCGAAGACGCTCTCATCGCTCACACCCGCAACAACGCTTTCTTCGTCTTTCAGGAAGACAACCTGGGCTCGATTCAGCCTGGAAAGCTCGCCGACCTGGTCGTTCTCGACCGCGACTATCTCACGATCCCTGCGGATCAGATTAAGGACATTAAGCCCCTAGCAACCATGGTGGGCGGCCGAGTGGTCTGGGGCAAATTTTAGCTATCGCCAGGCAAGCGCGGCCGGCTTGCCCGTTATTCCTCATCCCAGCCTCTCCATGTCCGCCAGCGCCGCCGCTGGGGAAAGGCGCGGATCAAAAGCATTCCAGTAATGAATCCGCCTACGTGCGCGAACCAAGCCACTCCGCCGCCGCTGTAATCCGTTTGAGCCAGCGACCCGATGCTGTTTAAGAACTGCATTCCGAACCAGAACAGCAACAACAGCGCCGCTGGGATTTCTATCGTTGTAAAGAAAAAGAAAATCGGAAGCAGCGTAACAACGCGGGCCCGCGGGAACTTTACCAGGTAGGCGCCCATCACGCCCGCGATAGCGCCGCTCGCTCCAATTGTCGGTACAGGCGAATAGAAGTTTGTGATCACTTGAACCAGAGCCGCGGCCAGTCCGCAGAGCAAGTAGAAGACAAGAAAGCGGCCGCCCCCGATGAGATCCTCGACGTTCCGCCCGAACACCCATAGAAAAAGCATGTTCCCGAGAACGTGCAGCCAGCCTCCGTGAAGAAACATGGAGGTGATCAGCGATTCCAAATGCAAGCGGTCTGGAACGATGCCCCACTGCTCCGCGAATTGATTCAACTCATACGATGGCAGAGAAAGTTGGTAGAAGAATACGAGGAAGTTGACGGCGATCAGCGAAATGGTGACCTTGGCCGGCGAATACGTTGGCTCTGTGGATCTGAGCGGAATCATGCGCCGCGGCCTGCCGCCGCGAAATCGGGATTGGAACGTCGTTTGACGCTAGGTGTCATGAGTGCTCGAGCTTCCCGCTCCGAAGCGATGCCGCCTCGCGCGCCAAGGCGCGTGCAGTTGAGCGCGGCCATGGCGTTGGAGAACTCCAGGGTCTCGCGCAACTCCATGCCCGCTAGCACAGCATAACAAAATGCGCCGTGAAACACGTCGCCCGCGCCGGTGGTGTCCGCGCACTGAACTACAAATCCGGGGGAATAGAAGAAGCGTCCATTCGAGCGCGCTAAGGCGCCATCCGAGCCCAAGGTCATTGCCGCGACGCGCATTCGGTATTCTCGTTGAATTTTTTCCAAAGCGCGGAAGGGGTCGGACTCGCCCGTCCATTTTTCCGGGAACTCGGTGCTCGAAACCAAAAAATCCGTCAAAGCCAGCACCTCGCCGAAGCCGGGGTAAATCGTGTCCACGTCGACCGAAACAGGAATGCCGTGATCCCGCGCGATTTTCGCGGCTCGCGCCACGGCGGGCGTATCGTGACCGTCCACATGCAGCAGACGCGCGCAGGCGATCTTTTCGGGGCTAATGTGTTCGGGGTCGATCCGCAGGCAGTCGTGCCGCCGCCATAAGATCGTTCGCTCGCCACTGGATTGATCGATGATGATGTAGGCTCGCTGGTTGGCGCAATTCGCGCGGATCTCGACGTCTTCTATGTCCATATTTTCGGCGCGCAGGCTCGCCATCTGAATCCGCCCCGCCTCGTCGTCTCCAACCGCGCCGATATACTTCGCGCGAAGCCCAAGCCGTGAGCAAACGGCCATGGCGGTTGCCACTTGCCCGCCGGGACTCGCCACTTCATGCTTGAGCGCCACTTTGCCTCCGTAAGGCGGAAAGTGAGGCACCGCCAAAAGCGTGTCCGTAGCGTTTAGGCCCACGCCTACCACGTCAAACCGGGCGGCCGAATTCACCGAACGACGCTCAAAATGGCGCGCCCAAGCGGTGAGCCGTCCATGGCCGCGCTGACGATCTCGCTAATGTGAGTTTCGCCTGGAAGATACAGGAGCTGCGCCGAATCGAAATGTTTTTTCAAATCCGCTTCAAAATCGCGAGCCTGCTTAGGCAGACCCCAATAGTCCCATTGGCAGTAGACGATGAGAAACGGCGGCGCGGATGAATGCACGAAATTAAGCGGCGACGCCTGACGTTTGTCCCCCTCAAACAGAAAGGCGGGAGTATCAGTCACGTCGTAAACTCCGCTCATGCTGATCACGCCCCGGATTATGCTGGAAGAGATTCCATGCCGCTCCAAGTAGCGGCCATCCAACGCCAACAGCGACGCTAGATGTCCCCCCGCCGAATGGCCCGCTACATAAATGCGGCTGGCGTCGCCACCAATTTGCGCGGCGTTGCGGTGAATCCAGGCGAACGCCGCCGCGACATCTTCCATCTGGGCTGGATGCGGGTGGTCGGGCATGAGCCTGTAGCTGGGAATCGCCACGGCGATCCCCTCTCGCGCAAAGCGGTTGCCCAGCGCCCCATAGAGCGACCGGTCGCCTGTGCGCCACGACCCGCCGTGAACGAACAATAGAATGGGAACATGGGTCCGGCCTTCAGGCACGTACAGATCCAACTTGTGTTTTTCCTCGCCGTCCTCAATGTAGGCGATGCCCCGCCGCACGTCGACATTTGGCGGAGTGTCCGCGGACGGCAGGCGAAGATTCAAGGCCCCACGCACATAAATTGGATTGGAAATGATCCAGGGCAGATCTCTGTTCGCTCCGCCGCCGCTTCGCTTCTTTGCGCCGCCCGTGGTAAGCCAAGCCTCCAGCCGGTAAGCTCCCTCCTCTTTCACTGCGTAAGTAATCTTCGAATCCTCGGCTTCCGCCACGGCCTTGCCGTTTCGGAATAGCTTGATTTTGGCCGGGATGGGGAGGAATGCCTGGAGTTGCGTTTGGCCCGCCAAAAATCCCGTTGGGACCGTATCGCCCATGTCGAAAACCCCGAGGTTGTTCACCGCGGCGAAGGTGAACCCGGTGGGATCGCAGAGCCAGTCGTGGGCTATATACGCGCGCCCGGCAAAGAGCGAAGCACGAGCTTCTTTCTCTGTTAGCTCGCGGGCCAGAATGTGGACGCTGGTGGCCCGAAACGCGGCGGCGAGAACGTTCACCTTATCCTCTGGAGCATCGCTGTAGGCGATCCCTGCCGTGTCATCCGTCCCGATCGTCCCATCCCACTTTTCCATCAGGCCCGCATCCGCATCGATCGCCGCGCCCAGCGCCTCGCCAGGATACCGGCGAAAGCGGCCGCGGAGCTTGCGCCATTCCTCTTGCGTCGCCGCGGGAGGCCGCGAAATCTCCATCGCCAAAAACCCAGCCGAGGGCAGCGCCACGAGCATCGGCCCGCTCGAGCCGCCAAATGAGTCATTGCTTTCCCCGGCGAAAACGATTTGAGCGCCCGCCTCTTCGGCCGCCTTCATGAGATTCGCCCGTGGCGCCGGCGAATGGGTCAACACAGCGCGAAAATCGCGATACACGCCATACGCCGGAAGCTTGGCGCGCCGCTTCATCCATTCAATGCGCTGCGCGTGCAGTGACTCAAGCTCCGATTCGCTCAGCTTTTCCTGGACGCGCTGCGTGGGGTACTGCCCCCAAGCGTCAAGCGCGCGCGAAAGCAATAGAAATAAGACTCCTGCGCCCCACACTCTCCGATTCTAACGTTTTGCTTGTGCTCATGAATCCCTTACCAATGCGTCCGCCATTCCACTCCCACCACCGCCGCGCGGCCCGGCATATCTACTCCGACAATCTCCTGGTAACTAGTGTTGGTAAGATTCGTAAGTTGCGCGAACGGCGTCCAGCGCCCGCGGTGATCCGCCAAATATAGATCGAAGAGGCCGTAGGGATCACGGCCCACTCGCTGGAGCATCCCTAGGCGCGAACGGGCAAGAAATCCATGGGGAAGCGTCGCCTGCCAGGATACCGTTGCGTTATTCGAGGGGTAGTTGAACGTGTATTTCGTTTCTAAGCCGCTAAGGGAGTCCTGCTGGCCGGTTAGGCCCGTATAGCCTACCTGGATCAATTGCGTCTTGGCTGCGCGAATCGCCACCGTGGTTTCCACTCCCGTAAAGTTGAGCCGGTCGATATTCGCCGCCTGCCAGATGCCCGCGGGCGAGGAGCGAACATAATCGATGCCATTCCGGAGCCGTCGCTCAAAAGCCCCAACTTCCAATCGCACCCGGCCGCCAGCGTTCCATTCCACCGCCCCGTCATAGCTCCAAGCCGTCTCCGGCTTCAAATATGGCGATCCCACGTTAGCCGGGTCGGCGTAATATAAGTCCGTGTAGCTGGGCAGACGGAAGGCCCGGCTGGCGGAGGCCCGCAGCTTCCAGCGGCTGGAAAGCCACATTCCGGCGCTGGCCGTCGGATTGAACTGGCGCGCTCCGCCGTGAAAGATCTCCTCCCGGGCCCCCAGCGTGAACGAATATCTTCGCAAAGCGCGGGCTTCCAGAGCGACGTACGCGGAGCCCCGATTACGCTGGTGATGGCCAAGATTGTTGCTGTCGATTTCGTCGCGATAGGCCTCGCCGCCATAGCTCAAAGTGACGTTTGAGGCCAGCGAGTCGTGCCGGCGCAGCGCTGCTTCGTAATTTTCGGTGTAGTGGTGGTTGGTATAGATCTCCGGCTGATCGCGAAACAGGACGAACAGGTCGGTGTGGCGGCGGTAGGCAAATGAAGCCTCGGTCTTTTTTCCGATGCTTTGGCGCATCGCGGCGAACCATTCCTTGGTGCGCTCCCAAGAAGGAAAATCCCCGTAAAACTGATTCGCGCCATACGGCCGGTCATTCCACGCAAGAAGGAGATCTGTCGTCCCAAGCCCGGAGAGCAGGTGGGTCGCCGAAGAAAACGAAAGGTTGCGGTAATCGCGATCGAATTCGAAGCCGCTCGAGAAATCGCGTGAAAAAGATAGCTCTTCGGTAATCTTCTTCCAAACGGTGGCCAGCGAGACGCTTTGCTGGTTGACGCCGAAATTCCCGGCCGAAGCTCGCAAGCGCAGCTCGCTCGACTCTGGCGCTTGAGTCAAGACATTGACCACGCCGCCTAGAGCATCGGCTCCGTAGATCGCCGAACCCGCGCCTTTGAGAATCTCCACGCGCGACAGCGAATCGGGAGGCACAGGAAGGTCGAAATTGAAATGCCCCGTCTGCGAATCGTTCATCCGAATTCCATCCAGCAACACGAGAGTCTGGCCGAAATCGCCGCCGCGGATCGAGAGATCGGTCTGAAGGCCGTTCGGCGCCCGCGCTTGCACGTCCAGCGATGGATCCAGCCGCAAATAATCGAAGAAAGTATTAGAAAGAATCTTGGCGGCGTCGTCGAGCTCGATAGAGCGGATAGCGCGATCGGCGTCGTCGAGCGGCGCGGGTTCGTAAACTCCCGTGACGATTACGGTATCGGTCCGCTCAGGAGGCGTGGGTGGCTGCGCCGAGGCCGCAAAACCCAGGCACAACCCGGCGAGAAGTGGCTTGTGTAGATTGCGCAAAGGGATATTCTAGGGCGCCGGACGCCGATTTGCTAAACGAATTGACGCCCGGACGCGCGGCCCAAGCGGGCAAGCCGAAGCTTTGACCATGCCGCGGCGGACCGCTCGCCGGGCTTGTTTAGAATGGAATTTCATGCGCTGCTTCTCCCTCCTAGCCGCCTGCGCTTGCGCGCTGCCCAGTTTGCTCGCCCAAAAGCAGCCTTTTGACGCCGCGGCCATGATGCGGATCGCGCGCATTTCCGATCCGGTTCTTGCCCCTAACGGCCGCCAAATCGCTTTTACCGTCCAAATCCCCGATCTCGACAAAAACACCAAGCCGGTGCAAATTTACGTGGTTCCGGTCGACGGCGGAACGCCGCGCCAGATTACGCAAGACGGCAGCCAGAATGAGCGCCCTCGTTGGTCCCCCGATTCCCGGCGGATCTATTTCATTTCCAACCGCGGCGGATCGTCGCAGATCTGGGTTATGGATGCAGACGGCTCGCACGCGAGCCAAATTACGCATTTATCCACGGAAGCCGGCGGCTTGCTGGTCACCTCCGATGGCAAGCGGCTGGTATTCCTCTCTCGCGTATTCCCGGAATGCGGCGCCGACGACGTTTGCAACAAACGCAAGCTCGATGAACAAGCGCAAAGCAAAAGCAAAGCCCGCATCTACACCAGCCTGTTATTCCGGCACTGGACAGAATGGCAGAGCCCGCGCCGCCAGCATATTCTGATCGTAGACGCGGATGGAACGGGCGCGAAAGACCTTACGCCTGGAGCCCGTGACGCGCCTCCGTTTTCCCTCGGCGGTCAGGATGCCTATGCCCTTTCTCCCGACTCCACCGAGTTGGCCTATACGATCAGTTCCGATCCCGAACCTGCCACCGGGACCAATCTCGATATCTACACGGTATCTCTCGACGGCGGACAGCCGAAAAAAGTCACTACAAGTTTGGGAGCGGACGCCACGCCGCTGTATTCGCCGGATGGGAAGTATCTCGCGTACCGGTCGCAGGCGCGCGCCGGCTACGAAAGCGATCGTTGGAGGTTGATGGTTCTGGACCGCGCCACGAACCGGACAACGAACCTCACCGAAGGTCTGGACCGCTGGGTGAACAGCATCGCCTGGTCGCCGGACTCGCGCCGCATCTTCTTCACCATGGAAGATCGTGGCCGCGAGAGCCTCCAAATGATCCCGGTTACCGGAGGTGGAACGCGCAACATCATCACCGGTCCGTCGAGTCTCGGCGACGTGCAATTTACTTCCGACGGCCGCACCGTGATCTATACCGAGCAAAGCGGCTCGCGCCCCGCGGAAATTTTTCGCGCCACCTCCACCGGCGGCACTGGCGTCGCGCTAACGCACTTAAACGACGCCCTGCTTTCCCGATACACCCTGACCCCGCTCGAGGAAACCTGGGTGGAAAGCTCGGATAAGACCCGCATTCACGCCTTTATAGTGAAGCCGCCCGGATTCACCGATTCGAAAACCTATCCGGCTGTGTTTCTGATCCATGGCGGGCCGCAGGGCGCCTGGGGCGAATCATGGAGTTATCGCTGGAACCCGCAGGTATTCGCCGGCGCCGGTTATGTGGTCGTGATGCCGAATCCCCGCGGCTCGACTGGCTACGGACAGCAATTCATCGACGATATTAACGGAGATTGGGGCGGCAAGCCTTTCGACGACATCATGGCGGTGGTCGATTACGTTTCCGCGCTGAAATATGTCGATTCGAACCGCATGGCCGCCGCCGGCGCCTCTTACGGCGGATACATGATCGACTGGCTGCTCGGCCACACTTCGCGTTTTAAGGCCATGGTTTCTCACGACGGCGTTTTCGATCTGCGCAGCATGGCTGGTTCCACCGAAGAGCTGTGGTTCCCGATTTGGGAATTCAAGGGCATGCCCTGGGATAACCCCGAAATGTATGAACGCTGGTCGCCCAGCAATTACGTCAAGGAGTTTAAGACGCCCACGCTCGTCATTCACGGCGAAGAAGATTACCGCGTGCCTTTGGACCAAGGCTTGCAGTTGTACACGGCGCTCCAGATGCAGAAAGTGCCGTCAAAATTGCTGATTTTTCCCGACGAAGGCCATTGGGTTCTCAAGCCGCAAAATAGCCTTCTATGGCACCGGCAAGTGCTCGACTGGATCGGCCAGTGGGTCAACAAGTAGGCCTTCTTTTCTTGACGCTCGCGCTCGCCGCTTGCTCCTCGCCCGAAGCCCGCCTTCGCCGCGCTCTGGCCAACCAGGCCACTGGAGTGATCCGTCTGCCCGCGGGCGTCATCGAAATTTCCTCTGAACTCAGGACGGCTCCGCAAGCTCATGATCTGGAGATTACCGGCCCGCGAACCGTGCTCAAAGCAAGCGATCGGTTTCGCGGCCGCGCTATTCTCTCCGCGGAAGGCGCTCACCGGATTCGCCTTCACGATTTCGGCGTCGACGGCAACCGCGCGGCGTTGGCTCAGCCCTTCGCAATGGCGCCGCCCGAAAACGCCTTCCGTGTCTGGTACCCGACTAACGGCTTTCTGTTCGATCGTGTGCAAGGCCTGGAGATTTCTCGCATCCATTTCGCCAACGTGGTGAACTTCCCAATTCTGGCGAGCCGTTCTTCCGATATCGCGATCTCCCACATCCGGGTGGAGGATTCCGGGTCGCGCAATCGGCTCGGCCGTAACAATTTGAGCGGCGGCGTATTGATTGAAGAGGGTTCTTCACGGTTCGAGGTCCGCGACAGCGCTTTCCGGCGAATCGCCGGAAACGCCTTGTGGACGCATTCTCTTTTCACTTCGCCTCGTTTGCGAAACGGAGTGTTCGCAAACAATGAGTTCGATACAATTGGCCGGGACGCCATTCAAGTGGGGCATGCTTCGAAAATTCGCGTAGAGGACAATCGGGGCTCGAACATCGGTTATCCGGTGGAGCTTGTCGACGTGGAAAATGGCGGCAGCCCGGTGGCCATCGACACTGCGGGCAATGTGGATTTCAGCGTTTATGCGCGGAATCGTTTTGAAGAAGTGGATGGGAAATGTTTCGATCTCGACGGTTTTCACGATGGTCAGCTTCTTGAAAATCGGTGCGTCAACCGCAAACGCGCTGAAGACTATCCTTTCGGCCATTTCGGCATTGTGATGAACAATACCGATCCCAGCGTCCGCTCTCAAAATATTGAGATCTCGGGCAACATCATTGACGGCGCGAAATTCGGAGGACTTTTTTTGATGGGCGGCGGCCATCGCATCGTGAACAACCAGTTTCTGAATTTGAACGCCGCCGGCTGTAATGCCAGCGCGAAGCGTTTTGGCTGCATTTATAAGGTCGACGAGCCGGAAATGCTGGAATCCGGCATTTACTTAGGACGCGGCGTAGCGAGGCTTGAAGAAACCCGCGGGAATGTGATCCGCGATAATCGCATTTCGGGCCGTGGGATGGCCCGGCGGTGCATTCAGGCCGGTCCGGGCGTTGCTCTGGGTGCAAATAGAATTGAGCGGAACCAATGCTGGGATTCCCCGCGGTGAAATTGAAACATGCCCGTTGATGTTCATCCCGTGCCCGGCGGCGGCATCATCGGTCTGATCGGCGAACAAGGATCGGGCATACCGGAACTGTTGAAGCTTGCCGCGGGCCAGCCGGACGTGATTGCGCTTGATCATACGCTGGCGGCGCAAGACGCGGTCGCCCGCGTCCGGACGCTCATCGAGTTGAACGCGCGGCGGCGCCAGGGCGCGACCATCCTGCTCGCCTCGCATGAGCTCGCGCTGCTGGAGTCTGTCTGCGATGAAGTCTGGTGGCTCAGCGCCGGAGCCCTCGTGCATAAGGGAGATCCGAAGGAAACCATCGCCAAATACCGTCGGCACGTCGCCGAGAAAGTACGAAGTTGGGGTGCGGGCGCGGCGCCGGAGTTAGCTCCGGCGTTCCGTCGCGGCGATGGCCGCGCGGAGCTCATCTCGGTGGAAACGCTGGGTTCCGATGGCCTGCCATCCATGGTTTGGAAGAGCGGAGAAAACGTCAGCGTGCGCGCCGCTATCCGGTTTCACCAACCTGTAAGCCAGCCTGTGATCGGTCTCATGATCCGCACCCAAGTCGGATTGGAAGTCTACGGAACAAACACGGAGCTGGAAGGCGTGCGCCTCGGGCCTTGCTCGCCTGGCGAAGTCTGGAATGTCGCGTTCTCGTTCCGTTGCGACTTGTGCCCGCGGCCGTATACTTTGACGCTCGCCTCGCACGACGCCGACGGCACGGCTCACGATTGGCTTGACGACGCAGTCGCAATCGCCGTCATCGACGATCGCTACACGGCGGGTGTGGCGAACCTGCGTGCGACAGTAACAGCCGAGCGTTCCGGGTAGCCTATTTTCCTTCCAACAAAAACGTTGGAGCCAAGCCTGTAAGCGTAGAAAAAGCCGTCGGACTGGCCACATCCAGCCAGCTCGAGCAGCCGTGCACTGCGCTCAGGAACGCGTGCGGTTGCACATCCACCAGCATCTCTTTCATCATTAGGCTCCCGTATTGGAGCATTGGAAATACCGCGCGAGCCGGCTCGGCGGCCTCCTGTACGACGAACGGAATCCGCATCGCCTGGCGCAGAGCCTTCTCCCAGCCGGCGTCGTCCACATCGATCCCGCGAACCGGCTGCGCCTCTGCCGAGTCGTCATTGGGCCGCAAAATCAGCTTGGCCCGATGCTTCATCACAAATTCGGGAAGGTCCACTACGTGGCCTTTATGCGTTGTCTTGGCGGCTTGCACCACGCGAGTCCACGGCACAAAGTCCTTGATGGCTTTCCGTTCCGGCTTGGGAAAGTCGCCAGTCACCGCGTCATCGGTCAGGAGGTCGAACAAAGCTTTCTTCGAACCCACTTCGGCCCGGAAGCTATTGATCATACAGATGGCCCTTTCGCGGTACGCTCGAACCAGAGCGTGGTTCAAATCGAAGCGCATCAAGAATTCCTGGAGCCTCACGTTGCGGTATACGATATCGATATTGAACTCGCCCCGGCGCAACACGCCATTGCGATACTCCAGTTGGTCCGGCGGAGCGATCTCGGTGGGGCACCCCTGGCTTGAAAAGATCTGCGACAGGAGCACGTTTTCCATCGATGCGGAAGCATGTGGCTGGCGTAGTTCCACAATCGCGATATTGGGGCGCTTCTGTTTGCCGCCAAATTCTTTGTAGGTTTTCAGAATCGCGGTCAAAAGCGGCTTGGCGCCGCCCAATTTCTTGAGCTTGAATTTCTTGCGCAGTTCCTTCATCGGCGGCGCTTCGTAATATAAGTCCGCCAAAGCCTCTCCATAGACTACCCCGGCCGGAACCTGGGCGGTGTAACTTCCAAACCGCATGGTTCCGTTGTTCATGTTGGCGTGCAGCGCGCCCAGCACGTCAAAGGAGGAGTATCCAGGCTCGGCCGCCGCCAGCATGCGCTCCGCCGGCAACAGGGGAATCCGTTGCAAAAGCGACGGCGTCGAAAGCGCCAGTTCCTGAACCCGCTGAATTGCCGAGAGCAACGTCTCAGCCGCCTTGGCTAAGGTCGCGTAGTCGCGACTGGCCAGAAAATGCGGTCGAAGAACGGGAGACAGCGGTCCACTATCCAGCTTGAGGGCCCTCTTCCGCTCCTGAAGCTCCTGAGCCCATCCCAGGTCGATGAACGGTTCGCTTTCAATGGTTTTGTGATAACGGGCGATCGCCTCGCCAACCAGAGTCATTGTGCCGTAATGAGCATCAGTATCGCACGGCGAGTGCGCATTTGAAAAGTCAAAAAATTGCCGATTCTGCGCCTAAGGCATTAAAAATAATGGCTTTGTCGGCTAATACAAAACGCTAACGCTGATTCGCCTTGAGGATCTTCTTTCGCAGGCGGATCGATTGCGGCGTCACTTCTACCAGTTCATCGTCCCGGACGAACTCGATGGCCTGCTCCAAATTTATCAGCCGCGGCGGAACCAGACGGATGGCTTCGTCCGCCGTTGAGGCTCGCATGTTGGTCAGCTTCTTTTCTTTTACGATGTTAACGTTCAGGTCCGAATCCCGGGCGTTTTCGCCCACAATCATGCCCTCGTAAACCTCCGTTCCGGGCGACACGAACATCTCTCCGCGCTCCTGCAAGTTAAAGATGGCGTAACCGGTGGCCACGCCCGGCCGGTCCGCGATCAACGAACCTGTAGGGCGGGTGGGAATTTCGCCTTGCCACTCGATATAGCCGTGGAAAAGCGAGTTCAAAATGGCGGTGCCCTTCGTGTCCGTGAGCATCTCGCTGCGCAGACCGATCAATCCGCGAGACCGCACGGTGAACTCCAGGCGCACCCGCCCGGAGCCGTGATTGATCATCCTCTCCATCTTGCCCTTGCGGCGGCCGAGCTTTTCGATGGCCACGCCGATGTATTCCTCCGGGCAATCGATCACCAGAAGCTCTTGCGGCTCGGAGAGCTTGCCGCCAACGGTTTTGGTGAGGATTTCCGGCTTCCCGACAGCGAGTTCGTAACCTTCCCTCCGCATCATCTCGATGAGAATGGCGAGCTGCAACTCGCCGCGCCCCATCACTTTAAACGAATCCGGGCCGCCGGATTCTTCCACCCGCAGCGAAACGTTGGTGAGCAGTTCCTTTTCCAGCCGGTCGCGCAAGTTGCGCGAAGTCACGAATTGGCCCTCCCGGCCCGCGAATGGCGACGTATTGATGGTGAACGTCATTGCGATGGTGGGCTCGTCGATCTGGATGGGCGGGAGCGGCTGCGGATGCTCCACGCTGGTGACGGTTTCGCCTATGGTGATGCCTTCTACGCCGGCGATCACCAGCACGTCGCCCGGGCGGCCCATGGTTTCATCCACGCGACGCAGACCTTCGAAGGAATAAAGTTTGGTGATCCTGCTTTTCTGAAAGCTGCCATCGAGTTTGGCGATGGCGACCTCGTCTCCGTGCCGGAGCGTGCCGTTGAAAACGCGGCCAATCGCCAGGCGGCCGAGATAGTCGTTGTAATCGAGATTTGCCACCAAAAGTTGAAGAATCCCTTCGGGATCTCCTGTCGGCTCCGGAATGTGGCTGACAATGGCTTCAAATAGCGGCCTCAGATTGGAGCTGGAATCGGCCAATTCCTTTTTCGCAATCCCGGCTTTGGCGTTGGTATAGATCACGGGAAAATTGAGCTGGTCTTCGGCGGCGTCCAAGTCGATAAATAGGTCGTAGATCTCGTTGAGCACTTCCTGAACTCGCGCGTCGGGCCGGTCGATCTTGTTGATCACCACAATCGGTGGAAGCCCGGCCTCGAGAGCCTTCATCAGGACGTAGCGCGTTTGCGGCAGCGGGCCCTCGCTCGCATCCACCAGGAGCATGACGCCATCCACCAGCTTCAGTGCGCGCTCTACTTCGCCGCCGAAATCGCTATGGCCAGGCGTATCGACGATGTTGATCTTCAGGCCGCCGTACCGTACTCCGGTGGCCTTGGCCAGGATCGTGATTCCGCGCTCCCGTTCCAATTCATTGGAGTCCATGACGCGCTCGGCTACCTCTTCATTGGCGCGAAAGATGCCGCTTTGGCGCAGCATGGCGTCGACCAGGGTCGTCTTTCCATGATCTACGTGGGCGATGATGGCGACGTTGCGGAAGCAAGAAGGCATGCAACCTCCCATGTTCGCATGCGGCTTAGTGACAGTGGCGTGAATGTTGTAAGATTAAGACCTAATTATGAAAAGCAGTTCCGTCGGAGGGGCCCGTCCTGGTCGGCTCGCGCTAACAGTTTTTCTTATCATCGGCATTTTCTCTGCGTGCATCTCCGGATGCACAAATCGCGGGGCCCGGTCCTACCGCATCGGCCTAGGTCCGTTCGTGGGATTCGGACCGCTTTATCTGGCTCAGGAAAAGGGCTATTTCCAACAAGCCGGCTTGAACGTCGAGCTGATCGTTCTTACCGGACTGGCGGAGCGAAACAGCGCGCTGAAGGCGGGAAAAATCGACGCGCTCGCCGCGCCAGTCGATTATTTCGTCCTGTCCGCAGGCAATAATCTGCCGACCACCATCGTCATGTCCATCGACGAATCCGACGGCGCCGATGGAATCGTTGCAAAGCCCTCCATCAAGACCATTCAGGATCTTCGCCGAAAGCGCGTGGCCGTGCAGCGCGGGCTGCCCAGCGAATTTTTTCTCCGGGCCTTGCTTCAGCAATCGGGCATGAAATGGACCGACCTAGACGCCGTGGACATGGAAACCGCGCAAGGCGCGGCGGCATTTATCTCAGGCAAGGTCGATGCCGCGGTCATTTGGGATCCCTGGCTCACGAAGGCACGGCAGGATGGCAACGGATGGATTCTCGCCTCTTCCAAGGAGTTTCCAAATCTGATTGTGGACTGCGTTGCTTTTAACAACGATGTGGTCAGGCGCTCGCCTCGGGACGTGCAGTCCATCGTGGACACAGTGTCCAGGGCGATTCATTATTGGGGGCAGCAACCCGCAGACGCAAACCAGATCATGGCGCCTCATTTTCAGGTCGACGCAGCGAAATACGCCGATATTCTCACCGGCGTCAAGTTTACGGGACTGGAGCGCAACCGCCAATATTTCGGCACGGCTGCCGCACCGGGCCCGATATTCTCAGTCGCTTGGCGGGCATCACAGCTTTGGATGGAGGCCGGAGCAATTTCCCGGCCCGTGGATCCAAATTCCATCATCTCGACTAAGTTCGTGACGGAGGGGCATGAGTAATGAGAAAACCCAGGATTTTCATTGCCTCCAGCGGCAAGGCGAAGGGAGGGGCGATCGATTTGAGAGACCAACTCAAGGCGACAAGTCTCTTCTCGGATGTCTATCTGTGGTCGGATGTTTTTCCGTTGCAAGGCGAGGTCACCATTGGAATTCTCCGAAGATACGCCGAAGAGTGCGACTTTTTCGCCGGCTTCTTTACCGAAGACGATGTCGTCGTGAAGGAGGGCGACGAATTTCGCGCTCCTCGCGATAACTGTATCTTCGAGGCTGGCTTGTTCTTCGGCGCGCTGGGCTTCAACCTAAATCGTTGTTTTCTTTTGAGTTCGCTTGACGATATGGTCCTGCCGAGCGACTTACGCGGCATCACGCGCGTGGATCTGAAAGGCGGGATCGGAGAAGCCGTGAAAAAAATCAGGGCTCGCGTCGAGAGTACGGAGCCGCGTTGTTATCTCCGCCCCAAAATCCCCGTTGTTAGCGAACAAGAACTTTTTGAAAGGGAACAGCTTGCTGCAAAGGGCGGCGATTTGCGAAGCAACGTTGTAGTGAATGCCTCCGAGCCGGTTGAGACCGATCCCAAAGGCGCCGCAACCGTCCTGACCAATTTAGCCTACGGCGTGGACTACGAGTATTTCTTTGAGGGCCACGCAAGGAATATACCGTTTGTCGTGAGTCTGATCCGCTCCCTTGCTCTGGCTAAGGTGCGCACCGAGCCAACCGACCTGGATGAGAATGGCTGGATCGAGCTCATGCTTCAGAGTCCGGAACAGGTCGTCAAGAATCTGGAGAATATGAGGAAGAGGGTCAGCATCCATTTCCAGCGCAAGCCGCCGCTCCAGTTTTGCGTCCATAATGCGAATTCCGGCAAATATGCCAAGTGCTACCTCCGTTATCCGGGCGATGGCTTTGTTACATGGCATTGCGGCGCGGACGCAGTCGCGGTGGCGGAGGATTTGACTGGTTCTTGCGCCGTTCCGCCAACTTCTCGGCGCGGATGCATCTTTCATTCGACTGCCGACTTCAATATAGACGCGGAGGCGGAATTCAAGGCGGAATTGCTAGATCAGATTGAACAAGCTTTTCCCGACGGTGAGACGGGTCCCGGGAAAATCGATCTCCGGGATTTGGCCCGGCAGGCTGCCTTCGGCGTGTTGGAAGCGCGCAAGCAACCGGCAGCGGCTCAGGCCCCTTAGAGGCTGCTCTGCGTTCCCTATTCAAAGGCGGCTCCGCGCGGTACCGGCTATTCGCCGTCGTCCCTGTTCCAGCCATTCTCGGCATTTGGTACGCCCTCGCCCGGACTGGCGCCGTCGACCCAGTGTTTCTGCCTCCTCCCGCGCGCGCGTTGGGGAGTTTTTTCCATCTCGTCTGCAGAGATTTTTTGTTCAACCACTTGGCTCCGAGCCTGATCCGCGTGGGCGGCGGATTCCTCTTGTCCGTCGCCATCGCCTTTCCGCTTGGAGTCTTGAGTGGCCAGATTCCTTTAGTGGCGCGAATGATTCACCCCCTGTGCGGATTTACTCGCTATATTCCAGTGGCGGCTTTGGTGCCCCTTTGCATTTTGTGGTTTGGCATCGATGATGGTCAAAAGATCGCGGTCATTGCTCTGGGAGTCGTATTTCAGTTGATCCTGCTGTTCGCGGCCGATACCGCCGCCGTGCCCAACGAGTTGATCGAAGCCGGACGCACGTTTGGGTTGGGACGCTTCGCCATCTTGCGACGCATCGTGCTTCCATGGTCCATGCCGGCAATTTGGGATCACCTCCGTATCGCCGCGGGCTGGGCTTGGTCGTATCTGGTGCTTTCGGAATTAGTGGCCGGCAACCGGGGCATCGGATATTTCATCGTGCAATCGCAACGGTATCTCGAAACCGACCGCGTCTTTGCCGGTATTTTATTCGTGGGACTTTTGGGCGTGCTTACGGACGCTTTGTTCCGCGCCGCGGGCGCGAAACTATTTAAATGGAGGTAATCTCGCCTCTTCTCGAGTTCCGTGGCGTAGCCAAATCCTTTCTGGATCGTGGCGCGCGCGAAGTGCAGGCCCTCAGCGAGGTGACGTTCTCGGTTCGGCATCGGGAACTGGTGTGCATCATTGGTCCTTCGGGAAGCGGAAAGTCCACCGTGTTGCGGCTTGCCGCTGGATTGGCCAGCCCGACAAGCGGAGTTGTGCTGTACCGTGGAGAGCCTATTTCAGCGCCAGATCCGGAACGAGGGCTGGTCTTCCAGGCCTACAATGCCTTTCCCTGGCTCACGGTGCGGGAAAATGTCGCTTTCGGGCTGAACTCGCTCGCGCGGAATCATCGTGAAGCCCGCGTAGCGAGGTGGCTCGATGCCATGGGACTTGGCGAGTTCTCAGAATCATATCCCAAAGCTCTTTCGGGCGGAATGCTCCAGCGCCTTGCGCTGGCGCGCACGCTGATTGTCGAGCCAAAACTGCTTCTATTGGATGAGCCGTTCGGCGCGCTGGACGAACGGACGCGGGCTAGCATGCAGGAACTCTTGCTGAACATCGTAAGGGAGACGGACTGTACGGCGCTCTTCGTCACGCATGACATCGAGGAAGCTATCCTGTTGGGCGACCGCATCCTATTGCTTAGCGCCCGTCCGGCCCGCCTTCTCAAGGAATTTGTTTGTCCGGTTCCCAAGCCGCGCACGCGCGAGCATTTGCGGCATCCGGATTTAATGACTTTGTATGACGAAATCCTGCGTCAATTCCCGACCTAAGATTGCGCTGATTCCCGCCGTTCTTCCTTGGGCGGCAGCTCCCGTGCGGGCCGCCTCGGAGGCGTACGCGTTTTTTGCGGCTTGTCTTGGGCCAAAAAGATCCCGCTTTTTGCCGGCTTCTATTTCGCTGTATGCCGATCCCGAGATCGAAGATCGCGCTGTCATCGATTTTCTTCAGATTGCGGCCGATTTTCTCTTAGACGAATTGATCCGCCGGGAGCGGCGCGGGAAGCGAATTGTCGAGATGAGGCTGTTCCGTGATGACGAGCTGGAAGCGTTTTTTACTGAGCGAACGCAAGCGCAGCCTTGGGCTATTTATTATTCGAAGGACGGCGGCTTGGGAATCTCCTCTGACGCTCGCAGCGATTTGGACGCAGAGCGCGGAGTGATTCCATGCTCGACCATGCAAAATCACGGCGTGGCCTGGAGACGCGGCGCGGAATCGTTTGATGTGTGGCTGGCCACCGCTAGAAAGCCTGGCGGAGATTGGGACTTCGACTCCGATATCGGGCACGAATCGGCGCACGCGGCATTCGCGCCCATTCCGCTGTTTTCCCAAGCGTTATTTGAGGTGGATGGGTTGGCTCCCCTTCGCGCCGTCGAAACCTCTCACAACCTGTCGGCGCCGCACATGGCGTTGTTGGTCTACTTTTTTACGGAGATCGCTGTATGCGCCGTTCGAGGCGAATCTAGAAATACCCAGACGGGGCTGCCTGTGGCGGACGCCGCCGACTTGAGCGCGCTCTTGAGGCTCTCCTGTACGCTTTTCCCGGACGACGGATTTCGATCGGGACTGAGAGCGCTAGAGCGCGCAAGGTATCCCCTCGATGTGGAATCGGGCTCGGAGATTTATGAGATTGCCGCCCCCATAATGCGAGTGATTCCGAGGCTCGCGCCGCTGATTCGCGAAGCGCAAGCCTCGGTGCTAATCCCGGAAGTGCTCCGCGACCGGAAACTTCGCGCCCGGTAACGTTGCGACTTTCGAAGTCTCCACCGCCAACCGGGTGCGGCGCTTGTCTTCCGAAACGCCCCACTCTAATGAGATCGGGCCCGCACGTGTCCGGCATTCCGGGAGACACTCTGCCAGAGCTTTAGAAGAGTGCCTACTAGAAAGTTACGCCGTCCTCGGTTCGGCGGCTACCGCGCCGAAACGGCGCTCGCGGCGCTGAAATTCCGCGACGGCCTGGGCGAGGTCTTCGCGGCCGAACTCCGGCCACAGCCGCGGCGTGAAGACCATTTCGGCGTAAGCGCACTCCCACAGCAGGAAATCGCTCAAACGCTGCTCGCCGCTGGTCCGGATGAGCAAATCCACGTCGGGCCCGAGAAGCGCGCTGAGCCTTTGCTTCGGCGAGCAGTCTCCGGGGGAGATCTGGCCGGCTGCATTCAAAATCGCCTGCCTTGAGGAATAGTCGATCGCCAGCCGAAGAAGCAAGCGCCCGCCAGGCGCCGTACGGTGCTCGGCCTCCTCCAGCATGCTCACTAGAGGAGCGGGCAGCCGGTCCCGCCGGCCGATCGCTTCCAGTCGGACGCCATTGTCGATGCAACGCCGAGTTTCCTGAGCCAGGTAGCGGCCCAGCAGACTCATCAGGGCCGAGACTTCCGTCGCCGGACGTCTCCAGTTGTCCTCCGAGAAGGCGTAGAGCGTCAGAACGGAGATGCCCAGATCGGCGGCGGCCTCAACCGTCCGGCGAACCGCGCGCGCTCCCGCCCGATGGCCCGCCACGCGTGGCAAGCCCCTGCGAGCGGCCCAACGGCCGTTACCGTCCATAATGATCGCTACATGAAAATCCGGCATGACAAATCCTTACAGCGCGTCTGTGCGGCTACTCGATAAAAAAGGGGAGGGGAACCCGATCAGCGCTTCATCGCTTGAATCAAAGCTTCCATATGGTTCAGGTAACGCTCGAACGCCTTACGGCCCGTCTCCGTCAGCGCGTACTCGGTCTTGGGCATTCGTCCTTGAAAGCTTTTCGTGCAGGCGAGGTAACCGGCCTCCTCCAGCTTACGCGCGTGCACGCTGAGATTTCCATCAGTAGTGCGCAGCAATTTCTTGAGTTCATTGAAGGTCAGCGAAGCGTTTGCCGCCAAGGCGCTGACGATTCCCAGGCGAATGCGCTCATGAATCAGCCGGTCGAGACTCGGGATACCAAGCGGATCCAAAGCGCCGGATTCTGCCGCCGGATTCGCCGATCCCAGCGGCAACTCGGATTTCTTGAGTGCAGTACTTCTACCCGCCATACTTCCTCGCAATCATTGCTCCGAAAATAATATGAAGTCCTCCGAAGCCGGTCCCGAGCCATGCGTCCGGCCACGCTACCGGAGCCAATAGCGCGATCACCCCCAAAGCCAGAAAGCACATGCCCATCACCGGAATCACTCGCACGGAAAACGCGCCGCCGGCCGTGATCCCCGCTCCGTAGAGCATGAGCCACAGGCCGGGAATCGGGCCGAAAAGTCCGGCGCGCCAGAGCGTGACAGTGAGGGCGGCGCCCGCGATCAGCGGCGGCAAAAAGCTGTATAGGAATTTGCGCACCGGCGCCGACCACAGCGGCAATCCCGCGGCGCGAGCCTTTCGTTCCATCGAAAGGAAACCGATCACGATGGCGACAGCGCCTTCAGCCAGCCAGCTTAGCAGCCAGAGAGCCTTTGAGGCGGCATGCGAAGCGATTCCGGCCGCGGCCAGAGCGGTAGCGCCCATTGCCACGCCGCCCCAGCCTGGAACGGCCGTGAAGGAGCCCGCCCGCTCCATGGTTTCGCGAATGTATCGCAGGTGGTCCAGCGCGTGGTCGTGAAGGGGAATCGGCTGGGCGCGTTTTCGCAACGGCTCGACAGAGGCCATGGTTCATAATACGCGTGTTTTCGGATCTCTGTCAAGTACTTTGTACTTGAAAGTGGAAGGCGTGTACGCAATGCAGAGGGCGGGCGAAAGCCGTTGCTGGTTTCCGCGCACTCATGATACTATTCATGAGTCCTCAACTGAGCCCACGGAAAGGAGGTATGTCCGTTATGCGACACCAATTCGATCAGCTCAATAAAGCGATGATCGGCGCGCTTCAGGATTGCCTGCTTTCCGCCCGTCCTCGCTAGGCCAATTCTCCTAAACGACGTTTCGGCATGACAGCCGGAGTGTGTCTCTTCAAAGGACTTTAGGGTCCTTAGCGGGCCCGTGTGCAAATTTATGAATCCGAATATTCAACCACTTTCCGTTCTCGACGACGAGGGAATCCGCGAGATCCTCGTAAAACGTATTGACCAACAGAAACAAGCGGTCGGCATTGTCGTAGGTGTCATCGAACCTACCAGCCGCCGGGTCGTCGCTCATGGCAAACTCGCCAACGGCGATTCACGCGCACTCGATGGAGATACGATCTTCGAAATTGGATCCATCTCCAAAGTCTTCACTTCGCTGCTATTGGCGGAGATGGTGAGCCGCAACCAGGTCGCCCTCGACGATCCAGCGGCCAAATATCTTCCCGAACATGTCAAGATGCCTGAGCGGAGCGGCAAATCCATTACGCTGCTCGATCTCTCCACGCACACCTCCGGGCTCCCACGGCTTCCCACCAACATGAGGCCGAAGGACCTGCGCAATCCTTACGCTGACTACAGCGTGGACGATTTGTACCAGTTCCTTTCCGGCTCGGAGCTGCCGCGCGATCCCGGTTCCGCATTTGAGTATTCAAATTTGGGCGGAGGGCTGCTCGGCCACGTCCTCGCGTCCCGCGCCGGAACAGATTATGAGAGCCTGATCCGAAGCCGCGTCACACGACCGCTCGGCATGCCAGACACGGGTATTACGCTTTCTTCCGTCCAGAAGCAGCGCATGGCTACTGGTCACACCGCGATGCTCGCGCCCACCGCCAACTGGGACCTCCCCACGCTTGCCGGCGCCGGCGCACTACGCTCCTCCGCCAACGACATGCTGACGTTCCTGGAGGCATTCCTCGGGTTTAAGGAAACGCTCCTTGCGCCTGCCATAAAAGCCATGTTCGAAGTCCGCCGTACTGCGGGTGAGGCAAAGATCGGTTTAGGATGGTTGATTTCCTCAACTGGCGGCCGGGAGACCGTCTGGCACAACGGGGGCACCGGAGGCTTCCGCTCATTCGTCGGATACAATCCTAAAGAGCGTATCGGGGTCGTTGTGCTGTCCAATGCTTTTACCCCCTCCGGTATCGATGACATCGGTTTTCATCTCCTGAATCCGAAATTGCCGCTTGCCAGTCCCGAACCTCCGAAGCAGCACACCGAGATTCATATTGATGCTAAGCTCCTCAGTAACTACACCGGGCGCTATCAAGTGACGCCGGACCTTATTTTCGAAATCACCCGCGACGGCGACCGCCTCTTCGCACAGGGCTTCGCACAACTTCCTCAAAACCGGCCCGGCGATCTGATCGGCCTGCCCAAGTTTGAACTGTTTGCCGAAGGCGAGAAAAACTTCTTCGCCAGGGTGGCTGACCACCAGATCACCTTTGAAACGGGCCCCGACGGCCGAGCCACGAGTCTTATTCTGAACCGAGCCGGCCGCGAGATGCCCGCTGCGCCCCGATTGTCCTGATTCCCGTCCCACTCGGTGTGGTGGGAGACGATGAAGTATGAATCGCGCTTTAGGGCAGAGTCACCAGCTTTGCCCCACCATAATATACGCCGTTGAACAAGAGCTTGAACGTGGCGTGGGGTTGCCCGCGGAAGGTCACGTCCGGACCCAATAGAAACACTTTGCCGGCTCCCAAGGACGCTTCCACGACGGCGGCCCCGCCGTCCAGATATTGCTGTCCCCATGCCCAGCCGCTATCCAACACCTGGGTTCCTGAAAACCAGGCCACGGCAGACACGTGCTCAAGGGCGGCGTTGGGCTCCAGCCGGAATACAGGATGATTCTCGAAGAATACATCCACCTGCGAAGGCATTCCATAGGCCAGTGGATCGGAGTTGTCGATCCGCGCCTTGAGCAGGGATCCTGGGACGTAGAACTTCTCGCGGGGCAACCGGCGGTCCTTTCCGTTGGAGGTCTTTTCAACCAGATAGTCCTTCGCGGGTAGTCCAAGCATTTCTCCCAGCGCAGAGGAACTCCCAATCGTCACCACTGTGCCTCCAGCGTTGACGAACTTGCGGAGTTGGGGAATCGTTTTGGCCTCCGTGATCGTTCCCAGCCGGTTGCGATACTGCTCGGGAATCCGATCGGGATTGGGCTGACCGCCTCCGCCCTCTCGCATCCGAATTGCGCCGTCCGGAAACACCAGAACGTCGAAGTCGCGTTTCAAGTCGCCGGCATCCAAAGTTCGCGGATATACGACTTGGTACGGAAATTCGAACTGATCGAACACCCAACGGATCCAGCCGGAAGACGCAAGTCCGCCGTACTGATCGAAAAGGCCAATGCGCACGGACGTCAGCTTCAGCGAATCTCCGTGGGGCCTCTCGGGTAACGCTCGCACGGCAACGCCTAATTCCGACGAGCCCCTCGCTAGCGTCGCAGACGCCATCGGCGTTGCGGGAACCCAAATGTCGCCTGCTTGTCCACCGCCCGCCTCTTGTTTTAGCCAATAAACGTCGCATCCCGCCTTGAGCAGACGATTGATCTCGATAAACGAATTATTGACGCTATGAGGGATCTCAAACCCAACTGGATTCGACGCGCCTGTGACTTTCGCCGGCGGCATGCTCAGCAGTCCGTCGATCTTCTGGAACGGCCCGTCAAAGCCGTCCAGAACGCGATCATATTGAACTCCCATCTGCATGGCTAGCGTCCACCCGGCGATGTCGTAGGGCGGCTTGGGAGGGCCGCCCGGATAAGCAAAATCGTTGGGATGATCCTGCGGCTCAAACATGTCGAGGATCTGCGGGCGAAAGGCTTGGGCGGTTTTGACAACGTAAGATCCCACCGGATAATGCTTTCCCGCCACATCGAACGCCTGGGTGGCGCGTAACACGGTCACGCCGTTCTTCAGCAGCGAGTTCACGAATTTCGTCGCGGTTGGAAAATCCGCCTGATCCGCGGGTAGGATGTATCCGCGCGGGTCGCGAAATTTAGGATCGTGCAGAATGCTGTCGTAGAGGGAGGCATTTCGCGAATCGCCGGACTGCGTGGCCGTGCGCAGAGCCTCGATGCGTTTCGGCGTGATGGTCCAATGATCATGGCTGCCGTTTTCGATCGAGTTTCTTCCCATCGTGTAGCTGTCGTACAACAGATTCTCGCGATAGCGAGACGCCAGATCCAGAACCGCACGGTTCAGCTCGACGTCGTAATCGATCGATTGCCGGTAATGCCACCTTCCAGGCCGGACCGGAAGGGGCCAATCCCCCGAGGGCAATTGCTTATCCGCCACGAGCGGAATATCGATCGGCGAGGGGTTTCCCACGATTTCGGTAAGGATCCCGATCATGTTATGGAAATACGCGATCGTTCGGAGACCGCCGTTCCACCAAGTGGAATAGTTGGCCGCGCTGCGCATAGCCGATCCGCCTTTGCCCTGCTCCACCAGCCGCGTATGCATCATCGTCCCCACCATCTCCACCCCTAAAGGGATCAGCGGATCGAGGTTGTAATTGAACGGATCGCGGAAAGGAGGAACGAAAACCACGCTGCCGGCCGGCCCAGTCTGGTGATGATCGTAGATGATCTGCGGAAACCACTCGAGAAACATCACGCGGTTCATATTTGTGGTTTCCGGCAAATTGGACGCATAAAAATCGCGATTGTCATCGTGGCCCGCGTATTTTTGATAGAGCGAAGGTAAATTGCCGAGGCTGCGCTTCGCCGGATCCGCTTCGCGCATGTACCATTTCGCGACCATCTCCTGTCCATCCGGATTGGCAATGACGCAGAGAACGATTGAATCCGCCAGGAAGCGCAGCGTTTCGGGGTCGTTGCGGCTCGCCAGCTGGTATACGGTCTCGATCAGTTGCTGAGATCCCACCGTTTCCGAAGCGTGCAACCCGCCGTCGATCCAAATCACCGCTTTACCCTCACGCGCTAGCGCGCGCGCTTGCTCATCCGTAAGTCCTTCGGCGACAGCCAGCCTGCGGGATATATCGCGATAGTGGTCGAGCTTCTTGAGGTTTTCGGGCGAGGTCAGAATGGCCATGTACTGCCGCCGCCCTTCTGACGTTGGCCCGATATCGACCAACTTCATGCGGTCCGACTCGGAGGCAAGCTTTTTCCAGTACCCTTCCAACTGCTCATATCCAGCGACCATGTAATCGTCGCCGATATTGAACCCGAGCGCCTCTTTCGGCGTGGTGATACGCGCGGCGGGTTGAGCAAAAGAGAATGCGATGGCAAACGTAACCGCCAGAGCAGAAAAACAGCATAGGCGGTTTGTCATATGGATTCAATTTTACGCCTGGTCTTGCTCTAGAACGCTTGAATGCGCTTCTCCAAGCCGATCTTCAGAACCTCGCGCTCATCTCGGCGACCACGGGATTCCGTAGCTCTCCGATCCCTTCGATCGCGACCACTACCTCGTCGCCGGCTTTCAGCCACCGCGGAGGTTTCCGGGCGAAGCCCACGCCCGCGGGGGTGCCGGTAGCGACAACATCGCCTGACTCCAGCGTGACCACGTGCGAAATGTATTCGATCAACTCAGGAATCTTGAAAATCAGCTCGCGCGTGTTCGATTTCTGCAGTGTCTCGCCGCCGATCTCGAGTGAAATGTCCAGCGCGTGCGGGTTCGCAATCTCGTCGTGCGTCACAATCCACGGTCCCATGGGCGCGAACGTGTCGAACGTCTTGCCCATGAGCCATTGCGAAGTGGCCATTTGATAATCTCGCGCGCTCACGTCGTTTACGATTGTGTAGCCGAACACATGCTCCATGGCGCGGGATGCGGAAATCTTGCGGCCGCCCCGTCCAACTACGAATGCGAATTCGGCTTCGTAATCTGGTTTGGATGAGACGCTCGGAAGCACGATCGGCTCGCCCGGCCCGATCACGACGTTGGAAAACTTGCTGAAGATCGTGGGGACTTGGGGAATCTCCATTCCCGCTTCGGCTGCATGGTCGCGATAATTCAAACCCACGCAGATGAATTTGGGAGGGCGGGGAACGGGCGCGAGCAGCTTGACGTCGTGCAATGCATAGCTTCGCCCCGTCCCGGAGAAAAGTTCGCTTGCGCCGCACGCCATGGCCATATCCATTCCCAACGCCCACACACGGTTGCCCGAGACAATCCCAGCTTCCGGCGGCCCATCGCCGCTTTGAAATGTCGCCAGACGCATGTACTACACTAAAGCACAGACTTTCATAGGAGGCATCATGCCGGAACAAGCAACGCCAGGAGAAACTCTGAGCCGGAGACAAACGTTGACAGGATTCGCAGGAGCGGGCGCGTTCGCTTTCTTGTCCCAGTTCGCTCTGCCGGTTCTGGGTCAGGAGGAAACCGATGTGCCCTTCACGGATATTCCGGCAAACTTCAATCCCGCCAATCCGAACGCGGCGGTGCGGATGCTCGATATCCGCAAGATTGAAGGCATGTTTACTCCGAAGGAGCAATTCTTCGCCATGCAGCACATGACCAAGCCGGAGATCGATCCGGCTTCTTACCGGCTTAAGCTTACGGGCCTAGTCGGCAATCCGGCGGAGCTTACGCTCGCCGATCTGCGCGCCATGCCCGCCACTGAGATCGCCGCGGGTTATGAATGCTCCGGCAACAGCCCTCGGGCCATTCAGGGCATGTCGTCGTGCGGCCGTTTTACGGGCGTACGCCTTCGGGACGTGCTCAACCGCGTTGGCGTGCATCCGAAGGCCCGCGAAGTCGTTTTCTTTGGCGCGGACCACGGACCCTTCGACGTAGCGTTCCGCCAACAGACGTTCAAGCTTGAGCAGCAGTTCGGCCGCAGCATCACCTTGGAGAACGCGATGAAGCCGGAACCCCTGTTGGCCTACGCGCTAAACGCCGAACCGCTCACGCGGGAGCAAGGGTTTCCCGTTCGCCTGCTGATGCCCGGCTGGTATGGCGTAGCCAACGTGAAGTGGCTAACGGAAGTGCATCTTCAAGAAGACCGGTATCTGGGCAACTATCAGGCGCGCTGGTACCGCTCGGTTGTGGGCGTAGGCGGCACGGGCGAAGACAACGATCCCGCCACGCAATGGGTGGAAACGGAAATCACCCGCATGCATCTGAAATCCGTAATCGCCCGCGTGCGGAAGAAGGGCGGAGCGCACGAGGTTCTGGGCTTTGTCCTGAATGACGGCACCCCGCTGAAGTCCGTGGAAATCCAGATTGATAACGGACCCTGGCGCCCGGCCACCATGGACGCCGGCAATACGCAATTTTCCTGGAAGCTGTTCACCTACCGGTGGGAGGGCGCAACGCCGGGCGAGCATACTTTGGTTTCGCGAGCCACCGACGCCGAAGGCGCGGTGCAGCCCACCGCCGCCGAATTGAAGCGCAAAAAAACCTTCCTTCAGGACAACTCGCAATTCCCGCGAAAAGTGATGATCGGCTGAATCTCCGGCGCTCACGCGGGGTGATGATGGTGATGATGGTGATGCCCCTGCGGCGGTTTTCCGGAAGCCGTTAGCCCGCCCGATTTCCGATCCAGCAGCCACGCCATCACTGTATCCAGACCTGTGCCGTCCATCAGGTTGGTGAACACAAAAGGAGCGTCGCCACGCGCCGCGCGGGCGTCGCGATCCATCACATCGAGCGACGCCCCCACATGAGGAGCGAGATCGATCTTGTTGATCACCAGCAAATCGCTGCGCTTAATTCCGGGCCCGCCCTTGCGCGGAATCTTGTCCCCGCCCGCGACGTCGATCACGTAGATAAAGGCGTCCACCAGATCCGGGCTGAATGCAGCTGCAAGGTTATCGCCGCCGCTTTCGACGAAGATCAATTCGAGGCCGGGATGCGCGGTTTCCATCTCCGCGATCGCTTCCAGATTCATCGAGGCGTCTTCGCGGATCGCCGCATGCGGGCAGCCTCCGGTCTCCACCCCGGTCACGCGATCGACGGGAAGCACGCCTTGGCGAATCAGAAACTCCGCGTCTTCCTTCGTATAAATGTCGTTGGTAATGACGGCCAGATTCATCTGCGGCCATAATTTTCTACTCAACCGGTCTACAAGCGCGGTCTTGCCGCTGCCTACGGGCCCCGCAATGCCTACGCGAAACGCTCTCATATCCGCCTCTCAAAACAAAAAGTATCGTTGCGCCAGCGGTAGCGCCGCCGCTGGCTCGCACGTCAGAAGCTCGCCATTGGCCCGGACTTCATACGTCTCTGGGTCCACTTCGATTTTAGGCGTTGACGAATTGTGAATCATGTCGCGCTTTCCGATAGCGCGGCAATTCCGCACGCCAACCGCCTTTTTGCGGAACAGCTTGTCAACGCCGCACTCCAGCGATATGGCCGAAACGAAGGTCAGCGAAGTGGATGCTGTCGCGCCGCCAAACGATCCGAACATTGGCCGGTAAAGCGCCGGCTGCGGAGTGGGAATAGACGCGTTCGCGTCGCCCATGATGCTCCACGCGATAAATCCGCCTTTGATCGTCATCTCCGGCTTCACGCCGAACATGGATGGTTTCCATAGTACGATATCGGCCAGCTTGCCCGGCTCGATCGATCCCACCTCCCCCGCGATCCCGTGGGTGATTGCCGGGTTGATCGTATATTTGGCCACATAGCGCTTGGCGCGGAAGTTGTCGTTGCGCGCGGAGTCCTCGGCAAGCGCGCCGCGCTGCGTCTTCATCTTGTGGGCGGTCTGCCAGCAGCGCGTAACCACTTCGCCGACGCGCCCCATCGCTTGCGAGTCGCTCGAGATCATGCTGAACACGCCCAGATCATGCAAAATGTCTTCCGCCGCGATCGTCTCCGGCCGAATTCTGCTTTCAGCGAACGCGACATCCTCTGGAACCATCGGGTTCAGATGGTGGCACACCATCAGCATGTCGAGATGTTCGGCAAGGGTGTTGACGGTGTAGGGACGGGTGGGATTCGTTGACGACGGCAGAACGTGAGATAACGCCGCGATGCGGATAATATCCGGAGCATGGCCGCCGCCGGCGCCTTCGGTGTGATACGTGTGAATGGCGCGTCCGGCAATGGCGTTGATGGTGTCTTCCACAAATCCCGCCTCATTGATCGTGTCGGTATGAATGGCCACCTGAACGTCGAAATCGTCCGCGACCTGCAGACAAGCGTCGATGGCCGCGGGCGTCGAGCCCCAATCCTCATGCAGCTTCAGTCCGCATACCCCCGCTCGCACTTGCTCGGCCGAAGGCTCCTTGGTTCCCGCGTTGCCCTTGCCCAAAAAGCCGAAGTTCATGGGCCAGGCGTCGGCCGCTTCGAGCATCCGCGCGATATTCCACGCGCCCGGCGTGCATGTGGTCGCGGCCGTCCCCGTAGCCGGTCCCGTGCCCCCGCCGATCATCGTCGTGATGCCGCCCGAAAGCGCTTCGTAGATCTGCTGCGGCGAAATGAAATGAATATGGCTATCGATCGCGCCCGCCGTGGCGATCAGGTTCTCGCCGGCGATCACTTCGGTGGAGGCGCCCACCACCAGTTCCGGGTCCACGCCGCGCATCGTATCCGGATTTCCGGCTTTCCCAACTTTGACGATTCGTCCGTCGCGGATGCCGATATCGCCCTTCACGATTCCCCAGTGATCGAGAATCAGCGCATTGGTGATCACCAGGTCGAGCGCTCCGGCGTCCCGCGTGGCGCGGGCGCTTTGCCCCATGCCATCGCGAATCACTTTGCCTCCGCCGAACGTGATTTCGTCGCCATAAACTGCGAAATCCTTCTCCACTTCGATCACCAAATCGGTGTCCGCCAGACGGACGCGATCGCCGGTTGTGGGCCCGTACAAATCCGCATAGGTGCGCCTGGGGATGGAGAGACTCACTTCGTACCCCTCCCTCTGTGCCCGAGGATGACTTTCTCTCCCGCGAATTCCACCAGCGTTACTTCTTTTTCATCGCCCGGCTCGAATCGCACGGAAGTTCCGGCGGGAATGTTCAAGCGCATACCTCGTGCGGACTCTCTGGAAAAGTGCAGAGCGTCGTTCACTTCAAAAAAATGGAAATGGCTTCCCACCTGAACCGGCCGGTCGCCCGTATTTCTCACCACCGTCTTCGTCGTCTTGCGTCCTGCGTTGGCTTCGATAGGTTCGTTTTCGAGAAAATATTCGCCTGGTTTCATGGAAATTGTCTCACTGAATGGGATCGTGCACGGTAACCAGCTTGGTTCCGTCTGGAAACGTCGCTTCTACCTGAACTTCGTGAATCATCTCCGGCACGCCTTCCATGACGTCGTCTGAGCCCAGCACTTTGGCTCCCAGCGTCATAATTTCGGCCACGGTCTTGCCGTCCCGGGCCCACTCCAGAATCTCCGCGGTCAGAATCGCGATCGCTTCGGGATAATTCAGCTTCAGGCCGCGCTCGCGTCGGCGGCGCGCAACATCGGCGGCTACATGGATCATCAAGCGTTCTTGCTCGCGAAGGGTAAGATGCATCGTTTCTCCTAGTAGATTTTTCGGGGAAACGCCGGCTCCTCGCCTGTCATCGACAGCCGCGCCAGGCGCCAAAAGTCAAGGAAGGCTGCCGGGATAAGGCGGTTGGACGAGCTCAGCCCGCGCACGATTACTCCGTCCGAAGCAAGCGCGCTCGCCGCCCAGATCGCTTCTCCTGGACGCGTTCGGGCGCGAGCCGCCTCCGCCATTTGATCTTCCAGCCGACGCCAGAATGCGCCCGGCTTTCCTTGCTGGCAGACGTATAAGCTTGCGAGATAAGTATACTCGCGCATTCGGGCCGTTACATCCAGGCGCCGCGTCCAAGGTTCTAAGAGGAAATTCTCAAGCAACACCGGCTGATCGCGAACGCGGATTTCGCTGCTGATGTGCAAGCGCTCGAACGCAAAGACTTCGCCCGCGGCCTTTCGTCCCGGCGCCAGCGTCTCCCACCAGAACAACGAGGCCCCGGTCGCCAGGTGAATCGCCGTACGTTGTGCGTGTCGCGATTGCGCATAGGGAATCAGCGGATCGGGCAAGTATTCAAGCCGCGCCTTTTCGCCGATCCAGAACGTAGCCGTCTGTTCGGAATCGCATGCGCCGGCCCGGTGCCGGTAGAGCCGCGTGGCCCCGGTCGTTGTAATTTGCGCGGCCGCCCCGGCTTCCACTACGACCTCCAACGCCAGCCGGTCCCCTGCCAGCACGCCTCCGGAAACATTGTTCAGATGGATCAGCGTTTCTCCCCGCGGCTGGCGGAAAGCCCGTACGACCTTCCACGGCGGATCTTGCCGCAACACCTGAAACCGGTTCTTTTGCAGACGGAGGCTCAACTGATGAACAGGCGGACGCCAAGCGAGGCGTGGCGCATCGACGCCAGCTCGGGAAAAGGACTGAAGCACCAAACCTCCCCAGTTGTGGACGAGCCTCTAGCGGCTCGCGCTATCGCGGGCTTTAGGTTCCACAGTATCGTGGCGGCCCGGGCCTGCCCGAGTGGCATTAAGCGCTGGCACGCGGAAATGAGCCCCGCCACGGATTGATGCACGTAGCCTAGCGCCGTGAAACCCTCCTCCACGCCAAAAAGCGCGCCTGCCGCTCCGAAAGCAACACAATAGTGCAGTCCGGATTGAAGAACGGGCGCCGCCCGCGTGGCGTTAACCAGCTCCGCCAGCCTGCGGCCCATTTTCAGGCTTGCTTCCCGGCTCTCACGCGCCGGCTTGCGGGCGCTACATTCGACGCTCAGTTGGGCGTAATTCTGCCCGCTCCACGCCCTTCGCGCGTAGGCGGCCTCCATCGCGCCGCTCTCCTCAAGATAATCGCCGAGAAACTCCTCGAGATTGTACGGCGTAAGCGTTCCCTCCTCGGCCAGCGTCTCGAGGCCGAACGAATGCGCCGCTCCCCCCACCGGAGCGGCCGAGTCGGCGAGCTGCAATAGACGCAAAAACGAAATTTCGTCCGCGAATGTAAGCATGCGAATTTAGCGGAGTCAAATGGGACGGCAGAGTCACGCGCAGACCGGGCGCCGGTCAATTACTCAGTCTACCAGCATCAAATCAGTTTTAAGTCGACCACTCCGACGGGTCCGAAATCCGCGCTGACGT
>DATGLY010000034.1:0-4027 GCA_035293905.1 Bryobacteraceae bacterium
CTTTCCCGGGATCCTCCCGCGAGAGCAGAGACGGATCGTTGCCCGTAATCGCCAGGCGAGCCGCGCCGCGCCGGAACGCCTCGGCCATACCGTCATAGAGCCACGACGGCGCGCTGTCGAAGCTGGCCTCGCTTCCATGGCGGAAACGAATCAGCGTGGCCTCCTCATCGGTGAACAACGTGGTCACCAGCGCGGCTCCCGCTCTGTACGCCTGCTCCGTAATCCGGCGAGCCAGGGGCACCGCATCCAGCGTTGCCGTCATCACCAGTTCCTGGCCCGGTGCGAGGCCCAGGCCGGAGCGGACCGCCACCTCCGCTAAACGGTCGAGATTCCGCTCGAATTCAGATGTGTCGCGATGTTGCTGTTCCAGGACTCCGGGCACGCTCATGGCTACATTATGACGCCTCGCAAAAAAGGGCAACTCGCTTGCTTGTAATTCCGGCAGTACGTCACCTCAACGCGGCTTTTTGGGTGAAATGCAGCGGGCAGGGAGGCAGGTGTCGTCTTTTCGCGCAAATCAAGCCGTTCAGAATCTTCAGACCTCAATCCATACTCGCTCCCTTGCCGCGACTTACCGCATTCGTGCCGGTTTTTCGAGGAATGGGCGAACGCGTGCTAGGCAGATCCCGGCGGACGACTGCCGCCCGTTTACAAATCGCCAACCTGAGCGGCTGATGAAAACCACTCGCTGGTAGTGTGCCTGCGCGCCAGGTTCGCAAATGACCAACAGGGAGATTTCAGAATGAAGTTCCGCGCCACGAAACTCATTGCTGCGCTCACTCGAGCGGCTTTCTTTGGGACAATCGGAATCACGTCTTTCAGCCTCGTATCAGGGCAGAGCCAGACGGCGCTGAGCCAGGCTGCTGCGGCCGCGAAAGGCAAGACCGCCGGCGAGTTCTTCAAGAACGTCACATCGAGCACGCTCAAGAACCTTACACCCAGCGATTTCCTGGGCGCGATGGGGGTCATGACGGCCGCGGTCGGCTACGACTGCTCCAACTGCCACCCCGGCGCGGGCTCGGACGCGATGGACTGGGTCACCGACAAGCTGCCTCAGAAGAAGACTGCGCGACGGATGGTGGAGATGGTTGCCGCGATCAATAAGCAGAACTTCGGCGGCGCGCAGATGGTAACCTGCTGGACCTGCCACCACGGCCTCGATTTGCCCACCACCACCATCGCGCTCGATAAGCTTTACGGAGAACCCAACGATGAGAAGCGGGACATCGTTACGCCCGCGGCGGGCGAGCCGCCCGCCGCAAAGATTCTCGATGACTACATCGAAGCGCTGGGCGGAGCCCAAAAGCTGAGCGGCCTGAAAAGCTTCGTCGCCACCGGCCACAGTGAAGGCTATGCGGGCTTGGGCGGAAACGCGGCGTTCCAGATCTTCGCCCAGGCGCCCGACCGGCGGGGAATGTGGATCCATTTCCCGGATCATCCGGATCGCGGAATCAGCGCCTGGACCTATGACGGCAAGACTGGCTGGATTAGCTCGCCCCGAGGATTTCTCGGAAAGTACGAACTCACCGGCAACGACCTAGCGGGTGCGCGGCTCGATGCCGTTCTCGCTTTTCCCGCCCAGATCAAGAGCGCCTTCCCCAACTGGCGCGTCGGTCCCGAGGACACGCTGAATGGCCGCGACGTTTATGTGGTGCAGGGCAGCGCGCCCGGCGGCCTGCTCGGGACTTTTTACTTCGATAAACAGACTCATTTACTCGGGCGCTATGTCCGGTTGACGCCCTCTCCGGTGGGCCGCATTTCAGTTCAGCAGGATTTCGACGATTACCGCGAAGTCGACGGAGTCAAATTTCCGTTCAAATATTCATTTTTGTGGCTCGATGGCCGCTTCACGGCATCCATCCACGACGTAAAGACGAATGTGGCGGTAGACCCCGCCAAGCTTGGCAAGCCGTAAAGGAGATGCTGCAAGATGGCCAGAATCCTAGGCGGAATCGCCACTTCCCACTCGCCGACCATCGGCTTCGCGTTGGACCGCCACAAGCAGGATGACCCGGTCTGGGCGCCGATCTTCGAAGCGTACCAGCCCGTCCGGAAGTGGCTTACGGAAAAGAAGCCGGACGTCCTGTTTCTGATTTACAACGACCACGTCACGTCCTTTTTCTTCGATCACTACTCGCATTTTGCGCTGGGGATCGGCGACTCTTACTCGGTCGCGGACGAAGGGGGCGGCCCGCGCGCGCTTCCCCCGGTGCCGGGGCACGCCGCGCTCGCGCAACACATCGGGATGGCGTTGGCCGCGGACGAATTCGATATGTCCTTCTTCCAGCGCCGGCCGCTGGACCACGGCTGCTTCTCGCCGTTATCGATGCTGTGGCCCCATGAACCAGTGTGGCCTGGAGCGATGATTCCGTTGCAGGTCGGGGTGCTGCTGTTCCCGATCCCTACGGCGCGGCGGTGCTATCGGCTCGGCCAGTCGCTGCGCCGCGCGATTGAAAGCTATCCCGACGATCTCTCCGTGGTGATCGTCGCTACCGGCGGGCTCTCCCATCAAGTGCATGGAGAACGAGCCGGTTTCAACAACACGGCCTGGGATATGCAATTCCTGGAGCTGATCGAAAAGGACCCCGTCAAACTGACGGATCTGACTCATGCCGATTACGCCCGGCTGGGAGGACTGGAAGGCGCGGAGGTCATCATGTGGCTGATCATGCGGGGCGCGCTTTCGGCAAACGTCAAAAAAGTTCACCAGACCTACTATCTGCCGAGCATGACCGGACTCGCCACGGCGATTTTCGAAAACGAAGCCGCCGCGGCGCCGGAGAACGAAGCCGTAGCCAACGCGCTTCGCGAATACCGCCGGCACATTGCTCATCAGTTGAACGGAATCGAGCAGCTCGAGGGCACGTACCCGTTCACCTTGCAAACCAGCGTGAGGGCCTATCGTCTGAATCAGTTTCTCCACGCGCTGACTGATCCCGAGCACCGCCGCCGTTTCCTGGAGGAACCCGAAGCGGCCTTCGAAGCAGCCGGTTTGACGCCGCTGGAGCGCGATATGGTCCGCCGCCGGGACTGGCGGGCCATGATTCATTACGGCGTGATTTTCTTCATGCTCGAAAAACTCGGCGCCGTAGTGGGGGTTTCGAACTTGCATATCTACGCCGCCATGCGCGGCCAGACGCTGGAAGAATTTCAGAAGACCCGCAATGCGCCCGGTGCTCTCTATTCGGTGGCGGGAAACGAAGGCAGCGGACTTTTTTGGGACAAACCGGCTGCGGGAGCCGCCGCGCTCAAACGATGAGAAAGGGAGACTTTATGGCAATGCATCTGCCGACACGTCTGCATCACAACGCCTACGTTACTCGCGATATGGAGGCCACGCGCCATTTCTACGAGGACCTGATCGGCATGCCGCTGGTCGCCACCTGGTGTGAAGCCGACGAGCTTTTCGGAAAGGAGCGCGTCTATTGCCATTGCTTTTTCGGCCTGGCCGATGGAAGCGCGCTGGCGTTCTTCCAATTCGCGAACCAGGAGGACCAGGACTTATTCGGGCCCTCCCTGCCGGCCTCGCCCTTCCATCACATCGCCTTGAACGTTGACGCCGAGACCCAGGCGCTCGTCGAGGAACGCCTCCGGAAGGCCGGCTTCCGGGAGCCTCAGTTCTACGTTCTCGAACACGGGTATTGCCGCTCCATCTATGCGACGGACCCCAACGGCATGATTCTGGAGCTGACGGTGGATAATCCGCAGGCCGCTGAGGGCGCCGCGCAACGCCGGGCTACGGCTCACGCCGATCTCCAGCGGTGGTTCTCAGGCGATCATCGTTCGAACAACACTTTCCGCTCGGCCGTCCATCCGCGGGCGTGAACCCGGCGGCCTAGCGGCGGGATCGTATTATGCGTGGTCCGAAGATCAACACGGCTCCATAGCATAGAAGCGAAACCGCCAGGGCCTCCAGCGCGCCGGAACGAAAATCTTGGAAAAACAGCTTTACGGTGACGAGCGCGATTGCGCCATAGCCGGTCCATACCAGCTCCGCTCGGCCGAACCGCGATCCCGCTCCGCCCGC
>DATGLY010000035.1:0-15113 GCA_035293905.1 Bryobacteraceae bacterium
CGAAATAGTTGTCGATCGTAATCAGAGGCGTCACGTCGGCGAATCCGCCCAAGCCGAACAAAAACGACATTCCGTAAGGGAAGGCGACGAAATATCCGAAAACCCCGCCCAGGATGAACAAACCGGCCGTGCAGAGCACAAAGGGCACGGCCCATCTCTTTTCGCGGCGATACAGGCCCGGGGAAATAAATGCCCAGACCTGATACAAAATCCACGGCGACCCCAAAAACAGCGCGGCCACCACCGGCGTCCAGACCCAGATGATGGAGAACTGCTCCATCGGATCGATGGCGATGAAATGGGCGTTGGGGTTGCCCGTGTTCCTGAGCGCGATGAGCCCCGGACGCTCGACGATTTTGAACAAATGATTGCTGAAGATGACGCACAGCAGGAAGATGGCGCCAAAGCCGTACAAAGCTTTGATGATGCGGCTGCGCAGTTCCTCCAGGTGCTCCAGGAAGGACATGCGCAGCATGCCGGATTCTTCGTCGTCTTCATCCCCGCCGTCGCCCGGCGGAGGGGGGGGAGGCGGCGTCCGCCCGCCGCCTCCCGCCGCTTTCTCCAGCCTCACGGGCGGCGCTGTCTCCTCCGGAGCGGGCGCGAACGGATCGTCCGGAAAGCCGCTAGGCGGGTTTATGGTTGTTTCGTCCATGCTTCAAACCCGTGGAGCGCCCAACCCTCAAGCGTCGGCTTTAAGCCGCCCGCGGCCGGGATTGGCCGCCCACAATTCACTCAAATGTTCTAGCTGTGTTGGGACGCTTCCGGTTTTTCCGCCCGCGCCACCGTGCCCTCGGCCGCGGCGAGCGTGGTCCCGTGCGATTCGGCGCTCGATACTTCTGAAGCGCTTACTGTGGATGTGTTATTGGGTTCCGGGAGAAGATGCGGATCGGCGGGCGTTGCGTGCTCCTCGTAGATGGTGTAGTTCTCCACGCGATCGTAGATTTCGTTGGCCACCTGATGAGTCACTTGTTTGATCGATTGATTCTCCTGGTCCAGGGTTTGCATTTCGCGCTCGAACGTGGCCTTAAGGTCGCTTGAGGCGCGCCGGAACTCGGTGAGTGCTTTTCCGAGCGTCCGCCCTAGTTCTGGAAGCTTCTTGGGCCCAAACAGAACGAGGGCGACGAGGAAAATGACGACCATTTCTTGTACGCCGAGCGTACCCATCGTGTGCCCTCCTTGCTCGCTATGATAACAGATTGGCCGTCGCGAACCCTTCCGAATCCATCGTGCGCGAATCGCCCTGGGGGCCCATCGCCATCGCCGACGCGCACGCCCATTTCTTCTCCCATGCGTTCTTTTCCGCCTTGGTCGCCCAAAATCCCGATTTGACGCTCGACGCCGCCGGTGCGATGCTTGGCTGGACGATGCCGCCCGAGGACCCGGTCCGGCTGGCGGAGGAGTGGGTGAAGGAGTTGGACCGGCAGCGCGTCGCCCGCGCCGCGTTGATGGCCAGCATTGCCGGCGACGAAGCCTCCGTCATCGCGGCCTCCGCGGCTTTTCCCAAGCGTTTCTTCGCGTTCGCCATGGTGAATCCGAAGGCTTGGCAAGCCCGCACATTTGAAAATATCCGCGCGGCCTGCCTCTTTCCGGCCATGCATGGTTACTCCGTGCAGGATGACGCGGCGCGGGCGGTTTTCGATTGGGCCCAAACGCGCCGCCGCGTCGTATTCGTGCACTGCGGCGTGCTCAGCGTCGGAGTGCGGGCGAAACTCGGCTTGCCGTCGCCCTTCGACATGCGGTTTTCCAATCCCATCGATCTGCACGCCGTGGCCCTGCGTTATCCCTCCGTTCCCATTGTCGTGCCCCATTTCGGCGCGGGATATTTTCGCGAAGCCCTCATGCTGGCCGATTTGTGCCCCAATGTCTATTTGGATACCGCCAGCTCGAATCGCTGGGTGCGGTATTTGGAGCCGCATCATCTGCAATCGCGCGTCGATTTGCGCCGCGTCTTCCGGCAGGCGCTCGACGTCGTCGGCCCATCGCGCCTTCTGTTCGGCACGGATTCCTCCTATTTCCCTCGCGGTTGGCACGATGCGATTTTCGAGCAACAGGCTCGCGCTCTTTATGAGCTCGGGCTGACCGCGCCGGACGCTCGCGCGATTTTCGGGGAAAATCTGATGAGAATTCTGGCTTCAGAAGATCTCCTCTAATACAGAGTGATATTTGATTGGTTTTCCGGAAAGGTTGCTTTGCGCTACCCCGTGCCGCCCGCCCCGCCCACGGCGGTGCTGGTTCCTTTCGTGCGCCCAACCTCGATGGTGCGCGTGTTTCCCCAGGGATGGTGTGAGCAGGCCGAAGCGTTTCAGCCGGCCGCTCTGGCCGCCGATTGGGTTCGCTTTCAGGCCCTGCTGGACCGCCATATCCCCTCCTTAACGCATGCTGTAATCGTGCTTGCCCGGCATGTCGATGAACTGCTGGAAGAACGCCAGCGGCTCGAGTTGTGGCGCGCATTTCGAGTGCCGGTCTTTGAGCAGATTCTCGCGGACAACGGATCGCTGCTGGCGGCGGAATGCGAGGCCCACGACGGGCTGCACGTGGAGTCGCCTGGCTTGTCTGCGGAAGCGGAAGCCTCCGAAGCGGCGGCGCTCGCCCTCGATCCGTGCGGCTGTGGAAAGGCGACTCCCAGGTTGAAGCGCGTCCGCCCCGAACCCGAGCGGATTCTTTCTGTCGCCGTGTGAAAAGAAGAAAGGTTCCAAGTGACCTTCAGGACAACTTGTTCTCCGGCCGGCATGCACGGCCAGAACATGGCGCCCAAAAGCGGCGGGATGTATGCCCTTAACTCCCCGCCGCAGGTTTTGCCCCGCGGCGGATCGCAGCTCCGGTGCGCATCCGCGAGTCCGCCTTTGGTGGAAGTTTGCCCCTCGATACGGCCTTTCACTCTCCGGCGGCGACAGCCTGCCTTGCGGACAGGTCCCCGCAGCCGCGTCAACGCTCCCGGCCTATATCTTCGAAGCGATTCTGAGCCGTTACAAAGCCCGTTCGACCTTCGGCTCCCGCCCCCGCCCCGCTTTTATTCAGAGCGGAGCGCGTTCGTCGCCTGAGCCCGTTGCAAATTCCCGGCTCGGAATCCACCGTTTGTCCTCGAGCATCCGCTCCCCTCCAGGACCTCTCAATCCTTCGGGATCGTTGCGCTCCGCCCGAATCCAACCGGCGCAACTTACCTTTGTGGGTTGCCCGATCTTCCTTCACTCCCCGCCTCGCGGAAACTTTTGATCGCCGCAAAACGGCTCCACGCTCCGGATTCGCTACGCCCCACCAGGCTCGTTGTCCTTAAAACCTCTTGGAACCAGCTTCATCATGCGGCGCCCCGGCGCGCCTCGTCAATATAAAAATTGCGTTTCCAACAAGATTCACGCGGCCCATATCGTCTTTACCGTCATCGGCTTGACTCGCCCGATCTGTGGATGAATTGTGGAAAAAACGCCGCCGCCCCCTTCTGTTGTTGGAGCGCTGAGGTAAGCTTTAGCTTTGTCGTCTTCCATTCGTGTCAATCGCAAGGCTGCCGATCGCGTTGCCGCCGGCCATCCGTGGGTCTTTTCTAGCGACCTCGCCGGCGCGGGCGACGCGCAGCCTGGCGACGCCGTGCGCGTGCTCGATCCGCGCGGCAGGTTCTTGGGCACGGCTCATTACAGTTCCCTATCCCGCATCTCGCTCCGAATGCTTTCGCCCCTCGCCGAGCCGCTGGATAAATCCTTTTTCCTGCGGCGGCTCTCTCAGGCCATCGCCTTCCGGCAGCGCACCGTCCGTGATTCCGGCGCCTGCCGGCTGGTCTATTCCGAAGCCGACCTGCTGCCCGGGCTCATTGTGGATCGCTACGGGCCGTATCTGATCATGCAGACCCTCAGCCAAGGAATGGAGCGCAGCCGCGATCTGATCGCTCACTGCCTCACCGAACTGGCTCATCCCGCCGGAATTTTGGCTCGCAACGATGTTTCTGTCCGGGCCCTGGAGGGGTTGGCCCGCGAAACGGTCGCCCTTAGCGGCGAAATTCCCGAACGCGTCGTCGTGGAAATGAACGGGCTGAAACTCCAAGTCGATCTCTGGCGCGGCCAGAAAACCGGAGCCTATCTGGATCAGCGCGAGAACTACCTGGCCGCCGCCGCCTATGCCCGGGGCCGGATTCTGGACTGCTTCACTTCCACCGGCGGCTTTGCCCTGCACGCCGCGCCCCGCGCGGAAACGGTGGAGGCGATCGATTCCTCCGCCCCGGCTCTGGAGACCGCCGCGCAAAATGCGCGGCTTAACCGCATTGCGAACATCCAGTTCCGGCAAGCCGACGTATTCCAATTCCTGAAAGGAATAGAGCGGCGCTATTCCATGGTCATTCTGGACCCGCCGGCCTTCGCCAAGTCGCGCGCCCGTCTGGAAGGCGCGGCGCGAGGGTATAAAGAGATAAATTTGCGCGCTCTCCGGCTGCTGGATGCCGGCGGCTTTCTGGTGACTTGCTCCTGCTCGCACCACATGAGCGAAGCGGCTTTGCTGCAAATCGTCGCGCAAGCCGCGCTGGAGGCGGGAAAAACTTTGCGCGTGTTGGAGCGGCGAACCCAGGCGTCCGATCATCCCCTTCTCCTGACCGTTCCCGAGACCCTGTATCTGAAATGCCTGATTTTTGAGGTGCTCGGGAGGTAACCTCGGGCAGCCGCTAAAAAGGCCGCTGCGGGCCAGATTTGCCAGCCCCGCCTTAGAGGCTGCTAGCATAGGAAGTTGTCAGGCTCCGGGCTTCGTGCAACAGGCAGCCGCGAACCCCGCCAGGTCCGGAAGGAAGCAACGGTAGTGGTTTAGCCTGTGTGCCGCGGATCACCCGGGGTCTGGCATGAGTTCCCGCAAGCCACGCGTAGCCTATCCCATTCATGTACCAGGTGATCGCTCGCAAATACCGGCCGCAAAGTTTTGCCGCCCTGATCGGCCAGGAGCATGTTAAGACGACTCTCGAAAATGCCATCGCCCAAGGGCGCATCGCCCACGGCTATATCTTTTCGGGCCAGCGCGGCACCGGTAAGACCACCGTGGCGCGCATCCTGGCCCGATGCCTGAACTGTGAGAAAGGGCCAGCCGCGATTCCCTGCGGCGCCTGCGCAAGCTGCCGCGAAATCGCCGCCGGCTCCGGCCTGGATGTCATCGAGATCGACGCCGCCTCCAATCGCGGCATCAACGAAATGCGCGAGCTGCGCGAAAACGTGCGGTTCCGTCCGGCGCGCGACCCCTACAAGATTTTCATTATCGACGAAGCTCATCAGATTACGCCCGAGGCCTTCAATGCGCTGCTCAAGACGCTCGAGGAGCCTCCCGAATGGGTGGTCTTTCTGCTCTGCACCACCGAAGCGCACAAAATTCCCGTGACCATCGCTTCGCGGTGCCAGCAGTTCAATTTCCGCTCCGTGGATTTCAACGACCTCCTGGCGCGCTTGGAACAAATCGCGCGCTTGGAGGGCGTCGAGGCCGATCGAGAAGCCCTCAGCGTGCTCGCGCAGGCGGGGGAGGGAAGCGTGCGGGACTCGCTTTCCGCTCTGGATCAGGCCATCGCCTGCTGCGGGACCAGGTTAAGCGCTTCCGAGGTCCGGGCCCTGCTCGGCATGTTTGCGGCCGAATCGCTGGAGCAGGTCGCCGAAGCCCTAGCCGCCGAAGATACCCGCAAGATGCTGGAAATCGTCGCCGGGCTCGACGCCAACGGGCGAAGCCTTCCGCATTTCGCGCGCGAGCTGGTGCGCTATTTTCGCAATCTTCTCGTCGTGAAAATCGCGGGCGCTCCGACGCGGCTGGTGGCCGCCTCCCCTGCCGAGCAGCAACGATTGCTCGCCGCCGCAGATCGGTTCTCTGAACGGGATTTGACCCGTTTTTTGAAGCTGAGCCTGGATCTCTTTAGAGATCTCCAGAGCTCGCTTCAACCCAGGCTGCATCTGGAGATGGGCTTGCTGCGTCTGGTCCACGCCGGCCGCTTGCAGACAGTCGAGCAAGCGTTAGCCTCCCTGGCAGGCGGCGGCCGTGAGAACCCCGTTCCGGCAAATTCCATCTTAGCCGCCTCTCAAGCGGTTTCCACCGCCGGAGCCTCCGGCGATTTCCGCACCCGCCTCCGCAACGTTCTCCTCCAATCCAGGCGCGCCAATCTGGCCGATGCGATCGAGCATTCCGCCGTATCGGAATCCGCCCATGAGGTGGTCTTCGCCGTTCCGAAAATGTATCAGATTTATCTCAAAGGATCCGAATTCGAAGCGGCCGTGCAACAAGCCGCCGGCCGGCCCGTAAGGATCGCGGTCAAGGTTGACGACTCGGCCCCGCAACCCGCTCCCGCCTCTCCCGCCGCCCCCGCCGCCCAGGACGAGGTCGCCGCACGAGCGCTCGCGCACCCGGAAGTGCAAAAATTTCAAGAGCTGTTCCCCGGAAGCCAAGTGAGAAAAATCCGGGACCTGAGGGAGAACGATTTATGAAAATGCCCGGAAACATGCAAGCCATGATGCAGCAGGCCCAGAAGATGCAACAAAAAATGCAGGAGGAGATCGCTCAGATCCGCGTGGAGGCCTCTGCCGGCGGCGGCATGGTCTCGGTGAAAATGGATGGCCACAAGAACGTAACGGCCGTGAAGATCGACCCGGAAGTCGCCGGCGACGTCGAGATGCTCCAGGATCTGGTGATGGCCGCCTGTAATGAGGCCGCTAAGAAGGTCGACGAGGAATCCCAGCGCGCCACCGCCAGCTTGCTCGGCGGATTGGGACTGCCGCCGGGAATATTGGGAGGCTAACCCCTTCCGGCGGCGGCCCGCTCCAGAATCTTTTTATGCGCCCGCCGCCCCGCCCGCCAGCGATCGCGCGGCCGAGAGAGCGGCTTCGTAATTGGGATGGTCGCCCACTTCCTTCACGTACTCCGTATAACGGATCGTGTTGCCCGAATCGACGACGAATATGGCCCGGCTCATAATCCGTAAATCCTTGATGAGCGTTCCATATGCCTGCCCGAATGAACCGTCCCGGTGGTCGGAAACCATCTTGACGTGATCCACCCCAAACGCTCCGCACCACCGCTTCTGCGCGAAGGGCAGATCCATGCTGATCGTGTAAATACTCACATTCGGCAATTTGCCGGCTTCTTCGTTGAATCGCTTGGTTTGCGCGTCGCACACGGGCGTATCCAGCGAGGGCACCACGCTAAAAATACGCACCCCGTTGCCCGTGGCGGCGAGATTCACTGGTTTCAATCCGTCGTCCACGGCGTGAAAATCGGGCGCGGGATCCCCGGGTTTGAGCTCCGGTCCCACCACAGTCATCGGATTGCCTCTCAGTGTTGTTGCTCCTTGTCTTTCCATAGGGACCATTGTAGCGGCGCGTTGAATGGAAATGGCCTGGCTGCTGTTACGATCAAATTCTATGCCTGCTTCTCGCCCTCACAAGACTGTGCAAGTGCGGCGGGTGGATGAATGCGAGTCTCTCGATGAGCTGATCCGGCACTCCTTTCCCGCCTTTGGAGGCGCGTTTCTGCGCCGCATTTACACCATTCTCGATGAAGCCATCGGGCTGGGTTGCCCCCTCACCCTGGCGATCTCGGGGCCCGTCACCGTCTCCGGGCAGCACCAGGCCTGGCTCCTTCCCCTGCTGGAAACCGGCTGGGTGGCCTATCTCAGCACCACCGATGCCGTCTGCTATCACGATGGCCATCGAAGCTTGAATGCGCATCCCGATCCGGTCTTTGAAGTCCCCATTTGGGGCGACGACAAAGCGTTGCGCGATGAGCGCACCATTCGCGTCACGGATATGGCGTTCGACGAGGATGTTCTGCTCGATCAGGACAGATTCTTAAGCGCGGCGCTGCGGCGTCCCGAGTTCCAGCGCGCCATGACCGGCACCGAGCTGCGCTACCGGCTTGGCGCCCTTTACGCCCAACAGGAGCGCCGCAACGGAGTGCGGCCCGGCCTGCTCTCCACCTGCCATCGGCTGGCGATTCCCGTCTTCGTCGGCGCTCCCGCCGATGGCAGCGTTTTTCTGAATTCCGTCAAGCTCTGGGCCATGCGCCAAGCCGGCTTGATGAATTCCTACAGTTTCGATTTGGATATGCATGCCGAAGTCTTCGAGGCCTGCGCCTACCATCGCTGGGGCCTGTTCGATAATCCCCCCAACGCCCTGGCGACCCTGATTTTGGGCGGCGGCGTTCCCAAAAACTACAACCTTCAGCCTGAGCCCGCCCTGGGTCAGGTGCTCGGCTTGCCCAACGTCCGGGGTTATCATTTTGACGTCCAGATCGTGACCTCTCCAGTCACGGATGGCTCGCTTTCTTCCTGCTTGCCCGCTGAGGCCGTGACGTGGGGCAAAGTCGATAAAGACAGCTACCGTCAGACCACCGAGAGCATGCAATGCGATTACACCATCGTCGCGCCGTTTCTTGTAAAGGCTCTGCTCGATAACCGCAGCCGCTATGAACGCGAAGCCGCCCGCCTGGGCGAGCAAGCCTTGTTCGCCCGCCAGCCAAAGGCGCGCGGATATTTGCGCCCCCGCGCCGGATATCGCCTCTTCGAGCAGCGCGGGGAGTTGTGCCGCCGCCTCACCGCCGATGTCAGGAATAATCGCCAGTGGCTGGAGGATTCGCTGGAATATCCCTTGGCGGCGATCTGAGCTCTAAATTTTCGGCGCTCTAAACCTTCGGCGCGGGCGGAGGCAGCTCGCGGGCTTGGCACACCGAATTGAATCCCAGCCGGCCGTGAGAGCCGTCGCAGAACGGCTTGTTTTCAGAGTGGCCGCAACGGCAAAGAGCGATGGCCGTGCGTCCTCCCAACCCAAACGGCTTGCCTTCCATATCGGTGATCGTGAACTCTCCCTCGATGCGAATCGGACCATTGTTTCGGATAGTAACGTTAGCGGGCATTTGATTCGATGCTATCAAATGCGCTCGCGCCTATAATGATCACCATGTGGCGGCTTGCGGCCTTCGCGCTTGTCTGCGCTCCCTCGGCCTGCCGCGAATCGCCGCCGCCCTCGCCTATGGGAGAACTTCGCAACCGTGGTTCATTTGTTGAGCGATAACGCAACGGGCGAACGCGACGAGCCCTTTCTTCAGGCTTTTCAGTTCGCCCAGAAGCAGGTCCGGAAGCTGATCGAGGCGCACCCGGGACTTTACCCTCTCTACACCCTGCATGGGCGCTGGAAGCACGAAGGGCCCTCTTGGATGCACTGGGGCGACGGCTTCCTGCCCGGGCTCATGTGGATCTTCTGCAAGCGCGCGGGTAAGGAATCGGAGGAGGGGAAATTTTGGCTGGAGCGGGCCGTTCGCTACACCAAGCCGCTGGAGCCCCGCAAAACCGATAGCGATCTCCACGATCTTGGCTTCCTCTTCTTCTCCACCTACTATCGCTGGTTCCGGTTGGCGCACGATCCGGCCCTCCGCGACGTCCTGGTGGAGGCGGGAAAAACGCTGGCCCGCCGGTTTCGGGAAAAAGGCCAGTACTTGCGGTCTTTCATCGGAGAGAACTCCCTTTCCATAGATATGATGATGAACGTGGGAATGGTCTTTTATGCCGCGCGCGAAAGCGGCGACCGCCGCCTGTTCGATATTGCCCTGCGCCATTCGCTCACCACCCGCCGCGTCCTGGTGCGCGGCGACGGTTCGACCGCCCACGAAGGAGTCTTCGACGTCGATACCGGCGAATTCCTCCGCCAGGGGACCTCTCAGGGCTACCGCGGCGATTCCTGCTGGTCGCGAGGGCTGGCTTGGGCGTTGTACGGCTTCACCACCGCCTTCCAATACAGCCACGACCCCCGCTTTCTCGATACCGCTCAAAGTTGCGCCGATTTCTACATCGCCCACTCTCCCCCCGACGGCGTTCCTCCCTGGGACTTCAACGCTCCCGTCGAAAACCGCTCCTTGCTGGACACCTCCGCCGCCGCCATTTGCGCGGCCGGGCTGCTCCGGTTGTGCCGCTTGGCGGCCGACTCCATCAAAGGCCAGTTTTACTGGTCCGTGGCGCTGAAGATTCTAAGTTCGCTTTGCCAAAAGCATCTCGCCAAAGGCGATCCGGACTGGGAAGGCGTCCTGAAAGGCGGCGTCTATCACGTTCACAAGAGTCTGGGCGTCGATGAAAGCGTCATGTGGGGCGAATATTTCTTCTGCGAGGCCCTGGAGCGCGTTCTGGCCTAGCGCTTCGTCCTGCTTCCTAACGCATCGAATCCGCGAGCGAGAATATCGGCAGATACAGCGACACCAGCACAAATCCCACAAAGCAGCCCATCGCGATGAGGATCGCCGGCTCGATCAAGCTCAGCGCCGCCGTCACCCGGGTAGAGACGTCGTCTTCATAGAACTCCGCCACGCTCGATAGCATCGCCGGCAGCGCCCCCGTAGACTCGCCCACCTCGATCATGTCGATGGACAGGGCGGGGAACAGCTTGGTCGTCCGCAGCGCTTGCGACAAAGCCTGCCCTTCGCGCACCAGTTTCGCCGCTTGATCCAAAACTTTTTTCAAAACCTGCGTGCCTAAGGAATCGGCGGCCGTATCGAGCGCCCCCATCAGCGGAATTCCGCCCATAAGCAGAGTTCCCATCACTCGCGAAAACTGCGCCACTTGAAATTTAAGCCATACCTCGCCCGCGACCGGAGTTTTCAGCACCGCTCGGTCGATCGTCTCCCGGCCCGGGGGCGTTCGCGACCACAGGCGAAAAGCCACCAGCGCCAGAATCAGCCCCACAAATCCCAAAATCACGTAGCTCCGCGCCGTCGTCCCCACCGCAATGAGAATCTGCGTTGGCGTGGGCAACTGCGATCCCATGCTGCTGTAAAGCTGCGCGAAATTCGGCACTACGTAGGTCACCAAAAACACCACCAGGCCAAACGCCAAAAAAATCAGCACTGCTGGATACAGCATGGAAACGATCAGTTTTTTGCGCACCGACAGCGCCAGTTTCTGGTAAGCGATAAAGCGCTCCAAAACCTCGGCTAGCGATCCGCTCCGCTCGCCCGCCAGCACGCTGGTCACGTAGATGGCCGGAAAAACCCCCTGGCGCGCAAACGCGTCCGATAAAAGAGCTCCATTGCGAACCTCCTCGCGCACCCGCTGTATGTGCTGCCCAAGCTTGGGATCGGTGAGCCTTTCCGCCAGCAGGTCCAGCGATTTCAGAATCGGAAGCCCCGCGCGGATCAGCGTCACAAACTGCTGATTAAAAATTAGAAACTTTTCTAGATCCAGCTTGCCGCGCCGAACCCCAGGCTTTGCCGCCTCCAAACGCGGCTTGATCGAATAAATGAGGAAACCCTGCTGCGTCAACCGCTCCCGGATCTCCCGCTCGGAGCCCGCCTCGGCCACCTGCTGATGCATTTCGCCCCGCGCGTCCGCGTACTTTAGCGTCCATTCAGCCATCCCGATCCAGCACCCAAAATATCATGACGAATCCGGAAGGCGAGGCGTGCACTGATTTCCTCGGTAGACGATCGTACCATCTTGGCCGCGCAAGCCCCCCTTCGATTGCTACGCTGGCAACGATGCCTCGCAAACGCTTCGAATGGAAGCTTCGGGACCGCACCCTGATCCTCGGCGAGCGCACCCTCGTCATGGGCGTGCTCAATGTCACTCCCGATTCATTTTCCGATGGCGGCCAATACTCGGACCCCGACGGCGCCTTCGCGCGCGCCATCCAAATCGAAGAAGAAGGCGCCGACATCGTTGACATCGGCGCGGAATCCACTCGGCCCGGCTCTCAAAGGATCTCCGAAGCGGAAGAGCTCCGGCGGCTGGTTCCCGTGCTAAAGCGCTTGCGCGATCGGCTGACCATTCCGCTTTCCGTGGACACGTATAAAGCCGGCGTCGCGGCCAAGGCGCTCGAATTGGGCGCGCTGATCATCAACGATCCCACCGCTCTCACCGCCGATCCCGAAATGGCCCGGGCGGCAAACCGCGGCGGCGCCGCTTTGGTCTTGAATCATATGCGTGGAAATCCGCTAACCTGGGCCAAGCTGCCGCCCCTCAAAGACGCCATCCGGACCATTGCGGCCGAGCTGGACGCCTCCGTTCACCGCGCCGCACGCGCCGGCATCGAACGCAAGCAGATTGTCGTCGATCCCGGCCTCGGATTTGGCAAGCGCAAGGAGCAGAACGCGGAAATCCTGGCGCAGTTGGCCGTGTTGGCTCGCCTGGAATTGCCCATCCTTGCCGGGCCTTCGCGAAAGCACTTTCTGGCCCGCGATACCGCCGAACAAACCGAGTTCGCCACCGCGGCCGCTGTGACCGCGGCGATCCTCCACGGAGCCCATATTGTCCGGGTTCACGACGTGAAAGCGATGAGAGTCGTGGCGGACGTGGCGGACGAAATCGTCCGCGCCGCCGAACCGTAAGTCACCGCTTCTGACAAGCCGGGCAGAAATGCGTGCCGCGCTGCGCCGCCAGGATCCGGCGAATTGGCGTGCCGCAATTTACGCACGGCTGGCCTTCGCGTCCATAAACGCGGTGCCGCGCCTGGAACCAGCCGGGCTGGCCGTTTCCATCCACGTAATCGGAGATCGAGGAGCCGCCCATTGCGATCGCCTCGGTAAGAACGTCGCGGATGGCTTGATGCAGCCGGCCCGCCCTGGCTTGGCTCAACCGCGCCGCAATCGCTAATGGATGAATGCCCGCCGCAAAAAGGCTCTCATCCGCGTAGATATTGCCCACCCCCGCAAGAAACGCCTGGTTGAGCAACAGCGCTTTGATCCTGGCTCTGCGGCGCAGGCTTTGGCGAAATTCCTCGAACGTAATTTCCAGCGGCTCCGGGCCCAGCCGCGCCACCCGCTTGGGAGGACCCGCGCTCCATTCAATCCTTCCAAATTGCCGCGGATCGTCATACAGAAGCTGCCCATCTTCTAGCGTGAACACCCCGTGGGTGTGTTCGCCCGGCTGCCCTCGCACTAACAGCCTCCCCGTCATGCCCAGGTGCACCGCCAGCGTGCCCTGATCCAGCCCCAGGACGATGAACTTGCCGCGCCTCCAAACGCTCTCCACGCGCCGCCCCGCCAGCCGCGCCGCAAGCCTTGCGCGATTGCCCGGCGTGACGTGTTTCGAGTTGAATTGGGCCGAGACGATGCGGCGGCCTGTGAGATGCGGCGCGATGCTCCGCGCCACCGTTTCGACTTCGGGAAGTTCGGGCATGCAGCCCTGTTAGCGATCGGCTATGTCGATCAAAATATCGTCGCCCTCCGTCTTCACCGGAAAGCGCGCCACTTTCACATCCGGATCGAAGTCGTTCTGGCCCGTCCGGCAATCGTATTCCCACGCGTGCCAAGGGCACACCAGCGTGGTTCCTTGCAGAGCGCCTTGCCCAAGCGGACCTCCCGCATGAGGACAGATCCCGTCCAGCGCGTGCAGCTCTCCTTCCGCGTTGCACACCGCATAAGTGTTGCCGTTCACCTCCGCTTCCATCACCGTTCCCGGAGGAAGCTTTGCCAGAGACCCTACTTTGACGAATGCCACCGCTATCTCCTTACAAGCTGGCGTCCGGCGCCGCCGCCGGCTCCGGCTCCACAATTTGCAGATTGTCCGCGGTGAAGACAAGGGTCCGGACCTGGCCGCTTGGCCCAATCGGACCCACCGGTTTCCCATTCCAGCGAATTTCGAGGCCCCCCGCATTGCCGACCTTCATGCGGGCTGCTTCCAGCCCCGAGAGGGTCTTGGTCTCTCCCGGCTCCAGTATCCCTGAAAAGACCTGTTTGCCTTCGCTTGTGATAGAGAGCCAGGTCCGCTCGGTCGCCGATAGCGACAGCTCCAAGCCGCCGAGTTCATCCTTGGAAGCCTCCGGCGTGCTTGCGACGGGTATCGTCGCGGCCGCCGCGGCCGGCTGCTGGACCCCCGCCGTTGCCGCCTGTTCCGCCGCCTTCGGCTTCGGCGGCCGGCTCCACCAGGTGTAAAAGCTCGAACACGCAAGGATCACCGCGCCGAGCGCCGCTACCGCCCCGCCCATCCGCCGGTCGGTTACATACTCCCGGTTCACCGTCTCCACCACTGGATCCAACGGCCGTAGCGGTCCCGCGCGCCGCCGCCCCGGCGAGGTTTGCCCCGGCAGCAGCGGCTCCGGCGCCGATTGGGTCACCGACTCCACCCCCGCCCGAATCTCGCCCTCCGAAACTCCCAGCGCGGCTGCGTATTGCTTCACGAAACTCTTGTAGAAAAACGTTCCAGGAAGGCTCTGGAGGTCATCTTCCTCGATCGCGCACAGATATCGCTGTGCGATGCAGAGACTCTCCGAGATCTCTGCGATTTCGCGCCGCTGCCCTTCACGCGCGCTCCGAAGCATGGCTCCTACGGAGGTCATAAAACAGGTCCTATCTGTATTTATCGGAGCTACCATAATACAACAAGAGGACCCTTTTGAAACCCGTAGGATTTCGGGTCCCTCGCCCCGCTCATGCCCAAAATCGCCGTCGTGGTCGTCAATTGGAATCGCAAAGAGCTTCTTCGGGCCTGCCTGAACTCCCTCGCCCGCCAAACCTGCTCCCATTTCGAAGTGGTCGTCGTCGACAACGGCTCCCACGATGGATCCCCCCAACTCGTATCTCAAATGGCCCCCTCCTTCCCGGCCCCCCTCCGCCTCATCTCGAATTCCTTTAACCGCGGCTTCTGCGCCGCCAATAATCAAGGCTTCGCCGCTTCCCGCTCCGATCTGGTGGCGCTTCTCAACAACGACGCCGAGGCCGATCCGGGCTGGCTCGCCGCGCTGGAAGCCGCCATCCTCCGCGCCGACGATATCGGGATGGCGGCCTCTAAAATTCTGGTTTGGGAGCCTCCCGCCTCGGCCGCCCGCACCCCCAGGATCGATAAGTGCGGCCATCTCATCTATCCCGACGGGCAGAATCGCGGCCGCGGCTCCGGCCAGCCCGATCGCGGTCAATTCGACCGCTTGGAGGAAACCCTCTGGCCCGATGGCTGCGCCGCCATGTACCGCCGTGCGATGCTAGAAGACATTGGCGGATTCGACGAGGATTTTTTTGCCTACGCCGACGACGCGGAGTTGGGTCTGCGAGGCCGCATCGCGGGTTGGCGCTGTCTTTACGTCCCCGCCGCGGTGGTGCGCCACCGTCGTGGGTCGACGTTGGGGCTTGGCTCGCTTCAGCGGCTCACTCTGATCGAACGCAATCGCGTGCTGCTGGTCGCCAAGCTGTTTCCGTGGAGTCTG
>DATGLY010000036.1:0-8250 GCA_035293905.1 Bryobacteraceae bacterium
TGATGACAGCGGAGCAGTTGGCCTTTCTGTGACACCTCTGCTCGTGTAACCTAGCGCAAAGTTGTCATCACGAGGGAGTCCGCTTTGGCGGACGACCGAGGGATCTGCTTTTGAAACCTAGGTTCGCGCCACCCTGAGCACACTACGCTTCTACCAAACCGGCCTCCCGCGTCGCGAAAAATGAAATCGCCCGCATCGAAAATTTGCGTTTTACTTGCACCGGCGGCGCGGATATTTTGTCGTGCTTCGTGCGAGCGAACGGGCCCGAGGAGAGATTAGGAAAAGATAAACAGCGCGGTGAAACCGCAGCGGAAATACTTACGGCTGCGAGTCATGCAGTTCTTGACGTTGTTTACGTCCTGCGCTATTGTCGCCGGTCCTCTAACCTCGGGTGAACCGAATTTCTGATTTCTATTTTTTAAGGAGCAAGGATGGATCCAAAAGGTGTTCTAGAATTCGCCTCCAAACATAACGCCAAGATTCTTGATTTGCGCTTTACCGATCTTCCCGGCCTGTGGCAGCACGTCAGCTATCCCATCGGCGAACTGGAAGAGAGTTCGTTCAAAGAGGGATTCGGCTTCGACGGGAGCTCGATTCGCGGATGGCAGTCGATTCACGAATCCGACATGCTGCTGATGCCGGATCCGAACACCGCGTTCATGGATCCTTTCCGCGATACGCCGACCCTGGTGATGATCTGCAACGTGGGCGACCCCATAACGCACAAACCGTATCCACGCGATCCTCGCCAGATCGCCATTCGCGCCGAGGCGCACCTGAAAGACAGCGGGGTGGCCGACCAGGCCTTCTTTGGCGCCGAAGCGGAGTTTTTTATTTTCGACAGCATCCGTTTCGATTCACAGCCGCAACACGGCTTTTATTTCATCGATTCCGACGAAGGCCGCTGGAATACCGGCCGCGCCGAGCACAACCTGGGGTACCGGCCGCGCTATAAGGAAGGCTACTTCCCGGCCCCGCCCATCGACCATTTCCAGGATCTGCGCAGCGAGATGGTCATGCGCATGCTCGAAATCGGCATGGATGTCGAGTGCCAGCACCACGAAGTGGCCACCGCCGGCCAGGCTGAAATCGACCTGCGGTTCAACACGCTGCTGACCTCCGCCGACAACATGATGAAGTACAAATTCGTCATCAAGAGCGTGGCGCAGCAGTACGGCAAGACCGTCACGTTCATGCCCAAGCCGATCTTTGGAGATAACGGCTCCGGCATGCACACGCACCAGTCGCTCTGGGCCAAGGGCAAGCCGCTCTTTGCGGGCGACAAATACGCCGGACTCTCGCAGATGGCGCTTTGGTATGCGGGCGGGCTGCTCAAGCACGGGCGCAGTATCTCGGCTTTCTCCGCGCCGACGACGAACTCCTACAAGCGCCTCGTACCCGGCTACGAGGCTCCGGTTAACCTGGCGTATTCCAGCCGCAATCGCTCGGCGGCCGTGCGAATCCCGATGTATTCGGCTAGTCCCAAGGCCAAGCGGCTCGAGTTCCGCCCGCCCGATCCTTCCTGCAACGTGTATCTCACGTTTGCCGCGATGCTGATGGCCGGCCTCGACGGCATCGAAAACAAGATCGATCCCGGCAAGCCGCTCGATAAAGATATTTTCGAACTGGAGGCGGATGAGGCAAAGAAGGTGCCGACCATGCCCGGTTCGCTCGACGAAGCCCTTAAGGCGCTCGCCGACGATCACAAATATCTGACCAAGGGCGGCGTCTTCACCGAAGAGCTGATCGAGCTCTGGATCAATTACAAGACCAAGAACGAAGCGGATCCCGTGCGGATGCGCCCGCATCCCTACGAGTTCCACCTCTACTACGACATTTGATCACCCGGTCAGGCCTTAACTCAACGAGCCCGCTTGGATTCACCACGGCGAGCTTTTTCTTTGGGTCGGCCTAAAGTTGAGAGTCCACCCGCAAATACCCCGGGCGGTGGAGTACGTGTAAGTTCCTGCCCACCTCTACGATCTTTCCGGTATCGACATACATAGCCCGCCGGAAGCCATACTCGAGGCAGAGGAGCTAACCGCCGGCCCGCAGTTGTGCCGGAATTTCATGCCAAACGGTGCGCTTTCCAGCAGTTGTCTGCTGTTGCTGGTGTGCTGCGGTGCCGCCTTCGCTTCCCCAGGTGCGAGTGATACGGCCGCAAACAAAACTGTCCGCGCTCCAGCCGACATAAGCCAGATCGTTCAGGAATCGGCGCGGGTTACCGAGGGCGACCGCAAAGCCAGCCGCGAATTTGACTGGTCGGAGACCGATCTCGAATCCGACGGCTCACACAAGACCTACCGGGTGCACATGCTCTTCGGCTCGCCCTACCGCGAACTCATCGCCGTCAATGACAGGCCACTTCCACCGGACGAACGACAAGAGCAGGAGCGGAAGTTTAAGAATGAGATCTCGCGGCGCGAGCATGAAACCGAGGGCGAACACGCCAGCCGCGTAGCCGAATTCGAGAAGGAGCAGAACCGCGACCGGCGGTTCATCGAGGAGTTTGTCCGGGCATTCAATTTCAAGCTGCTGCGCACGGCGGTGGTCGACGGCCGGGCCGTGTATGTGGTGCAAGCCACGCCGCGAGCCGGTTACCGCCCCAGCGACCGCGATTCACAAGTGCTGACCGGCATGCGCGGCGAATTGTGGATCGACAAAACGACGTATCAATGGGTGAAAGCGGAAGCCGAGGTCGTGCACCCGGTCGCCATCGCCGGTTTTGTCGCCACGGTCGAGCCGGGTACCCGGTTTGTTTTGGAGAAAACTCCCGTGATCGGCAACGTGTGGCTGGCCAAACATTTCTCCATGAACGAGAAGGCGGAGATTTTTTCCTTCATCAGCCACAAGAAACACGAAGACGTGGCGTTCTTCGATTATCATAGGACCGCGTATCCCGACACCTCGCGCAAACATGATTAGCTTCTCGTTTTTCCCGCCGGAGCTAACGCGCTACGCGATTGCGCGCACCACGCCGCCATCCACGCGCACCGCCGCGCCCGTGGTCGCCGAGGCAGCTTCACTGCACAGATAGACGACCATTGCGGCGACCTCGCCGGTGGTGGCGAAGCGCTTCAGCAAGCTCGTGGGACGCGCGTATTCGAAGAAATCGCGCTCGACTTCGTCTTTGCGTTTACTCTGCTGCCGCGCGAGATCTTCCACAAATTTGCCGACTCCTTCGCTGGCGGTCGGGCCGGCCAGAACGGAATTCACGGTGACGCCGCTGGCCGGAAACGACTCCGCGATGCCGCGCGCGACGGCAAGCTGCGCCGTCTTGGTCACGCCGTAATGCACCATTTCCGCGGGAATCTGCAATGCCGATTCGCTGGATACAAAAATGATCCGGCCCCATTTGCGCTGCAGCATGCCGGGCAGGTACTGGCGGGCCATGCGCACGCCGGAGAGCACGTTGACCTCGAAAAACCTCATCCAGTCGGCATCGTCGATGGCAAGAAACGGCCGCGGCTCGAAAATGCCGAGGTTATTCACCACGATGTCGAGGTCCTTGACGCGCTGAAATAACTTGTCCGCGCCCGCCGCGGTTCCCAGATCGGCGGCGATGCCCTCCGCGTTTCCGCCGATTTCGGCGACTGCGGCTTTGACGCGCGGATCGGTACGTCCGTTCACAAATACCAGCGCGCCCTCCTGGGCCAGTTGCCTGGCAACCGCAAGGCCGATTCCCGCGGTCGAACCGGTCACCAGCGCCCGCTTGCCTTTCAGTCCCAGATCCATGTGTTCTCCCATAGCTAAGGTGCTTGCTCGCCTCGATGTTTCACCTTAGATGACGAAGCCGTTCGAGAGTTTCGTCCTATGCAAGCTCATCGGCATCGTGAGAGCGCTGCGCGAGACGTCATCGGAGCGCGGCGGATGCGCAGGGCGCGGTGCTTGTGTTATTGTTTCCGGCTTGCCCTGCGCCCGCCGAAGCGGGTGAGGGCTTCGCCTGACGCCACTTTTTCGGCGAGAAGGCCAGCCCCGAGGCCCTTTTTTGCGGACCAAACGGGCTCCCTGAGGAATTTGTCTAACATGCAAGGACTTGCCCGCGCCGCCCAGCGGCTGTGGGGCGATTCTCACCCGGGGACATTTCACGCGAGGTGCAGTTTATGAAATCGTCGTATAACGGTTTACCCGTGCCGCACGATGGCGAAGCCATTGAATTTTCCGGCGGCAAGTTCCGCATTCCCGACCAGCCGATCATCCCCTACATCGAAGGCGACGGCACCGGCCGCGACATCTGGAAGGCTTCGCAGCGCGTTTTCGATGCCGCCGTCGAACAGGCTTACGGCGGCAAGCGGCGCGTGGTGTGGTTTGAAGTGTTCGCCGGCGAAAAAGCCTATAACAAATTTCAGGAATGGCTGCCGCAGGATACGGTCGAGGCCGCCCGCGACTTTCACATTTCCATCAAGGGCCCGCTGACCACGCCTGTGGGCGGCGGCATTCGTTCGCTGAACGTGGCGCTGCGGCAGATTCTCGATCTATACGCGTGCATCCGGCCGGTGCGCTGGTTCCCCGGCGTGCCCTCGCCGGTGCGGCACCCGGAGAAGATGAACGTCATCATCTTTCGCGAGAATACCGAGGACGTGTACATCGGCGTGGAGTGGCGCTCGGGCACGCCGGAAGTGAAAAAGCTGATCGAATTTCTGAACAAAGAGATGCTGGGCGGCGGGCCCAAGCAGATTCGCGCCGATTCCGCCATCGGCATCAAGCCGATTTCGCCGTTTGGCACCAAGCGCCTGGTGCGCCGCGCCATTCAACACGCCATCGAAAACAAGCGGCGCATGGTCACGCTGATGCACAAGGGCAATATCCAGAAATTCACCGAAGGGGGATTCCGAGACTGGGGATACGAAATTGCGCGCGAGGAGTTCCGCAACCAGATCGTCACCGAGCGCGAGAGCTGGATTCTCGACAACCTCGACAAGAATCCGAACCTCGGCGTCGAGCAAAACGCGGCCATGATCGAACCGGGCTTGGCGCAAGGCACGGAAAAGCTGCGCCAGGAAGTGTACGCGGAAGTGAAGAAGGTGGTCGATTCCATCGGCGCGAGCCACGGCAAGGGCCAGTGGAAGCAGAAGATCATGGTCAACGACCGCATCGCCGATTCCATCTTTCAGCAGATTCTGACGCGTGCGGATGAATATCAGGTGCTGGCCACGCCCAATCTGAACGGCGATTACATTTCCGATGCCGCCGCCGCGCAGGTCGGCGGACTGGGCATGGCTCCGGGCGCCAACGTCGGCGACGGTTACGGCGTTTTCGAAGCGACGCACGGCACCGCGCCGAAGTATGCGGACAAAGACGTCATCAACCCGAGTTCCGTCATGCTCTCAGGCGCGATGATGTTTGACTTTATGGGCTGGAAGGAAGTGGCGCGCCTGATCGAAGACGGCATCGAGAACACCATCAAACAAAAGCGCGTGACCTACGACCTGGAACGGTTGATGGAAGGCGCCAGGAAACTGCGGACGTCGGAGTTTGCAACGGCCATCATCGAAAACATGCAGACCGGCGTCGCCGCGAATTGACCGTAACATTCTAGGGCGACTGCGAGGTTCCCGCCGTTCCGGCCGCCGAGATTCCTCATCCTCGCAAAGGCGCGCAATTTCCACGCGATCCGGGGCTTGAGGCGCGGAAATCGTGCCGCTCGTCTTCGGAACGATGCCCAGGATGGGATGTCACAATAATTCGCAAGACTCAGTAGGGTGCACTCGTGCTGGGATTCAAACTCATAAAGGAGACATAAGTTCATGCGGAAGAAAGTGACGGTTGTGGGCGGTGGGTTCGTAGGCTCGACGACGGCGCAGCGCGTTGTGGACCGTGGCCTGGGCGACGTGGTGATGACGGATATTCTCGAAGGCGTTCCGGCGGGCAAGGCGCTCGACCTGCTCGAATCCACGCCGATCATCCGATCCGATGCGCAGGCGCAAGGCATCTCCACCGCTGCCGGAACTTACGAAGCGACCGCCAACAGCGACATCATCGTGATCACCGCGGGATTTCCGCGGAAGCCGGGAATGAGCCGCGACGACCTGCTCAAAGCGAATTACGAAGTGGTTAAGGGTGTGGTTCAAGGCGTGGTGAAGTATTCGCCCAATGCCATCCTCATCGTCGTTACAAACCCCATGGACGCCATGGCGCAATCGGCCTTCAAGGTCAGCGGATTTCCCAAAAATCGCGTGATCGGCATGGCCGGCGTGCTGGACTCGGCCCGCATGAGCACGTTCATCGCTCAGGAACTCGGCGTCTCGGTGGAAAACGTGCACTCGTTTGTTTTGGGCGGCCACGGAGACGACATGGTGCCGCTGCCGCGGTATTCCACCGTGGCGGGAATTTCGATTTTGGAACTGATGCCCAAGGAGCGCATCGACGCGATCGTCACGCGCACGCGCAATGGCGGCGCCGAGATCGTTAACCTGATGAAGACCGGCTCGGCTTACTACGCGCCCTCGGCGGCGGTAGTGGAGATGATTGAGGCCATTCTCAAGGATAAGAAAAAGATACTGCCCTGCGCCGTTTATCTCGAGGGCGAGTACGGGATCAACGGGCTTTTCATGGGCGTGCCGGTGAAGCTCGGTTCCCACGGCGCCGAACAGATCATCGAAATCAAACTGACGGCCGAAGAAAAGGCCGGGCTCGAGAAGTCGGCCAATTCCGTGCGCTCGCTGGTCAAAGTCCTCGGGGTGTAGCCAGTTTCGCTACAAACTTATCCGAAGCTGTCATTCCGAGGAGCGAATCGCCCGCATCGGGCGGGCGGTGACGAGGAATCTGCTTTTTCCTTACCGACGGCGAGCTCGGAATGACGACTACATGCTTACTTTGCAGCGGGTGTGCTCATCGCTTCTGGCGCATTTGCCGGAGCTGGGCCGACGCGTTCCACGATGACGTGCTGGATGTGCACCGGCGTGATCGGCTTGTCGTTGCTATCGCGCTGCACGCGCGCAATGGCTTTCACGACATCCAGATTCTGGCATTGGCCCCAGATGGTGTAGCCGCCGTTCAGCGAGGGATATGGCGCCTCGGTGATAAAAAACTGGCTGGAGTTTGTATTGGGGCCGGCGTTCGCCATGGCCAGCCGTCCCGGTGTGTTAAAGGCGAGTCCCGGCGTGTTTTCGTTCTGGTAGGGGAAGCCCGGTCCCTTGGGTCCGCCGGTTCCGTTGCCCAGGGGATCGCCGCCCTGAATCATGAATCCGGGAATCACGCGATGGAATGTGAGCCCGTCGAAGAATTTGTTACGATTCTCTTTCCCGGTGCGCGGATCGATGTAAGAAATTTTTCCGATCGCCAGACCGACCATCTTGCCCACTGTGATGGGCGACTCTTTCTCGAATAGTTTGCAGCCAATATTCCCCTTGTCGGTCTGGAATGTCATGTAAAGCCCCGGCTCGCGCTGCCCGGCCTTCGATTCTCCCTGTCGCGGCGAAGCGGCCGTCTGGCCGCAAATGGCCAGCGCCAACACAAGAGACGCACAACCGATGGCGGCGGCGAGTTTTGTGAATTGCATAAGGCCCTCCCTGAAAACAGCCTCTAACTGTATCAAATTGGAAGTCCACTCCGGGTTAGCTTCGCGGGCACAAGCTTAGCAATAGTTTGGCAATTGCCAAAATTGGAGCTTCTAACATTGACTATAATTTTGGCCACATCGGAGACCCAATGGCTGCCGCCGATCTTCAAAAATTGCTCGAATCGCTGGAGGCAAATTCCGTCCCGCCGGCCCCGGAGACGCTGATCGAAGCCATTCGGCAGATTGCCAAGATGTTTGGCGTACGGGAAGACGAAGTGGCCATCATTGAGGTAGTTCCCTCGGGCAAGACACTGCGCTTCGTTGTGCCCGAGAAGCTGCGCGCGGTCGGTTCGATTCCCCTTTCCAGCAATACCGCGCTGGCCGCTCGCACCGTGCGCGAGCGGCGCAGCGACATTTTGAATAATTTCCCCGTCACGCGGCACGCGACGGTATTTGAAGGCGTACCGCTCGGCCGGGGCGCCGGCGAGAGCATCCAGAAAATCATCAGCGTACCGATTATGCGGGGGAAAACCGTTGTTGGCGTGGCGCAAATCTGCCGCAAGGGAGCTTCACTCACCGATGCGGGCGCGGACTTCACCCAGCGCGATCTCACCGAATTGCAAACCCTGAACGGCTCGCTCGAAAAACTTCTGGCGCTCTGCCAGACCGCCGAAAAGGAAGCCTGATCTTCATGCGCGTTTGATCGCGCATCGGAACTGCCGGCAGAGCGCCCATTCGGGCCGCCCGCA
>DATGLY010000037.1:0-8254 GCA_035293905.1 Bryobacteraceae bacterium
CGAGCATCAGCATCGCTTTCACCCGCTCGGTGATGGGAATGGCGCGCGAAACGCGAGCGTCCACGGTGTGTTCGCGCCCGGTGGGCAGCGATCCCGCGCGCAGGAACGGAGCCTGCTGCGATCCGCCCGAGCCGTTCAGCGAATTGGTGTAAAGCATTGTGACGCCCGAGAACTGCTGGCCATTCACCAGCACGATGGGCGTCTCATACATTGGCGACGCGATTGTGGCGATTCCGGAAAGCTGCCAGCCGTTCAGCACATAGCGCGCAATCATCGAGTTGCTCTTAGTCACTCGAGGGGCCCACGTCCAGCTTATGACTCCACGATGCCGCTGATCGAAGGGCGAATTTGCTTGCGTCGAGCGGTAGTCGGCGTTAATCACGGCAGGCGCCAGAAATCCGAGCCAGGGTACCGGAGCCCCTCCCACATCATCCATGGCGTGCGACCAGGTGTAAGCCGCATGCACGCTCAGCCCGTGCGACATCGAATGATTCCACTGGACCGTGAGGGCGTGATACCAGGACTCGCCCGCGTTGTTCACCTGATAAGCATGCGAGAACGACGAGTTTCCTTTCGTGTTGACGATCCACGTGGGAAACGTCCCCACCGCGGCGCCCGCCGCATTATCGATCGTGTAGGTCCGGACGATGGTGGGCGCGTAGACGTTTTGATCGCTCAGCGTCCATAGCCGGAAGCCGGTGCTGCTGATTCCGCTCACCGTGAGCGTGGTTTTGGAGCCCAATCGCCGCTCCAAGCTCAACACCGCCTCTTCCACATACGGATTGCGAAACTTGCCTGGCTGGGCGAAGAATACGCTCGCCGATCCCGTCGGCACGCTCGAAGCGCTCGCGATCACATGCCCGAAGTACGGCGCTCCGGTCTGATTCGGATTCAGAGAAATGTTCTCCTGATAAATCCCATTCCCCGCAAAGAGAGCATCCAGGAGTTGGCCCGGGAAGGGCTGAAAAAATTCCCCGAATCCCGCCCGCAATACCGTGCTGCCGTTTAGCAGATAGGACGCTCCAATGCGCGGCGCGATATCCTTATTGGTCGACGGAATCGAGCCGGTTTGGTAGAAGCTCGAGTTTGTGTATGTGGGCTTGGGCATGTACGGCTTTTCCCACCGCACTCCGTATGTCAAGCTCAACCGCCGCAGCGGACGCCAGGAGTCCTGCAAATACCAGTTGAACTCCGGAATGTGCAGATCCACCACCGGAACTCCAAAGCCCTGCGAATAGCTCGTGTAGCTGCGCCGCGCGGAGGGATTGCTGGTGAAATCCTCCGCGAAGGTGGTGAGCGAAGGGTAGTAATACGTTCCCGCGCTATTGAAGATTTGAAAAGTTCGATCCTCGCGGCGCACATATTCCACGCCGACCTTCACCAGGTGCGTATTCATCGTCACCGAGAGATTGTCCGCGTACGTCCATCGGTTCTCGCTCACCACATTCGGAAACGCCGGGTTCGCGCCGACGTCTGTCCCCGCGATGTAAATGCCCAGCTTCGTGGCCGTCCCGTTAATCGCCGGCAGCAACTGCGAGTCCTCATAATCGGAACTCCGGACGTGATAGAGGCTGGCGCTCATGTCGTTGAAGGCAAATCCGCTCGCCAGCGTCCTTCCCCAGCTCAACCGTCCCTGGCGCGTCTCCTGGTTCAGGCTGCCGTTGGCCCCGCGCAACGATCCGTCGGTGGCCACTTCGTCCATATTCGCACCGTTCGGCGCGTCGCTATGGAACGCGCCTCCGCTGAAGCTGATGCTATTGTTTTCGTCGGGACGCCAATCGAGCTTGGCCAGCCCATTCACGGAAAACAGCGAGCGGTTCACCACCGTATTCAATTGCGAATTGATAAAGTTGATCGCCGCCGCGCATTGCGCCGGAGTGGCGGGCGCGGCGCAATTGGCCGGATTCGCCTCCCTCCCGCCCGCAACGCCGATCAAAGGATTGTTCAGAAGGTTCAGCCCCTGGGATTTGCCATCGGCCGCTTCCACGTTTAAAAACCAAAACAGCTTGTCCGGGAAAATGGATCCGCCCGCGCTCCCTCCGCCCTGATGCTGCCATCCGGTGGGATGGAAATCCGGCGCGTAGCGGTTGGGCGCGTTCAGGCTCGCGTCGTTGAAGAAATCGTACAACTCGCCATGAAAACCGTTGGTTCCGTTTCGCGTCACGGCGTTTACGATCCCGCCCGCGGAATGGCCCAGTTCGGGCGCCGCCATGGCAGAAAGCGCTTGCATTTGGGAAATCTGGTCTTGCGTCAGTTGCGGAGCAATGCCGGGCTTGTCGAGATAGTGCTGGCTGGTTGTGAACGCCCCATCGGTCAGAAACGCGTTTGTGAACGGTTCGCCGCGCACGGCCAAAACTCCCGTGGCCGGATTTTGCGCCACCCCCGGCGCCAGCGCCACCAGGGGATCCGCCCGCCGCGCGCTGGAGGGAAGAGCATCCATATCGGGCTGCGTGACAAGATGGGCAACCTCATGCTCCGTGTCGGGCGTAGGCGTTCGGCCGGCTTCCCCTCCGCCTTGCCCCTCCCGCATCAAAGTGATTTCAAACGCGAGGGTCCGGCCCAGAGGGATTTCCAAATCCTTCTTCTCCCAACTCTGGAAGCCCTTTCGGGTCACTTTGAGCGTGTAGCCTGCGCCCGGAACCAGCCCCGGGGCGTTGAACACCCCGTCGTCCGTCGTCACCACGTTGCGTCGGATTCCCAGGTTGTCATTGGAAATCGATACCGTCGTGTCGGGAATGCCCTCGCCCGAAGCTTCCCGGATGGTTCCGCTCACCGCCCCGAAACTCGCCGGCGTCTGCGCGGGCCCAACCGCGGCGCATGCCCCTCCCAGCAACAAAAGAACGACTGCTTTTTTCATGAATCCCTCTAAAGACCGCAATAAACCGTAAAGGTTTGACGGCCCGCGCTGTAAGGGCGGTTACGAAGAAGTGAGGGCCAGCGCGCGCCGGTGCGTCTAGCGCCCAAAATACGCCGCATTGCGCTGCGCAAAATCGGCCCATTTATCGGGCAGATCGTCCAACGCGAAAATAGCGGAAACGGGGCATACCGGCACGCACGCCCCGCAGTCGATGCACTCTACCGGATCGATATAAATCATCTCTTCGGCGGCGAACTTCGGCTCGTCTTTCTTGGGATGAATGCAGTCGACTGGACAGGCGTCCACGCACGCCGTATCTTTGGTGCCAATGCAGGGTTCCGCAATCACATATGCCATAAACGTTAGAGTCCTCCAAACCAGACCCGCGGCTCACGCTCATGCCTTCTTCGGAATCGCTTTCGGAGGGGAACTTTATCTACTGATACCATACTGCCGCACCGCGCGCAAATTTAGCCATCGCCCCACGCGCCTGTTTGTCGATATCGAAATATCCAGCAGCCGCCAACCCACGGCCCTTGATCTCCGGGCTCCTTTCGTGCGAAACTGAAAGCGTAGTGGCAGTTTTCTATTTTTGGCTCTTTCGTTTCGTCCGGTCTTAGCGCCCGCGTCCGATCCTGCCCCGATTCACTCTGCAACTCAAAGGAAATCAAATGAAGAACATTTTTGTTGGGAACCTTAGCTTCAACGCCACCGAAGACGCGGTTCGATCGATCTTTCAAGAATACGGAACCGTGGAGCGCGTAAGCCTGATCACCGACCGCGATACCGGTCAGGCCAGAGGCTTTGGATTCATTGAAATGAGCAACAACGCCGAAGCCGATCGCGCCATCGCCGAGCTCAACGGCCGCGAATTCGACGGCCGCAGGCTCAACGTCAACGAAGCCCGCCCGAAGGCCGAGCGCGGAAATGGCGGCGGCTACCGCTCCGCGGGCCGTTCGCGCAACCGCTGGTAGAGCGGACTGCGGTTTTCGCGACAGAGCCTCCCGCTTGGAAGCGCCGGCTCCAGTCCCGGCGGCGGAGCCGGGCGCTCGTTACTTATTGCACCATTCTCCGCCGCAGAATCGCCGGCGTTTCGATATCTTTGAACGGATCTGGGATCAGCGGCTCCCGCGGCGCTTCCGGCCCTGCCAGGCCGTTGGAATGCGTCCCCTCCTCCTCTTTTTCGGCCATAGCAGCCGCAACGGCCGGCTCCGCGGGCGCGACCGCCACCGTGGGTTCTGCTTCCGGCGCCGGCTGAGGGACCGTCTCCGCCCGGAGCGCGCCCGCCGAAGCGGCGGCTTGGCGCTTGCGCTGGATCGCGGGCAGCGTCTCGCGTTCAAATCCCGTGGCGATCACCGTAAGCTTCACCTTGTCGGCCAGATGCTCGTCCAGCACCACTCCGAAATTGATCTGCACGTCCGGATTTTCCGTTGCGCTGCTGATCAGCGAGCAGGCTTCGTTGACTTCATGCAGTCCGAGCTGACTCGACCCCGTGATGTTGATCAGAACGCCCCGCGCGCCCCGCACCCCGCCGGCTTCCAGCAGCGGGCAACTGATGGCCTTTTCCGCCGCCGTCACCGCCGCGTTCTCCCCTGAAGCTTCCGCCGTCCCCATCATCGCGTAGCCCATCCCCAGCATGATCGCCCGAATGTCGGAAAAATCCCGGTTGATCAGTCCCGGCGTCGTGATGATATCGCTGATGCCCTGCACGGCTTGCCGCAGCACGTCGTCGGCGATGCGGAAAGCTTCAAAAAAGCTGGTCCCCTTCGGCGCCAGGCGCAGAAGCTGATCGTTGGGGATCGTGATCACCGTATCGGCTACGCTCGCCAATTCGGCTAACCCAGCCTCCGCCTGCCGCATGCGTTTGGGCCCTTCGAAGCCGAAAGGCTTGGTCACCACCGCCACCGTCAGCGCGCCCAGCTCTTTAGCCAACGACGCCACTACGGGGACGGCCCCGGTGCCCGTGCCGCCGCCCAATCCCGCCGTCACAAACACCATGTCCGCCCCTTCCAGCAATTCGATGATCTTTTCGGTGTCTTCCAGCGCCGCCTGACGGCCCACCGCCGGGTCGGAACCCGCTCCGAGACCCCGCGTGATCTTCGCCCCGATGGCCAGTTGTGTTGTGACCGGCGATGCCGCCAGCGCCTGTAGATCCGTGTTCAAAATGAAAAACTCCACTCCCCCCAGCCCTTCGCCAAGCATTCTCGCGACGGCGTTCGATCCGCCGCCGCCCACCCCGAGCACCCGAATCTTGGTTCGCGGCGCCGCCTCTTCTTCGATCACGAATTTCAAAGCATCCAGCGACATGCGTTCTCCTTGACCTCCTGTTTCCCTATCTCATCACCAATCCCAACAACCCTCGCGCCCGCCGCCGGGGCGGCTGATGCAGCTTCAGCTTGGCCGAATACATGCTAAGCCCGGCCGCCGTCGTCCACAAAGGATTCTCCAGCTCCTCCGGCCAATCGCCGATCCCCTGGGCCAGGCCGCTCCCCGCCTGGCAATTCAGCACCTTCTCCGCCATGTCGCACATGCCCGGCAATAGCGAGCCGCCCCCGGTCAGCATCAAGCCTCCCAGAAGCTTCCGATCCATGCCCGCCCGCCGCAGTTCCTCTAGCGCGTAGCGGAACAGTTCCTCGGCTCGCGCATCCAATATTTCCACCAGCTCGCCGCGCCGAGCCTCGCGCGGCGGCCGGTTCTCCGGCGACGGAACTTCGATGATGCTCGAATCCGACGTCAGGCCTAGCATGGCGCATCCATATTCGCGCTTTAAGCATTCGGCGTCTTCATAGCCCAGCTTGAACATGGCCGCGATGTCGCGCGTGAAAAGATCGCCGGAAACCGGAAGATTCGCCGCCAGTTGCAGCGCTTCGCCATCGTAGACGGCCAGCCCGGACGAGTGAAGTCCAATGTCGAGCAGAGCCACCCCTTCTTCGCGATCTTCCGCAAGCAGGCATGCGTAAGCCGCCGCCACCGGCTCGAAGACCGTCTCCTCCACCTCCAGGTGCGCCATGTGCGCCGCCGCCACCAGCGCCTGGTGCTCCAAAATCGAAGCCGTCACCAGATGAACGTTCGACTCCAGCCGCGAACAGATGCCCTTTTGCGGCTTGCGGTAGCCGGCCATGCCGTCCAGAATGAAATCCTGCGGAAACACATGGAGCAGCATCCGGTCGGACTCCAACTGCACTTCCGCCGCCCTCCGCGCCGCGAAGCTCAATTCCTCGGCCCCGATTTCGCGCGGCCGGCCGAATTCATACACGCCCCGGCTCTGTCCGCCGCGCACATGAGCGCCCCCAATGCCCAACGTCGCGGCTTCCACGCCCGCCTGCGCTCCCCGCTCCGCGTCCCCAACGGCCGCCCGGATCGATTCGCCCACCGCTTCCTGGTCGCTGACGCGCCCTCTCACCCATCCGGCCGACGACGCCAGCCCGTGCCCCAAATAACGCAGAGATTCGTCCTCCAAAGCGCAAATCACGCAGCGCGTCCAACAACTGCCCGCATCCACGCCCACCGCGAGCTGAATCTTGCCGGAATGAAAACGCGGCGCCATCTCAGTCCACCACGGTGATCCGGTCTTCTAGGCGCAAATCGAGCGTCGAAGCGCCGGGAAGCTTGCGCTTGATCTCCGCGATGTGATTTCGAAAATTCTGATAGCGCGCCTGAAAATGGCGGTCGCCCAGCAACAGCGTCACCATCCGCCCTTCGTAGGGCTGCCGCGCCTTCAAATTGTCGCGGTCGCTTACGTCCACTTCGGAAATGTCCTTTCCCGCCTCGCCCACCTCCTTCAGGAACGACAGCAGGAGCGCGACGCGCTCGCGGCGATCCCCGATCGGATCCGAGGCCCTCACGCCCGCCAACACGGGCAAATGAAAGCGGTCTTGCGCCGCCGGCAAAATCACTCCGTCTTCATCGATCAAGCCGGCCCGCCCGGACGGCAGCGTGACGAATGCCGCCGGCTTGCGCTCCCAGATCCTCGCCACCACCATATTGGGCCACATCCGCGCCACCGTCGCGTCTTTGACCCAATCGACGGTTTTCAAACTCGTGCGCCGCTCCCCGATCGGAATCAGGTAAACGCTGCGCCCAAAGTCTTCCCCGAAAATCCCTTCGATGGCCTGGCGGGAGGCGTGCTCCGCGCCCAGCACCCGCAGATTGTTTTCGGGACGGCTCAGAGCGAATCGCGGATTGCGGATTAAAAATTCCTCGATCCAGTGGAACGCCATCAGCCCCGCGGCCAGCGCCGCCCCTCCGGCCGCGATTCCCAGTCCCACGCGCGGCAGCAGGGAACTCTTCAGCTCCATCGCCCGCCATCCCTGTGGGGCCTCACTTCAGCTCCTCCAGAATCCGCTCCCCCGCCTGCGAAACGCTGCCCGCGCCCAGGGTCAAAATCGCGTCGCCTTCTCTCGCCATCGCCGCCACCGCGGCGATTCCCGCGTCCATGGAGTCCACGTAGCGCGCGTTGCGATGCCCAAACGCTTCGATCCGCTCCACCAGCGCCTGCGCCGTCACCCCTTCCAGGGGCGGCTCGGAGGCCGCGTAAATATCCAGAACAAACACGCTGTCGGCCTGGTGAAAGGCCCGCGCGAAATCGTCCATGAGAGCCCGCGTGCGCGTGTAGCGGTGCGGCTGGAATAAAACGTGGACCCGGCCGAAGCACCGGCAAGCGCGCGCCGCCGCCAGCGTCGCCCGGATCTCCGTCGGGTGATGCCCGTAGTCATCTATGACCGCGATTCCGCGTTCGGTGCCGCGCAACTGGAAGCGCCGCTCCACGCCCGAGAAGTTCTCCAGCGCCTCCCGGATCGACTCCACCGGAATGTCCAACTCCAGCGCCAGGCCCGTGGCCGCGGCGGCGTTCAGGGCGTTGTGCGCCCCGGGGATCCGCAGCCGGAAGCAGCCCAAGTCCAGATTATGAAATTGCAGATGAAATTGGCTCCCCATGTGGTCCGCCGCCGCCCGCGTCACGCGCAGATCGGCCGGCGCCGATTCCCCATACGTGATCGTCCGCCGGTTGATGGAGGGCAGCAATTGCTGCACGTTTTCATCGTCCAGGCACAAAATCGCGGCGCCGTAGAAAGGCACCCTCCCCGCGAACTCGGCGAACGCCCGCCGGATCTCCTGAATGCCTCCCGGATAGTGATCCAAATGCTCCCGGTCGATGTTTGTTACGATCGCCAGAATCGGCGCCAGCCTCAGAAAGCTGCCGTCGCTTTCGTCGCTTTCCACCACTAAATAGTCGCTTCGGCCCAGCCGCGCATTCGTCCCGCCCATGCCGCCCACCAGCCCGCCCACCACCACCGTCGGATCCAACCCCGCGTGGCTCAAAATGGCCGCCACCATCGAAGTAGTCGTCGTTTTGCCGTGACTGCCCGCGATGGCGATGCCGAATTTCTGCCGCATCAG
>DATGLY010000038.1:0-15134 GCA_035293905.1 Bryobacteraceae bacterium
GAGGCACCATGCGGCATGCCGCTTTTTTGGGCGCAATGGTGACATTCACCCACACCATAAGTGTTTTTCTTCTCGGCTTGGGAGTGCTGTTTCTATCAAATATCGTCACGCCTGAAAAGATCACTCCGCTGTTGGGCGCAATATCCGGATTGTCGATTGTCGCGGTTGGCGCATCGCTGCTTTCTAAGCGGCTTAAGAAATTGCGCGCGGCTCACGCGCCTGATCGTCATTTTCGCGATCTTCATCATTCGCCCCATAGCGATCACAGCTACGATCACCACCACGGCCACCCTCACCACCACGACCACCCTCACGATCACCACCACCATGGCCCGCACGGACACAGCCACATGCCGGAAGGCGACATCACACTCGGCAGTCTGATTGCTTTGGGCGCGAGCGGCGGTCTGATCCCTTGTCCTTCCGCCCTTGTGCTGTTGCTGGCCGCGATCTCATTCGGGCATGTAGGTGCGGGACTGATTCTGCTGGTGGCCTTCAGCATTGGATTGGCGGGCGTGCTCATGGCGATCGGGATGATGGTGCTGTACGCCAAAAGCTGGCTTCCGGATCCCGGCAAAACCAGCCGTCACCCCGCCTTCCAACTCGTTCCTCTACTCTCGGCCGCTGTCATCGTCTGCCTCGGCCTGCTGATGACAGGCGTATCCCTCGGATGGCTCAAGCCTGGCTTGGCCGGATGATTGTATTACTGCAATCCCCTTGCAAAAAATTGGTAGTAGCACTGTAGATTAGGCACTTAATCAACTTCTTTATGCAAGTACGTTGCATCTGATCCCCTTCTGTAGTAAACTGATGTGCGCCGGTTTTACATTCGGCCAAAGAGGGCAGCCTCAAATCCTTAAAATTTGCAGGAGAACATTTAAGTGCATATATACAAGTCTTTGAAAAGACGCATCAAATTGTTGTTGCTCGGAGGCGCTGGTTTCGCTCTCGCGGGAATCCATTTGAACGCGCAGTCGGCGGCGGTAGATCCAGGAGTTCGCCCCGGCCCGCCCGCCGCGGGCGGACCGATTCAAGGACTCACTTCTGACCAAAACGACCTGTTTACTTTTGTCACGGGCGAGTTTACGCAGCTCCACTCCGTCACCGGAAACATTGAAGGGGAAGACGGAAACGGCCTCGGTCCGGGGTTTAACGGCAACGGATGCGGCTCCTGCCACAAATTTCCGGCCATCGGTGGCACCAGTCCTGCCATCAATCCGCAATTCGAAATGGCCGCTCTGGATGGAGCGCAGAACTCAATGCCGCCGTTCCTGAGCATTGACGGTCCGATCCGGGAAGCGCGCTTTGTCCGCAATCCCGATGGAAGCCCGGACGGGACGGTCCACAATCTCTTCACGATCCAGGGCCGGACCGACGCTCCTGGCTGTAACCTAAGCCAGCCCGACTTTGCGCATGAGATGGCGAACGTCAACGTGGTCTTTCGCATCCCCACGCCCGTTTTCGGCGCCGGACTGATCGACAACATTTCGGACGAAACCATTTTGGCAAACAAGAACGCGAGTTCGATGCTGCGCCGCTACCTCAATATCGGGGGCCATGAAAACCGCAACCCGAACGACGGCACCATCACGAAATTCGGCTGGAAAGCGCAAGACAAGTCCCTGCTGATGTTTTCGGGCGAAGCCTATAACGTCGAAATGGGGGTCACCAACGAGCTGTTCGCTACGGAGCGAAACATGGTTCCCGGCTGCAATTTCAACACGCAACCCGAGGATCACCTGGATTTCGACGACGATTCCCCCAACGGCGGCGAAACCAGCGGAACCCAGAATTTCACTACTTTCATGCGCTTGCTGGCCCCCCCAACCCCCGCTCCGGACACGCCTTCGATCGTGCGCGGCCGCGACGCCTTCGCCTCCATCGGCTGCGCGCTCTGCCACACGCCATCGCTCATGACGTCGGATTCGGATCTTCCCGGTTTGGCCAATCAACAAGCCAATCTGTATTCCGACCTGCTCGTGCACCATATGGGCGTCGGTCTGGCGGACGGCATCACGCAAGGCAATGCCGGCCCGGACGAATTCCGCACCGCGCCTCTATGGGGTTTAGGGCAGCGCATTTTTTTCCTCCACGACGGCCGAACCAAGGATCTGATAGAGGCCATCCAAGCCCACAAAAGCGACGGCTCGGAAGCAAATCTAGTGATCCAGAACTTCAACCAGCTTCAACCTTGGATCCAGCAGGACATTCTGAACTTCCTGCGTTCGCTGTAGCCCGACTTCTCGCTGCCGCTACGGATTTGGTGGGAGCGCTCGCAGGGTATATAACGGTAATTGCGCTAATCGCTGTGAGTAACTCCCATCCAACCGGAACCGTCGAGAGCGCGCAAGAAGTCCTCGCCGATATCGCGATCCTCGACGACGACCTTGATTTCCGCAACTATCTGGAAGACTTTCTCAAAGACGAAGGAATCTATACCGCCCGCGCGTTTGCGCGGCCGGCCGAGCTGTTTGCGGCCTGCGAAGAGCGCGTCCCGGACATCGTCCTGCTCGACATGAAAATGGGCGACGCGACCGGCGACCGCGTACTCGAACAGCTTCTGGGCCGCTGGCCCAGTCTTTGCGTCATCATTATTACCGGCTATCCGTCTCTCGAAGACATGCGCGCCACCTTCAAGCTCAAGGTCTTCGACTACATCGCCAAGCCATTTTCGCTCGCGCAGCTCCGCCAGGTGCTTCACAATGCCGTGGCCGCCTTCGGACTGGGGCGCACGCCGCAGGATCGGCTGAGGGAGCGGCTCGGCCATAGCATCAAGATGTTGCGCGTGGAGCGGGACTGGTCCCTCAAGGATCTTGCCGCGCAGACCCGCCTGAGCGTCTCTCAGATCAGCGCCATCGAGCGCGGTGCGAATTTACCCAGCATCGAAAGCTTTCTGGCCATCGCGCGCGCGTTTGGCAAGAAGCCGTCGGAGATTTTGACGGCCATAGATTTTTAGTGGAATTCCCCATCGTCGATTGGGCCCAGAAGCTCTCTCGCCACTTGAGCGCCTCCCGGCCTTTTAACAACGCCGCAACCAGCCACGCCAGGCCCGCCAGCGCTACGATCCCCATCAGCCAACGCAACAGGCCCGCCAGAAACAGGGCGTTGATCTCCGGCCACTGGAAGCGGAACTGCATCAACCGGTCTGCCCGATCCAGCACCCAATGCCATCCCGTATGCGCAACAAACGCGGACAGGAGGATCGTGCCCATCCTCTCTGGTAGCCCGAACCGAAATAGAAACTCCAGCGCCCCCACAAGCAGCGTTAGAACGAGAAGCTGCCCCAGCTCAACGCCGACATTGAAAGAAAGCAGAGACGTCAGCAAATACGATCCTGCGAATTGCAGCGTCTCCCGAAGCGCAAACGAAAATCCGAATCCATGCACGAGACCGAATCCGAACGCAATCGCCCAACGGCGCTGGACACTGGCCGCGCCCACGATGTTCTCCAGCGCCATGTACACGATGGACGCCGCGATCAGTGTCTCGATCAGCGGCGGAAACCATAGGGCGTCCGGAGCCAAATGGTAAGCCGAGGCGATTAGCGTGGTGGAATGCCCCGCGGTGAACGCGGTCACAATCGGAATTAGCGCGCGCAAGCGCCGGAACGGGATCACCAAGCCGCATAGGAACAGCAAATGGTCGGTTCCGGAAAGAATATGCTGGAAACCTTCCCTTACAAACCGCGCCGCCGCCTGATGCCAGCGCGGATCAAGCCGCACCAGCCCTGGATCTCCGTTAAATTCGAACGCCCTCACCGCCCCGTTCGCCCCCGCCGGGAGAAACCGAAGCGTTGTAACCACTCGCACGCCGAGCCGGTCCAGCCCTGGATGGATGGCGAATCGAGAGCGCTCGGACCGGATCGGATACTCGAACAATGCGTCAAGCGCGGTTTGACTCCAAACGACCGCGGTCTCATTCGTCAGCTTCGGAGCGCTCATATGCGCCAGCGCCGCTTTGAAAGAAGAAAACGACCGGTCGGATTCAAGCGAAGCTCGCGCGGCCGCCAGGCGCGGCTTGGGCAAGGGCGCGCCGTCTTCATAAAGCTGGATGGCTCCGGAAATCCACAATACCGCGGCATCTTGCAGAAATCGGTCGGCTCGATCAAAATCCAAATAGCCCGGCCCGCGTTGCGGAAACTCTATTTCTTGCATGGCGCTCATCGGCGCGCGGACCAGCAGTAGAACGCGATCGCCCTCGGGTTTGAGATAGGCCTGAACGGTCACGTCATTTGGAATGTCGTGAGCCAGCGCCGTGGCGGCGAATATGAACAGAGCAAGAGCGCTTCGCATATCACCGGTCAGCCTTTAAGAATATCGCGCAACCCCAGGGCCCGGATCAGCCGCAGCAGCGAATTCGGATGCAGGCCCAGCAGCTTCGCGGCGGACTTGTAATCGCCGTTTGCCTCCGCCCACGCGCGTAAGATCGCTTCCCGTTTGGCGCCGCCGACGGAACTCTGATAAGCGCCCCCCGCGCCTGCCGCCTGCGCCGAATCCAGCACCGTCTCTGGCAGGTCTTCCGGAAGAATATAGTCTGATTCGCCCAAAGCCACTGCCCGCTCGATCGCATTTTCCAGCTCCCGCACATTGCCTGGCCAGGAATACGCAGCCAGACACCGCTCCGCATCCGGAGAGATTCCGCGAACGCGGCGCTTGCATCTCGCTGCTGCCCGCTCCACGAAGTGCCGCGCCAGTAGCGGCACGTCGTCCCGGCGGTCCCGCAGCGGAGGCGTGCGCACGGCCACCACGTTGATCCGGTGAAATAGATCTTCGCGGAAAGCGCCGCGCCGCACCTCCGCCTCTAGGTTCCGGTTTGTCGCCGCGATCACACGCACGTCGAGCGAAAGCGTCTTGGCGCCCCCCACGCGCTCGAATTCGCGTTGCTGAAGGACCCTCAGAAACTTGGCTTGCAAGTCCGCCGCCAGCTCGCCGATCTCGTCGAGAAACACCGTGCCGCCATCGGCCATTTCCAGCTTCCCCTTCTTCTGCGAAACTGCATCGGTGAAGGCCCCTTTTTCGTGGCCGAACAATTCGCTTTCCAGCAGCGCTGGGGTCAATGCCGCGCAATTGATGGCGACGAAGGGAGCCTCGCGGCGCGGGCTCCGCCAATGGAGCGCCCGCGCCACCAGTTCTTTCCCTGTTCCGCTCTCCCCCAATACCAGCACGGTGGTGTCCAGCGGCGCGAGCCTCTCCACCATTTGAAGCAGCTTTTGAATCGCCCGGCTCTGGCCTAGAATGCCCGTCTCCACGCGCTCTTCCAGCAGCGCATTGCGGACTTGCAGTGTTTGGATGTCCCGGGCGCTTTCAATCGCCGCCGAAGCGAGCGTCGCCACGGCCGCCAGCGTCTGGCTAGGAAGGTTCACCGCGATCAAGCCGGCGATCTTTCCATGCACAAACAGCGGAGCGGCGCCTTCCACCGCGCCTTCCCGGCATACGCGCCGCACCAGTCCGGCGTCGTTGCCTCGCTCCTTCGCCAGCGCGCACAGTTCCGCTTCGCTTTTGCCCAGCAGAATGAACCCCTGGGTATCGCTGTCCTCGTTCAGATCGCCCAACAGAGATAGAAGTTGGCCTTCAATCCGCGACGCCTGCGATTGGTCTGCGCTTGCGGCGACCGCCGACGCCAGCGACCGGAAGAGGAACAGGACCGAGCAAGCTCGCATCAGCGTCGCGTCAACCGGCATAGGAATAAAGTGTACCCGACTCGGGCAAAGGCAATCCGAAGCGCAAGACGCTAACCAAACTGTTAGCGCCCATTAACAAAACGGTTCGCGGAAGCTCAAATGGCCGGAGTGTTTTCAATAAGATCGCTTTGGCTTTTCGCGTGCTTCTTCGTTTTCCGTAACCTGCCCGTGAACAGAGAACCGGGAGAGCCGGACTAGGAAGCCGAACTTTAGGAAAGAGACGCGGGGCGCGATGACGAAAAACAAAGAACATCTGGGTTTGAACTTCCTGAGGGCGGGGATAAGGGATGAGCCGTACCATCGCAACGCTTAAACCTTCCGGGCAGGTGCGCCGTGGTCGATTGCAATAACAAGCTGAGGAATCATACCGCCGGCATCCGGGATCGCGGAGGGTCTCGGCTGTCAGGAGACTAAAAGCCAGGATCGCGGAGGATCCTGGCCATATTCGGCAATCACAGGGGCAGCGGTCTTATCGGGTCGCTGCCTGTTTATTTTTTGAAATCTCCCCCAATCCATCGCCGCCGACGTTTGTCGGCTATGATTTAACTTGTGAATGAGTCTGTGCTGGTCAACTCCCTGGGCCATTGCGCGGGCGTGTTGATATTCAGTATTTTTCTGTTCCTCCTCATTCAAGATCGCGCGGCTAGAAGACTGCGCGGCAACGCCAAGTCGATGCTGGCGGCGGCTCTGGCATTGATGTGGAACCTCGCCTCCCTCGCCGTGCTGGGAATGGGTTCGCGCGATATAGGCGAAGCTCCAGCCGCCGCGGCCTTCGCTTTCTCGGTGCTGAGCCTTTTGCCCGCCGTGCTGTTCGATTTGTCCCTCAACGGGAGATTGCGTGCTCTCGCCCGCGCCGCATATTTGCTGAGCGCAGTGGCTATCGCCCTTCATATCGCCGAACTGCTTCAACCCGGCGAGACATACCATAAGCTGGCGCTCTGGCTTATTACCGCCGGCTTCGGCATTCTTACCTGCGTTGCGGCATTAAGGCCCGCGGCCGAGTCCCCCCGGCTAGTAGGAACTATGAGCCTGTTCCTGCTGGCCATCTCGTTTGTGCACTTCGGCGGCGGGCACGCGCAGCAGATCTGGTCGCGCGAACTCGCTTTTCATCATGCCGCCATCCCTTTGGCGCTGTTGGTGCTGCTTCAGGATTACCGTTTCGTGCTGCTAGACGCGTTTCTGCGCTTTCTGGCCAATGTGCTGCTGGCGAGCCTGTTTGTGGCGCCCATCGCCGCGGCATGGCGTCTGGATTGGTTCCCACGCGCCTCCACGCCTTTTGAGCAAGCGCTGTTGGCTGCGGGAGCTTGCCTGTTGCTGATCGCCTTCGCGCTTGCGCGCCGCCGGGTGCAGGCCCTATTGACGCGCCTCGCCTTCGGCCGGCCGGACCATGAAGCCTTGCTGAGCGATCTGAAGTCCCCCGTGCGCGATGAAGACGCCTATATACAATCTGCGGTCCAGCAACTGGGCCAATTCATGGGTGCGGCGGCGAGCGTCGCCGGAGACTCCCGCCTGGACGCCTTGGATCTGCGCCGGCCGACGCTCGTCTCGGAGCTAACCGACTCCTCCGGTGCGCGCGCGGAGTTGGAATCCCAGGGCGTGGAAACCGTCATCCCCCTGCGCGCCGGCTTGAATCCCACCCGCTACGCGCTGCTGGGCCGCCGTTTCGGCGGTCGGCGCTATCTCAGCGAAGACTTGACTGCCCTGGCCCGCGCGGCTTCCGTCATTGTGGGGCAAATCGAGGCGCATCGCGAATCGGAAATGCGCCGGCTGGTGGCCCAAGCCGAATTGCGCGCGCTGCAATCCCAGATTCATCCTCATTTTCTCTTCAACGCCTTGAACGCCCTCTATGGCGTCATTCCCCGCGAGGCCAAGGGCGCCCGCGAAGCCGTCCTGAATCTGGCGGGCATCTTCCGCTATTTCCTGGAAACGCGCAAGGCGTTTCTGCCCCTGCGCGAAGAACTGCGGATCGTCACGGCGTACCTGGAGGTGGAGCGGTTGCGTTTGGGCGAGAAACTCCGCACCGAAGTGGATGTCGCCCCCGAAGCTCTGGCCGAGCTTATTCCCGTATTATCGATTCAGCCGTTGGTGGAGAATGCGGTGAAGCACGGCATTGCGCCCTTTCCCGAAGGCGGGCTGGTGCGCATTGAAGTAAGGCGGCATGCTTCTGGCGCCCTGGCGATTACCGTGCTCGACACCGGCGCTGGCTTCTCTCCCAAAGCCAGAACCAACGGCGTGGGTATCGAAAACGTCGCCCGCCGCCTGGAGCTTTCTTACGGCCACTCGACCCGCCTCGAAGTCAACTCGGGTCCCGGGGGGACGTCGGTTTCCTTTTCCATCCCCGCGGCGGCGGCCGCCGGCGCGGCATAACAACAGGCCGCCTACTTCATCACCGGCAAAGCGCTAATGATCCGCGTCTGCAAACATTGGTGCGCCTGCCGCAGGGCCTGCTCGGCTTTTTCCGGAGTGCCAGCGCGAGCGAAGAGAAAGCCCAAATAGCTCGCTCCTTCCGGCAGGGCTTCCAATTTTTGTCCCTTCTTCGCCGTAATCTCCACCTGTGTAACGTTCCGAACTGAGCCCGCCCGCTCTACTCCATCGACGCCCTCAAAAATTCCAGACTCGCGGATCGGGATCATCATGACGGCGTGCGCGCCGGGAGCGAGCGCCGCCGTCGACACATCTTCGCCGATGGCGTGAAGCAGCAGGATTTCCTCCAGAGACAGTTCGCGATTGTGCGCCAAATCGAACCTCAGCACTCGCGCGCACAGGCCGCCGATGGGCCGCGCCGCCGCTTCCAGCATCCACACGCCTTGCGAATTCACGCGCATCTCGGCATGCACCGGCCCATTCGTCAATCCGAGCGCCGTCACGGCTTTCTGCGCCGCCGCGCGAATCTCTCTTCGCACCTCCGCCGTCTCTCGTGACGGCGTTACGTAAATCGTCTCCTCGAAAAACGGACCGTCTAACGGATCGGGTTTATCGAACAGAGCCAGGGTTTGCAACATGCCTCCGCTCACAATCCCCTCCAGGGCGAATTCCCGCCCCGGAATGAAATCCTCCACCAGAATCCGCCCGCCGCCGGTCATCTTTCGGATGCGCGCCGCCGCTTGTCCGAATTCCTCCGCATTGTTCGCCCGAATTACGCCCCGGCTCGCGGAGAAATGGAGCGGTTTCAGTACGCAGGGGTACCGTGGCTCGCCGGCCGGATCGAGAGAATAAGATGGAACCGGCAGACCGGCCGCCTGAAATCTTTCCCTCGTCAGGAATTTGTCGCTCGCCGCCCGCGCAGCCGCGGAGGTATGGAATCGCAAGCCCAAGCGAACGGCCGCCTCCGCCGCCACGGTGGCGGGCCGATCTCCCACGGCCACCACTCCATCAAACGGCCCGCGTTGCCGCAATGCTTCGATTCCGGCGGCCGGATCCTCAAACTGGATGGGCGTCGCGCGATCCGCCCATGGATCGTCCAGCATGTGACAGCGATCCGTGGCGAGCGCCAGTTCCAGCCCCAAACGCTCCGCCGCGCCATCGAACTCGCGCACCTGGTACCCCGCCTTTGCGGCCACCAGAAGAACTCGCTTCTTCATGCGCTGAACTCACACCACCGCGCCGCGCGAAGGCGCCGGCTCGGCGCAGCAGTACCAGGGCTCGTCCAGATACGGAACTTGGATGTGGGCGCGCCCGCTTACGGGCGGCTCCGACCCGTACGCCCGCCGCCACAAGCCCCCAAAAATCTCTTCTCGCGTCCGGCCCTTTTCCTGTTCCTCGCTCACCAGCCGGAACGCATCCTCAGCCAGCCGGTCCACTTCCGCGTCCGGATGTTTCCACGGGTAAACCAGCGCCCCGGGATCGAAGTCTCCGAGCACGCCGCGCATCTCTCCGAGCTCCAGCAGGCGCGACCCCGCCGTCACCAACAACCGCAACGCGAGCTGCACCGGAGCCACATGGCCGATGAGCTCCAAATCCGCGATAACGCTCAGCAGATCGCGATAGCCGCTCACTGTCGTCCAGGGAGTGAACGGAATAAAAGTCGGCGCGAAGTGCAATCCCGCCTTCCGCATCAGAGTCGCGGCTTCGATCACATCCCGCCGCGTGTGGTTTTTCTCGAGTTTTGCCAAAATCTCGTCGTCCACCGATTCCACCGCGCTGGTGACGAAAAGGCAGCCCGTCTCCTTCAACGTGGGCAGCCAACCGCGGAGTTTGAGAAGATGCTCAATCTTGATGGTCACATCATATGTGAGGCCCGGAAACTCCGAGTGCATCGCCCTTACGATCTCGATGGCGTGCTTAGGACCGTTGAAAAAATCCGGATCGCCAAACGTGATGTGCGCCGCGCCCGCCTGCGCCTGCTGCCGGATGTCCGTCATCACTGCTTCGCGCTGCACAATCCGGAACTGACCTTGGTACACCGGCACCACTGGGCAATGGCGGCAAAGGTGTTTGCAGCCGCGGCTGGCCTCCGTATACCCCACCAGCTTCTTCGAACCGTTGAAGGACAGTTTCGCGTAATGCCTCAAATCCGGAAGGCCGGAGCGCTGCGGAGTCACGAATGCCTGGCGGTCCAGAAAAACTCCCTGCGGCGCCTCGCCCCGGGCGAACCGAACCAATCCGCTTTCAAACTCCCCGCCCAGGATCGCCTCGACGCCCAATCCGCGCAGCAGGTCCGCATTCATCCAGGCGTACAACCCGTAGCAGGCCAGCCGTAAGCTCGGGTTCACCTTCTTTGCCCGCTTGATCGCCGGAATCGCCAGCCTCGTGGCCGTATGCATGGGAAGGAAGAACGCCGCTGCGTCGGCCGCTCGGATCCGTTCGTCCGTAAGAGGCTCAATCGCCAGATCGGCGCAGATCACCTGGTGCCCTTCGCGCTCCAACCAGGCCGCCGGCGACGCCAGTCCGAACGGCTGCCGGCCAAGCTCATAGGTAGACGCCAGCAGGATGGTCACGATTTCAGAGTAGCCTGCCGCTCATAAATCGCGGCAGCCAGGCGGCGCCGAAGTTCGAACGTCGCCGCATCCTTCATTGTGGGGCGATCCTTAGAATGCGGAGTTATACTGTGGGCGATGAAGCGGATGATGCTGCTGCTAGCCGTGTCGGCCGCAGCCCAGGCTCACGACATTATCACCACCGCCATCACGTGGGACCGCGAAATCTCGCGCCTGGTCTTTACCCACTGCGCATCCTGCCATCACCCCGGCGGTATGGCTTTTTCCCTCTTGACCTACAAGGAAGCGCGCCCCTGGGCCGAGGCCATCAAGGAAGAAGTGCTTGCCCGCCGGATGCCGCCCTGGGGCGCCATCAAAGGTTTCGGCGACTTCCGAAACGATCAGGCGCTGACGCCTGAAGAAATCGAGATTGTCGTGAGCTGGGCGGACGGCGGCGTGCCCGAAGGCGAGGATAAGGATCTGCCGCCTTTGCCCAAGCTCGACGCTGTCGCGGCGTCCGAACCTTTTGGGGGCGATTTCATCCTCGAAGGCAACGTTACCTTGCCAAAGCCGCTTCGGGTGGATGGATTGTGGCCCAGCTCCGCGCCCGAACAAGGCTCATTCCAGATTGTGGCGCTGTTACCGGACGGCAGCGTCGAGCCCATGCTTTGGCTGCAGGATTACAAGCCCCAATTCTCCCATCCGTTCCTGTTCCGCAAGCCCCTGAATCTTCCCGCCGGCACTGTGATCCAGGGCGTCCCCGACGGAGCCAGAATCGCATTGCTAATGCCCGCGCCGAAGGCCCAATCCGAGCAACCCAAAACGGCCCGCAACACTCCATGAGCCGCAATTCTGCAACCGGCCTCCTCTTAATCGCGTCGTGATAATGTGAAAGCGGGAGGATGCTCGAAATGAGACTCCTTAAGTTGGCTCTGATTCCCTTACTCGCCTCTGGCCTTGTATTCGCGCAGCGAGGCGGAGGAGGCCGCGGCGGCGGCGGATTTGGAGGCGGCTTCCGCGGCGGCGGCGGAATGATGATGGGCGGTGGCGGACTCCGCGGAGGTGGCGGATTTGGCGGGGGCGGATTCCGCGGCGGCTTCGCTGGCGGCGGATTCCGCGGCGGCTTCGTGAATCGCGGCTTCTTTAACCGCGGTTTCGGCAGCACCGTTTTTATTGGCGGCTGGCCCTGGTGGGGCTGGGGCTGGCCTAGTTGGGGCTGGGGCGGTTGGCCGATTTATGTCGGCGGCTATCCGGGCTGCGATCCCTATTGGGGCTGCCCCGGTGGCTACGTCGATCCCGGCTATGCCAGTGTCGCCGGATATCCACAACAGCAACCCCCCGTTACATATGCACAACCGCCGGCGCCTCCCGTCGTGATCAATCAAAGCTTCGGCGCCACCGATGCGGCCCTTGGGCAACCCGGCCAGGTTTCCGCATCCTTCTACCGCACTCCGGATTACTACCTGATTGCCTTTAACGATCACACCATCCGTGCCGCGGTCAACTACAGCGTGGCGGCCGACACCATTATATGGACCACGCGGGAGGGTCAGACCATGAAGGCGCCCCTCTCGAGCGTCGACGTCCGCTTCAGCCAGCAGATTAATCGCGACCGGCGCGTCGATTTCAGGCTTCCGTAGCGCGAAAGCTGCCGTCCTTAACCATGCGCCGCTGGGCCATCCGTCCGGCGGCGCATTTTCTTTTGCCAGTAAAAATAGAACAAATTAGTATAAGCGTGCCGGGTTTCCGCTTCCCTCATGAACGTGTTCTTGAGCTATAGCCGGCTTACTGCCGCTACCGCCGCCGCCGTGGCCAAAGATATCCGCAAAATGGGACACGCCGCCTGGTTTGATCGCGAGGTGATCGGCGGACAGGCGTGCAAGTAAATCTGTTGCCGCCGGAACTGTCCAAAATTCAGTTTGTCGACTATCGCGCCCAGGACAAAATGCGGCGTTCGCGCTCCTTAAGGCCATACAGGCGGCGCGCCTCCCCTCCCTTGCCCAATCCCCTCCCGCCGGAGCCCCCGTCCCCATTTCCTACTCGGGCGATCTTCGGGCCCAAATTGAGTCCGACCAGGCAAGCAAATGCGGACTAGGTCCGCGGCTCCGCTCTTTTCTGACCCGCTCCATGCTATGCTAGCGGCGAGCCGTAGCATGTTCAGAGGAGGGAGACATTCATGAGATTGAAAAGCATCCTCATTTTGCCGCTTTTTGCGAGCCTTCTCGCCGCCGCGTCCGAGCCGGATACAACCAAACGTTTGGCCGCCGCCGCTGACGCCTTTAAAGATGTCATGGCCACACCGGACAAGTCGATCCCGCAGCAGCTCTTGGACAAGTCCCAATGCGTGGTGATCGTCCCCGATCTGAAATCCGGCGCATTCATCTTCGGCGCAAAGTACGGCAAGGGCTTTGTTTCGTGCCGCAAGAAGGATGGCGTGGGCTGGTCCGCACCCGGCTCCATCCGCATTGAGGGTGGAAGCTTCGGCCTTCAAATCGGCGGCACGGAGACGGACGTCTTCATGCTCATCATGAACCAGAAGGGCATGGACCGCCTGCTTGCAACCAAATTCACCTTGGGCGGCGACGCCACGGCCGCGGCTGGCCCCGTGGGACGCTCCACGCAAGCCGAAACAGACGCTGCCTTGACCGCCGAGATTCTCACCTGGTCCCGGGCCCGAGGCTTGTTCGCGGGCGTTTCTCTTAATGGCTCCACGCTTCGCGAAGACGAAGACTGGAACCGCGAGATGTATGGAAAGGCCCTCAAAAACCGCGAGATCATTACCGGAGACGTCCAGCCTCCGGCGCCGGCCGCGCCGCTGATCGACTTGCTCAACAAATATTCCAGCCGCAAGTAGCCCGGTGACTCAAGCACGCGTCTCCGCGCAAATGCGGCAGGATTGGAACGCGCGCGCGCGCGAAGACGCCGGCTATTACGTCGCCTTCGGCCGCCGCGGCCAGGACGACGAAGCGTTTTTCGCCACCGCCTCGGAAGTCGTCCGCCGCCTGGAAGCCGAACTGCGCCGCGGCTCTCCCGCCGAAACGCTCGGCTGGAAAGCCCTCGAAATCGGGTGCGGACCCGGCCGGCTCATGCGGCCGATGAGCCGCCATTTCGCGGAAATCCACGGCGTCGACGTCTCCGATGAAATGATTGCTCTGGCTCGCGAGAAGCTGCGCGATATCCCCAACGCTTTCCCTCATGTATCAAGCGGCGCGGACTTGGAGGAGTTCCCCGCCGAGTCCGTCGGCTTCGTCTATTCCTACGCCGTCTTCCAGCACATTCCCAGCCGCGACGTGGTGTATCGATATCTCAGCGAGATCCGCCGCGTTCTCATCCCTGGCGGCTTGGCGCATCTTCAGTTCAACGGTTTGCCGCGCGATCCGTTCTCAGAAGGCTCCCTCAACACCTGGACCGGCGTCCGATTCTCTCCCCAGGAAATTCTCGAGTTCACCCAAGACCACAATTTTCAACTATTGGCTTTAGAAGGGGCCTCGACCCAATACATGTGGACCACCTGGCGCAAACGCCCTCCGGGCCAGGCGGCTCCGGCCCACATCCCCCCAGCTCTCATTCGCCGCATCACCAACGCCAGCAGTTCCGAGCCTGTCGCCCCTTGCCGCGGCCGCTTCGCTTCCATCTCTCTTTGGATCGAAAATCTCTCCGAAGACGCCGGCATCCACCATCTGAAGGTTTGCATCGGCGGCATGCCCGGAACTGTCGAGCACATCGGTCCGCCCAACCGGGACGGATTTCGGCAAGTGAACGTCGCCCTGCCTGCGATGAATGTAACCGGGCTGCTTCCGGTCGAACTGCTATGGCGCGCCCAGCCCCTTTCGCCTCCCGCAACCCTCCGCGTCATTCCGCCCGGCCCTTTGGTTCCACGCTTGCATTCTGTCTGCGACGCCGTGAACCTGGTCGCCGAAAACCGCATCGAGACCCGCCTGGTGAGAATGACGATCGAAGAGCTCTCGCGGCCGGAGGAAATTCGGGCGTTCATCGATGGCCGTTCCATCGATGCGCTCGATTCCTTCTGCGTCGATCCGCGCCCCCAACGCTATGAATTCAACTTCCGCCTGCCCGAGGAAATCGGTCCTGGTATGCACTCGCTGGAAGTGAGTTTGGGCCGCCGCCGGATCGGAAGCACGACAATTGAAGTCGCGCCAGGGTGAGAATCGCACCCCGAGCGATCCGCGGGGCCACACTTCCTGATGCAGTTGCTCTTTAGAGTTCCGCGGCCTCGCTCTGGCGACGCCGCCATCCGGCGCATCTACCAGCAGACCTGTATCGACACTTATGCCAAGGCGGCGGTCGCCAAGCGGTACGACCGCAAGAATGCGTTGGTAGCGGCAGACATGCTGAATGAAACGACGTTCCGCGCTGCGCAGTTCGATCTCGATGAGCGGTTGCCGCCCTTTTGCGGCAACTCCCGTGCATGCTGCCATCTTCCGGGCGCTGCGTTGACTTACGAAGCACCCTGGCCTGTGCAGCCGGTGTCCCTGCTCGCGGTGTGCTTCCCTTATGTCTTGGGTCTAGGCCGGCCA
>DATGLY010000039.1:0-18924 GCA_035293905.1 Bryobacteraceae bacterium
TCCACCCGCGACAGCCGGTGCAACTCATGCGGCGTCGGCTGCGCCGTGTGCGCCTCCAGCCGCAAGGGAGCTGTGAGAACGTTGCCACCGAAGCCTACGTCGGCAATGTAAGGCGCTCCCCCCAAATCCACCAGCAGCAACATGTGGCTCCGCGGGCCTACGGGGCTGCCGGCAGGCGCATTCCACACCACGCGCGCCGCCAGTGAAGTCACCCTGAATCCCATCGCCTCCAGCGCGTGCCGCAGCAGGTAATTCTGCTCAAAGCACCATCCCCCGCGCCCCCCCGCCACCAATTTGGCTTGTAGCGATTCCACATCCAGCGCTACCGGCCACCCAAGCAGCGGATTCAGGTTTTCAAACGGAATCGCCGCCGGGTGGAGCGCGTGAACGCAGGTCAGGGTTTCCAGACTCGCGCTGCGCGGTCCGGAATATCCTATGCGATGCAGATAGGCGTCCAGGTCGAACCCGTCGCTCATGAACTCAGCATAATTCATACGCGGAAGCGGCTAAGCTGCTATAACAAAATTATGTTCGTGGCATGGTCGGGGTTGAATCCTGTGAGTCAAGTCCGGCGCCGATGAGCGCCTCAAGGTCCCGGACGGCTCTGCGGGTTTTCGCCGTTCTCTTCCTCTTTATCGCCTGTAAGGCCGCCGGCAATCTTTCGCTCGCCTGGGGCATGAAGCATGTGCCCGCGGCCGGCCCGGTTTCCTATCTCCGCGCCGTTTTCGATCCCTTCGTCCTTTCCGGCGTCTTTGCGCTGGCGCTGGCTGTGTTGATGAGGATGGTGCTGCTCAGCCACGCGGATTTGAGCTATGTTCTGCCGGTTACGGCCATTGGCTATGTGGTGGCCACATTTTTGGGAAAGACGTTCCTGCACGAAGCGGTTTCCGGCCAGCGATGGTTCGGAACGGCCCTGATTTTCCTCGGCGCGGCGGTAGCCGGCGCCACCCTGGATTCCAAAACCGGCGGCCAGGCCGAATGAGGTGGATTCTGGTTCTGACGACGGTCGCCGCCACCGCGCTCAGCGACTTGCTGCAAAGCTACGAGATGAAGAACGCCGGCGGGCAATCCGTCAGGCCCCGTGGCCTTATGAGGCTATTACGCATGGTCGCGCGGCGCTGGCGTTTGTTATTGGCCATTGCCTGCATGGCGATCTCGTTTTTTTCCTTCCTCGCCTTGGTCCGCGTGGAGGCCTTGAGCTTCGCCGTGCCCGCCTCGGCCGCTAGCTTCGTGCTGGAGACGGCGCTGGCCCGGCTGGTTCTGCGCGAGCGCATCGGCGCGCGCCGCGCCGCCGGCGCCCTCATGGTCCTCTGCGGCGTGGTTCTGGTGGGCGGCTGATTACTCCTTCGCCGCATGGGCCCCTACCGGAACCAGCTTTCCCTCGCGAATGTAATAGTCGGCCCCACGCCACCGAATGCTTCTGCGCAAAAAGCTGGCGAGCCAGATGACGAATGCGATGGCGTCCCACAGCGGAATCAGCGGCATTTGCGCCCAAAAGCGCCGCTGCTTCAACCCGTGCACTCCCACCATCCAGTTCATGGCCGCCCGCAAAAAATAGTAGACGCCCAAATAGCCCGCTACGACCGCCGCGGAAGGATGCACCGCCGCCGCGGCGAGCGACCACGGCAGACCCTGCGTCAGCAGCAGCCCCAAATGGCCGGAAGGACGCATATGCCGCATCACCACCAGCCATCTCAGTCGCTTGTGAAGCAGCGCGCGGACCGAATGGTAATCCGGAACCGTTTCGATCACATAGCGCAGCAGCACCACTTCATAGCCTTGCTCGGCGATCAGCCGCCCCACTAGAAGATCGTCCGCCGGCCGATTTTCAAGCGAGGCGTAGCTGCCGAATCCCGCCAGGCGCGTCCGCGTCGTGGCGATCGTGGTGCCCAGCGCGAATTTAACGCCGTCCAATTGCCACGCCACCAGCACTCCCGGATAGAAGTCTGAAATCATGCCCGCCGCCTGAAGACGATCCGCGAACGTCGCAATTCCGGTGGGCGTGTAGAAGCAGGTGACCGCGCCCACTTTGGGATCGCGCAGCGGTGCGATCACCTGCCGAAGATAATCGGTTTGCACGCGCACGTCGCTGTCGCTGATTACCACCACCTCGTGCTGCGCCTCGCTGACCAGTCGCGCCAGCTTTGCCACTTTATCGTTGGTCGCCACGCGGCCCGAGCCGTAAAGCACCCGTATCTGACGGTCCGGAAAATCCGCCCTCAGACGGTCGATCACCGATACCACGGCTTCGTCGTCCGAGTCCACGCAGAACACGATCTCGTAGCAAGGGTAATCCTGGCGGCAGAAACTGGAAAGGTTTTCATAGGCCTCCGGGTCGAGCCCTCGAATCGGCTTCAGATTGCTTACCGGCGGGCTGAAAGCCGGATCGGGCGCCGCCGCCGGCCGCCGAAAATAGCGCCACGCGCTGAACAGCGCAATCGCATAATACACAAACGGAATCGCCGCCACGCCCAGGAACAGGTGACCGCCGGTCATGGTTTTAGGCTGCTCAGGGAAGGAAGCGGCCGGTTGGTGAAAACCATTTTGCCTCCGCTTTCCGCCACCACGTTTAGCGCTTCGCGGCCGGCCAGCGCCTCCAGCCGCGGAAGCGCCGAGCGGCTGGCCACCAGGTAATACCGCTCCGGCCCGCTCCACAGTTGCTTCCACTGCTGGTCGTCGATAAAAACGTTCGGCGCGCCCGGTGCGTAAGAGCCATAAACCAGATTGTTGATTCTTCCATTCAGGAGAAGAGCGTCGCAATTGGCGTAGAAAAAAATCGAGGAAAACGTGTAGTAATGATGGTCCACGATAAGTTTTCCCCGCGGCGCGCGCCGTATCGCTTCCGCTAATGGCCGCGACGACATGTAAGGATCGAAAACCACTAGGGCCATCCGCGCGGCCTGAAAAAACAAAACCGACATGAGCGCGGCCGCCAAAAGGGCTTTTTCTCTGGCGGCGCGGATGGCGCCGAGCGCGCCCGTGAGAAACGCCGCCGCCGCCATCAGCAAAGGCGTTCGAAGGTAGGCGAACGATCGCAGCGTCAGGTCCTCGATATGCCCCAGCGATAACGTGTATGCGCCCGGGTTCAGCCGCAGCGCCGAGGAGATGTCTCCTGGCGCGGCCAGATCTCTTACCGCCCACCACAGCCCTCCCGCCGCCATCGCCGCGCAGAACAGAATCGCGCTCAGCGCGCGCGTTCCTCGGCGCGTCCACGCCTCGATTCCCGCGCCTTTCGCCGCCAGGGCCGATCCGATCAGCAACGCCAAAGCCGGATAAGCCGGCATCGAATAGTATTCCTGAGTGGTTGAAAACGTGAAGAAGACCACAATGAATCCGGCCCAGCACAGCGCCAGAAGCCGCGTGCGGCCCGCTCGGTCCGCCGCCCGAAACGAGAGCTTGGCCGCCGCCGGCAAATAGACGCTCCAGGGAAACAGCCAAATTAGATGCAGCAGCCAGAAATAGACGCGGGGCACCGTGTTGTAGTCGCGCGGATAACGCAAATTCAGAAAACGCAGCACCTGCTCATTCATGAAGAAAAACCAAAGAAATCCGTGATATTCTCCCGGCGCGCTGCGCCAAGACCAGTCGAAATACGGCGGATTTCGCAGCGTCGCCAGAATGTGCCACGGCGCGGCGATGGCCAGCGCGATCAGCGCCCCGCTCCCCGGCCTCAGCCGTCTCCACGTCTTTGGCTCCAGCAGTTGGCGCGTGGCGGCCAGATAGATCGTCCCGGCGGCCAACGGAAAAACCACCCCAATCAGGCTCTTCAACAATAGGCTCGCGCCCAGGCTGATCGCCAGCAATCGCGCCCACAGCCGCGGCCGCTCCTCCCGTTCCTCGAGCGCCCGCAGGAACGCCCACATGGAAAGCGTCATGTCTGCCGTCAGCAGGACGTCTGGAATTAAAATCCGCGTGAAAAGAAATAATCCGAAGCAGGTGGAAATGCATACTCCCGCGTAAAATCCGGCGCGCCTTCCGAAAGCCCAGCTCCCAAAGGCCGTCGTGAGCCAGGCAAGCGCCAGCGCGGAAAGCACAATCGGAATCCGCGCGGCCCAATCGTAAGCCCCAAAGACGCGGAAACACAACGCCATCAGCCAATAAATGAGCGGCGCCTTTTCCAGGTACGGAATCCCATCCAGCCGCGCCGTCACCCAATCGCCCGAGCTCAGCATGTTCCGCGAGATCTCCGCCTGCACCGCATCCACGTCGTCCATCAGCGAAGGCGGAGAAATCATGCAGCCGGCGTACCCTGCCGCGGCCAATAGCAACACGATCACGTAGAAAGATAGACCCTTTCCGCCGTCCCCGAAGGCGCCGGAAGAGGGGTCGTTTGAATTTTCCATTTCTTCATCCAAAGAAATAATGTGAGCAGTCCCCACAAGTGGTATCCCAGATTGGCGCGCCGCCGAAAGTGCGCCTCCGCCGCCGCGCGAATGCGTTCGAACCGGAAAAGGCCGGAATAGGCCCCGGCCGCTTCCGCAAACGCGTCTTCCACCAGCGGCCGAAGCGGGCCCCGGAGCCATTCATGCGCCGGAATGTCGAAACCCGTCTTCTTGCGCGACAGAACCCGGGCAGGCAGCTTCTTCTGCATCAAATCCTTCAAAATCGCTTTCTGCCGCCAGCGCCCGGCGCGTGTCTCGATGCGCCACTCCGCCGGCAACGCCGCCGCGAATTCCACCACCCGGTGATCGAGAAAAGGCGGCCGCACTTCCACCGCGTGCGCCATGCTGATCCGGTCGACTTTCGCCAGGATATCGTCGGGCAGAAAGTATTTCTGATCGAACCACAGGTAGGCCCCCAGCTCGTCGCCGGCCGCGGCCAGTTCGCTTAGAATCGCCTTCAGTCGGCCTGGCAGCGGCCTCCGCACCAGGGCCCGTTTCTCCGCCGCTCCAAAGGTTCCGTTCCAATAGACGTGCGCCCGCTCGAAAGACATGCGGCAGCCCGCCAGAAAGCGCTTCGCCATGTACTCAAAACCGATCTTTTCGTCCGAAACCGGCAGCAGCGAAATCGCCCCTTGCGCCAGCTTGAGGCTCCAGCGCGGAAGCCGCCGCGCCCGCCGCGCCAGCAGGCTCGCCCGATGCGTCAGATAGCCTCCGAACAGTTCGTCCGCCCCCTCGCCGCTCAGCGCCACCGTGGCGTGACGCTTGGTCAGCCGCGACAGCAGCCAAACCGGAACCGCGCCCGCGTCGGCGTTGGGCTCGTCGGAATAATATGCGAAACTCTCGATCGCCCCGGGCATGTCCTCGAAATCGGCCATGTCGGCTTCGTGATGCTCCGAGCCGTAATGGCGCGCCACCTCCCGGATATAAGACGTCTCGTCGAAGCTGTGTCCGCGGAAGCAAATCGAAAAGGTTCGCAGCTTCCCCCGCGCTTGCGCCGCATAATGCAGCAGAGTGGAGGAGTCCACCCCCCCGCTCAGCCACACGCCCAGCGGCGCATCCGAAACAAGCTGCTCGGCCACGGCCTCGCGCAGCAGCCCGTCCAGTTCTTGCTGAGCTTCCCCGCGATCCTTCCTGACGCTCGCGCCATTCTGTCCTCCGGCCAAGGGCAGGCTCCAATACCGCTCCGTTCGCAGCGCGCCGTCCCGCCACTCCGCCCAGCAACCCGGCGGCAACTTGCGGATTCCTTCAATCAGCGTCCCGGGTCCCGGAACGTAGTTCAGCGAGAGATAGCAATCCAGACCCTCCAGGCTGAGCGCCCGTCCGATCTCCGGATGCGCTAGGATCGCCTTCAGCTCCGAGCCGAAATAAACGTCGCCGCCGTGCTGCGCCAAATACAGCGGCTTGATGCCCATCCGGTCCCGGGCCAGGATCAGCCGGTTTTCCGGCTCGATCCAGATCGCAACCGCGAACATCCCGCGCAGCCGCTCAAAACAGTCCGTATCCCACTCTAGAAACGCTCGCAGCACCGTCTCGGTGTCCGTTTGCGAAGTGAAACGCCAGCCCCGCCGCTTCAATTCGCGGCGCAATTCCAAATGATTGTAAATTTCGCCGTTGAAGGCGATCGCCGCCCCGCGGCTGGCTTCCTCAATCGGCTGGTCGCCCCCTTGAAGATCCACAATCCTCAGGCGCGTGGCGCCCAGCGAAGCCCTGGGCGACTCGAACACGCCTTGCTGGTCCGGGCCGCGATGAATCAACGATCCTACGGCGTCGTGAATGCGGCCGGGCGCCGCCGGGCGCCGGGCATGGGTGAAGCCCGCGATTCCGCACATCGTTATTCCAGTGCGGAATGGCGTTGCCGCGGAAAGAAAGAAGGGATCGCGCTCAAGGGGCGCTCTCCGATGCCGCCACCGCTCGGGGAGTGACAAGCGGCCGCCGCCGGTTCCGGGGATTCTTCCAGTCCACTTGAGGTAGAAATAATGAAATATCCACGCGGTCCTGGTACTTCACCGTTATATTCAGCAGTGAATCCAGCAATGCGTCGCTCAAATAATGCGGCTCGAGCCCCAAATCGATTAGCTTGGAATGCTTGGCGTTATAATAATGCTGCTCGGCCTCCACCCGCGGCGTGGGAATGTGGTCGATTTCCACCGCCAAGCCGATCTTCTGCCCGGCCGTCTTCACCATTTGCGCCAATTCCAAAACCGAAAACTGTTCCGTGAACTGATTAAACACCCGGCACTCTCCCCGTTTGGCCGGATTCAGACTCGCCAGCTCTATGCATCGCACCGTATCCCGGATATCCAGAAAGCCGCGAGTCTGGCCGCCCTTGCCATAAACGGTTAACGGATGCCCCATCGCGGCCTGCACGCAAAACCGGTTCAGCACCGTGCCGAAAACTTCGTCGTAATCGAACCGGTTGATCAAAGCCTCGTCCATCGCCGTTTCCGCCGTCACCGTGCCGTACACCACGCCTTGATTCAGGTCCGTCGCTCGCAGCCCCCAAATCTTGCAAGCAAACATCATGTTGTGGCTGTCGTGGACTTTGGAAAGATGATAGAACGAGCCCGGCTGCTTCGGGTACGGCAGCACGTCCGCCCGCCCGTTATGCTCGATGCGGATATATCCTTCCTCGATATCGATGTTGGGAGTGCCATATTCGCCCATCGTCCCCAGCTTGATCAAATGACATTCCGGCTGGAATTCCCGCATCGCAAACAGCACATTCAGCGTCCCCACCACGTTGTTCACTTGCGTGAACACGGCGTGATTGCGGTCGATCATCGAATACGGCGCGGCGCGCTGCTCGGCGAAGTGAATGATCGTGTCGGGACAAAAATCTTGAAAAACCGACGTGATAAAACTGTAATCGGTCACATCGCCGACAAATAGTTCAATCGATTTCCCCGTCAACTCCTGCCACGCCCGCAGCCGCTCGGTCAAGGGCTGGATGGGAGTCAGCGTTTGGGCGCCCAGTTCAAAATCCCACTGCCGCCGCAGAAAATTGTCGACGATCGCGACTTCATGTCCTCGTCTGGACAGATAGAGCGCCGTGGCCCAACCGCAGTAGCCGTCGCCGCCCAATACGCACATTTTCATCGGGCTCGCCTCTGCTTCCTTTAAAGTGACTTTCCCCAGCCAAAACAAAAAAGCGCTGAAACTTCATGCTTTTAGCGGATCATTGCCATTTCCGGCTCGTCGCGCACACTTTTACACACGCATCCTCTGTCTTCAGATGTCGCCATGGCGGCCGCGGTTACATTCTTTTCTGTCAATTTGTCCTCAATTGTTCCTTCTCCGCTCAATTATCCCGTCTTCAAGGTCTCCTAAGCTGGATTGCATATTTTCGGAATGGCCAAAAAGCGAACCCGCGCCTCGCTTTTCCCGTGTCCTCACGCGGTGGGCGGCGCAAACGATGTATCATGAACTGAACCCATGAGCAAGGCGCTCTTTGTCGCAGTTTTGATCCCCCTTATGGCAGAAGCACAACTGGCAACCAAGAAGGCTCTGACGTTGGAAGCCGCGAAACAGATTGCAGCCGCGGCCGAGGCCGAAGCCAAAAAGAACAATTGGACCATGGTCATTGCCGTCGTCGATGACGGCGGCCACTTGATTTACCTCGAGCGGATGGATAGCACCCAGATCGGCAGCGTGGAGGTCGCGCAGGAAAAGGCCATGACGGCGGTCCGCTTTAAGCGCCCCACCAAATCGCTCGAAGACAATATCGCCAGCGGCCGCCAGGCCCTCCTGAAGCTCCCCGGAGCCACCCCGATTGAAGGCGGATTGCCCATCATGAACGGCTCGGAAGTTCTCGGCGCCATCGGCGTCAGCGGCGGAACCAGCCCCCAGGACGGCCAAGTCGCCGCCGCCGGTCTGGCGGTCGCCTCCAAGCTGAAATGATTCACCGCTTGGCTTCGAATTTCGCGAAGCGGTCCTCCAAATCGGCTTGAAAGCGGGCCTTTTCGTTGGCCTCTAGAAACCTTCGGCACGACAAAGTCTTTAGCCCCCCGGCGCACGGCGCCGCCCGAAGCTGATAATTTCCGTCGCGCCACAAGCTTGCTCCCCTTAAGAACGAATATTCCAGGCTGTTTCTAACCATTTCCTTCAAATCCCCATAACTCAGCCCGTAATCCAGCGTGGCGCGCCAGAATTCCTGAGTGAGATGCGTGCGGGAAACTCCTTCGTCGTCGGTGGAAAGCGCGGCCGGCACTCCGTGGGCCCGGTAAAACGGAAGCGGATGATCCTGCCCGCGGAGGCCGAGAATCAAGTCGTTGCTGGTCAGGTTGATCTCCACCAGCACGCGCCGCTTCTTCATTTCGGCGGCCAGGCCCGCGGAATCGGTCTCATAGGCGATGTCGGCCCCATGGCCGATGCGCTCGGCTCCGGCCGTCTCCACCGCCTCCCGAATGTGGAATCGCAAATCCTCCGGCGGCGCCAGCCCGCTGGCCAGCTCGCCGGCGTGCAGCGACAGGCGAACCTTCGGATAAAGACGCTTGGCGTAGCCGATCATTTTCATTTGCAGCCGGTAATCCCGCATCGAAATGATGCCGTCCTCCGGCTGCACGATGTTCACTCCCGCCACCCGCGGATCTTCCGACGCCAGCATGAAGCCGGCCAGCGTCTGCGCGAATACCTCCTCTTTGGGCGACTCGCGCAGAATCTGGTAGAGATATCTGACCCCCACCCGGCATGCCGCCGATTCCGGATCGGCCCGGCAGCCCAGCGCCTCCACGCGCCCCTCCTCGAGCTGGTCCACGCGCGCCCGCATCGAGGCCACCGCTTGCGCCAGCCCGCTTGAAAGCAGTTGCTGGCGCGTTTTCTCGAAGTCTCCGTCGAAGCCAGCCTTGCTCCCCACCGCGTTGGCGGCCGTCCCGTTGATCGCCATCAATTCCAGATACGATTCGTTCTGTTCCGCCGCGCGCCGGATCACTTCGGCCAGAAGCTCCCCCGCGCGCTCCGGCCGGCTGGGGCCGAACTTTCCGAACGCCGCGAAAAAATGATCGTGGCCGGATTCCCCCCCCGGCCGGAAATTCCGCATCGAAAGGCTATCGATGACCGCGCTGGCGAGCCTGTTATCGGTCCTGAGTTGCGCCGCGTCCGCGGCGTTATCCCCGCACCGGGCTTTTTCCCTCGGCGCCGCCGGAGGCGCGATCAACGCATACGTCCGCAGATCCACGCACAGCCCGTCTTCCGCCGCGATCCGAAGGTATGTCTCCGCATACACCGCTCCGCTCAAATGCGAATGCAGATCCGCGCCCTTCGGCATTTCCAGCAAAAACGCATACAACTCCGCCGGATGCTTCCGCAATTCGGCGAAGCGCTGCTCCAGGGAAGCGCCGGGCCGAGCCGCCCCCAGCGCCGTCCACGCGATCGCTCCGCCGGCCAGTAGCGCCAAGTCGATCTTCATCACGCCACGTTAGCATGCTTTCCCTTCAGCCCGCGTCGCGTCCGCTCAAAACCCGAAGCGGCGTCCGCCGCAGAATAATCCAGTCCAGCCGCCACCCCGCGCGTCGCGCATAAAAAAGATCCAGGCGCTTGCGCTGCGCATAGCTCAGCCGGTTGCGGCCGATCACCTGCCATAGCCCCGTGAGTCCTGGCGGCGCTGTCAGCACCTCCGCCGCGCCCTCGCCGTAATATTCCTTCCACTCCGCCTGCGTAATGGGGCGGGGGCCGATCAGCCGCATCCGCCCCGATACGACGTGAGCCAACTGCGGAAGCTCGTCGATGGAAAATCGACGGTAGAAGGCCGCCACCCCGCTGATCACGCGCGGGTCCGATGCCCCTTTGAAGCGCGGCACGGCCGTCTCGGGCAAATACTCGATCCATCGCCAAGCGCCCCTGCCCGCCTTCGCGTCCCACATGGTCCGGATTTTCAGCATCCAAAATCCCTCGCCGTGCTGGCCCACCCGCCAGTGCGCGATCAGCGGCGATCGCCTCGACAGCGCCGCCACCGAAAGCGCCGCGATCGCCAGCAGCGGACAAACCAAGATCAGCAGCAAGCCTGCCAGCCCCCGCTCCACTGGCCCCGCGCCGCGCCTGCCCCGCGCTCCTTGCGCGGCCCGCTCGGCCGTGCCTAAATCCAGTTGAACTGAAGAAGCGCCCACAAAAATCGCTGCTCACTGGGACTCGCTGCTGGCCGCCCCCGGAACGCCTTCCGTTCCCACGAGCCGCCGCGCCCAGTCCAAGCCCACAAAGACAAATGCGCATCCCGCCGCGTGCCTATGCCTGATCCCGATTTCGATCCCTTCGACTTTCTCGCCTTCCTTCGCCGGCGCTGGAAAATTCCCGCCGCCGCCTCCGCTTTGGCCGTCGCCCTGGCCGCCGCCGTCTGCTTCCTGCTCCCCAACCTATACACCGCCACCGCCACCCTCGTCGTCGAGCCTCCCGGAATCGATCCGCGCGCCGCCATTTCCCTCAGCCCCGTCTATCTGGAATCGCTCAAGTCCTATGAAACTTTCGCCGCCAGCGATTCGCTGTTCGCCAAGGCCGCCGAAAAGTTCCAGCTCGATCGCTCCCGCGCCTCCCTGGAATCCTTGAAAGATCGCGTGCTCCGCGTCGAGAAATTGAAAGACACCAAGCTGCTGCAAATCTCCGTCACCCTGCCCGATCCGCGCAAAGCCCAGGCCGTGGTCCAATACCTGGCGGAAGAAACCGTCGCGCTCGATAACCGCATCGCGCGCTCCGGAGATCGCGAGTTGCTAGCTGATGCGGAGCGCCAGCTCGATGCCGCGCGCCGGCGCATGGAACAGGCCCGAACCGCCTTGGAAGCCTTGGCTCCCGCCGGCGCCGAATCGGCCTTCGAAAGTGAAATCCAATCTCTCGCTTCCGCCAAAGGACGCCTCGAGGAGCAGCGCGTCGACGCCGCTTCCCTGGTGGCCGAAAATGTGGCTCGCGGCGAAGAGTCCTCCATTCAGCAAGCGCGCGCCCGCGTCTCGGTCCTCGAGGAAGGCTTGGCGGCCCTTCAAAAAAATCTGGATGCGAAATCGGCGGCGCTCGCCGCCTACCGCGAACGCCGCCGCCGCGCCAATGATGACCTTGTCAACGCCCAGGAAACCTTCAACACCGCTCAGAAACGCGAATACGACGTTTACAACGTCGTTACGTTCCGCACCGGCCAGTTGCGCGTCGTGGATCCCGGCATCGTCCCCCAGAAACCCAGCTTCCCCAATCTGCCGCTCGCCGTCCTCTCGGCTGCGATCTTGAGCGCCGGCGCCTGCCTGATCTGGTTAACCGCCCAGTTCGGGCTGGCCACCCGCAAGCGGCATTCCCTCCCCGCCGGACTTCGAATGGCAGGCAGTGGCGCCCGCTGAGCTCTCCATATCCCGGCGGAAAACCGCGTTGCCCGCGGTCGCCATCGCCCTCATTGCGGGAACTCTTGCGGCCGCGGCAAAATCGCCCGCCGCCATCGCCCTGCTTGCGGCCGCGCCGTTGGCCGCCCTCTTGTTGTGGTATGCGTTCGCCTCGCCGGTCCATTGGCCCCTCCTCTTCTGCGCCGCCGCGATTCTGCTCCCTCCCCTCCCCATCGCCATCGGCGGCGGCGAAGCCCATCCTTCGCTCCTCGTCGCCGCCGCGGGCTTGCTGGCGGGCTTGGCGCGCCTTCGCCAATGGCGCATCCGGTCGGACGCTCTGAACGCTTCGCTTTTCGCCCTCATCGCCGCCTTTTCCCTCAGCCTCGGCTTCGCCGCGCTCTATTCCGGCTGGGCCGTCGCTGGCGCCTCTGCCGCCCGCCTGCTTCTGCTGGCCCTGGGCGTCTATGTCTACTTCTTCGCTTCGCAAGGGCCCGGTCGTTCGAGCCTCCGCCACGCCGGGCAAACCGCCCGCCGCCTGTTCTGGATCGCCTCCGCCGCCGCCCTGTTCGCTTGCATCGATTTCTTTTTCCAGTTGCCCGCCCCCGCTGGCTTCGGCGCCCAGTTCATCTGGCTCGATACCGGAGTCTTTCGCCGCGCCCAAGGCTTGTTCTACGACGCCGGCGCCCTGGGCAACTTCTGCGCGTTCTTTCTGGCTATGAGCGTGGCTTCCCTAACCGGCCGGAACCTCCTCCCGCGCCCGGCTGCGGCCTTCGGACTCGTCGTCTTTCTCGCGGCCCTGCTGCTTTCCTTCTCCCGCGCCGCCCTCGGCGCCGCGGCGATCTCTTGCCTGGCTCTCGCCGCCCTCGAGCCGAAAATTTGGGCCAAGCGGCGGCTCCTCCTGGCCGTCGCGGCTCCGGCCCTGGCCACCGCCGTCGCCTTCCTCCTCCTTCGGCCCGACCTCGCCTCTACGTATTTGGCCCGCCTCGATTTCGGCTCCGCTTCGGCCACTCCGGAACGCTTCTTCTCCGGCCGGCTGGAGACCTGGCGCGTGCTTGCGCGCTTCATGGCCGCTCATCCCTGGCAAACCCTGCTCGGCGTCGGCTACAAAACTCTGCCCTACTCCCGCCATCTGGGATCGCCCCTCATCGCCGACAACATGTGCCTCTCCACATTGCTTGAGACCGGCGTCTTCGGACTGGCCGCCCTGCTGGCGGCGTGCGCCGCCATTCTGGCCGCTAGCTTGCGCGCCGCGAGACTTGCCGCCGAGCCCCGAGGCCCCCACAGCCCCCAACCGCTTGGCTCGTTCTTTGGCCGCTGGATGTTCTGCTTTTGGATCGGAGAAATGTTCCAGATGCTGCTCGGAGACGTTCTCACCTTTTGGCGGGTGCTGCCCGCCTGTTTTTGGGTGCTGGCTCAGGTGTCAAACGCGAATGCTTCCTCCGGCGATTCTCCTCATCGATCAGTTTGGTGAACTGGGCGGCGCGCAGCGCTGCCTGCTCGAAGCCGCCATGGGCTTCCTAAGCCGCGGATGGAATCTGTCCGCCTTGGTTCCAGCCCATGGCCCCCTCGCCGGCGCGCTCGCGGCTTGCTCGGTTCCGGTCGAGCCCATTCCCTGCGGTCCGTTTCATTCCGGACGCAAAAGCCCCGCCGATGCGCTCCGCTTCGCCCGCCAGCTTCCTTTGCAAGCGGCCGCCATCGCGCGCGCCGTGCGCCGCCGCCGCCCCGGCCTTGTCTACGTGAACGGACCCAGAATGCTGGCCGCCGCGGCTCTGGCTAGAATGGGCCGCCCTCTCCTCTATCACGCCCACTGGATGCCTCCTCAGCCCTCCGCCTCGCGCCTCGCCCGCCGCCTGCTGCGCTGGAGCCGGGCTAGCGTCATCGCCTCGTCCCGCCTCGCCTCCGATTGGCTGCGCGGCTCTGTCGCCCCCGAGCGCGTCTTCCTCGTCTATAACGGCGTTGCCGTCTCCTCCGCTCCCCGCCCCCCGCGCGACCGCATCGAGCGCATCGGCCTGCTCGGCCGCATCTCCCCCGAGAAGGGCCAGTTGGAGTTCGCCCGCGCCGCCCGCAAGGTCTCCCAAAGAATTCGCGGTCTGCGTTTCATCGTCTCCGGCGCTCCCATGTTCTCCGACCGGGCCTATTTCCAGCAGGCCCGCGCCGAAGCGCGCGGGTCGGTCGAATTCCGGGGCTGGACCGATGACCTGCCGGCCTTCCTCCAAGAGATCGATCTTCTGGTCGTTCCCTCCCTCCACGACAACCTCCCCAGAGTGATCATGGAGGCGTTCGCCGCCGGCGTGCCGGTTCTCGCCTTCGACTCCGGCGCCATTCCCGAAGTGGTGGAGCACGGCCAAACCGGATTGCTCATTCGCGAGCGCTCCGAGGACGCCTTGGCCCGCGCCATCCTTGTTGCCTCCGCCCAGCCCGACCAACTTCAGCAGATGGCCGCCCGCGCCCAGGCCCGCTGGCGCGAGCGTTACTCCCTGCCGCGTTTTCAATCCGAAATCTGCGCCGCCGTCGAAACCGTGCTGCGCCGCAGCCACCAGCGCAATCCCCTCGAAAGAGTCGGCCCCAGCGCCCGGGCGTGATACCCTATGCGGCCCGCCAAGTTCGCATCCTGGTGCGGAAGCCGCAGCGGAGCCAATTTCCGGCCTAGCACCGCCGCGCGGTCCCGCCAATTCTCCAGCAGCGCCAGGTGCAGCCAAACCGCGTCCTTGTTGCTTCCCATCAAGTTCGCAATCGGCGACCATCCGAATTGCCGGAACCATCCCTCCACTTTGCCCGGCAAACCTCCCGCCGGCCTGAGCGCCTTCCCCCCTCCGAACCATTCCGTCGCCAGGCGCAAGCCGGCCAGCTCCAGCACCCGCAGCCCTGGATCTCGCAAGCGTCGCCACTCCTCCCAGAACCCTGAATCCTCTCGCCGCTCGCGAACGAATTGCGCCAGCTCGAAGGCGTGCGCGGGCCGCGCGTCGTTGCGCAGCGTGTGCCGGAGCAGGTGAAGCGCGGCGAAGCCCAGGCGATCCGCTTCGCACCATGCCGGAATCGGCTCCCCTCCCGCCACCAGCTCCGTTCTGCGGCTCCAAAAGGCCGCTGTGTCGATCCGTATCCGGTCGGGCTCAAGATCCCAAATCGTATCGTGCAGCTCCACCGCGATCGGAATCTCCGGATCGTAATAGTCGCCGCGCCATTTCCACTGGAAGGGCCGCACAAACGGCCGCGCATGCTCCGGCGAAAGCGATTTCCCCGTATGCGGAGCATATCCGGCCTGCACCAAGGCCCTGCCCGCCCGCGCGCGGTCTTCCCTCTGGCACAAAAAGTCCAAATCGTATTGCAGCCGGTTTTCCGCGATTCCGAAGCCCGTTTCGTGCGTGAACCCCTTCAGCGCGACGAATTCGACTCCCGCCGCCTTCAGCGCCTGAGAAACTTCCCCGTAAGCTTCCCATAGCCGCTCGCGTCTCGCTCGATTCTTCGCGAGCCGCCCTGCGATTTCCCCCTCCACCCGCAAGGGCAGCCCCTCCACGCCCCGCAGGTGCAACGTGAGCTGGAACCGGTCCGTGAACGCAATTAGCTCCGTCCACTGCTCGCGGCTCAACTTCGGCGCCGGCCCCCTCTCGCTCAGCATCTCGAAAACCGCGCGCGCCGGCGCTGGAATCATAAAGCCTCCAGAGCGTCGGCCGCATCTTCCATCCGCTCGTACTCCAGCTCCAGCGCCGGCCGGTCCAAAAATTCGCGCAAGCGGCGCCGTGCGCACGCCGTATCCCGCGGAAACAGATATTTGAGGAAGTAATCGAGCGCTGCATTCTTATCGATTTCGCGCCACGCCGCCGGCCCTGGCCTGCGCCGCAAGAAAACGCACGGCCCGATCCTGGCGCATTCCCTGGTGCGAAGTCCTTCCGCCGCCGCGTCGACCTCAATCGTCTGCTCGGCCGTCGCGGCCGCTCCCGGCTCGCGCAACCGGATCACCCGCGACGCGCCCACGCCCATCCGCTTCGGACCCGGCGCCAGATGCACCGCGTCGTCGGAAACCAGCGTCCAGCCGCGGCGCGCGCAGCCATACGCCAGCGAGCTTTTGCCCGCCCCGGAATCCCCGCACAGCAGCGTCCCCACTTCCCCGCGGCTCACGCAGGCGGCATGCAGCGGCGTGAAGAAGATCGCGTCCAGGGCGCTCAAGGTCAACGCTTCCAGAAAATGATGGCCAAAAACGGGCCCGTTCGCCGCGCTCTGCGCGATCGCGATCGAGCCCCGTCTGCCGGCCTCCTCGAAATGGGCGTAGTTCCTTGCGTCCGAACAAAACCTCAGCTCGCCCCGCGGCGCGCGAAAGGCCGGCGGCCCCAGCGGCGCCGGCCCGTCGTGGATCTTCACCTCGATCTGCACCGGCGCCGCCTCGAAAAGCCGCGGCCAGGCGCCCCAAAGCTTCGCCGCGATATCCAGAACGACCCTTGCGCCCGAGACGATCTCCACCGGATAACCCAGCGGGTGGAAGCGCTCCCGCATCTCTAACGCTCCTTCTTCAATTGGGGCCGCCCGAACAACTCCGGCGCCCGCCGCTGCAGCAACGCCGCTAACAACGCCAGCGAAAGCAACTGTACAACCGCGCTGGCAAGCGCGATGCCCGCCGCCCCCATCCAATGCGAGAAAGCCAGGTCCAGCGCCGCGTCCAGCGCCAGCGCCGCCAGCCCCACTCGCGCCAGCAAGATGTTCGCGGAGAGCGCCGACGCTAGCCGCGTGGCGATCGCCAGCGGAAATGCGAACGGAAGCTGCAACAGCGAGAAGCGCTGAATGTGCGCCACCAGACCCGCTGCTTCAGCGCCGAAGGCGCCCCGCTCGAACGCCGCTCGCACGATCGCGCCGGAGCCGCCAATCAGTCCCATCGCCAGCGGCGCCGCCAGCCCAATTGCCGCGCCGCAGCACCCCAACACCGTCCTCCGCAACCGTCTCCAATCCTCCGACGCCGCCAATTGCGCCAGCTTCGGCGCAATCGTTACGCCGATGGGCGCCGCCGCTACCTGCAACAGCACCGCGCTGAGCCTGTTTCCATAAGCCAGCGCCGATACTTGGCTGGAACCCAGCCTTCCCGCCACCGACTGGTCTATGAACGCGCAACCCGAGCTGATCGCCGTGCTCGCCGCCAGCGGAAAAAACTGCCCCCACAGCTCTCTCAACTCGCCCTTCGCCCCCCACCGCGGAGCCAGCGGATACCCCAGCCTCCGGACCGCCAGCCCCAATGCCAGGCATTCCATCGCGACGCCGCCGCCCGTCCCCGCGCACAGAACCGCGACGCCCCACCGGTCCGCCCCCGCATATAGCGCCGCGATGCATGCCAAAGGCGACGCGATGGGCGCGATCGCGGCCAAAGCGAAGCGCTGGTTCGCGTTCAGCACTGCCCTCCACGCGGCGATGCACGCGCTCAACGGCAGCCACCACAACATCATGAACAACAAGCCGCTGGCCAGGCGCAGCTTGGCCTCCGGAAAACTCGATCCCGCCAGCCTCACCAGCCCGCGGGCCCCCAGCGCCAGTCCTCCCGCTCCCGCCAGCGTCATCGCCAGCGAAGCCGAAAGCGCCGCTCCCGCCAGCCGCCGCGCCCCTTCCATTCCCTCCGCCCCTTGAGCGCGCACCAGCATGGGCGTCAGACAAGCCGTCAGGCTTCCCGCCATCAGATCCGCTACGAAAGAAGTCGGCAGCAGGGCGATAAGAAAGGCGTCCATCGCGTCGCTGGTTCCGAAGTGCCTCGCGATCGCGATCGTCTTCGCCCCTCCCGCCAGTTTCCCAATCGACAGCAGAATCCCCACCGCTACGGTATTCGCCAGCAGCCGTGAGGGAATTGCGCGGGGCTTAACGGCCTCGCCCGCCCGCTCAACCAGAAGGATGGCCCGCGAGGCTGGCACTCTGATCCTAAAGACCCTGCCGCCCCCGCATTCGGAACAAGCCCAGCCTCTCCCGATGGCTGTGCCGCTGCCGCCCCCGCGGCGGTCTAAGCGGGAGGGATTTTATCCTTGCGCGCCGCGATCGTTCACTATTGGCTGCTCGGCATGCGCGGCGGCGAGGCCGTCGTCGAATCCCTCTGCCGCCTTCTGCCTTCGGCCGACATCTTTACTCTCTTCTACGATCCCTCCCGCGTGTCCGATATTATCCGCTCGCGCCGCGTCACCGCTTCCTATCTCAACCCTCTTCGCCGCCGCCACCGCGCCCTGCTGCCCTGGATGCCCTCGGCGCTCGAAAACTTCGATCTCCGTGGATATGACCTGGTCATCAGCAGCGAATCGGGTCCCGCCAAAGGCGTCCTGACGCCCTCCGCCGCCCGCCACATCTGCTATTGCCACACCCCCATGCGGTACCTTTGGGAGCTCTACCCGGCCTATCTCAACGACTGGGTGCGCGGCCCTTTCAAACGCGCTCTCGTCCGCGCCGCCGCCCACCGCCTTCGCCTTTGGGACTTTGCCTCCGCCGCTCGCGTGGACCGCTTCCTCGCCAACAGTGAAAATGTTCGGCGCAGAATTTGGAAAACCTATCGCCGGGCCTCCGACGTCGTTCACCCCCCCGTCCCCGTCGAGACCTTCTTCCACCGCCCCGCCGGCGACTACTTCCTAAGCGTGGCCGAATTGGTCGAATACAAGCAGCTCGACTACGCCGTCAGGCTTTTCGCCCGCACCGGCCGCAAACTGCGCATCGTAGGCGACGGCCCCTTGTACCGGACTCTCAAGCGGCAGGCTGGACCCAGCGTGGAATTTTGCGGCCGTGTTTCCCCAGACGAGTTGCGCCAGTTATACGCCCGCTCGCGCGCCCTCGTCGTGCCGGGCGAAGAAGATTTCGGAATCGCCATGGTCGAGTCCTTGGCGAGCGGTAAGCCCATTATCGGCCTCGCGCGCGGCGGCGTACTCGAGATCGCGCCGCCCGGCGCAGGCCGCTTTAGCGTCTTGTACGATAACGCCTCCGAGGCCGATCTGGAAAACGGCTTGGAGCGCTTCGAAGCCTGTGAGGCGGATTTCATTCCCCATCGTCTTCAAGCGCGCGCCGAGCGCTTCTCCGAACGTCGGTTCCACGAAAAAATGCAAAGCGCCATCGCCTCGCCGGAAGACTCCCGCGTCGATTCGTCGTTTTGCCCCCAGCCTTGATCCGGCCCGCCGCCCGCCGTTAACTCTTCTCAAAAATCTCTAACTTCCATCCTCTGATCGACATACCGATTCAGCCCTTCGGCTTCTCCCCCTTCCCCTGCTCAAAACAAATCGGAGGTTCTTCTTATGAAACCGCAACTTGCCCCC
>DATGLY010000040.1:0-12633 GCA_035293905.1 Bryobacteraceae bacterium
TAAAACCACTACGGCCACTTCGCCAGAAAATGTTTGCTCGCGGCGCCTCGCACGGTGTATAAATACTCTTGTTCTGGTTCCACCCCGTTGGCCGGTTTTGAAGTGTCCACCATTGGCCGGTTTTCAGACGTCCACCGAGGACGAATCGTTCGCGTTCGCCGGTCTCCGGGTCCGTACAATAGCCGTACAGCGTACCAAGCCCGAACGGACGATCCGGGTAGAGCATCAGCGCATTCATGCCCGTGCTGATCACCGACTGGTTCCCCCGATGGTCTTCAAGGGCCTGCTTGATGTCGGCTTCGATTTGCTCGTACGTCTTCGCCAGAACCGGATCCATCTCGACGCTGACAACCTCCTCCTCGTAGGAAGGCAGAGCGTCGGAAATGTCCTCCAGCGAGACAAACGCCCCCAATTCCATCAGGAATCGGCCGAACAGCAGCGGTGATGCGCCGGGCCGCCGCCGCACGCGAGTGGTGACCTTGGGCTTGTCGGAGCAGACGTTATCCGCCGGCGTAATCGTGGTGACTTTCTCCAACACACCGTAGGTCTCGGAGAACGAGCGAACACCTGCATCTCCGTAAGCAAAGCCTTCTTCAAGCATCTTCTTCGGATGCAGCCTGAAGAGAATGTTGAACAGTTCGTCCGCGTAGCCGCCGTTGAGCGTGCCCGTCAGAATGATCGTCCGATCCGCGCAGGAGGCGATGGTGCCCAGTGCCGCGCCTTGCGCGGTATCGCCCTTAAGTTCATGAACCTCGTCGGCGATGCCGTAGTCGAAGAATCCCTTCATGTGTCGGCCGATGAAGTCCATCGGCGCACATCGCCGAATCTTCGTCCCGTCAGCCTGCCACAGCGCACTGAAGAAAGGCCGCCGCCCTTTTTGTACGCTGGATTGCTCATCGGGCATAACGAATTCACTTTGTTTCACTTTGCGGAAGTCCGCTCTGCGAAGCTGATCGTCGTCGGTAAGCACGGGCCGGCCGGTATCCGGGTTTACGACGGCGCCGTTGAATGGCCCGCTCCTCGGAACTTGGAAGGCGTGGCGCCAGTGGTAGGAAAGCTTCGCTCGGTCTCTTCCCACGATGAATACCGCGGGGCAATCACAGGTGGAATTCCATCGTGCCCGAGCTGATCGATACTGCTTCCGAAGCCGGAGATCACTCAAGTTCGTCTGCAAACCCTCCCTGATGACCCGGCCATTGCGGAGCCGGACCTCGTTGACGCCGGCGAAGCCGTTCGAACCGACGCCATTTCGCACGCCATCGATCAGGAACACACGAACCCGCGGCAGAGTCAAGAAGCATTCCCTCGCCATCTTTGTCACCAGTTGAGGAGGAACCATCGCGAGCGCCGTGAACTGTTTTCCCTTCGCGTGAGCCAAAATCGCGCCCAACGATATCAGCGTCTTTCCGGTTCCACACTCGGCAATGGCACCCGCCGATCGTTCCGTTTCGAGGCGCTTGGCCAACCCTGCGATCGCTAATGCTTGGGCTGCGTAGGGAGTTCGACGAAGTCGACGCAATTCCGATGGCAAGGGATCTTCGGGCTGATGAAGAGGCGGAAACTGCTTCAATATTCGGTCTTCGAGCTGGTGAGCGAACTGGCGTAAATACGTCGAGATCGAGTCGATCTGTTGCATTGCTGACTCCTGGTGTGCGCAGGTGACAAAGTAGGCGGCTCCGCCAATTACCATTCGGCGGTTGCTTTGGAATTCGCGCAGAGACCTGCGGCGGAGGATGGAGGCGGACCGTTTACCTCAACTGTGGTTCGTACGGCGGCGGTCCAAGCTCGAATGTTGCCGGCAGCCGCCAAGTGCCCGATTCACGATTCTCTGGAATCCGAATTAGTCCGCGCTTGAGGGCATGGCCTGTCCATCCGAGAAACCTCTTTTTCGTTCCCCTAACCAGAACGGGATGGCAACCAACGCCGATCAGACGCTCGATGGCCTGTTTCCTTCGGAGTTCGTTAGTGAACCACTCGCTCCACTCGGGCAAGACTGGAATGCCGAAGCGGGCACCGAGCCGGTAGAGGACAAATTCGGGATCGCCATCGCAGAGGACTGTCCGCCGCGCACCCGGATTCCCTCCCGTACAGGTCTTCGCGAGTTCGTCGGACAGAGCCACAAGGTGCCGAATTGGCCTGCGCCGTCCAGGAACACTCAGCGAACTCCTGAATACCACGGCCTCTGCGCCGACGCTGACCATCAGGCGTTCAATTTGTGGCCCTGTCAGATAGAAGCGAGCTTCCTCTGAGAGAGCTGCCGCTATCGCGGCGATCTCCTGGTCATTTCCGAAGACGGACAGAAGGTGACAACGGGCAGATCGGTTGTCCGGTTCGTGCTCAGCAATGGCGCGATCCACATGTACCCGAACGTCAATTGTCGTGTCCCGTGTGACCTTCGTGAATTGCAGCGTTCCCATTCGAAGGTGCGCGTTCTCCATTGGTGTTTGTTCCTTCCTTCAGAACCGCTGTCGTACCGTTGGAATAGATCAGAGTCAGTGACTGCGTAAAACGCTCGCGTTCGCGAATTGTCATCACTCCAGCATCGTCGGTGTCCTCGAAGCGATCTGTTACTTTGATGGATTCCCAGCGGGCCGCGTGCAGATCGTCGCCCTCGCCGAAGATTCCGTTGAGCAGTCCGGACGTCGTCAGGAGGCCGTTTCCTCGTTTTTGATAAGAATTGGGCAAGTTATTGAAACTAAAGGCGAATACTTGATGGCTAAGCCGCATACGCAGCATCATTCGTCTCCACATTGCCTGTGCACAACTTGCACAGGCGACGGGCTGCGGCACCAGTCGCTGCAGTCAAGCTTGTCGGAAAGGAAGCACCACGTCGTCAGGATCTATGGCTGGCAGGGCAGAGGGTGTGATCCGTCAAATTGACCGCACCCAAGCTCTGATTGAGGTGTGATCCAGGAACCGATTATGAGATCATCCCATTGGCCGCGTGTTGGCGACTGCGCCGGGCTGGTTCCGGCAAGCGACTCCCAAAATGCGAGCCTCGCCCAAATCACTCCAGACGATGCGTGGCTCTCATTCCTGATCGGCCCTGCCGGTCGGAACCGATTGAGGGCCGCGCGGCTGAGCCTGCGGTTCTGCAACAGCAGGCTCGCCGGCGCTTGGGAGTAACGGAGTCAGATACCTTTTTCTCGGGCGTCGCTTCACTGCGAGTGATAACTGCTCTCAGCGAACTGCACCCGGAGAAGTGATGGTCCCGCTGTACGAGCCGCAGGCGTGATATGTCCCGTCGCTACTCAGCCTCGAATCTTTGTAGAGCGTCTGGGTAAAGCTCCCTTGGACCCCGGCGAATCGACCCGTGCCACCGGTGATGGTGTAAATCTGCGTGGACTTACGGTACGTGTCTCCAGGCTCCGCACCCACAACCTGGCAAGGGGCCATATCCACAAACACGCCCGAGCCGACTTCTGTCGTAACGATGGTGTCTCCATTGGCGGCGATCCAAGTGACGGTCCCAGTGCTACCGGACGGCCCGGTTGCAAGTACCTGAGTGGATGAGAATTGACCGACAAGGGTGCCAATTCCAGTGATGCTTTGAGTGACAAAGGGTGGGCTGATGGTGACGTTCCCTTGGAACGTGCCCTTGAATGGTGCTTGTGTCTGTGCCGCCGCCGGGAGGGCAAGCGCCGCCGTCAGAATCATCCCCGCTATGGGCAGGTAGATCTTGGTTCTCGTGATGGTTTTCATATGCGCGTTCATCTCCTTTCAGGTTTTTCGATCAGGCGCCGGTTCGAATCCGGCTCTCCGTCCGCTGGTACAAACGGAAACGAGCGGCGATAGCGGTCACGGTTTTGGTATATTTCTTTTGTTCGAAGGAGAAGGGGCTGGCCATCGGCGTAACCTCTGCTGAAATCACGACTTTGTTGAAAGCCTGGAGCGGCGGCGACGAAGCGGCCCTGGGCCGGTTGGCGGAGCGAGTATATCCTGAACTGCGCCTCATGGCTCGCCGATATATGAAGACCAGCGGTCCGGAAAACACCCTCCAGGCCACCGCACTGGTCCATGAGGTTTACCTGCGCCTGGTGGACGTGACCCATGTGGAATTGCGCGAGCGGGCGCAGTTTTTTGCAATGGCTGCGCAGATCATGCGCCGCATCCTGGTGGATGCCGCGCGCGCACGCGGGGCACACAAACGCGGCGGCGGCGCGCGCAAAGTGAACCTGGATGAAACAGCCCTCCTGTCGAGCGCGCCGGACCGATCCATTCTGGCCCTGGATGAGGCCCTGACAGCGTTCTCGCAGGTTGCCCCGCGACCTGCCAAGGTCGTCGAACTGCGTTATTTCGGTGGATTGACCGAGAACGAAATCGTCGCGGCTATGCAGATCTCACCGCGCACGGTCAGGCGCGATTGGGATCTTGCCAAGGGCTGGCTGTTGCGGGAGTTAGGCCATAAAATAGCGGATCCATCGCCACATGACGCCGGAGCGCTTCCAGCAAATTGAAAAATTGTACCAAGCGGTTTGCGGGGGAACCGCCGAGGAGCGCACGGCGCTCTTGGCCCAGACAGATCCCGAATTGCGCCGCGAATTAGAGTCGCTTCTCGCACCGCGCACTGGCGGCGAATTCCTGGATCGGCCTGCCATTCAGAACGTCCCGGAACTGCTGGCGGACCTGACGGTCACAGGATTGACTGCGGGGGCTCGCCTGGGACCCTACCAAGTGGAAAGCAAGCTCGGCGAAGGCGGCATGGGGGAGGTGTTTCGGGCAGTAGACACGCGATTAGGCCGGCCCGTCGCCATCAAGTTCGCCCGCGAAGAGTTCAGCGCTCGTTTCGAGCGCGAGGCGCGTGCGATTTCGTCACTGAATCACCCGAACATCTGCACGCTTTACGACGTTGGGCCGAACTATCTGGTAATGGAACTGGTGGAGGGCGAGACCTTAGCGGCCCGGCTGAAGAGCGGACCCCTGCCGTTAAAGACGGCGATCCTTTATGCCCCGCAAATCGCGGCTGCGTTGGCGGAGGCGCACGTCAAGGGAATCATTCACCGGGATTTGAAGCCGGGCAACATCATGATCGCGAAATCCGGCGTGAAGGTTCTGGATTTCGGACTGGCGAAATCCAGCGTGGACGAAGCGGTCACGTCCAGCCAAATGGTGATGGGCACTCCGGCCTACATGGCGCCGGAACAGCGGGAAGGCAAACCTGCCGATGTGCGGACCGACATTTACTCCTTCGGCTGCGTCCTCTATGAAATGTTGACCGGGGGAAGAGTCACGGCACAGCGAAGGCGCATCCCCTCGCGCAGACTGGAAAAGATCGTACACCGGTGTCTCGAAGAGGATCCCGGACGCCGCTGGCAATCGGCTGCCGGGTTAGAGCGAGAACTGGCGAAGGTAACCGTCGCCACAACCGCCTGGAAAGCCGTTGCGGCTGCGGCCAGTATTGTCGCAGTATTCGCCGCGGCATACGCCTATCTTCAGGGCCCTCCGAAACTCACCGAAAAGGACACTATCGTTCTGGCCGGGTTCGAGAATAAGACCGGCGATCCGGTCTTCGACGACACGATGCGACAAGGGCTGGCTGTTGAGCTTCAACAATCGCCGTTTCTCAGCCTGCTCCCGGAAGCGCGAATCCAACAGACGCTGGCTCTTATGGGCCAACCGAAGGATGCGCCCCTAACACCGGAAATCGCGCAGCAACTCTGTGAACGCACCGGCAGCGCCGCGATTCTCGAAGGCTCCATCGCTAGCGTTGGCAGCGAGTATGTGCTGGGCTTGCGCGCAAGAACTTGCAACACGGGCAGCATCCTGGATCAAGAGCAAGTCCAGGCGGCCAGGCGAGAGGACGTCCTCAATGCTCTCAGCCAGATCGCCCGTAAATTCCGAACCCGAATTGGCGAATCGCTGGCTACAGTGGAAAAACACTCGACGCCGCTCATCGAGGCTACAACGCCTTCGCTAGAAGCCTTGAAAGCTTACACCACCGCGATGAAAGTGCACCTCGCCGGCGGCGGGTGCGCGGCGGGCATACCTTTGTTCCGGCGTGCCGTAGAGATCGATCCCAAATTCGCAATCCCCTACGCAAATTTGGGGCTCTGCTATAGCGCTACGGGAGAATCTGTGTTGTCGGTCGAGACCACTACAAAAGCCTGGCAACTGCGAGATCGAGTCAGCGAGCGGGAGAGGTATTTTATCGATTTCCTATACGACCGGAACGTAACGGGAAATCTGGAGAAGGCGTACCAAACTCTCGAGTTGTGGCTTCAGACCTATCCCCGCGGGGACGAACCACCAAGTCCCCACGATCTGCTAGGGGGAATTTCCGCCCAGGGGACGGGCCGTTTTGAAAGAGCGATCGAGATATCCCGGGAGTTTATGGTGACCCGTCCTGAGGTTGGCATTGGGTATGCCGATCTTGGGTCGAGCCGTTTCTTCCTCGACCGCTTCCCCGAAGCCGAGAGCGCTCTTCAGCAAGCTGATGAACGCAAGCTGGAGCCCCGTAATGATCTGGTGATGCGATACAACATCGCGGTGTTAAAAGGCGACAAGGACCAGATGGATCGGGTAGTAGCTCGGGCCAGGGGCAAGCACAGAGCGGAGCACGGCGTGGCCCACGCGGAGGCTCTTGCTCTCGCGCGGTCCGGCCGATTACGGGCCGCACGCCTGTCGTCGAGCAGGGCCGTGGACCTGGTCCTGCAAGAGGGAGAAGAGGCGCGCGAACTGGCGGCGACTTACCAGGCCGCACGAGCGGTTTGGGAGGCCCTTTGCGGAAACGGCGCTGATGGGCAAAACGCGGCCAACGCGGCGCTCAAGCTTGCCAGCGGTCGGGACGTCCAATACACCGCCGGCCTTGCGATCGCTCTTTCGGGGGATTCTTCTCGATCAGAGGCGCTCGCCGGCGATTTAGAGAATCGCTTCCCGGAGGATACCTTCGTTAAGTTTACCTATGTGCCGGTTCTTCGCGCGTTAGCCGCACTGGGGCGGGGCATGCCAGCGGACGCAGTGGAGCGCCTCGAAATCGCTCGGCAATATGAGCTGGCGGCCAACGGCCTTAATTTCAGTTTTTATCTTGGCGGTTTGCACTCGGCCTATGTGCGCGGCGAAGCTTTCATTGCCCTACACCGGTATGCGGAAGCGGCGGCCGAGTTTCAGAAGATTCTCGATCATCGCGGCATCGTGGGAGCAGATGCCATCGGCGCGCTGGCGCACCTGCAACTCGGTAGGGTGTTCGCTCTATCGGGAGACAAGGCCAAGGCGAGAGCTGCCTATGAGGCTTTCCTCACGCTTTGGAAAGACGCAGATCCCGACGTCCCAATCCTGAAGAAAGCCAAAGCAGAGTACGGCAGGCTGTAGTGACGGCGCTGTAACCTTTGGCTGCTCAATTCCTTAATCGCCTTAGCAGAAGACTCGTGAGGATAAGATCATGACTAACGGCCAGACCATGCACACACTGCCGGGAGCATCAAAATTTCCGACGACCCGGTGGACCCTGGTGGTTGCTGCCGGCGATCCACAGCGGAAGGAGGCTCGGTCCGCCATCGCTTGTTCACTGCAGCTTGGCATATTCGGCCTTGGCTTGTTTGAGAACCGGGATGCCGGGATCGGCGTCCTTCCAGAGCGTGAAGAACGCATCGTATGCACTTTTTGCCTTGCCCTTGTCTCCTGAAAAAGCGTACACCCTACCGAGCTGTAGGTGTGCGAGCGCGCCTATAGGATCCAGCCCCACGATCCCGCGATGATTGAGGATCTTCTGAAACTCGGCGGCGGCTTCCGCATACCGCCGCGTAGCAAGTAAAGCCTCGCCGCGCACGTAGGCCGAGTGCAAACCGCCAAGATAGAAACTGAAATTAAGACCATTCGCCGCCAGCTCATATTGACGAGCGATTTCGAGGCGCTCTACGGCGTCCGCTGGCTTTCCGCGCCCCAGCGCGGCCAACGCGCGAAGGACCGGCGAGTAGGTAAACTTCACAAAAGTATCTTCCGGGAATTCCTTTTCCAAATCGCCGGCAACCCGCTCCGATCGGGAAGAATCTCCCGAGAGAGCCAGGGCAAGGCCGGCGGCATATCGGACGTCCCGGCCGCTGGCAAGCTTGAGCGCCGCATTGGCCGCGCTTTGTCCTTCGGCCGCATTTCCGCAAAGGGCCTCCCAAACCGCTCGAGCGGCCTGGTACGCCGCCGCCAACTCGCGCGCCTCTTCTCCCTCTTGCAGTACCAGATCCACCGCGCGGCTCGACGACAGCCGGGCGGCCCGCAACCGGCCGGACCGCGCTAGAGCGAGAGCCTCCGCGTGAGCCACACGGTGTTCCACTCGCTGCTCGCCCTTGGCCCGGGCTACTACCCGATCCATCTGGTCCTTGTCACCCGTTAACGCCGCGATGTTGTATCGCATCACGAGATCGTCGCGAGGCGCCAGCTTGCGTTCATCGGCTTGCTGAAGAGCGCTCCCGGCTTCGGGAAAGCGGTCGAGGAAGAAAAGACTGGACGCAAGACTGCCGTACGGGATGGGCACGCCGGGATCGGCGGCGATTAACCTTTGGGACGCCTCGATCGCTCTGTCAAACCGGCCCGTCCCCTGGGTGGAAATGCCCCCTAATAACCCCCGAGGGCTCGGAGTCTCCTCTTCGCGAGGATACGTCTGATGCCACAACTCGAGGGTTTGGTATGCCTTTTCCAGATTTCCCGTTACCTGCCGTTCGTAGAGGAAATCGATGAAAAACCGCTCCGGTTGGCTGACGCGATTCCGTAGTTTCCAGGCTTTTGTGGTGCTCTCGACCGCTAATACGGACCTTCCGAAAGTGCTGTAGGCGAAGCCCAGATGCGCCCAAGCCGTCGCGAACTGTGGGTCGATTTCGACAGCCCGGCTGAATAAAGGTATGTCCGCGGTGGTCCCCCCGTGCAAAATCCCCTTCAACGCAGTGCTATAAGCCTGGAGGGCTTCGAGTGACGGCGTCGTCGCCTCGGCGAGCGGCGTCGAGTGCTTTTCCACCGTAGCCAGCGATTCGCCAACCCGGGTCCGGAATTTACGGGCGATCTGGCTGAGAGAGTTGAGCACGTCCTCCCGCCTGGCCGCCTGGATCTGCTCTTGATCCAGGGCGCTGCCACTGTTGCAGTTTCTTGCGCGCAAGCCCAGCACATACTCGCTTCCAACCCTTGCGATGGAGCCTTCCAGAATCGCGGCGCTGCCGGTGCGCACGCAGATTTCCTGCGCGATTTGAGACGTCAGCCGCGCATCTCTCGACTGGCCCATCAGAGCCAGCGTCTGTTGGATTCGCGCTTCCGGGAGCAGGCTGAGAAACGGCGATTGTTGAAGCTCAACAGCCAGCCCTTGCCGGAGCGTGTCGTCGAAGACCGGATCGCCGGTCTTATTCTCGAACCCGGCCAGGACGATAACGTCCTTCCCGGTCAGCTTCGGAGGGCGCTGAAGATAGGCGTATGCCGCGGCGAACACTGCAACAATACTGGCGGCGGTTGCAACGGCTTTCCAGGGGGTTGCGCCGGCGGCCGCCTTCGCCAGTTCCCGATCGAGCCAGGCAGCCGATTGCCAGCGCCTTCCAGGGTCCTCTTCCAGACATCGGTTGACTATTCTTTGTACTTTTCGTGATGGAACGCGCCTCCGCCGGGCTCCGGCCCGCCCGCCGGTCAACATCTCATAGAGGACGCAACCGAACGAGTAAATATCGGTCCGCGCATCGGCAGGTTTGCCTTCCCGCTGTTCCGGCGCCATGTAGGCCGGCGTGCCTATCGCCATGTGGCTGGCCGTGACGTTTTCGTCCGCGCCCGATTTCGCCAATCCGAAATCCAGAACTTTCACGCCGGATTTCGCGATCATAATGTTGCCCGGCTTCAAATCGCGGTGAATGATTCCCTTGACGTGCGCCTCCGCCAGCGCAGCCGCGATTTGCGAGGCGTAAAGGAGCGCCGTCTTTAACGGAAGGGGTCCGCTCTTCAGCCGGCCCGCTAAGGTCTCGCCCTCCACCAGTTCCATCACCAGATAGTTCGGCCCAACGTCGTAGAGCGTGCAGATGTTGGGGTGATTCAGTGACGAAATCGCACGCACCTCGCGCTCGAAACGGGCGCTGAACTGTTCGTAGGCGAACTTGATAGCGACAGGCCGGCCGAGGCGCGTGTCGACAGCGCGAAACACCTCGCCCATGCCGCCCTCGCCGAGTTTGCTTTCGATACGGAACGGCCCGAGGCTCGCCCCGGCGGACACTCGAGTGAGGGTCAAACCCTCCAGCGTTGGCGGGGCATTGTGAATGGCAGGCCGATCCAGGAATTCAACGCCAGGGCGCTGTGCGAGCAGCGACTCTACTTCGCGCCGCAATTCGGGATCGGTCTGGGCCAACAATGCCGCGCGCTCCTCCGCGGGCCTCTCGCGAGCGGCCTGGTATAGCTCTTCAACTTGATGGAAGCGCTCCGGAGTCATGTGTTGGTGGATCTTCTATTTTATGGCTTAACTCTCGGAAGAGCCAAGCCTTCGCAAGATCCCAGTCACGCTCGACTGTGCGCGGTGAAATGTTCAAAGCCGCGACGATTTCTTTCTCGGTCAATCCGCCGAAGTATCGCAATTCGACCACCTTGGCCTGGCGCGGGGCAATCCGCGAGAACGCCGTAAGGGCCTCATCCAGGGCCAGAATGGATCGGTCCGGAGCGCTCGACAGGAGGGCTGTTTCATCCAGGTTCACTTTGCCAGCGTCGCCGCCGCGCTTGTCTGCGGCGCGTCTGCGCGCGGCGTCCACCAGGATACGGCGCATGATCTGCGCGGCTATCGCAAAAAACTGCGCGCGCTGCCGCCATTCGACCTTGGTCACGTCCACCAGCCGCAGATAAGCCTCATGGACCAGGTCGGTTGTCTGGAGGGTATTGCCCCGGCGTTCGTTTTTCATATACCGCCGGGCCATGTGGCGCAATTCGGGATAGACACGCTCCGTCAGCCGGCCCAGGGCGGCTTCGTCGCCGCCGCTCCAGGCTTTCAATAATGCCGTGATTTCAGCAGAGGACACGTCGGTGGACAGCGCGTTCTCCTCCAGGCAAAAAAAATATACCAGACCGTGGCGGCATTTGCTGAAGCCTTCCGCCTGTACCGGCGGAAGGGGAACAAGAATTATCCCCCCCAAACCGCAGACAGGAGATACGCATGAAACACATCGCAACCCTGGCGCTGATGCTCACTCTCGGCGCCGCAAGCGTCTACGCGCAACAGCATCCGGTAAACATGAGGTTTTCGGGAAGTGGCGGGCCCAGCCCGATCGATCTGAAACAACCCAACACCGTTAACTTTGAAGAGCATGTCGCTGGGAACGGTTCGCTGGGCCCGTTCACTTATCGGGATCTCAGGGCCGCCTCGATTCCTCCGCAGAGCATCGGCGCTTGCCCGGGCCCTTTTCTCCCAGCGGCGTTCGGCGGGGGCATTTTTCGCTTTGAAGATGGGAGTCTATTGACGTTCAGTATCAAGCCAAAAGAAGGGGGTGATTGCATAGATATGGTGCAAAAAGTAGCCCGTTGTACTTTGACCCTGGAAATCACGGGTGGGACCGGCCGTTTCCAGAATGCTTCCGGCGTCCTGACGTATACCGAGACCGCGGCGCTGCTGGCGGTAGCTGATTTCTCGACCGTGCCACCCACCGTCTTCATGACAACCGAAACGGGGGAAATTACGGGAGCGATTTCGGTACCCGCCGGACAGGAAGGGCTTCCAGGCGCGGCGCGATAAGGAGGCTACACTAATGAAACACATAACGACTCTGTCACGACCTCGGCTTTGGAAAACAGCGCTGGCAACTCTGTGCGCTGCCGCGTTCTCTCACATGGGTCTGGCGCAAGTCCCGACGCCCACAATTCTGCGGATCGACACGGCAAATGTTGTCTTGTATATCGAAGACACATCTGACCCTTCAAAGTTTGCCACTGATCCCAACGTGACCACGCCAGGACACCCGAACAACTTCTTCCGGAACGTCATGATCGGCGATATTCGAGCCGTTAACGGCCAGCCCGTGTTGGGAACTTTTACCAGCACGGGGCCGGGGGGCGGGTATGTTCGTACAGCCCCCACGCCCGGGCAGGCGATCGCTGACACGGTGCGGAATGGAGTACAAGTGATCAGCTTCGAAATCTTGAAGAGCGACGGAACCCCGATCGGGACCATCATGGCCAGCGGATTCCCCGCTGGCGCTCCGCCACCGGGATCTCCTTCGAATGTCAGCGGGAGCAATTTCGTGGTTACCGGCGGTACGGGAGCATTCCTTGGCGCCCGCGGGCAGGTGGGCGCGGGGAACAACCCGCCGGGTGTGCCGCCAATGCGCGGCGCCTCAATCACGGAAGACCCCGCCAACCGGCGCCGGAATGGAGGTGGGTCAACTCAGTTGGTAGTCCAGTTGATCCCCATGGAGAGCCCTGAGGTTGTGATGTCCTCTGACGGGCTTGCCATCACCCATTCCAGCGACTTCTCTCTCGTCACCGCGTCCAAGCCGGCGGCGGCAGGGGAGATACTGTCTCTTTTTGCAAGGGGTCTCGGCCCGGTCAATCCGGGAGTTGACCCTGGCGCGCCGTTTCCGTCGAACCCTTTAGCGGCCGTTAACTCACCAGTCGAGGTGACCGTCAATGGAAAGCCCGCGGAGGTATTGAGCGCGGTGGGCTATCCTGGCTCTGTAGGCGGATACCAGGTGAATTTTCGAG
>DATGLY010000041.1:0-56588 GCA_035293905.1 Bryobacteraceae bacterium
AGCAGTATCTGCGGATAGATCACCAACTCTGCCGTCAACTGATCCAGATCCTGGCGGCAGCGGCGCATGATCTCGATCACGCGCAGGGCGGTAAGCAGTCCATCGCCCGTCGTGGCGTAGTCACGGAAGATGATGTGGCCGCTCTGCTCTCCTCCCAGCGGCGCGTTGCGGCGCAACATTTCCTCCAGAACGTATTTGTCGCCTACCGGCGTGCGCACCAGCCCGATTCCATGACGATTCAGCGCCCGCTCTAAGCCTAGATTCGACATCACCGTCGCAACGACTTCGGTCAATCGTCCCATGGCGTGCAAAGGCAGGGCGCACAGAAGCATCACGGCGTCCCCATCCACGGCCTTGCCGGAGCGCGAGACGAATAACGCGCGGTCGGCATCGCCGTCAAAGGCAACGCCCAGGTCCGCGCCAGCCGCGAGCACTCGCGTTTGGAGGCTCTCCAGATGCTGCGATCCGCAATTTAAATTGATGTTCTTGCCGTCCGGCGCGCAATGGATGCAGTCCACTTGGCCGCCCAATCGCTGGAGCAACTCGGGCGCGAGATACGTGGCCGATCCGTGCGCCGCGTCCACCACGATCCGCATGCCCTCCAGTTGTTCGGACATGATGCCCGCCAGATAATCCAAATACTGGCGGTCCAGGCTTGGGTCGGCGGCCAAGGGCTTGGCCACCGGCGTCTTTCGGGATTCGAGCCAGGCGAAAATCCCTGCTTCCAGGTTTTGCTCCGTTTCGTCGGCCAGCTTGAAGCCGGAATGATCGATCACCTTGATCCCGTTATCGCGGTACGGATTGTGAGACGCCGAAATCATCACTCCTGCCGCGAACGGACCGGTCCGGGCCACGTGCGCGATGCCGGGAGTGGTGATTAGACCGGCGAACCGGGGGTGAACGCCCGCGCGGTCTAGGCCGCCGGCGACGTACTCGGCAATCCATAATCCGCTCTCGCGCGTATCCACCCCCAGAACCACCTCAGGGTCCGAGCATTTTTCTGCGATCCAGTTCCCCAAGGCGACCCCCACGGCAAACGCCGTCTCTCGATTCAGCGGGAATTCTCCCGCGACGCCGCGGATTCCATCCGTTCCGAACAATCTACGCACCTGGGGAGCCGCCATTTCATTCGCGCCCATCTTGAATCTTCTCCACAATTAATCTGACCTTGACAACCGGCGCCGATTCGAATTGTACGCGGGCGTCGTCGACGAAAGCGTTGGTCTGCACTTCGGTCGTTTGGGTTAGATTGCGTACGTCGATGAAGTCCGTGTTGGCCGTGACGATCGACTGCACGCGCGGCTCGGGGCCGGAAATTCGCACCCTATCCGGCAGCGGCTGCGCTTGCACAATCCGGTAACCTGGCGGCAGCGCGCCGTCCAGGCGCACCCGGACCGGCACTTCCTTCGACGCGATGCGGAAGATTTGAAGCCGCACTTGCGAAGGGATGGCGCGGAGGAATGCGACTCCGTGGGGGAGGTTGAATTCGGCGCTCGAAATGGTCAACGTTTGCTCACCGGGGCGATCTACCGAGGAAAGATCTAATCGGACAAAGACCGAGGAGAGCGCTGACTCGGTCAAATTCCGGGCCGGGCCGCGCAGCTCCGCGCGCAAGCTTCCCGGTGCGTCCGCGGCCAGAATCAGCCCGTTGTGAAGATTCTGGTAAAGAATCGGAACGGATTGCAGCGCCACCGCTTCCGGCGCGCCGGCCAAAATCAACCACACCAGAATCGCCACCGCTAATGCGCCCAACTTCCAACTCCAGTTGTGCGCGAGCCCCCGCCAGAGCTTCGCGCTCATGAGCCGACTTGCTCCGCTGCGGGCGCCCGCTCGGCTCGGCCGGGGCTCAGCGCGGTGTGATGAGTAAGCCACTCGAGCAAGCGCTCCAGACTTACGTCCATTTCAAGCTCTCCGTGAGCGGCGATGGAAACTCGCCACGCCTGTTCGGAAACCACGACGGCCAGCGCATCGGTGTCTTCGGTAATGCCGATAGCGGCGCGGTGCCGCGTTCCCAAGCTGCGCACCATCAGCGGACGTGTGGTGAGCGGCAGAAAGCAAGCCGCGGCGGCGATGCGGTCTCCCTGGATGATGACGGCGCCGTCGTGCAACGTGCCTCCGTGCTGGAAAATGGTGCAGAGCAGGTCGCGGGAAACCCGCGCGTCGAGCGCGACGCCGCTCTCGATGAAGGTGCGCAGACCGACATCGCGCTCGATTACGATGAGGGCGCCGCCGGACTTGGTTTCCAGGATTTCGCGCACCGCCAGCGCCACTTCTTCCATCGCCTCCCGCTGCTCCAGTCGGCCTCCTAAGCTTCGCCAGGGAATGCGTCCAAAGCGGGCCAGGAGCCGGCGGATCTCGGCTTGAAACATCACGATCAGGGCGAAAGCCGTGTACGGCGCCAGAATCTCCAACAGAGAACGGAAGGCCTCCATGCGCATCCAAACGGCGATCAGGTAAGCCCCTAGCAAGACGATCAATCCCACCAGCACGTGAGCCGCGCGCCTGCCGCGCACCATCAAAAAAAGGTTATAGACCAGCGTCGCGACCGCAAGAATGTCCAACACGTGGATCGGCGTGAGCCTGGGAATCACTGGGAACAGTAATTGCGGCATCGTCGGACTATGATCCTAGTGTAGCCGCGCAATGGGCGCGCGCGAGCCGCCGGTCATCGTCCCAGGCGAGCGCTCATGGCCCGGACGGGGCGCCGGGAGGCACGCTGGGAGCAGGCTTCGATCATCCCAGTTTATAATGATGAATAGGTTCTTTCTTAATGGCGAACAAACCTCCGTTCTCCCAAGGCGCACAAGTGGAACATCCCAAGTTTGGATTGGGCAGCGTTCTTTCCTGTAGCGAAGAATATATCGTGATCAAATTCGACGACCACGGGGAAAGGAAGTTCGTTCTGTCGATCGTGCTTCCCAACCTCAAAAAGAGCGATCGGCAGCCTCCTGCCGAGAAGCGGAGGAGTTCGAAGAAGAAGACGGCTCCTGCTCCCGCAATTGCTTAGTCGAACTAGCCGCCAGGGCCTCCGCCATCCGAAGTAGATCTACCGAGGCGGCATCGGCGTATATAGCGATCGGCGGTCCATCGTGGCCGTGAGCGGCGGAGATTTGGGCGACTGCGGGGGCGGCCTGGCTGCGCTTCCTGGCGTCAGATCGAAGGACCCACTCCAGGGTAATCACCGAAAGAATAAATATCGCGAATAACATTGCCGTGCAAATGCTTCATCGGTTGTTCGCGAGGATTTCTGTAGTCGGATCGGGTTCCGCCCAGCGAACTTTAACCCATCGTCCTTCAATTTCTGCCCATGCCCCTCACCCGTTGGCCGCTAAGCGCAGCTCGGGCGTGTTTGCTTTTGCTCACCGCTGACTTAGCGACATTCTCCTCCCTGGCCGATTCTTTGGGAGTCTGGGCGAGTTCGTCGTCCCAGCCCCAATTGCAGGCGCGCCGAGAATAGGTTCTAATAATATGATTATAAAAGACTTATTAGCGCAGCCGCGGAATGGCAGCAGGCGTGCCACTTTTTTGCCGATTGAACCTCGGGAACCGTCTTGTCAGACATGCCCGCATCACCTGGCAGAATTACCGGAATCTGCCCAGCCCGCCTTTTTTGATTCTGTTCATCAACTCCATCTGCAATCAGAAATGCGAGCACTGCTTCTACTGGCGTAACCTGAACCGCAGGGACGATCTTAGCAAGGACGAGATCTTCCAGCTTTCCCGTTCCCTGGGCCGGATCGAGAATTTGAACCTCTCCGGGGGCGAGCCGTTTTTACGGGCGGAGTTTGGCGAAATCTGCCGCCAGTTTGTCCGTCAAAATCAGGTCCGCCAGATCTACGTGCCCACCAACGGCTACTTCACGGACCGCACGGTCAAGCAGATTACCGAAACCCTCAAAGAAAAAGACCTGGATCTGTTTGTGGCCGAGATTTCGCTGGACGGCTTGGGCGAGTTCCACAACAAATTCCGTGGTTCCCCGGGCGCCTTCGATAAAGCAATGCAAACTTATGAGGCGCTCGCCAAGCTTCAGGAGTCGGACCCGCGGCTGCGCATTCACTCCATCTCTACGGCCACGGACGTCAACATGGACGAGATTCGGCGTTTGACCTCCTACCTGTTCGACCGCTGCCCCAGGATGGATCACCATAACCTCGCGCTCATTCGGGGCGATCGCAAAAATCCCTCCCTTCAAGGCCCGAGCCTGGAGCAATACCGTCGTCTCTACGAGTACATCCGCCGCTTGTGGGCCCCGCGTGAGACCGGCCGCTACGGATCCGTCGTCGAGCCAATGCTTCAGTGGGCCAAGTCGCGAACTGCTAGCGCTCGCGAACAGGTCATCCCCTGCCGCGCCGGAGTGCTCAGCGCCGTCGTCTATTCCAATGGCGACGTGAGCGTTTGCGAGACTCATCCGCCCTTGGGAAATTTGCGCCAGAAGAGCTTCTTCGAAATTTGGGCCTCCAAAGAAGCGCAAGCTCTTCGCCAGGCGATCGCATCCAAGCAGTGCTATTGCACGAACGAGGTCTTCCTCTGGCCCAGCATAACCTACCAGCCCCACCACCTTATCCGAACCATGGTGGGCGCCAAGGTATGGAAGAAGATCCCGGGCCTCGGCGAAGGAGAAAAAGAGCCATACGTTGCTCCGGGCGCCGTCCCGCCGGAAAATTTAGTCACGATCGATCCCGCCGGAAGCGAGAGACCCTAAATGTCGGCGCCGCGCGCCCGCACCTCCGCCAGGCCGGATCCGTTCGCCCAGCAAACGCAGTCTGTAGCCGCTCCCGCGCCCAAGAAGCTCGCTACGAACCTCTTGTTCCTCATTGTGGGCGAGTTCACCGCCAAGCTTCTTACTTTTGCCAGCTTCAGCTATCTCGCCCGCACTTTAGGCCCGCGCGATTATGGCTTTGTCGAGTTCACTCTGGCTCTGATGGTCTTTTTCACGCTGCCGGTGGATTTAGGCCTCGGTTCGTATGGCGCGAGAGAAATCGCCCGAAATCCCGATCGCGCCCCCCAGCTCTTGCACGAAATTACCGGCCTCCGCCTGTTTCTTTCCGTTTGCTCCATGGCCGCGCTGGGCAGTTTAATCCTGTTTGTTCATCAATCCCACGAGCTCAAACAACTGCTCATGCTCTACGGCCTCAGCTTGCTCGGCGCGCCGTTTCTTCTGCAGTGGTTGTTCCAGGGCCATGACCAGATGCGATGGGTGGCCTTGACCTCGATTGTCCGGCAACTCGGCTTTGCGGGACTCGTATTCTTAGCCTTTCGCCGCGGAACCCCGCTTCTCTATATCGGCCTAATCGAGTGCGCTTCGGTGGCTGGCGCCGCGCTATTTTGCGCCTATGTGACGCGCTTGGAATTGCGCTTCGCCTGGCCTTGGCCCGACCTGAAAGTTTCCCGCCTGATGGGCCACTTGAAACAGTCCTCGCCTATCGGGCTCACCGAGTTGGCCTGGGGCTTCATGTGGTATTTCTGCACCGTCCTTCTGGGCCTCATTTTCTCCGACGCTACGCTGGGCTGGTGGGGGGCTTCCCATCGCGCCCTGATGGCTCTGCATACCTTCGTCTGGCTTTACTTTTTCAACCTGCTTCCCTCTATTTCGCGATGTGCATTGCGCTCCAAGCAGCATCTGCTGGAGCTGATGGACGAATCGGTGCGTTTCACCGCATGGATGGGTTTGCTTGCGGGCGGCCTGCTCATGGCCGTCGCGCCAGACCTGCTGGCGTTGCTCTATGGCCCCAACTTCCGCCAAGCTGCCCGATCATTTTCCGTGCTCGTATGGATGCTTCCGGTCGCCATGCTGAGCGGCCATCACCGCTACATCCTGATCGCCTACAAACAACAGGGTCGCTTGCTGGTCTGCACTTCCCTTTCGGCTGCTTCGGCCGTAATTCTCGGTCTTATTCTCGTGCCTCGTTATGACGGACCGGGCGCCGCTTGGGCCCTGTTGATCGCCAACACCATCAACCTCGCGCTGGTGTACTTCTCCGTAAAGCAATTGGTGGTGGAGGTGCCGGTCCTTCCGCAGCTTGCCACGCCGCTCGCGGCGCTCGCGGCTGCGGCCGCGCTGTTTTTCGCGCTGTTCAGAATCAGCTATTGGCTCGCGCTGACGGCGGCATTGACGGTGTATGTCGCGTGCTTCCTGTGGATTTACGGACGCCGGCTTGCCTTGATTTTCCGCTCTGCTGGAAGAGGAACGGCCCTGGCCCAAATCGCCGCCGGGGACTAACCGGCCGTTCGGGCCGTCAAACGCCCACGGGTTCCTCTTCTGCCTTTCGCGCTTCCGCCGCCGGATGCATGGTGACTTCCGATGCATTCGTGGCCTTAAGGATGTCCCGCGCCCGGGTTGCTTCACCCTGCCCGCCATGCGCTATCAATAAGAACTTGTTCGCCTTGAGCGCCGACTCATAGCGTATGACGCTGTCTTTAGGAATGCCCATGCTGTAAAGCGCCGCGCCAATCGCGCTCAAGCCGCCCACGATAACCGCTCCCTCCAGCGCCGCGACGATCGCCGCCACCAGCGGTCCTGCAAATAAAACCGGTCCGATCCCGGGGATGATGAAAAATGCGGCCCCCATCAGCACGCCCCAAATCCCGCCCCAAAAGGCGCCGAACTTGCCCCAGTGTTTCATCCTGTCGCCCGCGTTGTAATAGCCAATCACATGATTTTCGGTTTCGTATCCCTTCGAGACAATCGAGAGCTTTTTCATATCGAACCCGGACTTCTGAAGCTCCTTGATAGCCTCTTCGGCTTGATCGTTGCGATTGTAAATGGCGATCACAAAGTTTTTTTCCACAAATAGTCCTTTCATGTGCGAGACGCGTTTTTAGCGCCAGGCGACGGCGCCGCATTCCTTTGTGCGCGTTTCATGGGGCACCGGTTGTATCGCATGATGCATTCTCGCGCTCAACAGGTGTAAAGAGTGAGTTGGATGTTTCGTCTAAAATTGGCCCAAAACGTCGCGGCTTCATTGCTGGAGTGCACCAAATTGTACGCCAATTGGCGTATCTCAAATTCTTTTCAATTTGTAAATAACTGATTTCGGAGAGAGATAAAAAACGATGGCTTGGGGCCGTCGAGATGCATTTCACAGGGCATGCTTCCGCAAATAAGCGAGAGAGCGATTCCGAAATCCTTCGAATTTCCCCGGAGCCAGGCAAAGCCGGACATGCCGCCGCCGGGCGCCGGCGGGAAAAGCAAACCTCGGGAAACGACTGCCGAACGCAGCGAAGAAGAATTGATTGAACTCGCCCGCCTAGGCGATACGGACGCATTCGGCGAACTTATCAACCATCACTATTTTACGTGTTTGAAGCGGGCCTCTTCTCTGATCCGCAATCCCACTGACGCCGAAGACGAAGTGCAAAATGCTTGCTGGAAGGCCTTTGAGCGCCTGTCGCAATACCGGGGCGAGGGAACATTCGCCGCGTGGCTGAGCCGGATTGTGGAAAACCAATGCCTCATGCGAATCCGCGAGGAGCGCCAGGCTCACTTCCTTTATCTGGACCAATCTTCGGAATCCAGCGTTCGCTTGGAGCTCGTCGCGCAGATACCCGGGCCCGAGGACGAGCTCGGCGATCAGCAACTGGAAAATTTGCTCAAGCGGGAAATCGCCAGAATCCCGCCGCTGCTGCGAAACGTAATGGTTCTCAGCGACATCGAGCACCTTCCCATGCCGGACGTTGCGGCGCGCCTGGGCGTCTCCATCGCGGCCGCCAAGTCCAGGCTCGGGCGCGCGCGGGTGGAGCTGCGGGCCCGGCTCAAAAAACATTGTGGCAGGAGAGGCGTGAGCACGCTTACGCATAAGCCTCAGTATGGCCGCCTGGCCTATACGCGAGGCGCGTAAACGTTTAGGCGCTCTCATTACAACGCATTCGCGAATCGACGATGCGCCGCGAAGTGTGCGCGCTTCATCGCGGGCCGTACTGAAATGTCGGCCGGCCGAATTCGAACGCTCCTAGATCCGGAGCTTTGCCCGTAAATCCATCGGTGATGGTCGGCAACTCCACTCCCGCGTCAATCGCCGCGGAGCCGGCGCGAAGGCCAAAGTCGAATTCTTCGGCGGTGTATACTTTTTGCGGATCGCTCGGATCGGGCTTCGCCGCGCGCACGAAAACGTCGTAATCCACCAGCACGCTGTGCCGATCCTGCCCCGTCGCCTCGCGATATTCTTGCAAGCTTCCATAGCGCCGCTCCACCGTGGGCTGACCAAACGCGGCCGCGGTTCCGAATTCCGGCGAATTCCATTCGAACGAATCCGCCTTGTTGGGATTAGGCCGGAAGCCGTTGTAGTCGGAGCTCGAATAGTTCGTATAGGTGGTCACCGCGAACACCGGATCCAACGCGCCTTGCGCCAGGATCAGATTGTTGCGGAATTGTTGATTGGAAGCCGGGCCTGCCCGCCCTTCTCCGATGATCGTATTGTTGTAGGTTAAAATGCCCGACGATCCTTCGATATACTTCAACGAGCCAGTCGGCGTGTTGTAAATCAGATTCTGATAAAAGTAAACCGGCCCTCCAAATACCGGCTGTGCGCTCAGCGCTCCCGCGGCCGAATCGAAGCAACGATTGCGAAACACGCGAATATTGCGGGCTCCGCCGTCCGTCTCGAAGCAGTTGTCGCCCATGTTTTGCAGGTCGTTCCCGTAGAAATCGATCGCGACCGGAACGCGGTCGCCAATCTCGTTCGGAGCTCCATCCGGAACGCCATACGTCGCAATATCGATCCCGTCGTGCCAGTTGGCTACGTAGTTGTGCGCCACTACATGGCCCTGACCGTATACCTTGATCGCGTATTCGGAAGTCAGCAACTCGGGAAAGCCCGGGAATTTATCCCAAGGCGCGCCACTCCAGCCCATCATCTTGTGAGGGTTGTGACGGCCTATCAGTACGTTGTCGGCGATATAGAAATTGTTCGATCCCGACCAGTCGTCCTGCACGACGCGTCCGACGTCGTAAACCTTCGAATGTTTCAAAGTGAATCCGCTTGCGCCCGCAATACCCTTAATGCCCAGCAAAAAAGCCACATTTGTGTTTCGCACCGTGATGCCTTCGAAATACAGATAATTCCCTCCCATGAGATTGAAGAGGTTCTGGCAGCCGTCGCCGTCGAAAATGGGTTCGCCATCGCCCGCGGCCTTGATCGTGATCGGCTTGTCCGCAGTCCCGCTTTGGGTCAGGTAATATGTGCCATCGAAGACATTGCCCATGGCCAGATATCCTGGCCGCGGGGCGCCGTTCATATAATGGAAGCGGTCGCCCACGTACAGGCCGGCGTGGACTAAAATCGTATCGCCCGGCTGAACCCGGGCAGGAAAGGCGTTTTCGTAATCGAAGTGCGCCGATCCCATGTAGTAGGCTGCCATCAAGCCCGTAAACGCGGGCTCCTGCATCGGCCCCGTCCAACCCACCGGGTAGACGTGATACACGTGTCCGCCTTTGGCCGGCTGAGGCTCTTTTCGGGTTCGTGCGACAATCGTCTTCTCAACCGCCCCGCTGACCCCGTCCGGGTCCGAGAGCACAAAGCGGCATTCGTATTCCGTATCGGGATCGAGATTCAAAATGCTGCCCGCGAACATGTTCGGCGCGGTGTAGCGAAACAGCGGATATCGCTCCGTCGCGTTTCCCGCGCCCGGCTGCGGGGCGGTCCCGATTTCTTCACGCTGCAACCTCATAAGCGGCAGAGCCTGCCGCCACTGCAATTCGCCTTTCTTCCGATAGAAGCTCTCCACCTTTGCATTGCGGTTATCGTCCCCCGTGATGCGCCACTCGAAACCGAGCGAGACCAGCGTCGGCGGCTCCGCCGTCAGTTCGCCGGCGGTCGTGGCGTTTTGCGCGGAAAGGATCCCGCCCGAAATCAAGAGTGTGGCGATGCGAAGCGCCCATTTATGCGGCATTCCCACATTTTAGTCGGCTAACAAAGGGCGCCTCGCACCCTCATTGCAGCGCGATCGGGCTGCCCGCCGTCTGTTTTCCTCAAGGGCGCACATGTACCTTTGGCGTCACCGACATCCCTGGCCGCAATGCGTGATCTCCGTTCTGCCCCGGATCGATAGAGATCCGCACTGGAATCCGCTGCACCACTTTCACAAAATTTCCGGTGGCGTTCTCCGGAGGCAACAGACTGAATCGCGCGCCGCTTGCGCCAGAGATCCGCTCGATTTTGCCGGTATAAGTGCGGCCGTTTCCGTCCACTTCAATGTCCACCTTTTGACCGATCCTCATATTCTTGAGCTGAGTCTCTTTGAAATTGGCCGTCACCCAGATGTCGTCCAGATTGACGATGGACATCAATTGCTGCCCGGCGGCGATGTTCTGTCCCGGATCGACGGCCTTTCGGCCGACGATGCCCTCCACCGGCGCGGCGATCGTGGAATAGCTCAAGTTGAGCTCGGCTTGATCCAGATCGGCCTTCTTTTGAGCGATCTGAGCCGCCGCAACCGCCACGCCCGCTTCAGCGAGCTTCACCTGTGAGGGACCCACTCTCGCGCCCTCCACTGCGGCGTCTGCTTGTTGGAGCTTGGCGCGCGCTTGATCTACGGCCTTTTCCGCCGCCGTCACATTCTGTCGCGCCTCCGCGGCCGCCGCCTGCTGCGCCTCTACCGTCGCCTCCGCCGCTTGCGCCGCCGCGACAACCTGATCGTAGTTCTGCTTCGAGATCTCGTCCTTCTCCACCAAACCCTTATATCGAATCACGTCCTGATCCGCTTTATTCCGATTCGCCAGCGCCACGCGCACATTGGCTTCGGCTAGCTTGAGGCGCGCCTGGGCCGCGCCGAGCTGCTGCTCGGCCCAGCTCACCGCGACAGCGGCGTCCTCGCGAGCCGATCTCGCTCCGCTCAATGCGCTGGCGGTGGAAATCGACGCCACGGGAACGCTGTTCTGCGCCCCTCTCAGAGCGGCTTGCGCATCCGCCAGATTGGCGCGCGCGCGGGCCACTGCAACATCGTAATCCCGCTTATCTAGCTGAACCAGCGTTTCCCCGGCTTTCACGTATTGCTGGTCGCCGACCAGAACCTGAATCACGTAGCCTCCCACGCGCGAGCTCACCGGCACGATCGTCCCGTCGATCTGCGCGTCGTCGGTGGACTCAACCTGCCGCAGACGATTCCAGACCATGTATGTGCCGGCGCCAATGCCTCCTAGCACGATCATCGCAACAGCCCACTTCACGACCCTTGACGTCCGGCTCCGCGGGCCGGCAACCAGATAGGTTTCCGTCTCCGTCGCCTGCGCCATCTATTTTCCCCCCAGATATTGTTTCAAGGAAACTTCCGCCCCGCCCACCGCTCGCGCCAGCGCAACCTTCGCCAGATTGTGAGCAAACAAGCTGTCGATAACCTCTTCGCTGGCTCCGGCCAGAGCCTCCTGGGCTTGCACTACTTCAATGTTATCGGCAACGCCGGCCGAGAAGCGGTCCCGCGCCTGCTCCAGGGTCTGACTCGCCAGATCCAGATTGCTCCGCGCCAGAGCCACCTGTTGCGCCGCCGTGTTCAAAGCGAGCAGAGCCGCACGCACTTCGAAATCGATCTTCCCGCGTAAGTCCGCCAATTCTCCCCGGCGGCGCTGGATTTCGGCGTCCGCGGCATGCTGAGCCGAGTGGATGCGCCCCGCATCGAAGATGTTGAAGCTCACCGACGCCGCCACTGTGAACGTGCCATGAGAATTGTTCAACGATTGCCCTATCGCTCCATAGTTCGCCTCCAGCGCGGCCGTGGGATAGCGCTGCGCATCCGCGCCTTCCCGGGCCAGCTCGGCGGCGCGCACCTGCGCCTGCCCCGCTCGGTAATCCGCCCGGGTTTCATACGCCTTCTGTAGAAGATCCCCTACTTCCAAGCTTTCCAAAGGCGAATACGTCGCCGCGTCCGTCACCCGGAACTCCTGGCCCGAGGGCAGTCCTATCACCCGGCCGAGAGCAAGCTTGTCCCGGGCGAGCGCGTTTTCAGCCGCCACCAGCCGCTGCTGCTGCGTCTTCATCTCGACCTGAGCTCGAAGCTCATCGATGGCGGCGCTGAGGCCGGCCTGGTGCCGGTCGCGAGCGGCGTTATAAAGGGCTTGAGCCGTTTGCGCCTGGGTTCGGGCGGCGTCCACGCGCCCGGCGTCCGCGAGCACCGCGAGGTATCCCGAAGCCACCGCTTGCACCACCAGATCGCGCCCATCCTGCGCCGATAGCTCCGCCGCACGCGCGCTCTCCGCCGTGGATCGCAGATTTTTGATCGAAGTCCAGTCCAATAGGGACGAGGACGCGTATGCCCGTGCGTCGGTGTAGTGGAACGGCCCCACAACCTGCGGAAATCCAGCGACATGCAGTCCATAGACCGCGAGATCAATCTGCGTTTCGGTTTGCGCGATTGCGCCCGTTACACTTGGCAGCAGAGCGCTGAGCGCCCGCAAGCGCTCGGCTCGCGCCGCGCTGAGCAGACTGCCGCGCACCAGCAATCCCAGATTATTCTTGATGCCCCGATCGATTGCCTCCTGAAGCGAGAGTTCAAGCGCGGTGGAGGAGGCCTCCCCTACCGCTACGCTTCCCTGAAACTGATCTTCGGACGAGAAATTAAATCCGCCGGAAACAATGCGCGGACGTGCGCCGGTAGTGGCGCCGTATTGCGCCTCCGCCGGAACGCAAACGCCGGCTGCAAATAGAGCAAGAGCTGGAAATGCGGTATGAAGGTTCATTTCGAATCGCCTGTGTGGCTTCAGGCCACAAACGGAGGGTTTTTCTAAATTATAAAGGACCGCTTCTTTCGGTCCGGCGTCTTCCCGGTCGCCGCAGACTTAATTCGCCGTCTGAAACCAACGCCGTCTTCACAGCCTAGCCAACCCGATCCGTATCAACAAAGTTGATATTAGCTATCATAAAAATTCCATAGACACAAGCGCAAACCGGGAATAAACTAAGCCCCCAGATTTGACTCTCAGGAGGTCGTAACGATGCCCTCTTTGCGTAATTGTGTTCGTCTTATGTTCGCGGCCACGCTGCTGCCGTGCGTTTTAACCCCCGCTTTTGCTCAGGTGAATGCGACCCTGGGTGGAACTGTCACTGATTCCTCCGGCGCTGTGATGCCCATGGTGGGCGTCGCCGCGAAGAACAATGCTACGGGCATTGTCACCAGCGGAACGACCAACGCGGCGGGAGCCTACGAGTTCCCCACTCTTCAGCCCGGAACCTACACGGTCACGGCCACCATGTCCGGCTTCAAGACCGAGACCTACAACAACGTCGCTTTGGGCCAAAACCAGCAGGTCCGTTTGAACTTCACCATGCAGGTGGCCACGGCCGGCGAGACGGTCGAAGTAGTTGCAGAGGCGGATACCGCCCTGGCCACCACTACCTCATCCGTGGGCGGCGTGCTTACCAGCCGCGAGGTTGAAACGCTGCCGGTCCTCTCAAGAAACGTCCTGGATCTGGTCACGTTGACTCCTGGCGTGGTCCAGATTCCGGGCGTCTTCGCTCCCACGGTCGTGAACTTCATGGGAACCCAGACACAAGACATCAACACCACCCGTGATGGCATGGTCAGCAGCGACGGTCGCTACAACTCTTATAACGGAGCCTATTCGGCCACCTTCACCAGCCCGGACATGGTGGAGGAGGTGCGCGTCAGCACCAACACCATCGATCCGGCGCTCGGCCGGGGATCGGCCCAGGTTCAAATGCGCACGCGATCCGGGGGTAACGATTTCCACGGCGCCCTTTTCTATACCAACGCCAACTCGGGGCTGGAGTCGAACCCATATTTCGCCAATTTGCAAGGACAGAAGCTCAGCTATGAGAATCGCAACCAATTTGGGGGCCGCTTGGGCGGGCCGATCAAGAGAAACAAACTGTTCTTTTTTTTCCTGACTGACGATCAGCGTTACCAGACTAAGGTCAATATGGTCTCCACGGTTCTCACCGCAACCGCTCGTCAGGGGATTTTCCGCTATCTGACGGTGGGGGGGCCGGGCGGAGCCTCGCGCAAGAATGGCAATGCCTTTTCGACCACGCCTTCGGTGGATTTGAACGGCAACATCCTCGCGTCCGCCAACGGCCAGCCGCTGTACCTCAATCAGATCAACATGTTTACGCAGGTGGGCGATCCCAACCGTACGGGCATTGATCCGATATGGGTTGGGCCGCAATATCTATCCCGCATGCCGCTGCCCAACAATTACACCGTCGGCGACGGCTTGAACACCGCCGGATACCAGTGGCAGCAGACCCAAACCGGCGTAGACGGCGCCACCGGCCAGAGCCCGGATCCAAACCGCAATAACTACACCATGCGCTTTGATTACTTCATCAACGAGCGCAACAAAGTTGATTTCATCATGACCCGCGAGCATGACTGGGGCGTGACCGGTCAGACTGGCCTGCCGGGTTACCCCGCTATGACCCCTGGCAACAATGCAGGCCCTGGTTTTTTCGGCGACGTTCAACGCCGTCCTAATTTCTACACCGGCGCCTGGGTTTACACCATTACGCCTTCGCTTCTCAATGAGTTCCGGGTGGGATACAAAGTCGATACCTGGCAGGGTACATCGCCTATCGATCTGGGCTGCTGCTGGGGCGCTTCGCAGACCAGCCTTGCTCCTTCCGCGAAACAGGCTCTGGCGACGTTCCCCGTCATCAACGGAGCAAACACTGTCATCCAACCCGATTCTGGCGGCGTCTCGACTGTGGGCTCAGGCCTGGGAACCTACGCCACCATCAATGTTTCCTCGCCCCGCCAAACAATCAGTCCCTTCTTGCAATTCGCCGACACCGTAAGTTGGAATCACGGCGCCCATTCCTTCCAGGGAGGATTCGATATCAGCCGCACCAGCTCGGCGGCGTCCAACGCCGGAAATGCTCAAACCACGCGGCCGCTAGTCACGTTGGGCAACGGCCCGGTTCTCAGCTCGAATCTCACCACCTCGAATTTTGCGGGTTTGAATTCCCTGGACCAAGCCACGGCGCAGCTCATTCTATCGACCTTGGCCGGCACAGTTTCCTCCATCTCCGAGCAGTATTGGGTCAATAGCCCCACCGCCGCCAATTGGCTGAACTATCAAAATGGCATTCTGATCCTTCGCGACAACCATTCAAACGCGTGGTCCGCATTTTTCAAAGACAACTGGAAAGTCACTCGCAACCTCACTGTCAACCTAGGCATCCGTTACGACTGGTTTGGCACACCTTATATGAGTCAGGGCCTCGGCGGCAAGTGGATGGGCGGGGCCGGCGGTCTGTTCGGCATCTCTGGCAACAGCTTCGCCACAACCGGAACTCCCTACGCCAATAGCGGGCAGTTGTCGCAGGCCGAATTTGTCGGTCCCAACTCGCCCAACCCCGGCGCGACTGTTTACAATAACGACAATACCAGTTTCGGGCCTTCGGTGGGCATCGCATACCAAATGCCTTGGTTCAAGCGCAGCACCGTCTTTCGCGCCGGATACGGTTTGAACTACGTGTCTCCGTTGCCGGATTACCTGTCGATTAACACGGATATCGGCGGCCTCCCCGGTCAAACCTTGAACACCGCCAATCCGGTGGGCGGTTACGTCAGCGTAGCGAGTCTGGTTGCGAATTCTTCGGGCTTGGTCCCTGTGCCGACCGGAGGAGCGTTGCCGTTTGCCGCCGTGCCCTTAACCAACCGCTCAGCCCCGGCCTACGGCTACGCCGACAATTTGCGCAACCCTTACATCCAGGTGTTCAACGCCTCGATCCAGCGCGAGTTGACTCACACCCTCACCTTGGACGTGAGTTACATCGGCAACAAATCCACCAAGCTCCAGGTGAACCAAAACATCAACGACGTGGACATTATGTACAACGGCTTTCTCGACGCCTTCAACGCAATTCGCGCGGGCGGCGATTCCCCGCTGATCGATTCCATGCTCAACGGCTTGACCATTCCCGGCGTCGGCACGGTGGGACAAAATGGTCTAACCGGATCGTCCGCCTTGCGAAAATACAACGCCACTAACGGCTATATTGCCAACGGCCAAGTTGGAGCGCTGGCGAATTTCCTCAACACTACCGCCGCGTTCGGCCCTCCTGGCGCGGCTGTCCGTAAAAATGGTTTCCCCGAGCAATTTTTCGTGGTCAACCCGCAATTTGGACCGGTGTATTTGGTCGGCAACAACGGCAATGAAACTTACAACGCGGTCCAGGGCCACCTCTCCCAACGCTTTTCGCACGGATTCTCCGGCCAGTTCGCCTATACCTTTTCCAAAACCCTTGGCGACGGCGGCGTTTACAGAGCCGAAAACAACTTGGCTCTTAGCAAATCTCTGCTGCCTAGCGACCGCACGCATGTCATTCAACAGAACTTCACTTATTTACTGCCTTTTGGAAAGAGCGGAAGCTACTTGACTCACGCGCCGATCTGGGTTGACGAGGTGATCGGGGGATGGCAGATTTCCTCTGGAATGACTTGGCAATCGGGCGCTCCGCTAACTTTTACAGCCGTCAACACCTTGAACCAATACGGCAGCGCAACCGCACAGTTGGTCAACCCGCTGCCGGCTAACTACGAGCAGGTGGTGAAGGGCAACGGATACGTCACCTACTATCCAAGCCTCAGCGTCCAAAGCGCGCCGACGCCCAATTTCGGAACCGGCTCCGACGCCGTCGCCTTGGCGGGCAAATTTACGAACTTGCAGGTAGTAGGCCCAAACGGCCAAGTCATTTTGGCCAATGCCCAGCCCGGCTTCACCGGAGACACTGCTCTTAACATGCCGCAGGCCAGAGGACCCGGGCTGCTCAGCTTCAACGGAGCGGGTAACAAGATATTCCGTGTCAAGGAGAAATACACCTTCACCCTGCGGGCCGATGTGCTCAACTTGCTCAACAAGCCGCAGTGGGGAAACCCCAATACCAACATCAACTCGACTTCCTTTGGCCGCATTACCACCGCCACCGGAAGCCGGACCGTAGTGGTCAACGGGCGTTTCGATTTTTGATGCGCGGCTCTTTGCTGCGTTCACGCCTCGCTACCGCATGCGATACGACTGGGTGATCCAGTTTGGCACCCTCGATCAAGCAATCCGTGGTCCCGCCCCAATCGGGGGCGGCGAGCTCTAAATGACAGTTGAGTGAGGAGGCACTATGAAACAGGGTCGGCGCCAATAACGAAGTCGCGCGCGACGTTCTGGCCAAAATGATAACCGGACTCCGGCGAACTTCGGGGCTAGGCACGGCATCAAGCGACGGAACACTGCCGGCCCCCTCAAATAGACGTGGACGCTTACGTCCGAGCCGTCAGCCGATTGGCCCGGCAGCGCGGCTTACTCGTTGTTCGTCCACGCAGTGGTCATGGATCGGACGGCGAACAAAATCTCCGGGAAGCGAATGGGCGACGTTAGATCTCTATCAGAAGCGGCCCGGCGGAATAAAGCCGAGCAGCAAAGTCGAGCAGCAAAGTGAGGATGCGCAGGCTAGCGCGGAAGGCGGGGGAGATCCTTGCCAGCGGCGTGGGATACGAGGGCAAAAGCGCGTCCGGAAAAGGAGGTGGGTTTACGAGCCTCCTTTCGCGTCACGGAAGGGGCAGGCGGCCTCGCGGAGCACCTTCCGCCCCAAACGCTTTCCAATCTCGGCCAGGGTGGCGCGCTCCGGATTCGACAGCCGCAGCGGCATCGCGTTAACGTCGCTAGCGTTCGCCTCATGATGTCCGGCTGTTTGACTTTCATCCATTCGTCACGTAGCATTATATAGTTCTGGGCTTTCGTGCGAACGCGAAACGGTGCGTCGGCGGAGGCAAGCGCGTTCAGCGCCAAAGGCTTTAAGACGAGCGTTTTTCTGTCGGAATCTCCACCTCGGCGCTAATTTTGAAACTCGGTTGGTCGAAACGAGATCGGTATGCCCGGGATGGGGAGCAGAGCCGGGACGCTCGATCCGATACGATAATCTATGGCCGCCCCGAAACTGGCACGCACGAATCCAGCGAGCGAGCAGTTACCACTCAAAGCCATGCGCTTTAACCACTTCAAGGTGTTCACCGGAAATGCGAACCCGGCGCTGGCCGCGGAGATCTGCTATGAGCTAGGCTGTCCGCTCGGCGCCGCCACGGTGAAGCAGTTCTCCGATGGCGAAACGCACCTTCAGATTCTGGAAAACGTCCGGGGCGCGGACGTCTTTGTAGTGCAGCCCACCTGCACTCCCGTCGACCGCCATCTCATGGAGTTGCTGCTGATGATGGACGCATTGAAGCGCGCCTCGGCGGAACGCATCACCGCAGTGCTACCCTATTATGGGTATGCAAGGCAGGACCGCAAGGACCGGCCGCGCATGCCGATTTCGGCGCGGCTGGTGGCCAGTCTGATTGAGCGCGCCGGCGCCGACCGGATTTTGGCGCTGGACCTTCATGCCGCCCAGATCCAGGGCTTTTTCGATATCCCGGTGGACCATCTGTTTGCCGCCCCCGTCATGGTGGATTACTTTGACGATTTAAAGGGCGGCAATCTGACGGTCGTGTCGCCGGATCCGGGGGGCGTCGAGCGGGCGAGGGCTTTCGCCAAGCGCTTGGGCTCTCCCCTGGCGATCATCGATAAGCGCCGCCCGGAAGTGAATGTAGCCGAGGTGATGCACGTGATTGGTGAAGTAGCCGGCCAGCACTGCCTGATCGTGGACGATTTGATCGACACTGCCGGGACGCTCGTGCAGGTGGCGGAGGCGTTGTTGGCGCGCGGCGCCAAAAGCGTTCGTGCTTGCGCCACGCATGCGGTTCTATCCGGTCCGGCGGTGGGCAGAATTGAGAATTCTCGAATCGAGGAAGTCATCGTTACCAATTCCATTCCCCTGGGCGCGGAAGCGGACAACTGCACCCGCATCAAGCCGCTCTCGGTGGCGCCGCTTCTGGCCAAGGCGATCCAGTCGATCCACGAGGATGGCTCGGTGAGCACGTTATTTGTCTGATGGCTTTCAGTCCGCCTGCGGACCGCGATGGCCGGTGAGGAAGAAATTATGAGGAAGGATATTACTGTTACCGCGGAGCCACGCCAAGGGCGCGGCAAGAACGAAGCCCGGCGGGTGCGAGCCTCCGGCCTGGCCCCCGCCGTCGTCTACGGCGTCACCGATAAGGCCGTGGCCGTGGCTGTAAACCCCAAGGAAATCGGCCGCATTCTGCTTAGCCGCACCGGCCACAACACCATCTTCAATGTGTCCGTCACGGGCGGCGAAAATACGCCCGTGATGATTGCGGATTGGCAGCGCGATCCCATTCGCGGCAATCTCCTGCACGTCGATCTCAAACGTGTCGATCTGAACAAGCCAATTACCGTGCGCGTCCCGGTCGTCACCAGGGGCGAACCCAAGGGCGTGAAAATGCAAGGCGGCTTGCACGAGGTCGTGACGCGCGAAATCGAGATTCAGTGCCTGCCGGACGAAATTCCCGAGGAGTTCGCCGTGGACGTTTCCGAATTGATGATCGGCCAGAGCGTTCGCGCCGGTAGCATCGCCATGCCCGCATCGATCAAATTGGTGAGTTCGCCCGATGCAGTAATATCTCACGTCGTGACCTTGAAGGCGGAACAGGCCCAGGCGGCGGAGGGAGCCGAAGGAACGGTCGCGGCTGCTCCGGCGGAGCCTGAAGTGATCAAGAAGGGTAAGAAGGAAGAGGAAGCCGCCGCGCCGGCGGCTGAGGAGAAGAAAAAGAAATAGGTGTCCGCCTCGAGCGGTTGAATGCTGGATTCTCTGGTGGTGGGGCTCGGAAATCCAGGCCAGGAGTATGAGTTCACGCCGCACAATCTGGGCTTCCTGGTGATCGACCGGCTCGCCGCCTCGCATGCAATTCGCGTGAGCAGGAGGGAAAATATGTCCCTGGTGGGGATCGGCTCGATTGGCGGTAAGCGCGTGGCGTTAGCCAAGCCGCAGACCTATATGAATCTCAGCGGTCCTGCCGTCAAAGGGCTGCTGGAGCGTTATGAGCTTGGTCCGGAACGCCTGCTGGTGGTTTACGATGAACTGGATCTGCCCTGGGGAACTTTGAGGATCCGGCCGGAAGGTTCGGCCGCCGGGCACAACGGTATCAAGAGTCTGATCGCCAACTTGGGAACCATGAAGTTCGCCCGGGTTCGTCTGGGCATCGACCAGCCGGGTCGGGATCGCTCGGCTGGAGCGGGAAGGAAGTTCGTGCTCGGCCGCTTCGGCCGGGAGCAGAAAAAGGAAGTGGAAGAAGCGGTGGCCCGGGGGGCCGAAGCCGTCGAATCCATACTTGCCGAGGGCGTCGAAAAGTCCATGGCGGTTTTCAACCGCCGCGTCCGAGGCTTACAACAAGAGGAAGGATGAGAGTCTACGAGGAGTTGTTCATCGTCAAGCCGGATACGCCGGAAGAAGAAGTCGACGCCTTCATCGATCAGATGAAGGATCTGATCGTGCAAGGCAAGGGCTCGGTCGAAAAGGCCGAGCGCTGGGGCGGGGGCGTTCGCAAGCTGGCTTATCGCGTCCAAAAATATCAGGAAGGCCTTTACATACTGTTGCAGTTCGCCTCGCCCGCCGAGCTTGTCAAAGAGGTCGAGCGGAAGCTGCGAGTCAGCGACATCGTGATAAAGTTCATCACCGTTCGCGTGGACGAGCGATTGAAGAAGATCGAGAAGCGCAAGAAGGCTCGCGCCAAGCGCGCGGCCCGCAAACCGCAGCCCGTTGCCGCGCCCGCTTCAGCCGCTCCCGAGCACGGCCCCGTCCCGGGCCTTCCCGGAAAGCCCGCCGAGCCGTTAGAACCCAAGATCGAGCCGCTGGAGGCCGACGTCGCGCCGGTCGCTCAAAAATAGGAGAACAGAGGAATCATGGCGGAACAAAAATCGGGTGGCGGCCGCCCCATTGCGGCCTCTCAAAGGCCCACCGGCGGCGACAAGGCTCTCGGTGGAAAAAAGCAGTATTTTCGGCGCAAAAAGATGTGCCGGTTCTGCGTAGAGAAGATCGATGATATTAATTACAAGGATGTCCGCCTGCTGATGGCTTTTATCAGCGAGCGTGGAAAAATCGCGCCGCGGCGCATCTCGGGCGTTTGCGCGCCGCACCAGCGCCGCCTGGCCGAATCGATCAAGCAAGCGCGAAACATCGCGCTGGTGCCCTTTTCCACCTCTCTGTAGCCGGGTGCGCGCAGCCTTGGACCAGAGTTCATAAGAGGAATTATGGAAGTCATATTGCGTGAAGACATTGACAAACTGGGCAGCCGCGGCGAAATCGTCAGAGTCGCGCCTGGCTACGCCCGCAATTTTCTTCTGCCCCGGCGCATGGCCGTGCCCGCCACCGAAGCCAATAAGAAAATCGTCGAGCAGGAACGCCAGGCCCATCTGCGCCGCGAAGCCCAAGTCCAGGCGGATGCGCAGGATCTTGCGAAGATGATGGTCGCCGTTGAGGTCTCCATCTCACAAAAGGCGGGCGAAAACGATCAGCTTTTCGGCTCCGTTACCGCCGCCGATATCGCCGCCGCGCTGGAGAAGCAGGGCTTCATGATCGACCGCAAGAAAATCCAACTGGCGGAACCGATCAAAACGCTCGGAGATTTCAAGGTGAATCTCCGCCTGCACCGCGAAGTCTCCATCGAGATTCCCATCCACGTCGTAAGGGAAGAGTAGTGGCTGGCCGGACGGCGGCCGGTTTCGACCCCCGCCATTACGACCAAATCCCCGTTGTCGAGCTTTTGCGGGCCGCCTCTCTCGGCTGGGTCGCGGCCGATCGGAGGCTCCTGCAATCGATTATCCGCCGGGATTCCGCCCCCGCCGAGATTCTGGCTTTTTCCCGCGAGCGCCGCGATCATGACCGCATCGGCCTTGATTTGGTTCTCGCGGATCTCTTCCATTACTTCCGCACCCCGGAAGCTCTTGATTTCTTCCTCGATCTCATCCGCCGGGAGCCCACGGAGATCGACGATTCCGTCGCCGAGGCGGTCCTCGCTTTCGGAGCGGCGGCAGTCGAGCCGCTGCTCCGCCTGTATTACGAGCTAGAGGAGGAGCAAGGCTCTGATGTCGCCTTTCTGCTCGCGGGGCTGCGCGTCCGTGACCCGCGTGTGCTGAACCTGCTGCTCGATCGGCTGGAATTCGACGCCGCTGACGGAGCGTTTTGTCTCGGCCTCTACGGCGATCCGGCCGCGCGTCCAGCTCTCCAGAAGATGCTGGCGGAAATCCCGGTACAAGACCAGCAATTGCGGCGTGAGTTCACCTACGCCTTGGAACAACTCGACCAACCGGAGCCGGCTTACGACTTGCGCCCGTTCGATATTCTCGCCGAATATCGAGCGCATGAGCTGCCCGAATTCGATGTCCTCCCTGATTCCGAGCGAATTCAGATGTTTGCTTCGGCGGATGCGGAAATCCGGGCCGCTGCCGCATACAGCTTCTTCAATGTCGAACTGCAACCCGATGCCCGCGCGGCTCTTCTGCAACTGGCCCAATCCGATCCCGAACCGGCGGTTCGCGGCCGCGCCTGGGAATCGCTTGCCGATGTTGCCGCAGACACAGCCATTCGCGGCAAAATGGTCGCAATCTTGCGTGATCCCTCCCTGCCGATCGAAGAACGAGGCGGCGCTGCGGTGGGCCTTTACGGCGTTGCAGACGAGCCGGAAGTCCGGCCTTATATTGAGGCGCTATACGAGGAGGGCGGCGCGGCCCGCGCCAAGGCCCTCGAAGCGATGTGGAGGTCGATCTACAAGCCCTTCGCCAAATACTTCCCCCCCAATCTTGCCAGCGACGATCTCGCGATTCTGCGCCAGGCGTTGCGAGGCGCCGGATATTTCCGCCTGACCTCTGGGATCGAGAAGATCGCCTCTTATTTGAACCATGAGGACCTGCGCGAGGAGGCGCTCTTCGCGTATGCCATGGCCATGCCTGGCGAGACCACCCGCGGCCGCGCCCGCGGAATGCTGCGCAAAATTGATTCGCTCACCCAATTGACCCGCCCGGAAATCCGCCTGGTCATGTTCGCGATCGACGAGCGTCTTCGGCTGTTCGGCCTGGAGCCCGTCTTCGAGGCGGAATTGGGCGAAGAAGAACGCGAGCCGAAAGCGCAGCCGGTCGCGCCGCCGGCGCCAAAAGCCGGCCGCAACGATCCCTGCCCTTGCGGCAGCGGCAAGAAGTACAAGAAGTGCCACGGAAAATAAAGTCCTGAGGCCGGCGCGAAAGCCTCCGGCGCGAAAGCCGCTGCTACTGCTTCTTCTTGCTATCGTCTACGGCGTCGCCGAAAGTGATCGTCGAGGAAGCCTTAAATTGCTTGTAGTCCTCCCATCGCACGGTTTGTTTCAGGCGCTGATCGCGATCTTTAAAGTGCAGAGTGTCGTTGGCGATCATGTACGTTGGAAACCAATATTTGCCATCGACCTGTTCGCGATAGGTCTCGAATTTCGGGAAGGCTTGATCCTCGCTGCGCTTGAGGACGCCGACGCCCCTGCCGTAGCTCTTGACAATTTGTAGATCCTGATCGTCCACCCAGACCTCGCCGGAAAAATAGCGCTGGCCCGGCTCCATTTTCCTCGGCTTCACCGCGAACACATAGGTTCCGATTTCATCCACTTTCTGCCGCCCCAGGTAACGGACATAGTATTTGGGCAGCTCGGCGGTGGTGAGAACGAAAGGCTGGACATCTTGCAGGTCCTTCATGTCTTCCGGCGTCAACAGCACATCTTGCAGAGTGGATGCGGGCGCATAGACCACGCGCTCGCTCCGCTTGCCTTCGGGAAAAACGATGTCGGAGACCAGTTCCCACTTGCCCGTGGGGTTGCCGGCCTCGTCCAGAGTCTGGACCCGGGCGGTTTGGCGGTAGGTGTAGTTTTCGCGGGCCTTGGAGAAGTCGGCTTCCTTAGCCGCGAACTTCTGAATGATTTCGTTGATGCGTTCGTCGGAAAGATCGGTGGCGCCGGGGGCGGCGAGATCGCCGCCGCGAGCCAGGCCTCCCAACGCCGCAAAAGCGAACAAAATCAGACGGAATGTGCCCATAGAACACCTCGTTTTTAGACGGAATCGACGCGCGCTGGGTTGCGGTCCGCTTCCTGACGGTCCCCGCCCTGCAAAATCTGCTTTGCGATGGTCAAGCGCTGCATGTTGCTGGTGCCTTCGTAAATCCGGCCAATTTTAGCGTCTCGATACAGCTTTTCAACCGGATAGTCTTTGGTGAAACCCGCGCCGCCCAGGATTTCAATGGCGCCTGAGGCGACGCGCTCGGCGATCTGGGAAGCGAAATACTTGCACATCGCCGCCTCTGTCAGAAACGGCAGGCCGGCTTCGCGGCGCCGGGCGGCGTTGTAAACCATCAGTCGCGCGGCCTCCACTTCCACGGCCATTTCAGCCAGTTCGAACTGGACGCCCTGAAACTCCGAAATCGGCTTGCCGAATTGACGGCGCCCACGAGAGTAAGCCAAAGCGTGGCCGAGCGCGCCTTCGGCCAAGCCCAGCATCTGCGCTCCTATGCCGATGCGCCCTTCATTCAGCGTTTCGATGGCGATTTTGTAGCCGCGGCCGGGATCGCCCAACACGTTTTCCTTGGGAATGCGGACGTCGTCCAAAATCAATTCGCACGTGGAAGAGGCGCGAATGCCAAGCTTATCTTCCTTCTTGCCGACGCGGAAGCCGGGGGTGTCCCGCTCGATAAGGAACGCCGTGATCCCTTTGTAGCCGAGTTCCGGATTCACGTTGGCGAACAAAAGAAACAGGCCGGCTTCGGCTGCGTTGGTGATCCAAAGCTTGCGGCCAGTGAGGCGGTAATGATGGTTCTCATCGTAGGCCCGAGTGGCCATGGCGAAGGCGTCCGAGCCGGAGCCTGCTTCGGAAAGGGCATAGGCGGCGACGGCGCCGCGGGCCGAGAGAGGGAGCCACCGCCGCTTCTGCGCTTCCGAGCCCCAGCGCAAAACAGCGTTGTTAAAAAGCGTGTTTTGCACATCGACGATGACTGAGGCGGAGGGGTCGATCTTGGCAAGCTCTTCGATCGCCAAAATCGACTGAAAGAACGAACCGCCTTGGCCGCCGTAAATTTCCGGAATTTCAATCCCCATCAAACCGAGAGCGAAAAACTCCTCGATAAGGTCCTTGCGGAAGACGCCGGCCTCGTCCATGGCGCGAACGTGAGGCGCCAGGCGCTCGCGCGCAAATTGCCGCACCGAGCTTTGGAACAGGCTCTCCTCTTCGCTCAGTTGCGTTAACGGCGCGGGTAGGCTGTCGGCAGCCAGCATCACTTCGATTGTATATTGGCAGAGTGACCGATTGGGTCGCCATGGCCGCCGCCATTCGCGTTTCGCTGGAGCCGCGGGACCGGGCTGCCGTAATCGAGCCTCTTGAGCGGTTGGAACGCGATTTCCGGGCTTTGGAACAATCGCTTTCTCCCATGGCGCCCCTTTGGGTTGGGCAACCCGACGCCGAATGACCATCCTGGAAGCTGGGCGCGCGCTTCGCCAACGGAAGGTTTCGGCGGTTGAGTTGACGAGCCAAGCGCTCGCGGCTGCCGCTCGCGCCAATGCCAGCATCAACGCATTTATCACCATCACGGAGGAAGCGGCGCTCACACGCGCCGCCCAATTGGATGAGGACTTCGCGCGCGGCGTCGATCACGGACCTTTGCACGGCATCCCCGTGGCCCACAAGGACGCCTTTCACACCAAAGGCGTCCGCACTACGGCTGGCGCCAAGATTTTTTGGGATTATGTTCCCAAGCAAGACGCCGATCTGGTGGCGCGGCTTCGCAAGGCCGGCGCTGTGATGATCGGCAAGACCAACTTGCATGAGCTCTGCTATGGCGTCACTTCCAATAATCCCCACTTCGGAGCCGTGAGGAATCCGTGGGACTTAACCCGGATTCCAGGAGGGTCGAGCGGAGGATCGGGCGCTGCGCTGGCCGCCGGCGTCGTGTCGCTTGCCACCGGGACCGACACCGGCGGATCGGTTCGCATTCCCGCCGCCTATTGCGGCGTCGTGGGGCTGAAGCCTACGATAAATCGCCAGAGTTGCCGGGGAGTCGTTCCGCTGGCGTTCACGCTGGATCACGTTGGGCTGATGGCGCGGACTGTGCGCGATGTCGCAATCGCCTTCGGAGCCCCGCCCCCGGAAAGGCCGGAGCTCAAAGGACTGCGCCTCGGTGTTCCAGAGAATTTCTTCTTCGACCGCCTAGATCCGGAAGTCGCCGCATCCCTGCGCCTCGGAATTCAGACGGCGGCGGGACTAGGCGCCGATGTCTCCGAAATTCGCTTGCCGGATCCGGCCTCTCTGAATACCGTCGGGCGCTTGATCCAGTTGGCGGAGGCAGCCACGGTCTGGAAACAGTATCAGCACCGCCGCTCGGATTTTGGCCCCGATGTATACGCGTTGGTCCAACAGGGCTTACTGATTCCGGCGACCGATTATCTCAATGCCCAGAGGGTTCGCCAGAGACTCGCCGCGGAGTTTGTGAAAATCTGGGAATCGCTCGATTGCCTGATCATGCCGGTAACCGCGATTCCCGCGCCCAAAATCGGCGAGGTCGCTATCCAAATTAATGGTATCGAGGAAGATGTCCGCGCGGCGAGCACCCGCCTGACCAGGCCATTTAACGTGCTCGGTTGGCCCGCGCTGGCGATGCCGTCCGGATTCTCCCATGGTCGCCTGCCGATCGGACTCCAGCTTGTGGCGCCGCGAGACCGCGAAGATACTTTATTCCGGCTGGGCGCGGCCCTGGAAGACTCGCTCGCCTTGGATCTTGCAGTAAGGTGATCGCGCTAGACGCCACTTATAGCATTGGCCGCAACCTCTCCGGCGTCGCGGTTTACTCGCGAGAAATCCTCTATGGAATGGCCGAACAACACCCCGAAGAGATCCTGCTGTTTTACTACCGGCCGCACCGGTGGGCCCGTTCGTGGCGGGAGCGGCTGCCAAAAAATGCGCGGCGTAGGATTCTGCATGGGCCTTTGGAGGCTTCGCTGTTCCATGCTTTGAACCAGCGCGTGGACTTTCGGGCGCGGCGGACGGTAGCCACGTTTCACGATCTGTTCGTTATGACGGGGGAATATTCGACGCCCGAGTTTCGCGCCCGCTTCACCGCTCAGGCGCGAGACGCTGCGGCAAGGAGCGATCTGATCATCGCGGTTTCCGAATTCACGGCTGGACAAGTCGAGCAACTTTTGGGCGTGGAAAAATCGCGAATTCGCGTGATTCCGCATGGGGTGCATAAGCCGGAGGCGCAGCGAGATCCAAAGGGCCGCGAAAACTTAATACTGACAGTAGGGGCGGTTCAAAAGCGGAAAAATATCGGGCGGCTGGTGCGGGCTTTCGAGTCGATGCCGCCAGGCTGGCGGCTGGCGATCGCCGGATCGCCGGATGGCTATGGCGCCGCGGCGGAGCTGGGCGCGGTGGAGAAATCGCCGCGGCGGGCGGACATCGACGTATTGGGCTACGTGAGCTTGCCGGCGCTAGAGAAGTTATACCAGCGGGCTCGCATTTTCGCATTTCCGTCGCTGGATGAAGGTTTCGGCATGCCGGTGCTGGAGGCGATGGCGCACGGCGCGGCGGTCGTCACATCGGGCCGATCGGGCGTGGCGGAGACGGCCGGCGACGCGGCGTTGCTGGTGGATCCGGAAAATGTAGAGGAGCTTGCCGAGGCTCTGCGCCGGCTTGCGGCGGACGTCAAACTCGCCCAAAAGCTCGTTCAGAAAGGTTGGGAGCGGGCGCTTCAATTCTCCTGGAAAAACGCGGTGGCGCGCACCTGGAGGGTCTATCAGGACTTAGGGTTGAGACCCGAGTGAAACGGATGGCGGCGCGCCCTTAAAACGGCGGCATGGTGCTTGGCGGCGCGGCGGAGCTCGATCACGTCGGCTTCCTCCACCCATACCGCAATGAGTCCGCCTAGGATCAGCGGGAGCGTCATCACGCCCCACAGTACAACCGAAAAGCGGCTTGCGTCTGCGGGGAAGACGCCAAAAACCCGGATCAAGACTTCTCGCGTCAAAAGCTGAAACAAGCCGATATTCGCAGGCGCCTGGGGGAGTGACGCGATGGCGCGGAGAATGATCGCCAGAGCGAACGCATCTAAAATCGAGAGATCCAGAAGATAACCCTTGAAGGCCGCCCACACCGGGATTGTCTGCAACAGCAGGGGAGGCAGGGTTTGCAAAAATGCGAGGTACAAATAGCGGGAGTGGCCGATGAGGCCTAAATCTTCAAGAAGAATGTTGAGATGGCGCCGCCAACCCGACGCGGCGCCGAACGGCGGCGCTTGCCAATGACGGCGGAACATGGCGATCGCCAGAAGCACGGCTCCGCCCAGGACCGTCCCGCACAGCACCCATTCGCCGTCGACCAGATACTGGAAGCGGTGCGGGAAATGCACCGTATGCAGAGTGACAAACAGGGCGAGACACAGCCACATTCCATCGAAGATGCGCTCGATAAGCACGCTGGCGAGGGAGACGGAGAATGGCAACTCCGTGCGGACGCTGAGAAGATAAGTCCGCAGAATCTCGCCCGCTTTGAACGGAAGAAGCTCGTTGCCGAAAAGGCCGACGAAAACGGCGCGCACCATTTGCCAAAAGCCAATGCGAAGAACCGGCCGTAGGACCAAGCTCCACCGAATGGCGTAAAGCAGGTAAACACCCAGATTGGCAAGGACCGCCAGGACAACCCACCTCCAATCCATGGAGGCGAGGTCTTCCTTGAAATCGCTCAAACGAGCGTCGCGCAGCGTCCAGATAAGCGCGCCGATGGAGAGCAGATTTATGAGAACGAGTAGCAGGCGCGCGCTCGGCCTGCGAGAGCGTTTCGTGCCCAACTTTCATCATAGCGTTCTGGCCAATAGGCATACGCGCAATGGCCCGGCGGAGTCATCGCAAGGCAAAGATCATCCGGCGGCGGCGCCGAGACTGCGCAACTTGGCCGCCAAAGTGGTTCGCTTGAGGCCGAGCATTCCGGCGGCGGCGGATTTGTTGCCGTGGGTCTTCCGTAGCGCCTCTTCGAGAATGCGGCGCTCGATATCGCCGACCGTTCTCTGAAAATCGAGACCGTGATCGGGAATCGCTGAAAAAGCCGGATCGCGTTCTTCAAATCTGCCGCCCGGAGGAGGCGAGCAATCGGCGGAAAGTTGGAAGTCGCTCGGAAGCAGCGGAGAACGGCCACCGCTCATGGCCAAGGCGGTCTCGATCGCGTTTTCCAATTGCCTGACGTTGCCCGGCCAACTTTGAGATTCGAGAAACGCCACTGTCTCCGGCGCAAGGCTTGGCCGGGAGACGTTCTCCGTCCGGCAAATCTTGTCCACGAAGTGGCGAGCTAGAACAGCAATGTCGCCAAGACGTTGGCGAAGAGGCGGAGCGGCGATGGGGATTACGTTCAGCCGGTAATACAGGTCTTCACGGAACCTTCCTTCACGCACCCGCGCAGCCAGGTCGCGATTGGTTGCCGCGATAATGCGCACATCCACGCGGACGGTTTCCGAGCTGCCCACACGCTGAAATTCGCGTTCCTGCAACACCCGCAGGAGCTTGGCCTGGACCTCCAGCCCCAGTTCCCCCACCTCATCCAGAAAGAGAGTGGAGCCGTGGGCTTGTTCGAAGCGGCCCATGCGCTGTTGAATAGCCCCGGTGAAGGCCCCTTTGACGTGTCCGAACAGCTCCGCTTCGAAGAGCGTTTCGGGAAGGGCAGTGCAGTTGACTGTAATCAAAGGCTGTTGCGCGCGTGGGCTGGCGAGATGCAATGCGCGCGCGATCATCTCCTTTCCCGTGCCGGTTTCTCCGGTTATAAGCACGGTAGAGCGGCGTACCGCAACCAGCCGGATAATGTTCAGAACGCGCTCCATCGGCGGGCTGGAGCCGATTAAATGCGCCCGCCACGTCTCCAATTCGGTTGCTGTATCCGGCATGGACCCACTATCGGCGGGAATCGGCGAAGTCTTTACACGCGATTTCCTTCTGGAAGCGGCTCGGCTGATATCCTGATTGCATGATTAGATTTTTCCTCCTGTTTGCGGGAGCCCTGGCTTGGGCCCAGCAGCAGGCGCCTCCGTCCGCCGCCGATCCCGTCGTGCTCACCGTTGGGAACGAGAAGATCACCCAATCCCAGTTCGAGCAGATGATCGCCACCTTGCCAGCTCAACAGAGAGCGCAGATCACAAACCCGGAGCAGCGGCGGAAGGTCGCCGAACAGCTCGCCGAGCTGAAGACCCTGGCGCAGGAAGGCCGCGCCCGCAAGCTCGATCAGAACGCCGACGTCAAAACCAAGCTTGCGCTGACCGCAGACCAGGTCTTGGCGAACGCCGAATATCAAGAGCTTGGCGCGGCCCCCGCCAAGGAGGCCGATTTGCGGGCCTATTATGATAGCCACAAGGAAGATTGGGAGGAAGTAACCGCGCGGCACATTCTCATTCGCTTTCAAGGCTCGCAAGCGCCTCTCCGGCCTGGGCAAAAAGAGTTGACTGAGGCAGAGGCGCTTCAAAAGGCGAAGGATCTGAAAGCCAAAATCGACGCGGGAGCGCCGTTTGCCGAGCTGGCGAAGACGGAAAGCGACGATGTGGGCTCAGGAGCCAATGGCGGAGACCTCGGCGCCTTCGGGCGGGGCCGCATGGTGAAGGAGTTCGAAAACGCCGCGTTTTCCCAGCCCATAGGCCAAGTGGGCGATCCGGTCAAGACGCAGTTCGGCTACCACCTGATTCTGGTCGAGAAGCGCCAGAACAAGTCCTTCGAACAGGCTAAGGTGGAAATTCAACAGCGGATCGGGCCCGATCAGGCGAAAAAGGGTCTGGAGGAACTGAAAAAGAAAACCTCGGTGGTGTACGATGAGACTTACTTCGGCAAGCCGTAGTCCGGCAGACCGGTCTTGCGGGCGAGGCCGGAAACCGGCCTCGCCCGATTCTGGAGTTTGCCGGTCTTACGCGAGGTCGTAACGATCCAGATTCATCACCTTATTCCACGCCGCTGCGAAGTCCTTCACGAACTTCTCCTTCGCATCTTCACATGCATAAACTTCGGCGATGGCCCGCAGTTGCGAGTTCGAACCGAAGATAAGATCCACCCGCGTGCCGGTCCACTTTAGTTTGCCTGTTTTGCGATCAAGCCCCTCATAGACTCCGCCGGATGAGGAAGGCTGCCACTTCGTCTTCATATCGAGGAGGTTGACGAAGAAATCGTTCGTTAGCGTCTCGGGCCGGTTCGTGAACACCCCGTGTTTGGAGCGGCCGAAATTCGCGTTTAGGGCGCGCATTCCGCCGACCAGCACCGTCATCTCCGGCGCCGTCAGGTTCAGCAACTGAGCCTTATCGACCAAAAGCTCCTCCGCCGGTCTCTGTTGACCGTTACGAACGTAGTTGCGGAAGCCGTCCGCGGCCGGCTCCATCACGGCGAAAGAGTGTATGTCGGTCTGCTCCTGCAAAGCGTCCGTGCGGCCGGGCGAGAACGGAACCTTCACTTCGTGTCCGCCCCTTTTCGCCGCTTCCTCCACGGCCGCGCATCCTCCAAGAACGATCAGGTCCGCAAGTGAGATCTTCTTTTTGCTGGAGGAGCTATTGAACTCCTTTTGAATCGCCTTCAGAGTATGGAGAATCTTCGCCAGCTCGGCCGGTTGATTTACTTCCCAGTCCTTTTGCGGCGCGAGAGAAATGCGCGCGCCGTTGGCGCCGCCGCGCTTGTCCGAGCCGCGAAAGGTCGACGCCGACGCCCAGGCGGTGGTGACAAGTTGAGAGATAGAAAGCCCGGATTTCAGAATCCTGGCCTTGAGAGCGGCAATCTCTTGCTCCCCAACTAATTCGTGATCCACCGCCGGCACGGGATCTTGCCAGATCTGAGGCTCTTTGGGAACAAGCGGCCCAAGATATCGCGAGATCGGTCCCATATCGCGATGCGTAAGCTTGAACCAAGCCTTGGCGAAGGCATCCGCGAGCTCTTGCGGATTGTCGCGGAAGCGCTTTGCGATCGGCGCGTAGATCGGATCCATCTTCAGAGCGAGATCGGTTGTAAGCATTCCAGGAGCGTGTGGCTTCGACCCCGGGTGTGCAGGCGGCGCCGTGCCCGCGCCGGCGCCGTTCTTGGGCGTCCACTGGTGCGCGCCTGCCGGGCTCTTGGTTAGCTCCCAATCATAGTCGAACAGGTTTTCCAGATAGTTGTTGCTCCACTTGGTTGGAGTCGTGGTCCAGGTGATCTCGATCCCGCTGGTAATCGTGTCAGGGCCGCTGCCGCTGCCATAGCTGTTTTTCCAGCCCAAGCCTTGCTCTTCGATGGGTGCGCCCTCGGGTTCGGGGCCGACATATTTGCTCGGATCCGCCGCGCCGTGGGTTTTACCGAAAGTGTGTCCGCCCGCAATCAGCGCGACCGTCTCTTCGTCGTTCATCGCCATGCGAGCGAACGTCTCCCGGATGTCGCGCGCCGCGGCGATGGGATCCGGCTTTCCGTTCGGCCCCTCCGGATTTACGTAGATCAAGCCCATTTGAACCGCGGCCAGAGGATGGTCGAGTTGACGATCGCCGGTGTAGCGCTCATCCCCCAACCATTTGCTCTCCGGACCCCAGAAAACGTCTTCCTGAGGCTCCCAGACGTCTTGGCGGCCGCCGCCGAAACCGAAAGTCTTGAATCCCATTGACTCCAAGGCGACGTTCCCTGCCAGGATCATCAGATCGGCCCAGGAGATCTTCCGTCCGTATTTCTGCTTGATCGGCCACAGTAACCGGCGCGCCTTATCCAGGCTCGCATTGTCCGGCCAGCTATTGAGCGGCGCGAAACGTTGCGTGCCATAGCCCGCGCCTCCACGGCCGTCTCCAATTCGGTACGTGCCGGCGCTGTGCCACGCCATGCGGATAAAAAAGGGCCCGTAGTGGCCGTAGTCGGCCGGCCACCAGTCCTGGGAGTCCGTCATCAAGGCATGCAGATCCTTGATCACCGCGTCCAAGTCGAGGCTCTTGAATTCCTTTGCGTAATCGAAGTCTTTCTCCATCGGATCGGACAACGGGGAGTTCTGGTGCAGGATCTTCAGGTTCAGTTGATTCGGCCACCAGCTTGCGTTGGTCGGGCCGCCGGCCACCGTGTGCCTCGGAGCCCTGCCCGTTACAGGGCAAGCGTCGCCTGACGCGTTTTGACCCTCGCCGCTCGCGGCCGCTGGGGTGCTCAGTTCTTGATCCATCTATTAATCTCCTTACAAATTAATCAGAAAAACGTTACGAAGCCGCCAGCTTTCCGGCCCGGCGTTTCATCCGCCATTTACACGCCGGCGGCTTTGGGAAGCCCGTTGGGGTGCGCATTTTGCACAGAGGCCCCGAAAAATGAGCTCGCATTCGCGGAGAACCCGCTTGCCGAGCGCGTCTGAGGCGGGCGTGGGCACGTCGTACCATTCCATATCCTCGACATTGCCGCAGCGGTCGCAGATGAAGTGGTGATGCCGCATGCCTTTCGCGTCGAATCGAGCCGCGCGGCCCTCGGCGGCCACTTCACGCACCAAACCCGCCTGCACCAAGTCCCGGAGATTGTTATAAGTAGTGGCCCGGGAACAGCGAGGATCTTTGCGATTTACAGCCGCGAAGATTTCCGCGGCGGTGGGATGTCTGGCGTGCTCCATCAAGAACGCCATCACGGCGTAGCGCTGCGGAGTGCACCGCAATCCACTGGCCTCCAAGGACCGTTTAATCGCCTCGGCGTCTATCAAGTATTTAGACTATATCTAATCTAATAGTTTGTCAACTGTAAAGGCCTGGCGAAACTTACGCCGGCGGGCGGCGGCGCGCCTCGAAGATCGCAAATCGAAACTCCGCTCCAAAGCTTTCGCCCCGCCATGCCGTTCGCCCTTGCAAGCCTTGCCGAAGGGTTGTTCGCGGCTTGTGTGAAGTGATAAGCTGATTTGCCGGAGGAGGACCCTCAGCTTGTATGAAGCGTAACTTCAGCTTGGCGCTTGCGTTCCCCCTGATTATGGGACCGCTGTTTGCGAGTTCGATTCGCGTCTATCAGACCAATAGCGCGGGCGACGCCGTGGATATCATCGATCCGGCAACCAACCAAGTGGTGCTCCAGGTGACCGGAATCGAGGTCCCCCACGGAGTCGCGTTCGCGCCGGATGGAACCAGAGCTTATATCACCTGCGAAGCGGAAAGCACCTTGTGGGCTACGGATACAAAAACAGGCAAGCTGATTGCCAAGGCCAAGCTGAGCGGACATCCCAACAACCTTTCGATTTCAAAGGACGGGCGCTACGCTTTCGTGGGAATCGCCGTGGCGCCGGGCGCGGTGGACGTAATCGATACCGCGAGCATGAAGTTGGTCAAAAGCGTGCCAGTGAAAGGCGCGGTCCACAACGTTTACACCACCCCGGATGGCAAGTTCGCCGTGGCGGGCTCCGTGGCCAACCGCATGTTCACCGTGATCGACGCGCAAACTTGGCAAATCGCGTGGGAAAAGCAGTTCGATTTGGGCGTGCGGCCGATCGCCTTCGAAAAGGCCGCGGATGGGTCCACCAGCCGCGCGTTCGTGCAGCTTTCCGGCTTCAACGGTTTCGCCGTGCTGGACTTTAAGACGCATGAAGAGACCGCGCGCATCCAGCTCCCCGACCAGCCGAGCGGCGGCAAACCTGAAGGGGGCGCGCCTTCGCACGGAATCGGGGTGGCGCCGGACGGCAAGACCCTGTGGGTGAACTCCTCGCCCTCCATCGGCGTCTTCGTCTACTCGCTGCCCGGCCTTAAACTGCTGGGCCACGTAAAGACCGGCAAAGTTCCCGACTGGATCACCTTCACGCCCGACGGCAAGCTGGTCTACGTTGCCAATTCGGGCGCGAATTCCGTCTCTGCCATCGACATCGCGTCGCGAAAAGAAGTGGCGCGGATTCCCGTAGGCGAAGTCCCGAAGCGCAACGGAACGGTGATTGCGCCATAAAGGCAACTCAAGCCTTATGCGCGGTCTAAGCCCGTAAAGCGCGCGGCTACTGTTTCTTTCCCCCCGATGGCGGCGCGGCGGGCTCTTCCTTAAATTTGTCGTCCGAGAGCGGCTCGGGCGTTGGATCCGGCGTGTCGAAAGTGATGGACGATTCGGTGGTGAATTTGCGGTAAAGCCGGAATTCCATATTGTTCTTGCTCAGCAGGCGGCCTTCGCGCGAGCGCAACTCCACCCGCACCGGCAGCACATATTTCTTCCCCGAGATGTCTTGGAAATCGTAGTTCATCGTCTCGCTGACCTGCTGGATGGGAAAATCGGCGGGAATGGTGTCGCATTCCATGGTGATCTTCATCACGCGGCCCGTGTCCGTGTCGGCCCAGATCAGGCCGTGATAGCCGCTCACGATCTCCCGTCCCGAAGGCTCGTGCAGAATCGAGTATTTCGATCGAGCCTGCTCCACCCGGAAATTCAGCACGTACATCACTCGGCCATCGAGCTTGGCCCAGCGCTCCCAGTTGAAATCCGTAGCCGTGGCGGGATCGAAAATTTCGGCGAGCATGCTGCCGAATTCTCCGGAGGAGGTCGCGCCGCCCAGTTTCGTGTGCGTTTGGTTAATCGCCGGCTTATTGTTCACCATGATGACCTTATAATCCTCATGGCCATCGACGTAGCTTAAGTGTTCTTGGATCACGTCCTCTTGAATCCAATTCTCCTTGCCGGATGGGTCGACATAACGCCGCGTGACCTGGGTGCACAGGAAATTGGGAAGGCTCTGGGTGTAGTTGAGCGCCTTTTCGCGAACTTCGTCGAGAATTCGCCGGAACTCTTCCGGGCCCGGAGCGGACACTACAATCGGCGCGGGTTTTCCCGCGGGCGGGGGCGGAGGAGCCAGCGACGCCGTCGTATCCGTCAACGCGCGCAGCGCCGCGACCGTGCGCGGGCCTGCCCCCAGGTTTTGCAGGCTCTCCACGGTCGCGTCATCCAACCGGTTGGTAAGCTTCACGCTGCGCACAAAATCGGCCACCTTGCGGTCGTCGTTCTTCTGCTGAACCGCGCTTTTGATGAAGTCCACCAGTTGCGCCACGGTCATCTGCCGCTGAGCATAGGCCGCCGCCGGAATGAGAGCGAGCGTACACAAGATTCGTAGCTGAGCCATGACCTTATTTTGACGCTTCTTTTCGGCCCTTGGGTTTCGCCGCGGGCGCCGGAGCCGCCGCCGGCGCAGCCGGGCCTAGCGCCTTATCCACCCCCTCCAAAGCCACCGGCGCCATCAGGCGGTAACCCTTGGAATTGGGCTCCAGACCGTCGTCGGAAAGGTCCTGGCCCAATTGCCCCTGCGCATCCGCTAGGGCCGCGTAATAATTCAGGTAAGTATACTTGCGCTGTGCGCACAGCCGTTCCAGCCATTCGTTCAGGGCTCTAATGTAGGCCAGCGGCCGGGACTTCGTGCGCTCGTAAGCTGGATTCGCGTCGGCATGATAGTCGCTCACCGGCGTCACGGAAGCGAAAATAACCTTGATCCGGTTTGCAGAAGCCAAATCCGCCAGCATCGTGTAATTGTCTTCGATGGCCAGCAAAGGAACGTCGCGGCCCAGGTCGAACGCGCCTCCTTCGATCACCACGGCTGCGGGATGCAGATCGATTACATCGGCCTTCATCCGGCCCAGCATCTGCCCGGTGGTTTGATTTTCGATCCCTCGGTTGACAAAATCGCGGTCCGTGAAATACTCGTTCAGCCGCCATTCGCCGGTGATGGAATCCCCTAAAAACACCACCCGAGGTTTGCCCTGCTTTGGCGGCCCCAGCTTGCGGTTGGCTTCGGCGTAGCGAGCCAGCCCGTCCGGATCGGGATCGCGGAGTTGCCTATCCTTGTCGTCCAGCAGCGCACGAAAGTGGGCCTCCAGGCGGTTGGAGATGTCGCGCAGTTCGGCGAACTGCTGTCGGGCCGCGTCGGGGAAGGGAAAGGGTTTTGCGACGGCGTCGGCCAACGTCAGATAGGCGCGCAGGTTCGTCATGAGCGCGTAGGTGGGCTGCCCCGAGTTCGGCGCGCGCTGTAGCTGCGCGCAAGACTGGCGGGCGCTTTCTAGCAGCGGCGCCGCCGCGCGAGCCAACTCGGCCACCGCTACCCCGCCCGCTTCCATAAGCTGCGTGGAGCGCACGCACAGACGGTTGAATTCGGCCGCCGGCAGAAGCACTTCCGGAGCTTGAGCCCGCAGCGAGCCGCCCGCCAATAGAAGCGCCAAAATCTTCCTCACTCCGCCTCCTCTTTCTCCAATTGCAGCGTCACCGATCCCACTGGAAAACTCAGGCGCAGCCGGATCTGAACCGCCGTCTTTCGAATGTCGTCTGTCAGCCAAAAATCGACGTGTCCTTTGCGCGGGTAGATCACTCCGTTCATGATGCCCGCGTCGTAATGGATCGCATGGTAAGCTCCCGAGGGCGTCTTGACATCTTCCCGCTCGATAGCCTTTATGGCGACCATGGCGAACCGCCGCCCGTCGCTCACGGGAAGCTGGGCGGTTTGGCCTGGCTCCAGCTTCATGCCGCGGAATTTCAGCAGCGCGCCAACTACATCGGAAACGCAATTGGGTATTTCCGTGTTGGCCTGCTGAACGATGGCGTTGTTCAGAACGTCCCTCTCGACAAACCACGCTCGATTCTGGTTACGGTCGTAGGTGACCCGGGTCTCGTGATGACGGTGGCCCTCCATCGAATTCATAACCGTGGAAGTCACGCAATACCCCTCGTTGTACCAAGCTTCGTGAACGTCGTCGACCTTGAACAGAGAGGAAACGATGCCGCTCGACTGCAGGTGCATCGTCGCCTGTGTCTTGTTGAATTCCAGCGTGACTGTTCCCGCGCGAATCAGCCGCCATTCCACGGCGTAGGTGCGCTTTCCCGCCGAATCCGGCCGCTTCTCGGAAGGCTCTCCAGCGGCGCGAGGCGCCTGTGCGCTCTGCGCCGGCAGGCGCGAAGCCGCGACGAGGAGGAAAAACGCGCCCAAAAACCGCACTCTTTCGAGTGTACAATGCCCGCATGCAACCTCTTCGCTCGCCTTCCCTCAACCGCCGAACCCTATTGCGTCAGGCTTTCACCGGCGCAATGATCGCCGGCGCTTCTAAATCGCATCGCCGTGTTTTGGCCCAACCCGCCGCCTCTGCGCCGCTCGCTCTGGAGCTCGCCCGCAAATTCAATCGGATCGCATTCGCCCGTCTGCCTCCGAAGGCGATTGACCACGCCAAGATGATCGTCGCAAGCACGCTCGCTTCCGCGGCGTCGGGCTTTTCGATAGGTTCTGCGCAGATCGTGCGGGCCCTGGCGAAAGAGCAGGGCGGTCGCCCGGAGGCCTCCCTTTGGTTCGAGCAAACCAAGCTGCCCGTGGCTCATGCGGCGCGAGTCAATGCCATGTCGAGCGATGCCGCCGCCTCCGACGACAGCGACCTGCGCAATATAGCCCACACCGGCACTTGCCTCACTGCCGTGGCTCTGGCTCTTGCCGAGCGAATAGCAGCGGGCGGGGCGGAGGTGATTACGGCGATCGTTGCGGGCTACCAGGCCGCGGGCCGGATCGGAGCCGCCCTGGGAGAAAGACGCAACGGATTTCACGCCTCTGTGATTGTCGCCTTCGGCGGCGCCGTCGCCGCGGCCAAGTTGCTGAAGCTTTCCGATGACCAGATGGCTCACGCGATTTCGCTCACCGCAACGACCATGGGCGGCTTGACCATCGGCACCAACAGTTGGGCGCGCGAGTACCACGCTGGAAATGCCGCCTTGTGCGCCGTGAACGCGGCCCAGGCGGCCGGCCGGGGATATAAAGTCAATGAGGACATGCTGGAGGCGCGCGGCGGTTTTTTTGAGGTTTTTGGCGGCGACAAGGCGAGCATGATAAGCCTGGCGCGCGAGACCGGCCAGGACTGGGACATTGTGAACTATTTGGCGATCAAGCTCGCGCCCGGCGCACACGCCCTTCACGCCACCGCGGAAGCCGCCGTCAACGCGGCCCAACAGGCCAATGTGCCGCCGGAAGAAATCGCCGAAATTCTCGTCTCCGGACCCGGATCGCGCGATCAAACTGTCAGCGCAACCATCCGGCCGCCCAAAGATAGGATCGAAGCCATTCACAGCGTCGCCTATTTTGTCGCGTCGGCCGTGGCCGATAAGGAGTTTTCATGGGTTCATGCAACCGATCAGAAGCTACATCGGCCGGTGGTGGACCGGCTCATCCCGCTGGTGCGAACCGACCCGGCGCCGCCCCCTGTGCACTACGGCTGGAACTGGGGCGGCGCCGTCGCCATCGTGACCAAATCCGGCGCCCGGTTCGCCAGCACGGTAGAGGCGCCCCGAGGTTCCGGGCCCCGCGGCATTGCCTGGCGCGACATCGACGCCAAGTTTCGCGCCCTGTTTCCCAACTCCGGCTTGCCCGCCCCGCGCATCGAGGAAATCTTGCGTCGGATTCACGAATTCGACCAGGTCAGGCAAGCGTCCGATTTCACGCGCCTGCTTCGCTGAATATTTGCGAAGCGAGTTACCTCCCGCCCGGGCCGCGAGCCGGGCCTTCGAGCTTTTCCAAATCCTGATTGTTCTCCTGGCAGATATATTCCAGAAGCTCCACTCCCGGCATCAGCGTCGCCCGGCCGGCCGTAGTGAAGGGCTGTCTATATGCGCCGGGATCGTCAATCGTCACTTCGATCGACATGTGGCCGAAATCGGTGCGCCTATAGCGCTCCACTGTGTGAAGCTTCTCGGTGTGCGGATGCCCCTTGTAGTCGAACCAGAACTTGTCGTTGAAGCCAACCGTATCGACGATCAGCGTGTCGCCTTCCCAATGCCCGATGGAATGCCCGTACCAGGTTGGGTCCGGATCCTCGGGGTGCTCCGAGTTCATAAAAATCTGGCGGTAGCTGTGAATATTGCCTTCAAACAGGATGAAGTAATGCGTGGGGGTTTGAACGATTCTCCACGGATACGGCGAGCCGCGCGGGATGCCGGCGGGTAAGCAGTTCGCCTCGGGATCTTGCTTCGATAGCCGCTGGCTCACCAGTTCTTCCGCCCACGGAAGCATCAGCACTTGGCTGCCGGCCTTCAGGCCGCGGGGATCGGCGATGTCCGTGTCGTTGCCTCCGCTCCCCAGCCAGACCCCCGAAAGGTCCGGTGCGCCATCGGTGAGTTTGGGAGCGGGTCCGGCCGGCGGCGCCGCCTGGTTTCGGTACAACCCGACGCCCTTCGTCTGAGAGCCTCTCGCGCCTGGGGCTTGCCCCTGCAACGACAACGATGCCGCCGCGCACCAAAGCGCCCACCACCGCGATCTATTTCTCATTGTCGGCGGCCAGAAAGGTCAGCTTGTGCCCGTCGGGAAACGTGATCACCCCGGCTGTGCCCAGATGGGAATTGTCCTTCGCCTGCGATCCCGTGACGTTCACTTTGTCGCCTTCCTTGAGCGAATGCCTTGACCAGCCGTTCCGCACCAGCACATTCGGGCTGGCGAGCTCCAGGTTCCAATTGGTCACTTTGCCGCTCGCATCCGTGACGTCCATATAGAAATGTGCGTGAGGATTGGTCCACTCCACCTTCGTTACGACGCCCGTCAGATCGATCTTCTTGTTGGCGTCGAACTCCGCGGCTCCGGAATGATGCGCCCAAAGCGCCGGCGAACATGCAAGCAGCATGGCGCATGCGATCCTGGCTGCCGATCCAGCTTTCATAGCTTTACTCCGGCGCTAATTTTATCAAAGGAAACGTTGAGGCGGCCAGTTATTGTTTTCCCACGTAGTGCCCTGCGTCGCGATCCTGGCAGATGAACTCTATCAATTCGCTATCCGGCGCAAGGCGATGATTGACGCGCACCGTAAAAGGCTTGGTGTAGGCCTTGGGATCGTCGATCGTGACGTCGATTTGCATAGAGCCGTAATTTAGCCGCCGGAAGCGCTCGATGGTTCTGGCGGCGCTGGTCATGGGAGTGCCCCAGACGTCCAGCCAGACGTCGTCGCGGTAGCCGGCCGTTTCCACTACCAGCGTGTCGCCTTCCCAATGACCCACGGAATAGCCATACCACCATGGGTCTGGATCGTTGGAGGGCAAGGAACGGCCATCGAGATAAATCTGACGAAGACCGTGATTCGCTTCATAAATGATCACGATGAGCTTTGCGGTCTGGACAATTTTGCGCGGCTGCGGATGCAGATGAAACTGCATCAATCCCATGGGCAGGCAATGAGCGTCGGGATTGTCTTTGTCGTTGTCTCCTCTTCGCTTTTCCAGCAATTCCCACGCCCAGGGCTGAAGCGGCGCGCCCCCTTTCATATTGGCGGCGATATTAAAGAACGTCGCCAGAGGAGGGCCGCCGGGCGAAGATGGCGGCCCGGCCGGCAAAGCTCCGTCTCCTTGCTCCGTGCCCACGCCGGGGCCCCCGCCTCCGATGACTCCGCGCGTCAAATCCCAAACTCCCGTAAAATCCGGCCTGCCATCCGCGGTGCGCGGGGTGGGCGCGGTGAAATCCGGCTTTCCATCCGGCTTTCTCGGTCCTCCGTCGGGATACGCGGGCCACTGCGCCAAGGCTGCAACAGCGCCCGAGCTAACGGCAGCCGCGACCGCCGCGGCGCGAATCCAATTTTTCATTCCTCAATTAGATCAAACAATCAAGCCGTCCGCCAGAGATTCATAGCCACCCCGCCGCCTCGGCGATCTGGCGGGAATGTGTGGCGGCGAATTTCCAAAGCCAAAGCCCCTTCAGATTCGTTTTCATCGCCTCGGCAAATTGGTCGGGACTCAGCAGCTTTAAAATTTCCGCGCCGGCGTTCCATTTGCGATCCTCCCAGTGCGCGATGCGTTCGTTGATTTCATGAGCAAGACGCAGGTCCATCCCAAATTTCTTTTTCCACGCGCGCTCGAAAGGCTCCAGTGCGCGGCGCGAAACGTCCGATCTCGCCAGGGCGCGCGCGGCCGCCTCTCCCGCCATGCGGCCGGCGTGCATGGCCCAGCGGATTCCCTCGCCCAGCAACGAAGAAGCGTTGCCGACGGCGTCGCCGACCCCCAGAATTCCGTTGCCGGCGAATCGATCCGCAAAGCGTTCCGACGGGATCAAACCGGTATGGTGCTCGACCGGTTGCGCCCCTTGCAGATTTACGCCATATTCCCCTGCGTTCAATATCAGGCGGTCCAGATACGCTTCCGGATCGGCTCGCGAATCCGGATGAATTACGCCCACTCCGGCGCGCACCCGTTTCCCTCCCCAAGGACAGATCCAAGCGTAGCCAGAGGGAGCCACCTGGCTGCCCACAATTAAGACCGCCTCGTTCTGATCGCAGCCGGGTGCGAACAGGTCGTATTCCGAGCCCACGCCAAAGCGCCGGAAGCCGGGGGCGATTCCGGCGCTGCTGAAAGAGGAGTGTCTGAGCAGGGTTGAGCGGTATCCGGTCGCGTCCATCACTAGACGACACCGCAGCTCTTCACGTGCGGTTCGAACGCCCACGGCGAATTCGTTTTCAATTACCGGCTCATGGACGCGCGTGGAAAGCCGCAGGCGGGCGCCTGCCGCAATCGCCCGCTCCGCCAGATATTGAAATGTCCCTCGGACGTCGAGAATACAAAACCGAGGAGTGGAATATTCGAAAGTTGCCGAAGTGCTCGGCGCGATGAATCTCACGCGAGAAATGGGATGATAAAGATTTTTCGGAACTCCGAACGCCTCCATCTCCTCGATGAAGCTTCCGCCGCTGGTTCGGATAGGCGATCCTATTTCGTGATTTTGCTCTAAAACGAGCACGGAACAGCCCTTGTTTGCAAGTGTCTCCGCCGCCGCCAGTCCGGCCGGGCCGCCTCCGGCGATAATTACGTCCGTGGACATTTCTCTATCATCTCAATTCAATGCCCCTGCGATTTTTTCAAACGGCACTTGCCGGTAATGACTGCCGGTGTTACCATCGCGGTTAATGCCAACAGACCAAATTCTGCAACTTCTCATCGCGGAAAGAGAAAGGCTTAATCGGGCGATCGAGGCGCTTCAAGCGCCGGCTCGAAGGCGCGGGCGGCCTTCGGCGGGGATATCAACTGTGGCGGCGCCGCCGTTTAGACGAAAGCGAACAGCGGCTCAGAACAAGGCCCAATCGGAGCGGATGAAAGCATATTGGGCTAAGCGCAGACGCGAACAAGCCAAGAAAGTTTGAGGTTCCTCAACTCTCCGGTAATGAGAAACTAGAATTCGTCTTCTCCCGGCGGAAGCGACGCTACCTTGCCTTCGATTCCCAGCTTCTTCATTTTGTAGAGCAACGCCTTATAGTCGATCTTAAGCAGGGCTGCGGCCTTCTTGCGGTTCCATTGGGTGGAAGTAAGCGCCGCCAGAATGGCTTCCGTTTCGGCTTGATGCTTGGCTCGCCTCACTTGCTCTAGGATCGGGGCGCTCACCGGCACGGTCTCCATGGCTCCCACAGGCAGCGCTGGCGCCACGTTAATGCTGCGGCGCGCCGCGCGCTCGCTCAGTTCGCGCGAAATCAGTTGCGGATCGCGTAACACCACCAGTTTGCGAATTACGTTCTCCAGTTCGCGGACGTTGCCGGGCCAATCGTGCACTAAAAGAGCTTGTTGAAGTTGAGGAGTGAAGTCAATTTTGCCGGCGTCTCCGTGAGCGTGTTTCTCCAATAGAATTTTCGCGAGCGGGATAATATCGTCTTTGCGCTCTCGAAGCGGCGGCACAAAAAGCGTCACCACATTTAAGCGGTAGTATAGGTCCTGCCGGAATTTCCCCGCGGCGATGGCCCTTTCAAGATCATTATGAGTGGCTGCAATAACGCGGACGTCGACGCGCACCGTTTCCTTGCCGCCGAGCCTCTGAAATTCATGATCCTGGAGCACCTGAAGAAGCTTCGCTTGCAGCTTGAAATCCATGTCGCCGATCTCATCCAGCAGCAACGTGCCGCCATCGGCGAGTTCGAACATTCCAGGCTTCCGCTGAAAAGCGCCTGTAAAGGCCCCGCGCTCGTATCCGAACAGTTCGCTCTCTACTAATTCCGATGGCAAGGCCGCGCAATTGAGCTTGAAAAAGGGCTTGTGGGCCCGCCGCGAAAGGGAGTGCAACTGCCGCGCCAGCACCTCCTTGCCAACGCCGGTTTCGCCCTGAATGAGCACGGGAGTGTCCGACGGACCGATCGCGGCGGCCATGGCGTAGACCTCCTGCATACTGGAACTCCAGTTGCCAAGAGCCGCATCCTGCGTCTTGTGCCGGGAACGCTCGGGCAGAGCGGGCTTGGCGGGCACGGTGGGACGGCCCTCAAACGCTCCCTTCAACACCTTGTGCAGTTCTTCCGGACTGAACGGTTTTCCGAGAAAATCGGTCGCTCCTTTTTTCATCACCTCCACGATGTTTTCCGGGCTGCTGGCTCCCGATAGCATAATGACCGGCAGGTCGCGATCTTTCATGCGGATTTCGTGCAGCAATTCAAAACCGTTTTTGCCGGGCATGAAAATGTCCAACAAAACAGCAGAGAAGTGCTTCTGCGAATCCAGATGATTCATTACCTGGTTCCCATCTTCGGCCAAATGGACGCCATAGCCGTGATGACGAAGCGTCACTTCCAAAAAATCCCGAACCTCCGAATCGTCGTCTCCTACCAATATCGTTCTTTCTGTTCTTTCTAGTCCCATTGCGCTCTTTAACCTTTCTAAGCTTCTTGAACTGCCTTCTTTTTGCTGCTGCCCGAAACCACACCTACTCGAGTTCGATCATCGCGAGGCCGTAGCCTGCAAGCTGGACACAGGGGCGTTCTGCTTTGTGCGGAAAAAGCCAGCGCTCCGGCTTTACGAGCAACCTAGCCCGCGTAGGGTCGCGGCGCTCCCGCTTCCTGCCAACCAGCGCGCCGCCGGACCGAAGTTACGCGCTCCGGCCCTCGCATACTGTCGATATTTGAACTGCGTTGCTTCCCGCTGAATGGGAGCAGGAAGGATATCGTGGGGCCGTCGGGCCGGTTCTCAGCCCAAATGCTCCCCCCATGCTCCTCAACGATGCGCTTGCAGATGGCCAAACCGAGACCGGCGCCGGCTCTTCCGCTGCTCCCTTTCTCTGTGCTTCTCATCGGCGGGTTTCCGTCAGCGCTTGCCGAAAAGGTTGCGTATTCGTCAAAAATCCGATCCAGGAGATCCGGAGCAATGCCCGGCCCTGTATTAAACACGTCAATTCTGAAACAGTTGTATTCCGATTCCGAGCCGGCGCCATCAGCGCTGTATGAGCCGGCCGTCCACGCCCCCCGCTCCATCGCGGCTGGCGGTAAGCCTGGCTGCCGGCGTTCTGAAACCGCCGGATAGCCGCAAACTTCTACTCTGCCTCCCGGATGAGAGAATTTGCAGGCATTGTCCAGCAGGTTGGAGAGGACCTGTTCTAGCTGGCAAGGGTCGAAAGGCATCGAAGCCGAGGCCGGCGACAACCGGCTGACCACCCTCAGGCGCTTTTCCGCGGCGAACAGCTCGATTTCATGGATCGCCTGCTGGATGCACCGAGCAACTTGATCTTGATCCAGCATGGCCGAAGAAACGCTCCGCCGGGCAACGGGCGCTAACGCCGGGGCGGCCGCGGCAAAGCCTTTCGTGTGAAGCCTCATGCCGGCGGACTTTTCGAACATGTCCGCAGTCAACCGGCTGAGCCGAGCCAGACTAGCGCGCATTCGCCCGAGGATCTCGTTTTGACGGCTGTTGAAGGGGCCGAATTCTCCCGCCAGCAACAGCTCACAATATCCCGAAGCGGCCGTCAATGGAGCCCCAACATCGTGAAGTCCCTTGGCCAGCGCGTCGCACCAGTTCTGCTCGGGCCCTGCCATGGCGCCGTTTGGATTCTGGCCGCGGGAAAGGCTCTGTGTGGTTGCGGCCAGCGCCGCAAAAATCCACCGCGACAATCCGGTTGGGTCCAGCGGCTTAATAACCATCATCACTCCGGCCGGAATACGATCTCCGCAACATGCGAGATCTTCTCTATCCACCAACACCACGTGGTGATGGATTTCTCTATCGCGAATCCTGGATAGATTGACTTCTGGCGAATAATCCCAAATGAACAAATCAGCGGCGGGAAGCGAGTCTTGAGGGTCAATGGCGATCAGTTCTACACCGCCCAGATCGGTCAAAATTCCGCTACATAGCCTATAGAGTTCTGCACTACTTGAAGCAAGAGCGACGGTCATTAGATCCTCCGAACCGCCTGGTACGCTCTGTTCTTTCAGAGTCGGATAACTGTCATTAGTGCTCCAGGGGATTTCAGCTTAACCTGAGAAACGGGACTTTGTCAAGAGTTTTTGACTGAGAAAAGCGTATTTTTCAGTACTAGAACTTCAGTTGGTTGGGACATAATTCCTAAACTTCGACACGCCGTAGAAACAATCCCGAAAGTTCCAGTACGAGGCTCGTGTTAAGCAACCTTAATTGGACCGGCGGATCGCAATCCCCAACTCTCGCAGTTGCCGCTCCGGCACTTCCGACGGCGCATCGCACATCAGATCGGTCGCCTTGGCGGTTTTGGGGAAGGGAATGACTTCGCGGAGCGAAGGCTCGCCCGCAAGGATCATCACCAGACGGTCTAAGCCCAGCGCGATGCCCCCATGCGGCGGAGCGCCATATTCCAAAGCCTCCAGCAAAAACCCGAAGCGGTTGCGCGCCTCTTCCGGGGAGAATCCAAGAGCCGCGAAAACTTTCGACTGCACGTCGCGGCGGTGAATACGAATCGATCCGGAGCCCAATTCGACTCCGTTCAAAACCAAATCGTAGGATTTAGCGCGGCAACGGGCGGGATCGCTGACGAGCATATCGAGGTCGTCGTCATGAACCGAAGTGAAGGGATGATGGGCGGCGTTCCACCGGTTTTCTTCCTCGTCCCACTCGAACATAGGAAAATCCGTGACCCAAAGGAAGTGGAAGCTTTGAGGATCGAGCAAGCCGTGCTTGTCCGCATACTTCTGAGCGGCATAAAGACGGAGTTGTCCGCAGGCCGTGAGAACGGCTTCTTCCGGGCGGCTGTGGACGCGGCCATTTCCTTCGCCGGCCCATCCGGCTAGCAGCAGAAGATCTTCTTCGGTGGCGCCAGTGCGGCGGCGGACAAAAGCCATGGGTTCGTTGTAATCGCGCTCCAGACGCTTGACATCGTCATAGATGCGCAGGCCGCGCTGCTGGCCGAATGCCTTTAGCTCGTCGCGCTCCTTGCGGCTCAAACCGCCGGCCTTGGGAACCCAAATCGCCACGAGCGGCATTCCTTCGGCGGTGAGATTGGCGCCGGGAAATAAATCTTCCACGCAGTGAAAGGGCGGTATCCTCAAATCGGGCTTATCGGTGCCGTAAGCCCGCATGGCTTCCGCGTAGGTAAGGCGGGGAAAGGAGGCGGCAACGGCATATCCCGCGGCTTTGCAGGCGGCTCCGATCATCGGCTCAATCGTTTCGATGATTTGTTCCTGCTGGGGAAACGACATTTCCAGATCGATCTGAGTAAACTCCGGCTGGCGGTCCGCGCGCAAGTCTTCGTCGCGAAAACAGCGCACGATCTGGAAATATTTTTCGAAGCCGGAGATCATTAAAAGCTGCTTAAAAATCTGGGGAGACTGGGGCAAAGCGTAAAATGTCCCCGGATTTACGCGGCTGGGCACCAGGTAATCGCGCGCGCCCTCGGGCGTGGAACGCGTCAAAAAGGGGGTCTCGATTTCAAGAAAGCCCAGAGCGATGAGCGCTTCCCGCACCGCGAACGTCACCTTTGAGCGCAAGATAATATTGCGCTGCATGCGGGGGCGGCGGAGATCCAGGTAACGATATTTCAGACGCACGTCTTCCTTTACATCCACGGCATCTTCCATGGGAAAGGGAGGGGTGCGCGATTCGTTGAGAATCCACAGCTTCTGGCAAACCACCTCCACTTCGCCCGTAGCAATGGCGGGATTGACGGTGTCGGGGCTGCGAAGCTCTACCGGCCCTTCCACGGCGACCACGTACTCGCTGGAGAGCAATTCGGCTTTGGCGTGGACCGCCGGGTCGCCGCCGGCGTGGAAGACCACTTGGGTGACGCCTTCGCGGTCGCGCAGATGGATGAAGAGGACGCCGCCTAGATCGCGGCGGCGATGGACCCATCCCATCAGGAGGGCGCGCTTGCCCGCGTCGGAGCGGCGCAGTTCGCCGCAGCTATGGGTGCGGCGCAAATCGCCCAAAAAATCTAGCGGTGCTTGTTCAGGCATGTCTGTACGTTTTCCAGGAGCCGTTCACGGCGAAAATTGGTTTGTTGCTGAGTTTCCAGATCCTTCATGGAAACGGTTCCGGCGGACACTTCGGTTTCTCCGCAAATCACCGCCAATCGGGCCTGCAGCTTGTTGGCGGTTTCAAAGACCTTCTTGAGCTTTCCGCCAATGAGATCGACCCGGATTCCATGGGCCCGCAGTTCGGCGGCGGCGTTCACGGCCGCCCACTGCGTTGCCTCGCCTTCGGTGAAGGTCACCAACACCAGCGGATCCGATTCCAGGCGGAGGGTTTGTTCCAGGGTCATGGCCAAGCGGTCTTCGCCCATCGAAAAGCCGACGCCCGGGGCAAAGATGCGGGCTCCGAGACTTTGCGCCAGCCCGTCGTAGCGGCCGCCCGCCAGAACGGTATTTTGCGAGCCCAGAGCCGCATGCAGGAACTCGAAGGTGGTGCGCGTGTAGTAGTCCAGGCCGCGGACTAACCGAGGGCGCACCTGGTAGGGAATGCCGCGGCGGTCCAGATACGCTCTCACCGCGGCAAAGTGGCCGCGGCATTCGGCGCAGAGGCGGTCGAGAAGGGACGGCAGCGATTCGATCATGGGCTGGTCTTCCGGGACCTTGCAATCAAGCACGCGCAGCGGATTCGTCACCGCGCGGCGTTGGCAGTCTCCGCACATGCGCGGCGCGACTTGCTTCAGTTGTTCGCGCAACAACTCGACGAACGCCGGGCGGCACTTGGAGTCGCCCACGGAATTCAGCAACAGCTCGAATTCTTCAAGGCCGGCGCGCCGCAACAACCCGGCGGCCAGCTCGATCACTTCGGCGTCGAGCAAAGGAGATTCCGAGCCGATCGCTTCGGCGCCGATCTGATAAAACTGCCGGTAGCGGCCCTTTTGCGGGCGCTCGCGGCGGAACATCGGACCCATATAGTAGAGCTTCTTCACGCCGGGAAGCTGATCCATGCGGTGTTCGATATACGCGCGCATCACCGAAGCCGTGGCCTCGGGCCTCAAGGTCAGCGAAGTACCGTCGCGATCTTGGAAGGTGTACATCTCCTTGCCGACAATGTCGGTGTCGGCGCCGACGCCGCGGGCGAACAGGCTGGTTTCCTCCAGAATCGGCGTACGGATCTCCTGGTAGTTGTAGGTTCGGAAGACCTCACGGGCGACGGCATCCACGTGATTCCACACAAACGTGGCGGGCGGCAGGATGTCGCGCATCCCTTTTACCGCTTTCACTCCCGCTCCTTATAGAGGGCGGCCCGCTCGACGTAGCCTTGAACGCCTTTGCGGAAGCGAGCCTGTTCTTCGGCGCTCACCGCGCGGCGCGGCTTGGCGGGCGCTCCCATCACCAGCGTGGCGGGCGGGACCTGCATGCCTTCGGTCACCAGGGACCCGGCGGCGACCACCGCGCCTTTGCCAACGCGGGCGCCGTTCAGCACGATGGCGCCGATGCCGATCAGAGCCTCGTCCTCAATGGCGCAGCCATGAATCACCGCCGAGTGGCCGATGGTGACGCGATTGCCGATCGCGGTGGGGAATCCGGAATCGGTGTGCACGACGACTCCTTCCTGAATGCTGGTTTCCTCGCCCACCCGGATGGGATCGATATCGCCGCGCAGGGTAGCGCCGGGCCAGACGCTGGAGCGCTCGCCGATTACGACGTCGCCGATGACGGTCGCCGCCGGGTCCACGTAGGCGGATGCCGCGACGCGGGGCGAGATGCCGCGAAATTTACGAAGCATGAATGGAAAGCGAAAGTTTTATGCTAGCAGGGCCCATGAGCGGCCTTCTGTCAAGGAGCACTCTCCTTAGCGGTTCGGCCAATTATCAGGAGAGCGGATCTCGGAGCCGCGCCGATCGCCCTCACTCCGCCGATTGTGGCGCGCGCATCTGAAAGGCCGGACTCTCTACGATCCCTAAGATGATGGAAGACCAGCGATATTGATTCGCCGCCGCGTCGTGAACGATTTTGCGCACCGCCGGGCGGTCATAATACTCGATCCGCCGGCCGAGCGCGTAGGCCATCAACTTCTCGGTCACGGTTCGAGGAAATTGCTCTGGATCGTCGAGCAGCATTTTGCGGAGACCCGGCAGGCCTTCCATCTTCACGCCGCTGGCGGTGGTTCCGACTGCGTCCACGGGTTTGCCGGCTTCGTCGGTGGCGCGCCAGCCGCCGATGACGTCGAAGTTTTCGAGCGTGAATCCCAAGGGATCGAGGACAGAGTGGCAGCTATTACAGGTGGGATTGGTGCGATGCTGGGCCAGCCTTTCGCGAATGGTTTTTGGAGCGGCGCCGGGTTTGGTCTCCAGGGCGGTGTTCACGCCGGGAGGAGGGGGCGGGATGGGCAAGCCGAGGATATTGTTCAGGAGCCATTTGCCGCGGAGCACCGGCGAAGTGCGGTCCGGATAGGAAGTGGTGACCAGGATGGCGCCCTGGGCCAGCAGGCCGCCGCGCTGGTTGTGGTCGGGCAGCGTCACGCGGCGGAACCGGCTTCCGTAGACTCCGGGGATGCCATAATGCCGAGCCAGCCTTTCGTTGACGAAGGTGTAGCCGGCGTTGAGCAGGTCGGCCAGCGGACGGTCCTCGCCGATGGCGCTGGCGACAAACAGCTTGGTTTCCTGCTGGAACGCCTGCAACAAACTCTCGTCATACAGCGGATACTTTTCGGGATCCACGACGACGTCTTCGACCTGGCGCAGGTTCAGCCATTGCGCGGCGAAATCGTTCACCAGCGCATCGGCGGCGCGGGGATCGGCCAGCATGCGGCGGACTTCCCTTTCGAGATTGCCGGATTTCGCCAGTTCGCCGCGCTCGGCCAAGCCGAGCAAGCGGTCGTCCGGAATGCTGCTCCAGAGAAAGAAAGACAGGCGGGAAGCAAGCTCAAGATCGGTGAGGCGGTAAGCCGCGCCGCTGGGGGATTTCGAGGGATCGCGATAGACGCGGAGCAGGAAATCCGGATCGACCAGCATTCGTTCGAGCGCGAATTGAATTCCGTCATCGAAGGTTCCGTCCTTGCGGCCGCTGTCGAAAAAGCCGAGCAAGGTGTCGATATCGGTTTTAGCGGCGGGACGGCGGTAGGCGAGACGGGCCATGCGCGAAAGAATGGCGGCGGCGCAGGAGCGCTCTTCGGCCGGGGCTTTGGGTTGGCAGACGAAGATCGCGCGGCGGCTGGGCGTGTCCTTCGCGGCGCCCCGCGCTTCATAGGGACCGCCGATCTGAACGGAGCCGACATTGGCGTAGCCCATGTAAACCTGATCGTTGGAGATGACGCGGCCCAACTGCACCGGTTGGGGAAGGCCCTCGGGCTCCCACATCTCTCTGACAAAGGAGACGCCGACGATGTGGGAGCCGGCTTGCACGGGGACGCGAACTTCCAGGCCCGCATCGCCAGTGACTTGCATATAGGTTTCCCACTCGGGATCGCCGGCGAAGCCGGGCTCGCCGTCGCCGGCGTAGCTGGAGGCGGCGGGCCGGCCCTTGGCGCCGCCTCCCACGGTGAAGCGCTTGAGAAGCTTGCCGTCCAGCCGGACATCGAGCTGCTGGGGCCAGCCCATGCCCTTGAGATAGTCCTGGTATTGGCGCTGGAGGCGGACTTTGATGAGATAGTCGCCGTCCACGGGAAAATCGTAATGAATCGCCATGCCGCCGCGGGAGCCCAGGGGGAGATCTTCGCTCATGCGATCCTCTTGCAGAACGTGGAGCGGAATTTCGAAGCGATCCATGCCGGGCTTGGCGGGCGGAAGGCCCACGGCGAGGCGGGTGACCTGGCGGGCGACGGACATATATCGCTCCAGGTGCGACGGGGAGATGGAGAGGACGTCGGCGAAGTTGTCGAAGCTGCCGTCGGCGGTATCGTCGCCAGGAAGGAGGGGCTTGAGATCCATATCGAGGGCGAACAGATCGCGGATGGCGTTGTTGTATTCCGAGCGATTGAGGCGCTGAACGGCGCCGATGCGGCCGGGGTTGGGGTGGGCGGCCCAAGCTTTATCCAGGGCGTTTTCGAGGGCGGCCGCGACGGCGCGATAAGTCGCGGCGCCGGGCCGGGGCATGCCGGGCGGCGGCATCGAGCCGGAGCGAAGCTTGACGATCACGCGCTCGAGAACCTCCGCGTGCTCGGCCGGCTTGCTCCAATCGATCGCATCCAGGGCGAGGCCGGCGGTGCGCTGCTCAGAATCGTGGCAGGCGACGCAGTATTTGCCGAAGAACGCTGGTGGATCGGGCGAGGCCGTTTGGGCCTTGACGAGAACCGCGACGGCGAGGACAGCGGGCGCGGCGGACGCGAGGGGCACCCAAGAACGGGGCGTCTTCATAGGGCCTCCAGACATAGGCAGTATATCGACTTAGCGGCGGCCACGTCCACTTTTTTGCGGGCGCGGCTCCAGGGTTTCATGCGGCGGCAAGCTTGTCAAAGAAGCGCTTGATCATCATCTTCGCGGTGGCGTCGATGAGGCGCTGGCCGACGGCGGCGATGGGGCCGCCGACCTGGACGTCGCCTTGATAAGAGACTTCGGTGGCTTCGCCGGAGGGCGCGAGGTTCAGCAAGCCTTCGCCTTTCAGGAAGCCGATTTTGCCCGAGCCTTCCACAATGAGCTTAAAGCTGGAGGGGGGCTGGGGATCGGCGATGGTTACTTTGCCGTCGAATGAGCCGGAGAGGCTGGCCATGGCCATTTTCATTTTCATGCGAAATTCGCCGGGGCCGATGCGCTCCAGCGACTCGCACCCGGGCATGGCGCGGGCGAGAGAGTCCGGATCCTGCATGAGCTGGTAAGCGCGTTCGACGGGAACGGCTAGGGTGGAAGAGCCCGAAATTTTCATGTGATTCTCGCCAGGGCTACGGCGATGGCGCGCTTGGCGTGGACGACGGCCAGATGGCGGCGGTACTCGGCGGAGGCGTGGAGATCCGAGTTGGCTTCGACGCCCTGGGTAAGGAGATTGGCGGCGGCGTCAATTTCGGCGGGCGAGCCGCGACGGCCTTCCAGGGCCTTTTCGACATGGGTGGCGCGGAAGGCGCGATTGGAAAGGCCGGTGACGCCGATGCGGGCCATGGAGATGACGTCTGCGGTTTTGCGAATCCGCACGGCGACGCCGACGATGGCGAAGCCGCTGGCCTTTTGGGCGACCTTGCGATAGGCGGTTCCGGTTCCTTCGGGATCGATGGGGACGACGACTTCGCGAACGATTTCGCCCGGTTCGAGAGCGGTGGTGAAGGTATCGAGGAGGAATTCGCCGATGGGGACGGCGCGCTCGCGGGCGGAGCTTTTGAGCACGAGGCGGGCTTCGAGAGCCTGAAGGGCGGCGGGATAATCGGCCGCGGGGTCAGCATGCGCGACGCTGCCGCCGATGGTGCCCCTGTTGCGCACCTGGAGGTCGCCGATGTGGGAGGCGGTTTCGGCAAGCAGGGGGCACTTGCCGCGGACGAGCGGGGAGCTTTCGACTGCGTAGTGGGTGGCGGCGGCGCCGATGCGCAGGTATTTTTCGGTTTCACCGATATAGTCCAGCTCTTTGACGCGGGCGAGGTCGACCAGATGCCCGGGCGCGGCCAGGCGCAGCTTCATGGAGGGGATGAGGCTCATGCCGCCGGCGAGAGGTTTTGCGCCGGCGGCGAGCAATTTCAGGGCTTCGTCGAGAGTTTTGGGCGCGGAATAATCGAAGGCTTCTGGGATCATGAGGCCCTCCCGGAGAGGAGCTTCCAGATTTTTTCGGGAGTCATGGGCATGTCGATGTGGCGGACGCCCAACGGCGCAAGGGCGTCGACCACGGAGTTGACGACGGCGGGAGAAGCGCCGATGGTTCCGGCTTCGCCGACGCCTTTGACGCCCAGCGGGTTGACGGGGGTGGGCGTAATGGTGTGGCTGGTTTCGATCCACGGCATCATGTGGGCGCGGGGCATGGCGTAGTCCATAAATTCGCCGGTGATGAGCTGGCCGGCGTCGTCGTAGACGGCCTGCTCCCAGAGGGCTTGGCCGATGCCCTGCGCGACGCCTCCATGAACCTGGCCTTCGACAATCAGAGGATTGAGGATGTTGCCGCAATCATCGACAGCGATGTAGCGGCGAATGGCGACTTCGCCGGTATCGCGATCGACTTCGGTTACGACCAGGTGGGCGCCGAAGGGGAAGGTGAAATTGGGCGGCTCCCAGAAGCTGGTGGCGACCAAGCCGGGCTCTTCTCCCGGGGGAAGTTTCATGGCGCGATAGGCGGCGAAGGCGATCTCCTTGAGAGATACGCTGTTGCCGGTTTTGTTATCGACGCAGCGGCCGTTTTCGAAACGCACGTCGCCGGATTCCAGCAGCAGGGCGCCGAACTTTTTAATTTTGGCCTTGAGATTTTGCAAAGCGAAGTAGAGGGCGGCGCCGCCGACGGCGGTGGAGCGGCTGCCGAAGGTGCCGATGCCGTATTGAACCAGGGAGGTGTCGCCGTGGGAGACAAGGACGTCGTCGAGGTCCACGCCCATCTCGTCGGCGACGATTTGAGCAAAGGTGGTTTCCTCGCCCTGGCCATGAGGAGAGACGCCGGTGGCGACGGTAATTTTGCCGGAGGGCTCAATTTTCACTTGAGCGCTTTCCCATCCGCCGGCGGGCGTGGCGGGCGAGGGGCCAAAGGCGCAGATTTCGCCGTAGGTGCAGAGACCGATGCCCCAGAGCTTGCCTTGGGCGCGGGCCTCCTGCTGCTGCTTACGGAGCTTCGGGTATTCCGCCAGCTCCATGGCCTTGCGGAGAGGGGCGGCGTAATCGCCGGAGTCATAGACGAGGCCGGTGGCGGTGGGGAAGGGAAATTCGCTCGGCTGGGGGAAATTTTTGAGGCGAATTTCGGCGGGGTCCATTTTTAGCTCGGCGGCGACCATATCCACCATGCGCTCGATGCCGTGGGTGGCTTCCGGGCGGCCGGCGCCGCGGTAGGCGTCGGTGGCCATGCAGTTGGTGAAGGCGCCGACGATGTCGGCGCGGATATTTTTGGTTTTGTACAAGCCGGGCATCATGAGGACGCTGAGGGTGGGAATGGCGGGGGTGAGCAAAGAAAGAAACGCGCCCAGATCTTGAATGATTTTGAGCTTAATAGCGGTGATTTCGCCATCTTTTTTGGCCGCGATTTCGTAGAAGTCGACGTGGCCGCGGCCATGGATGGTGCAGAGGAAATTTTCGCGGCGGGATTCGATCCACTTGATGGGCTTGTGAAGCCGCATGGCGACCCAGGACATGAGGATCTCTTCGGCGTAGGTGTCGATCTTGCTGCCGAATCCACCGCCGACCTCGGGGGCGACAACGCGCAGACGGTTTTCGTCGAGGGCCAGAATTTGCGCCACGAGGGTGCGGACCAGATGGGGCGCCTGGGTGGAGGTGTAGAGGGTGAGGAAGCGGTCGGCCTGGCGCCAATCGGCCACCACGCCGCGCGTCTCCATGGCGTTGGGGACCAGTCTTTGGCTGACGATGCGCTGCTTGACGACGAGGTCGGCTTGGGCAAAGGCTTTATCGACTTCGCCCGATTCCTGATGGAAGGTGAAAGCGACGTTGTCGGGCCATTGGGGATGGACGGGGGGGGCGCCGGGAGCGAGAGCCTTTTCGGGATCGGCGACGGCGGGCATGACGTTGTAATCGACTTCGATGAGGTCGGCGGCGTCGCGGGCGATATAGCGGTCGGCGGCGACGACGACCGCGACGGGATGGCCGACGAAGTAGACGCGATCAAGAGCGAGCAGATGGTGAGGGGGGACGCGAAGGCCGGGCAGGGCGGCGCCGCAGGGGACCAGGCCGGCGTGCTCGGTGTCCTTGCCGGAGAATACGGCCAGCACGCCCTTAGTGGCGAGCGCTTTGGAGACGTCGATGGAGCGGATGGCGGCCGCGGCGTGGGGGCTGCGGAGAATGGAGGCATAGTGCATGCCGGGCATCTTGATGTCGTCGACGTAGGTGGCGGTTCCGGTGATCAGGCGCGGATCTTCGCGCCGGCGGATGCGCTTGCCGACGAGGGTTTCGGGCTTTGCGGTTATGGTGGCCATTTCGTTTTATGCTCCCGAAGCTTTGGCGGCCGCCCGCACGGCGTTGACGATGTGCTGATAGCCGGTGCAGCGGCAGATGTTCCCCTCGAGCCCTTGGCGAATTTCTTGCTCGGTGGGCTGAGGATTGCGGTCCAGGATCTGTTTGGAGGCCATAATCATGCCGGGAGTGCAAAAGCCGCATTGCAGGCCGTGCTCGTCCCAGAAGGCTTGCTGGACTTTATGAAGCTTGCCGTTGGAGGCCAAGCCTTCGATGGTGAGGAGGCTTGCGCCATCGGCCTGGACGGCGAACATGGTGCAGCTCTTGACGGCTTTGCCGTCGATTTCCACGGTGCAAGCTCCGCAAAGCGAGGTCTCGCAGCCGATGTGCGGGCCGGTGAGGCCCACCACTTCACGGAGGTAATGAATTAGAAGGAGGCGCGGCTCCACGGTATGGGAGTGACGCTCGCCATTAATGGTCAGGCTTATGGATTGAGTGATTGCTTCAGGCATGGCCGGCGCTCGCCCGCAAGGGGCAGCCATACGAAGATAACAGATCGAGGCTTGCCATTAAAGCGGGGCGGTGGCCGGACTCAGGTTGATGGAATCACTCGGCGAGACGGGGATTTTCAGGGGCGGGATCGGGCAAGCGGCCGTGAAATTGGAAGTCATGGGCCTGTTTGAGGAGCTCG
>DATGLY010000042.1:0-16982 GCA_035293905.1 Bryobacteraceae bacterium
TCAAGACCACCCCTGCCCCTCTCGTGCAAGATTTCCTGAATCAGCTTGAAAATGTCCCGAGCGCCTTGCCGGGAGTCCTTGGCAAAAATCTCGCGGCCAATCCCGCCGACGCCCTGGTTGCCTTTCTCAACACCGGGAAGAGCTCCACCGTCACGTTGGGGCGCGATTTGAACCTCACCGTCAGCCCCTACACTCTTCCAGGCGCAAGCTCGGCGGAGCTCAAGATCACGATGGAGTCCAAGGACGAGGGCTCGCCCCAGCAAGTCGGCCCCGACGGAAAGACCAAAAACGACGACGCCGATCGCGTGGCGGTTCATTCCGTCACAACCAACGTTCGCGTTGACTCGCTCAAGCTATTCGAAATCTCGACGCTCTCGGCGAAGCTCAGCCGCTGGCGCGATCCGATCCCGCTGTTTCCGCCGCTGCCGTACGTGAAGCCGCTGATACGGATACCGCTTAAGCCGTCCGAAACCTATCATCAAAGCTTTGCGATTGTAAGCGCCACGATTCTGCCCACCGCCGCCGATCTGCTGAATACGTTGCGCTTCAGCGGCGACCAAGCCTACCCGATTAAGGACGAAGACCGGAAGAAGCTGGTTGAAAAAATAACGCTTTTCCACGTCAAAATGATCGAGTGCATCGAGGCCGTCACCGCCAACGAAACGCAGAAATGCGCGGGCATACCTTAAAGCCCGTGGCGCCCGAACCGGTCCAGTCTCACCCGCTTCAACCGCAGGCTATTCGCCACGACGCTGACGGAACTGGCCGCCATAGCCGCGGCGGCGATCACGGGATTCAGAAAACCGAACGCGGCGGCGGGAATCGCGACGACGTTGTATCCCAGGGCCCAGAACAGATTCTGCTTCATGATGCGCCACGCCGCGCGAGAAAGCGCTATGGCTTGGGGAATGGCGCGGAGATCGGAGCGCAGAATCGTAACGTCGCCGGCTTCCATGGCGACATCGGTTCCTGACCCCATGGCGAAGCCGACATCGGCTCGCGCCAGGGCGGGAGCGTCGTTGATTCCGTCGCCGGCCATCGCCACCGTTCGCCCTTCGCGCTGCAAGCGCGCGATTTCCGCTGTCTTGTCGCCGGGCAGCACTTCCGAAATCACCTGCTCAATGCCAGCCTCGCGAGCCACCCTTTCGGCGTTTTCACGGCGATCGCCGGTAAGCATGACGACGGTGATTCCCAGACGCCTCAGCTCCTGAACGGCGGCGCGCGAAGTCGGGCGAATCGCATCCGCCACTTGAATCGAGCCAGCGAATTCGCCATCGACGGCGACCAAAATTCCGGCTCCATGCGAGGCGGCTGCGCCGCGATCGGCCAGAAATTGGCGATCGCCTGCCAGGACGGTGTGTCCTTCCACCCGCGCTTCCACTCCCCGCGCCACCCACGCTTGGAACTCTTGCGCTTCTGGCAGCCTTAAGCCGCGCGATTCGGCGAACTCGACTACGGCGCGCGCCAGAGGATGCTCGGACCGGCGCTCTGCGGCCGCAACGATGCGCAGCGCTTCATCGGGGATATCTGCGCCGGTCACACGTGGCCGGCCTTCGGTTACAGTGCCCGTTTTGTCCAGGACAACGGTGTCAACCCGGCGCAATTTCTCCAGCGCTTCACCGCCTTTGATGAGCAGCCCCATGCCGGCGCCGCGGCCGGTGGCCACCATCACGGCGGTAGGAACCGCCAGTCCCATGGCGCAGGGGCAAGCGATGATAAGGACCGCGACCGCCGCGGCCGCGGCCGCGATCGCGGTCCGGCCGGCCATCATCCACCCGCCGAAGGTGAGCGCGGCCAACACAATCACCGAAGGAACAAAAACGCCGCTGATGCGGTCGGCCAGCCGCTCGATGGGCGCGCGGGACGCCTGCGCCTGGCGCATGAGCGCCACGATGCGCGCCAGGACGCTTTCGGAGCCCACCGTGGTGGCGCGGTAGCGAAAGCTTCCGGCGCCGTTGATCGTCCCTCCCGCCACGGCGTCCCCAGGCCGCTTTGGCGCCGGCAGAGGCTCGCCCGTCAGCATGGACTCGTCGACATAGCTTGCTCCGTCCACAATCTCGCCATCCACCGGAAGCTTCTCTCCCGGCCGGATGACGATAAGATCGCCCCGGCGAACCTGCGCCACCGGAATCTCGGCTTCCACGCCGTCTCGCCAAACGCGCGCGGTATGCGGCTGCAAACCGATGAGCTGGCGCACTGCCGCGGTCGTTTGGCGTTTGGCTCGAGCCTCCAGCGCGCGGCCCGCTACAACAAAGGCTAAAATCAGAATCGCGGCCTCATAGTAAACGTCAAGCGGAAGCCCGCGCGCGCGAAAGAAGCCTGGCGCGATCGTCACTGCCGCGGAATAGAGAAACGCCGCGCCCGTACCGAGAGCGATCAAAGCGTTCATGTCCGCCGAGCCATGCCGCGCTGCCTGAAACGCTCCCCCAAAAATACCCCGCCCCGCCCACGTCATCACGAACAAACTGACGGCGAAAAGAAGCCAGTTCACGGCTTCGTTCTGGATAAATCGCATCGAAAGCCACATGCTGGCGGCGCCGAGCAGCAGGCTTGCCATCGCCTTTATCGCCAGCTCGCGCGCCTCCTGAATTTGCGCTTGCTCCCGTTGTTGCTGCTGCTCGAGGTCGGTCGCAGAGGAAACAGGCAATTCCGCGTCATAGCCTGTTTCACGAATCGCATCCACCAGAGCAGGCGGGGCCACGGCGTGCGGATCGAACACCACGGTGGCCTCCGCCGCCATCAGGTTCACAGCCGCTCGAGTCACCCCCGGCGTTTTCTCTAACGCCCGCTGCACATGCGCCTGGCAGGCGGCGCAAGTCATTCCTCCGACATGAATGTGAACCGTTTCGGTCATCCAGCTTTACGCGCTTGGTAGCCCGCCTCGCGGATGGCCTCCAGAACGGCCTGCTCGCGCGAAGGGTCCGTAGATACCGAGGCCGAGCCGATCTCGACGCTTTCTACCTTGGCCGCGTCCAATGAAGCGAGCGCCTTCTCGACGCGCCGGACGCACGCCTGGCAATGCATTCCTTCTATAGAGATCTTCATGCCTTCAATTTATACGATGCCGGAGCGGCCCGAAGGGCGCGAATTGCCGGCGAGAAGGCGATTCCCAAAAAAAGCCAAAAGCGAAGAAGGTGCGCCAGCGAAAAAATCGTTGGCGCACCGATGGCGCTCCCCGAAACGGATAAGCGGAGGTTCACCCCTTGCGCGCGGGCGCGAGGTCGATCGTGATGGATTTCTTGCCAGTATTATCCGTGGTTTCCACGATCGTTACATTGCTTCCAGGCTTCACTTCGGGATTGATGTTGTACAGCGTGTCCGTCTTGGACAGGTCGAACTTGCGCGACACGCCATTAATCTCAACATCGATTGATTTCCCTGGATCAAAGCTCTTCACCATACCTGTCATCGCGCCCGGCGCGGCGCTGTGACCGGCGGGATCGGGAGCCTGCGCAACGATGAGAAGGCTGGCGGGCGCCAGCGTAAAACAGGCCAAAGCTACCATTTTGAGCATAAAGAATATCCTTTCTATCGAGATTTTTCTGTACGCCTTACGTTTGGCGTACTGCCCGGCCGCTGCATCTCGCCTGCCAGCGCTACTTCAGCGGCCGATTTCTTGGCGTGTCAATGCAGCGCTCGAGCCGTCATTTTCTCCACGCGGCCCGGGAGCAAAAATCCGGTAGAATCGTCGCGTCAAGGATTACAGGCTCGGCAAGAATTTCCGTGCAAGCGTGTCCATTCCAAAAATAGCTGGCAGAATCAAAGAACTCCGAAAAAAATACGCCCGTATGTGAATCGGCGCATCTACAGCAACACGCTGCCAGCCTCCAAGGGTCGGCATTTCGTCTCTGTGAAGTGGAGCGATTTGAACCATTGCCGCATGCATCGGCCGATCCGCAAGGTCAACGCCAGCAACGGCGGCGCGCCGCCGTTCATCGGGCGGCGGTCTTATTTCCCGCCAATTGTCGCAGCACAAAAGGCAGAATTCCTCCGTGGCGATAGTAATCTGCCTCCACGGGAGTGTCGATGCGGGCTCGCGCCTGGAATGTTTTGCCATCGGCGGCGACCCGCACCAGCGATTGGCCGCACGACTCGACAGCCGCGCGAACGCCTTGTATGGAGAACGATTCGAAGCCGGTAAGGCCCAGAGATTCGCGGTTCTGCCCCTCTAGCAGTTCGAGAGGCAGCACGCCCATGCCGACCAGATTCGATCGGTGGATGCGCTCGAAGCTCTCCGCAATCACGGCGCGCACGCCCAGCAGCAGAACGCCCTTGGCGGCCCAATCGCGCGAAGAGCCGGTGCCGTATTCTTTCCCGGCCAGGATCAACAAAGGCGTCCCTTCCTCTTTGTACTTCACCGATGCGTCGTAGATAAACATGCGCTCGCCCGAGGGCACATGCGTCGTCCAGCCCCCTTCGGTTCCGGGGGCCATCTGATTGCGTAAACGGATATTGGCGAGTGTGCCCCGCGTCATGACTTCATGATTTCCCCGTCTGGCGCCGTAGGAATTGAAATCCGAGGGCTTCACCCCAAGCGAGATTAGATACTGCCCGGCGGGACTTTCCTTGGCGATATTTCCAGCCGGCGAAATGTGATCGGTGGTGACGGAATCCCCGAGTACGGCTAGGCAGCGGAGATGGTGAATATCCTGGACAAACGTCGCCGGATCGGCCATCTGATCGAAATAGGGGGGACGTTTGATGTAGGTGGAAGAATCGCTCCAAGCGTAGCTTTCCCCCTTCGGCGCGGGAATCGAATTCCATTGCGCATCGCCCGCGAATACTTGCGAATATTCCTTAGCGAACATTTCGCGCCTCACCGACGTTTTCACCACCCGTTGCACCTCGTCGTCGCTAGGCCATATGTCGCGCAGGAAGATCTCCTTTCCCTCGCTGTCCTTCCCGATGGGGTCCTGGGAGAGATCGATATCGATACGGCCCGCTAGCGCGTAGGCGACCACTAATGGCGGCGAAGCCAGATAGTTCGCTCGAACCAGCGGATTCACGCGGCCTTCGAAGTTGCGGTTGCCCGAGAGCACGCTCGCCACGACCAGCTTATTGGCGGTCACCGCGGCGGCGACCGCCTCCGGCAGCGGTCCGCTATTGCCGATGCAGGTGGTGCATCCGTAGCCGACTAGGTGAAATTTCAGCGCTTCGAGCGCCGGCAGCAGTCCCGCGTCGCTCAAATAGTCGATCACCACCTTCGAGCCCGGCGCCAGGCTGGTCTTCACCCACGGCTTGGAGGTGAGGCCGCGATCCACCGCCTTCTTGGCCAGCAGCCCCGCGGCGACCAGGACGCTCGGATTCGACGTGTTGGTGCAGCTTGTGATCGCGGCGATCACCACGCTGCCGTCCTGAATCGTTGCGCGAGTTCCATTGGTGCCGATCTCCACGCTTTTGGGCGGAGCCTCTAGGCTGGCCAGGAAGTTCCGTTTCACATCGGGCAAATCGATGCGGTCCTGCGGCCGCTTCGGACCGGCCAGCGACGCCGTGACGGTGGAAAGGTCGAGCGAGAGCGTGTCGGAGAAGACCGGCTCCGGAGCGCCATCCACGCGGAACATGCCTTGCTCCTTGGCGTATGCCTCCACCAGAGCAATCTGCTCGGGAGCGCGGTTGGTCATGCGCAGATATTCAAGCGACGACTCGTCGATGGGAAATACGCCGATCGTAGCGCCGTATTCGGGCGCCATGTTGGAAATGGTGGCGCGGTCCGCCAGGCTCAGCGCTCCTACGCCGTCGCCGTAAAACTCCACGAACTTACCGACAACGCCCTTCTTCCGCAACATCTGGGTGACGGTGAGAACTAAATCCGTTGCGGTCGCGCCTTCCCGCAGCCGGCCCGTCAATTTGAATCCCACCACGGCCGGCAGCAGCATGGTTGCGGGTTGGCCCAGCATGCACGCCTCCGCCTCAATGCCGCCGACTCCCCAGCCGACCACGCCCAAGCCGTTGATCATCGTGGTGTGAGAATCGGTGCCCACCACCGTGTCTGGGTAGGCAACCCCATCGCAATGAAACACAACCGGGGCTAAATATTCGAGATTCACCTGGTGTACGATCCCCGTATCGGGAGGAACAACGCGGAAATTCTGAAAAGCCGATTGCCCCCATCGAAGGAAGCCATAGCGCTCCCGGTTGCGCTGAAATTCCAGCAAGGCGTTGGCTTGAAACGCGCTGGGGGTTCCGAACTCGTCCACCTGGACGGAATGATCGATGACCAAATCGGCGGGAATTAAGGGGTTGGCCCTCTTGGGGTCCGCGCCCATTTTGGTCAGCGCATCGCGCATGGCGGCAAGGTCGACGACGCAAGGGACTCCGGTGAAATCTTGCAATAACACGCGGGCGGGGCGAAAATTGATCTCCCGTGGCGCGGCCGATGGATCCCAAGCGGCCACGTATTCAATGTCCGAACGTTTCACCGTGGCGCCGTCCTCGAAACGCAGCAGATTTTCCAGCAGCACCTTGATCGAATATGGAATGCGGTCGAGTTTGGCTAAACCCGCTTTTTCAAGTGCGGCGAGACGGAAAATTCTGTACATCTGGCCGCCGGCCGCTAGGATTCCCGCGGCTCCGAAGGAGTCTTGGCTGGGCATCGGTATTTTCATTCTAACGTGCGGCGGCATTCCGAGCGCCCAGGACAGCGCAAAAATGAAAAAAACACTCGTGTGTCTAGCGATTCCATTCTGTTTTTAAGTGCGAGGGATAGCTAGACTTACGGGTCGCTTGTCTCAGCGCAGTCCCGCCGCCATGCATGCTGCTGCCGGCCTGCGTGCGGGTTGGGCGCGGCGGGGTGCTCCCGCCGGTCTACGAGCCGCGCGGAACGCTGGCCGCTCCTAGTCTGGGCTGGGCCGCTGTTACTGTGGAGGCGGCGGTTTAGCCAAGGGGGCATCTATTATCCGACTAGAAGCATATCCGGAAGCACCCTCGCCAACGGCGTTGGGGAAATCCTAGGTGACCGCCCGGTGGCGTGTGAACAGATTGTAGATTCCGAGCAGAACCAGTGCGCCGACGATCGACATGATGAAGCCGGCGCGGGCCCCTTCCCGGTAGAGTCCAACCAATCGCCCTAGCCATGTCGCCAGAAGTCCTCCCGCGATGCCGAGTAACATCGTGACGAGGACGCCGCCTGGCTGCCTGCCGGGCATGATAAGCTTCGCGATGGCCCCGACGATGAGACCGATCAGACAGATCCATAAAAACCACATAATGTGCATAAAAGCCTCCTAGGATTAGCCCAAAATCGCCGAAATATACGAATGCCTTGAGCGCTCCTTTGTTAACATCGATGCTTTCGCGCAAGCAGCGGCTCAGAACTCGCCCATCAGCGGGGTTAGCGATAAAGCCGCCCGCTCTCACACGCGGCTGGCCTGGCGGCAACCGAACGGGTTCCCACGTGTTTCCGCAAGCCGCAGGCCGGGGGACCGGAGCTATCTTCGGCGTCCTCCTCCTCCATGGAAACCGCCGCCGCCTCTGCTCATGCCGCCCCGCATACCATTCATGCCGTTGCCGCCGAAATTTCTGCCTCCAGGGGCGCGATTCGGCATGCCTCCGCCGATTGCCCGATTGCCAATTCGATCGCCGGCATTTGGAGTAGAAACCCCTCCTGGCCGCGTCCCGAAGTTGCCTTGGCCGGGCCGGGCTATCGCCCCGGCACCCTGCCCCAAGCCCGGCCGAAGCCCTGCCGCGCCCCCTGGGACTCCTTGGCCGGGGCGCATGCCTTGGCCAGCTTGTCCAAGGCGCTGCTGAACCTGGGGAGCCGTCGGGCGCGCGCCCATTCCGGGCTTCTGCGCATTGAAGCGATTCGCTACGGCCGGATTTTTATAGGGCACTCCGCCACGATGAGCTGGGTTGTGCACCCACTGGTTCCCGGCCCCGACTGGCCCGCGATTGAAGTTGTTGCGCGAGATGAAATTGTTGTTAATGATGACGTTGCCGCCGCGCCATCCAGCACGCCATCCCCAGCCGCCCCAGCCGCCCCATCCGCCGTACCAAAGCGAGCCGATCGCAATGCCGGCGGCAAATCCGACCACGCCCGCCGCGATGGCGGCGCCGCCGCCATAGTAGATCGGCGGATAAGGATACACCGGCGGCCCCCAAACCGCGTAGGGATCGTACACCGGCAGGTACACGTAGTTAGGATCGGCGGGCTGCACTGTAATGATATTTTGGCCAGCTTCCGTCGTAGCCGCCACCGTCTGCTGAGCAGTGCTCTTCAATGCGCCGCTCGCATACGCCTTCTGTCGCATGCGCTGGATCGCCGACATCACGTCTTGCTGTTGCGCCAGAAAGGCGTTGCCCAGATCCGACGTCCAACCTACGTCCTGACTCAATTTTTTGAGAAGATCGGGCATGGCCACCAATGCCTGTACGCTGGCGTCCCAGGGCTGCTTGGCGGCCGCGGCCGTCAATTGCTGTCCTTTCAGCCCTGGATTCTGAGCGACCCATCGCTCTGCCTCCACGATCTCCAGCGGATATGTCGAGGCCACCAGCACCTGGCTGAGGATCGGATCCGGAAACAGCGCGATCGGCGCTACCAGGCTATCGAGTTGTTGTGGATTCATCGGCCCCGCCCCTTGCGCCGGCGCCCCCGTAGTAGTGGGTGCGCCGGAAGGCGCGGGTTGCTGCGCATAGCTATAGGGTTGCGCGGCCAGAAGTGCGCTGCACAAAATAGCCAGCGCTCGACTCAATATTGGTTTCATATACGGACCTCATGGCTTGCCTGTTATTCAGGATCGACAAGCAACCAGCCTGGGTCCAAAAAATGCCTCGGCCGACGGCGACTACGATCCAAGCAGGCGAGCTCTGCGCAAAAACTCCTCAAAGCGCGCCAGTTGCCGCCGAATCGCGCGGATCGCCTTGGGCGCAAGCCACAACAGCGCCACAACAAAGATCAGAACGACGATGAGAATAGCCACCGGGTGAAAGGCGGCCAACGCCGCCAATGCGACCGTGAAAAGATCCTCGGCCACGCTGAGGACAAGGTTGGAAAACGGCTCCGGACTGGCGTTTGCCGTCGCCCGGACCGTCGCCTTTGTCCCGTGCGAGCCCAGCGCAAGCGTCCCGCCGGCAAGCAAAGCCACGGCGCGAACCGCCGGATCGAAGTGCGCGAATGCCGAAGCCGCTAGCACCGCGCCGGCGGGGACGCGAATAAAGGTGTGGATCGCGTCCCATGCCGAATCTACCATCGGGATCTTGTCTGCTACAAATTCTATGATGTAAAGCGCGGCTGCGACGCCAAGCACCCAACCGCGGCTGAGAAAATCCAGCCCTCCCGGCAATTCCACCAAGTGGAAGCGTTGTAACAGTCCTAGAGTCAGCACGGTAGCGTACAAGTTGAAGCCCGACAACCATGCCGATCCCATCCCCAACCCGAGCGTCGCTAGTGGGTCCATCGTTTCCGTGAGTCTCTGCAAATTAGATCGTTGAGCGGTTGCTCGAGCCGGTTTATTTCATTTCAAATGAAACCAGTTTAATGCGAGCTCCGTCTTTTGGGTTTAGTCGCAAAATTTTTTCTTAAGGAGAATGAGTATTTTACGGCGGTACCGGGGACTTTTTGTCCTCAGAGCAGTCCTTACTTTTACAATTCCGGCGTTCGCCGGCGACCTTCCGGCGGTCGCCATTCCCAATTTCCACCAGGTCGACCAACACGTCTTTCGAGGAGGCCAACCCTCCGCGGAAGCTTGGCTCGGCCTCGCAAAACTAGGCGTGAAAACGGTCATCGACCTTCGCCGCGCCGATGAGCACTCGACGGTGGAGGAAGCCCGCGCGGTGGCGGCTGCGGGCATGCGTTATGTCAACGTCCCCATGAAGGGCGTCGTTGCTCCGAGCAATGAACAGATCTCCAAGATCTTAAATTTGCTCAATTCCGATGAACCTGTCTTTGTGCATTGCAGGCGGGGCTCGGACCGCACCGGGACCGTCATCGCCTGCTATCGGATTCAACACGACGGTTGGCGGGCCAAACAAGCTCTCAGCGAGGCCAAATCCTTGGGCATGTCCTGGACGCAGATAGGCCTGAAGAGCTACATCAACGCCTTCCAACCGCGTGTCTTGGCGCTGCAAGCTCCCGCGCCATAAAAATTCCGCAGTAAGTCTATGCAGTAAGTCTCTGAAGCAAGTCTATCGAGGTGAAAAAAGTGAGAGTGAACTCAATTACTAGAGGTGTGCTTGTCGCAGCCGCTTTAAGCGCTGCGGCGTTAGCGCTCGCGGATACCCAGGAAGTGGGACATCCTTCCGTGTGGGTTGCGCCAAGCCTTCATCGGGTCGGCATGACCGAATCCGCCGGAAGCGCGACGCAAGCCAATCTCTGGGCGGCGCGGGGAGAGTACGAATCTTTTCAGATTGTCGTCAGCGGAGCCGCCGCGGGCCTGAGCGGCGTGAACGTGAGAGTTTCCGACCTGACCGGTCCGGACGGAGAAACGATTCCGAAATCGGCTTTCAGCCTGTACCGCGAAAAATACGTGCAGGTAAAGGGCTCCAGCCCGAACTGGAAGGGAAGCAATCAACCCCTTCCTCCGGGATGGTATCCGGATCCGCTCATCCCCTTCAACGATCCCAATACCGGCAAGCCGCTTTCCGGAGCGCCGCTGACCGCCGTGCCATTCGATTTGAAAGCCGGCGTGAACCAGCCGATTTGGGTGGATCTTTTGGTGCCCAGGACCGCCAAGGCCGGCGCCTACGCGGGCACTTATACCGTCGCAAGCAAGCAAGGCGAATTTACTGGCCAAATCGCGCTGAAAGTTTGGAACTTCGCCCTGCCAGCCGTTCCCGCGATGAAGAGCGCCTTCCTGTTTTTCCGATCTGGAGATTTGGCTTCGCAAAAGGAGCTGTTGCGGAATAGAATTTCGCCCTTGTCCACCAACCCGGCCAATCAAGCCGAATTGATGAAGGACTTTGGACTGGGCGCCACCCAGGCCGGTCCTTTCGGCGGAGCCGACATCGGCCACTGCGCCATGTCGGCGGCTCCATCCGTGGAGCAATTCAAAGCCATCGCCAAGGCGCAGCAGCCCGGACTGGCTCTCTACGACTACAGCGCGGATGAAGTCGGACACTGCACCAACATTTACCCCGTCATTCAACAGTGGGGACGCAATATGCACGAGGCCGGCATCAAAAATCTGGTCACCATTTCGCCCATCCCCGCTCTCGAAAACGACGGCACGGGCCGCCGCTCCGCGGTCGATATCTGGGTTCTTTTGCCAGTCATGTACGACCACTCCAAGGCCGAGGTGGAAAAGGTGCTGAAGAAGGGTGATGAAGTGTGGTCTTACAATACGCTGGTGCAGGACGCCTATTCGCCCAAATGGGAGATCGACTTCCCTCCGGTCGACTTCCGCATCCAGCCTGGTTTCATCAACCAGAGCCTGGGTCTGAGCGGCCTGCTGTATTGGCGCGTAGACGACTGGACCGGAGACCCATGGAACAACGTCTACGCCTTTAGCGGCTCTTATCCGGGCGAAGGCGCTCTGGTCTATCCGGGCAAGCAGGTCGGCGTACCGGGCGTGGTGGCCTCCATGCGCCTGAAATGGTTGCGTGACGGCGTCGACGACTTCGACTATATCCAGATTCTGAAAAATATGGGCAATGGAGATCTGGCGCTGGAAATTTCGCGCTCCATCGCGCGCGACTGGAGTTCATGGACGCGCGATCCGGATACGATCGAAACCGCCCGCAAGAAGCTGGGCGAGACGATCGACTATCTTTCTACCCATCCCGTTGCGGCCGGCGGCTCCGCCGCGGCTGGCTCCGCTCCCGCAACCCGTTAAAGCCTTTCTCTCGCCGCGTTTCAACTCGGCGCTTACCCGGCAGCCGCTTACCGGAAACACTCCGGCGCTCCTTGGGGAGTCCGGAGTGTTCCCGTTCGTCAGGCCGTCCAGTTGACCTCCGGCGCCGGCGAAAATGCGCGGGCGCGCGCTCGGCGCCGGCAACGAAACCAGCGCCACAACTCCGAGCAATCCGCAACGCCCATTAATAGGAAGGGCACAGGATCGTCCACAGCGAAGCAGGCAAGCTCCTGAACGCCGCGGAGCGAGCGAATCCAATCTCGAACGCTAAGCGCGCCCCTCCGCCAGGACCGCCACGCCGAGAACAGATCGAAGTCTTCCACCAGCCATTTCCGGCCTTCCACAGCTTGCGCCGGCGCCACAGGCTGCCCCGTCATATCCAAATAAAGGACGCGAGCGACGTCCATGTCGTTTTCTGCTGCGAAGAGACGGAAAGTGCACCCGATACGCGGGTTTACGTCCAAAACCTTATATTGCCCGGTGCGGCTATCGCGCCGGTAGCCAATATCGAGGATGCCCTGGTAGCCGATAGCTCGCATGAAGTCCCGCGTGATCTTGTGGACTGCTTCGTTGTCCAGGCAAATCCCCAGGCTGGTGACTCCGGTATTCACTGGAAATCGGCGGATTTTTTTACCGGTAACGCCGAACAGGCACCGCGAATTCTGGTCGAAATACCCATCGAACATCCAGTCTTCGCCCGGAATGAATTCCTGTAACAGGAAGCACGGCTCTTGACGATCCTCGGCCCGCGAATAAAGCTGAAAAAGCTCCGAACGCGAGTGCGCTAAAAATTTCGTTCCTCCGGTGCGCTGACGAAACCGTCCGGCGTCGGTGGCCTTCACCACAATGGGAAACGCCGCCGTTTCAAGAAACCGTTCCACGTCGCTCTTGGATCGTGGAACCAACGACAAAGCAGTCGGTACTCCGCTGCGGGCGGCAAGCTCTTGCATCCGGCTCTTGTCGCACAACGTGCGAACCAGGTGGGCGTCCGGCGCCGCAAAACGGTAGGCTCGCCGGAGATCTTCGGCGTGCTCGGCGACCCAAATTGCGCCGGCATCCGTGGCCGGAATCAGAACGGGCCGGCCCAATCGTTCCCCCAGATCGAGCAGATGGCGCAGCGATTCGCCGTCTGGTCCGCCTTCGATATCGATTTTGAAACGGCCGCGGCAATAACGCGAGCTTAGCGCCGGTTCCCAGCGAGCGCCGTCCACGCCATAGACGGGAACGCCCATCCGGCCAAGGCTCCGCGCGATGGCCAGGCCGCCATGATGGCCCGAACGAAGAATTGCGGCGGGAACCGGCTCGGTCATGCGTGGGGTCTCCGCGCTGCGGTCCACCCCGCTTGCGGCGCCTGCGATAAGCCCCGGGGCGGGAGGGCCTGCGCTTCCGCTTCGGCAACCATTTTCACTTCGCCTTCCTCCACCCGGAATACGGCTTGAAGGTCATCGACATGGTTCAGAATGAACTCCAAATCTCCATGCCTGCCGGTGCGCTTCAGAAAGCCGACGCTATTGCTCGTTAGGCAGGCCTGCGCCGGCGCGGCGCGCCAGCGATTGACGATCTCCACCGTGTCCAGGCTCTCGGGCGAGTAACCCCTGCTCAGCAATCCCGCTGCGATCCAGGCGCAACAAATCTGGTCCTCCTCGCGGAATTCGCCTTTCGTTCCCGCGCCGATCACCGCCACGCGAGGATGACGTCCCGCAAGATAGGCCGTCAGAACGGAATGGTTCCGGAAGCAGCCTAAATAGGTAGCCTCGCATCCGGCCGCTTCGTGAATCACGCGTGTGCCGGAGGAGGAAACTAGAACCAAAGGGCGGTGAATATCGGTCCGCCCCATCAGCTGGGACGGACTGTTGTCCATTTCGAAGCTGGGCGGCACTTCGCCCGCGAACTCTCCGGCCAGCACCGGATTCTCGAATTTCTTGGCGAGATCGAGAGCCGCCTCCACCGAAGGCGCCGGATAGCAGCGCCGCCCTGTGGCGACCGCCGTCACTGCGGTTGTGGTGGCGCGAATGACGTCCACCGCCACCACCGCCCAGCCCCGCTTATAACGCCAGACGCTGTCCGGCAAGTAATCGATAATCACCGAAGTTTTCATATCAGCTCCCTATTACGCGGCCCGGGACGACGGTGGCGGAACACGCGGCCGCAAGTTCTCTTTGCCGAAGGCGTCGGAATGCAGGCCGCGCCGATAGATTTCGACGCGCAGCAACTCTTCCAGCCTTATGTTGCACAGGCGCACTTGCGGTCCGAAATGGTCAAGCAACGCAAATTGGCTGGGCTTGTTGGGCGCCTCGAAGGTGACCGTCTTTAGATCGAACGCCCGGGCGAAGCGATCCGCCAGGCCGCGGTCGAAATTGCCGTTTTCATCGAATAGGCCGACTCCCTTGGCGCTCTCGCGAGCCTCCACCACCAACTCCCTCGCTCCCGCGTCCAGCCAGCGCCGGCCCTGTGCGATAAGCGCATCCGCGGTCTTGGAGTCGAAGGCTCCCGTGTGCTTCTTGCCGAGCTCGAATTGCACTTCCAGCCCGCGCTCGCCCGCCATCTTCAGCACTTCGCGCGCGCTGAGCTGCATGTCGGTAAAACCCTCGCCGCACTCGATGCGCGTGAAGCCGATATCGGCGCACAGGTCCAGATAGGCGGGAAAGCGGTCCTGCGCGACGGCGATCTCGAAAGGGCCGCCTCCGGTGACCGTAGGCACTCGATGTTTCGCGGCCGCCGCTACCTTACGCCGCGTTGCGTTTTCCTTGGCCACCATCCAGCACGCCATGGACACCTTTAGAATCGCCATCAAATGCGAGCTCTGCTCCAGGTGGCTTTCGAGCGTCGCGGGATCGTAGCCCGGGTCGAACGGACTGGTCAGGGCGGGCATTTCCGGCACGCCGATGAGTCTCAGGTAGTCGAGGGTATGAACGTTATTGGTGTGAAACATAGCTTTTTGATCCTTGCGAATGCGTTGTGAAGGGAGAGCCGAAGGCGGACATCCGCGCGGCGACTTCTCTCATCGTGAGAACCTCGACGTCGCCGCGGGCCCGGGCGCGAAGCAATTTCTCCAATAATTCTTCGAACATCGAAAAGCCGGAAGGCGATTCGGCCAAGTTTTCCGGATGCAGGCAGAAGTGGAACACGCCGCGGCGCCGCACGGCCGCCTCGATGCCCCGGGCGAACCGCTCCACGCGCGTTCTTAGCCCGACGATTCTGCTTCGCGCCGGTCCGATGGGGTAGAGGAACATCGACGATGGTATGTTCCACAGGCCGGGAAATGTCTCCTGCGGCCACACCGGCGTAGGAGCGGCGCGCCGGATTTCGGCGAGCGCGCGCCAGACGGCTCCCGCCAGCGTCCGCCCAAGCCGCGAAGCCACGCCAGGCGTCGGCCCGCGGTACGCGCAAATGCCATAATCCGTCAGCAGCGCGTGGTGCGCTTCCTCATCGCGAGGAAAGGAAAAGGAGCGCGGCCGCAGCTCGACCTCCGCAAGCGCCCTAAGGCCTTCCGACAGCTCCCATCGGATTACGTCCTCGATATTTTCCTCCCGATCGGTCCACGCGAAATGCGTCAGTCCGCCATGCAGTCCAATTTCCTGAAGCGGGCCGGCGGCGCGCAGGCGCTCCAAAAACGACCGCCGGTACCACAGCGGCGCGGATTTTTCGTCGCCACGCGGGATTCTCATCTTCCAGCGAGACGGTAACCCCGCCAGGCGGCCGTCGCAAGCGCCAGCGCTTCCCGGCAGCGCCAAGCCGCCCACCACAAACCAAGTCGCGCCGATCCCCGCTGCTTGCAGGCACGCCAGAAGTTTGTCATGGGCTTCCGGGGCCCCCGGGTACCGGTTTTCGAACTGAGACTCGTCCAAGGGGTCGAACAGAGGGTCTCGATAGCCCCAAATCTGTTCGGTGTCGAGAGACACCATGGCTACCCCGCGCTCGAAACGAGGATTGCGCCATCCGCCGCGGTGTTTTGATGGGGCTAGGTTCATGAGGCGCGTTCCGAGAGTTCGCCGGCCGGCGCCGCCGCAAGCGGAGCGCGGGAGCTCCGTTCGAGGCGCGCGGCCGGGTTGTATTCGGGAGCCAGCTTTTGAATATGGGCGATCACTTCGTTGTCCCGCCGGAACGGCAGCAACGCTTCCAGCTCTTCAATCCACTCCGCCACGCGATCCCACGCCAGAGGGTGTTCGTGAATGATCTGCATTTTGTCCTGCGAGCTGGCCAGCATCGTTTCGCTCGCCCGGTTAAGCTCTTCGATGAGCTTTTCTCCGGGCCGCAGCCCGGTGAACTGAATGTCGATGTCCTCGTACGGAACCATCCCGGCTAGGCGAATCATATTCTCGGCGAGATCCACGATGCGGATGGGCTCGCCCATGTCCAGCACGAAGATCTCCGACCCCCGGCTCTTCGCGGAAGCTTGCAGAACCAGCGAGACCGCCTCGGAGATCGTCATAAAGAACCGGCGCGCCTCCGGATGCGTGACTCTCACCGGTCCTCCTGCGGCAATCTGTTCCTGAAAAATGGGGACCACGCTGCCGTTGCTGCCGAGAACGTTCCCAAAGCGGACCGAAGAGCTCCGGGGGAGCTCGGCGCCAGGCCGCCGGGCGGAAACGATGCGCTCGCACACCCGCTTGGTCGCGCCCATGACGCATATGGGATTGACCGCTTTGTCCGAAGAAATCATCAGGAAATTGCTGACGTTGTGCCGCCGCGCGGCGCACACCAGGTTCCAGACGCCCAGAATGTTGTTGCCCACCGCCTCAAAAACGTGCGACTCCATCATGGGTACGTGCTTGTACGCCGCCGCATGAAAGACCGATTCGACCTTGTGCCGATCCAGCACTTCCGCGATGCGCTCCATCTGGCGGACGTCGCCAAGGGCCGCGACCAGCGGCACGTCGGGAAATTTGGCGCGCAGTTCGTTTTCGATCTTGAAAAGATGGCTCTCGGCGTTATCGAAGGCCACGAGGCAGGAGGGGCGGAAACGAGCGAGCTGGCGGCAAAGCTCGGAGCCGATCGAGCCGGCCGCGCCCGTGACCATCACGCAGCGTCCCGCCACGCTCGCCCGCACCGGCGTCTCGTCCAGTTGCACCGGCTGCCGGCCCAGCAGGTCGTGAACCGAAAGGTTGCGCACTTGGGCGGAAAGAAATTTTCCGCTCAGCAGTTCGTCGATGCCGGGAATGGTCTTGCAGGGAATCCGCGCGGCCCGGCAATTCGCCA
>DATGLY010000043.1:0-56300 GCA_035293905.1 Bryobacteraceae bacterium
CGACGACGGCATCTGGCTCGTCCGTTTCATGGATTACGATCTCGGCTATGTCGACCTGGAGGAGAAAACTTTGCCCAATCCCTTCGGGCCAAAAGTGTTACCTATGTCTTAGGAACAACCTGTTACCTATGTGTCCGGTCCAGACAAACCGAGGCGCTGGAGCGGGAGACGGGATTCGAACCCGCGACATCAACCTTGGCAAGGTTGCACTCTACCAGCTGAGTTACTCCCGCAACCCAAATGCAGATTATATTTTCCCGCCACCGCCCGGCCGTTGTCAAACGCGAGACTCCAGCCAGCCGATTCACTGGGCGCGGCTTATGCCAGGTTCCCATAGGTCTGCTAAACGATCTGTAACGCAAATGTTTTACTGATTTTCAGATTTAGGTAAGTCTATGATTTTGAAAGTAAAAAATTACCGCCTTGGCCCATTCTCCTAAGATCGTTCTGTGATATTCTAAGTTTCCGCACGGGCAGTATGCAGAGGGCAGCCTGCCGGTCGAGGCAAGGCGTTCGAAGCGCTGTCAGGCGCTTATCGAAGCTAAATCCCCCAGCTAGAGATGTGCGTTTTCCACGTTGTGTGGAAATCTTGTGGGAATTGTGCGGGTTTTCAAACCCACGGAGGAGACAGAGTGCAAGCGGAAAGGGAACTAAGCACAACGACGCGCGGGCTGGATTATTGGCAACAGATCAAATCCTGTCTCGCCGCAAAAATCCCAGCGCAGGCTTACCACAATTGGGTGGTGCACACAAAGTTCGAGGCACAACAAGACGGCTCCCTTCGTGTGCTGGTGCCTGATCAGGTCACCAAGGATTTCCTAGAGCAAGAATACGGAGATGACATTCGCCGCGCGATTTTGGAGTTAAACTTGCCTATCCAACAGGTAGTTTACACCGAGGTCGCGGGACCGGCCGTGGCGCCTCAGGAGCCTTCTCCACAGAGTTATGCTGAGCCGGTATTCGCGTCCGCGGGCGGCCAGTTGAACCCCAAGTTCTGCTTTGAAAATTTTGTTGTAGGCTCATGCAATCAGTTTGCGCATGCGGCTGCCAGGGCTGTGGCGAGTTTCCCTGCCCGCAGCTATAATCCTTTGTTCGTGTATGGCGGCACGGGGATGGGAAAAACCCACCTCATGCATGCCATAGGCCGAGCCTTGTTGGATGAATTCCCCGGCATGCGCGTGGTCTACGCCTCTGGTGAGAGGTTCATGAATGACATGGTCTCATGCCTACGCTCTAACAGAATGCCAGCCTTTCACCGCCATTATCGATCTGCCGATGTTTTACTGCTCGACGACGTTCATATTCTGGGTGGTAAGACAGGAACACAAGAGGAATTCTTCCATACCTTCAATGAGCTCTACGAGCATCAGAAGCAAATCGTAATCTCAAGCGACTCTACGCCGAAGGAGATTCCGGGTTTAGTTGAGCGGCTGCGCTCCCGATTCGAATGGGGGCTCATGGTCGATGTTCAGCCGCCCGACCTTGAAACCAAAATGGCCATTCTGGATAAGAAAGCTGAGATGGAAGGCGTCTCGCTCCCAGAAGATGTGCGGATCTATATCGCCACGAAAACTAAATCGAACGTTCGCGAATTGGAAGGCGCACTCGTAAAACTGATCGCCTATTCGTCAGTCACCCGCACGCCAATTACGTTAAGCATGGCGCAGCAGGTCTTGAAATACCTGATCCCAGGTAGCGAACGCCGCGTAACTATGGACTCCGTGATTCGCGCTGTGGCCGAAGAATTCCGTTTGCAACCCGCTCAGTTGAAGCAAAGGACGAATTCCTGGGCCATCGCTTACCCACGGCAGGTAGCTATGTACCTCATCAAAGAGTTGACTCAGTCCTCGCTTCCCGAGATCGGCCGGGTGTTTGGCGGCAAGCATCATACTACGGTCCTCCATTCAGTCCAGAAAATCGAGAGGCTCCGCCAGAAGGACCCGGATTTGAACAGGCTGATTCACAAGGTAACTGACTCAATACGTTGAGTTTCATTGTGTTTTCCACATGCCGTTGCCAACTGCCTTGTGGAAGCCTTTGGAGACGATTCCGCCTAGCTCAAAATCCACCGTTCAACGCCCTGTTTCCCACATCGGTAGAGTGACAATAACGCCAAGACCTGCTATAATTTAGAAAGAAATTCAGAGTTTCAACAGCCCTACAAATTCTGTTCTTAAGTTACTTACTGAGTTAGGACATTTCGGAGAGATCGCACACGAGGGTGCCGCCCATGGAATTCACGGTCAGCAGAGCAGAGCTGGTTCGGGAACTGAACCTTTCGCAAGGGGTGGTTGAGAAGAAGACGACGATTCCCATACTCTCGAACGTGCTGGTGGAGACGGATGGCAACCGCGTGATTCTGACAGCCACCGATCTTGAGCTTGGAATCCGTTGCGCCTGCCCGGCGCGCGTGAAGAAAGCCGGCGGTGGCACAATTCCGGCGCGAAGGCTGCTTGACTATGTCCGTTTGCTCCCGGATGGCGACGTTCAAGTGAAGATTCTGGAGAATCATTGGGCGAGTCTGGTGTCTGGACGTTCGCGTACTCGAATGGCGGGAATGTCCAAGGAGAGCTTTCCAGAGCTACCCAAGATGCCTGAGCCTATCGCGGAGATTCCCATAGGAGTTCTCGGCTCTATGATCGCAAGAACTGTCTTTTCCATCTCCGGTGAAGAATCGCGTTTCACACTGAATGGGGCGCTGCTGCTTTTGAGAAAGGGCGGTTTGGTTATGGTGGCGACAGACGGTCATCGCCTAGCCATGGTGGAAAGTTCCAATGATCTGCCTGGAGTCACGGACTCCTACCGAGCCCTGCTGCCCCGCAAGGCTATGGTGGAGCTCCAAAAATTGGCTGGTGACTCTCAACCGGACGCGTTAGTGCGCTTTTCGGGCGATGAGAACCACTTGTTTTTCGAGATTGGCGAACGGCTTTTGCTGAGTCGGAAACTGACTGGCAACTTCCCTGACTATGAGCGCGTGCTTCCAAAAGATCATCAGCAATCGGTGAGTTTTGGGCGCGATGAATTTAAGGGCGCAATCGAACGGGTGGCGCAATTTTCGGACGAACGCTCACGTTCGATCCGCCTAACAATCGCGCCGGGCGAGTTGAAGGTTCATTCCTCCGTTTCGGATACGGGTGAGAGCGAAGAGAGCATTCTGGCAGCCTACGATGGTCCGGCTGTTGAGATTGGCTTTAATGCCGAGTATTTGCTCGATTTTCTAAGAGCTGTTTCGGTAGAGCAAGTAGAGTTTTTTTTCAAAGATCCACATAGCGCTGGCGAGTTACGCCCGGTGGGAGATAAACCGGAAAAGTATCGTTACGTGATCATGCCGATGAGGATTTGAGCGATGGCGATAGTCACAGCGGTCGGCGATCCGGAAGACGACGACAAGCAGAAAGAAGATATGGCGACAGGAAGTTTAGGTTCAGTGTACGACTCAAGCAGCATTAAGGTTTTGGAAGGACTCGAGGCGGTGCGGTTGCGGCCGGCGATGTATATTGGCTCAACTGGCGAAGCCGGCCTCCATCACCTGGTCTACGAGGTCGTCGATAATTCGGTAGACGAAGCGCTGGCCGGATATTGCACTGAAATCAGCGTCATTATCCACGAAGATGATTCGATTACGGTTGTGGATAATGGCCGCGGGATCCCTGTGGACACGCATCCTGAAGAAGGCGTTTCAGCCGCCGAGGTTGTGATGACGAGGCTCCACGCTGGCGGAAAATTCGATTCCAACACCTATAAGGTCTCTGGCGGTTTGCACGGCGTGGGTGTGAGCGTAGTGAACGCGCTGTCGGAATCGCTGGAGCTGGAAATCTGGCGAGATGGGTTTACCTGGGAGCAGGAGTACGAGCGGGGCAACCCGAAAGCTCCGCTGGAAAGAGCGGGGAAGGCCGGCCGCAAGACGGGCACGAAAGTCACTTTCAAACCTGACAGCGCCATCATGGACGCCGTCAAGTTTAATTACGACACGCTCGCGCAACGCCTGCGTGAACTGGCGTTCCTCAACCGGGGCCTGCGGATCACCTTGACGGATGAGCGTGAAGATCCGCCCAAGTCGGCGGAGTTTCACTTCAGCGGCGGCATTGCGGAATTTATCAAGCACCTGAACAAAGGCAAGAACGTTCTTCACGACAAGCCCATCAGCTTCGAGGGCGAACGCGATCTGCCCGGCGGAGGCATACTCGCCATGGAGGTCGCTCTTCAGTACAACGATACTTACGGCGAATCTGTTTTTAGCTTTGCTAACAACATTAATACCGTGGATGGAGGAACCCATCTTTCCGGTTTCCGTAGCGCGCTGACGCGCACCATCAACTACGCGGGCCAGCAAGCCGGTTTGTTCAAGGATGTGAAAGAGAACTTGACCGGCGACGACGTCCGGGAAGGTCTAACGGCGGTGGTGAGCGTGAAGCTGCCGCAACCCCAATTCGAAGGTCAGACCAAAGGCAAGCTTAACTCCGATATTCAGGGTTACGTCGTCCAGCTTGTCAACGAAAAGCTGGGCGAGTACTTTGATAAGAATCCGTCGGTGATGCGCAAAATCGTCGGCAAAGCGATCGATGCGGCGCGCGCCCGGGAGGCTGCGCGGAAGGCCCGCGACCTGACTCGCCGCAAAGGCGCTCTCGATTCGGGCGGTTTGCCTGGCAAGCTAGCCGACTGCCAGGAGCGGGATCCGGAGCGTTGCGAGCTGTTTCTCGTCGAAGGCGAATCGGCCGGCGGAACCGCCAAGGGCGGCCGCGACCGCCGCTACCAGGCCATTTTGCCCTTGCGCGGCAAAATACTCAACGTCGAGAAAGCCCGCTACGACAAGATGCTCAGCCACGAAGAGATTCGCGCGATGATCACCGCCATCGGCACGGGCATCGGCAAAGAGGATTTCGACCCGGCTCGCCTTCGCTACGGCAAGATCATCATTATGACGGACGCGGACGTCGATGGCTCGCACATCCGCACTCTGCTGCTCACCTTTTTTTTCCGCCACATGCAGGAACTGATCAAGCGCGGCAACATTTTCGTGGCCCAGCCGCCGCTCTACAGGATCAAACGCGGCAAGAGCGAAAAGTACATCAAGGACGATAAGGAATTCACCCGCGAGATTCTGCGCCGAGCCACGGAGAATCTGGCCGTTGAGCTGAGCGATAAGACCCAGCTTGAGGGTACGGAGCTCCGCAACTACCTCATGCAGCTCGACGAGTTTCAGATCGCCTTCCGCCGTTTGGAGCGGCGCCTGCGAGATCCGCGCGTCGTGGAGGTCCTAACCCGCGTGGACCTGGCGATCGACAGCAAGGCCGATTTCACCGAGGAAGCCAACATCAAAGCTTTGCAGCAGGCCTTGAAAACGGCTGGCCTGTCAAGCGAGTTGAAGCGCGAAGAGGAGCACTCCGCCTGGATGGCGACCTTCCGTGATCCGACCAACGCGGAGCGCGCCATCAACCTCGAGCTTGCCGCTCAGCCCGAATACAAGCGCGTCCGGTCCCTGGCCCGCCAAGCGGCGAAATTCAATCGGCCTCCATTTGTGGCGTCGAAGGACGGCCACCGCGAGACTCTCGCCGGATGGCGCGATCTGCTCAACTACGTAAAAGGCGAAGGAACGCGCGAAGTCAACGTCCAGCGCTACAAAGGCCTCGGAGAGATGAACGCCGAGCAGCTTTGGGAAACCACCATGAACGCGGAAACGCGCACGCTGCTTAAGGTTTCGCTCGAGGACCTGGTCCAGAGCGATCAGATCTTCACCACGTTGATGGGCGAAGATGTGGAGAGCCGCCGGAAATTCATCGAAGAGAACGCGCTCGATGTGCGGAATCTGGACGTGTAAAGGGCAGTCCTATCTGTCGGCGTCCAGCGGAATGAATCGGGAGACCGAATTGTCCCATTTCAAGATCACCCCGCCGCTGTGCGCCTCATCCGGCTTGTCTGCCACGTGCACCCGCCATTGCGAAACGCCAGTATTCCATTCGACGCATTCCGGGAAGCCGTTGCGCAGAAAGTAAACTCCGTCCTTTACGTTCGGCAGGCCTGTCACGGTGGCGTCGCGTCCAGCCTGTTGAATCGCCGCGCCAACTTGTTGGCAAGCGCTCCGGCTCGCGGCGCTGACGCGTTTCCAGATGGCCAGATTGTGAGCCAGCGCCCCGAGATGAAACGCCAGAATGGCTGCGGCGGCAACGCGCGCCAGAGGCGACTTCCGAACCCGCTCGAGCGCGAAGGCGACCAGCAACGCAAAACCAACTGCGGGCAAATACAGCACCCGCGATTTTTCTAAATCCGGACCAATCAGTAGCAGGTGTTGCACCGGGAGCGCTGCAGCGATGGTGAAGCCGAGCGCGGGCCAATACATCGGCGCTCGAGTGTGAAGCAGCCAAATCCAAGCGCCCAGCATCAGCGTCATCCCGATGGCGAGCGCAAAGCCAGGCTCCGTCGCCCAGTCGATCGGAAACCATAGCACCGCCCATAGCCGCATAAATAAAGCTTTAGCCGTCCGGGCCGCGCTGAAGATGAAAATGGTCGGTTCCCCCGCCGTCGTCAGATATCCCCCAATCCCTCTTAGCACTTTCCATCGATAAAGAAATACCGCTGCCGTCACGCCATAAAACGCTCCGAGCACGCGCCATGAAATCTTTTTCCACAAAAGCACGTTGACCAATACAGGGAATGCGAATGCTTCTTCCTTCGAAAGCAGTCCGCAAACGCACATGGCCAGCGACGCGCACAGCGCTCCAGCGCGGGGTCTTTCCGCGTAGCAAAACAGGAGCAATAGGCCCGCGAACACGAAAGCCGCCGCCAGTAAATCGAATCGCGCCGCCACCCAGCCTACCGCTTCGGGCCTGGAACCGTGCCAGGCAAACAGCAGCGCCGCAAAAGCCGCGGTCCAAGCGGCCAGCCCTAACCGTCGGCCCAGCAGGAACATCAGCGCGGCGTTTAAGGCGTGCAGCGCGACGTTATCCAGCCGCCATAAGACGGGGCTGCGTCCGGCCCAATTTGTGTCCAGCCGGTACAGGTACATTCCTAGCGGTCGGAAGAAACCGCTCCTTCCGTCCAAAAATTGGTCCTTCCAGAACTGTGTTCCCGCCCGCGTGATCTTGTCGGTGTGCGAATAGTCGTCATAGAGCAGTGGCATGGAAAGCGCGGGCGAGTAGGTAGCCGCCACGAGCAAGGCAATGCCCAAGGGAAGCCAAGGCGCGGATCGTGAACGGCCCGGGTCGTCGTCGCCGTTAGGTGGCGTTCCCGTGCCGCAAGAGGCCAGCAGCAGCAAGGCCCCAACGGCGAACGCGCTTTCGGCGTTCAAGGGCGAATTTACGAGTGAATAAGGTCCAATCCAAGCGCGCGCCACTGTGAGCGTCCCGCTCACTAAACATGCCGCCAGCAACAGCCCGCGTAACCATTTCCTTAGCCTTTGGCTGGCCGCGCCGCCCTGCGTCACCGCCACATCACTTTACGACCTTTAGATGGCATAAAATGTCTTGGGCCGGAAATGCCCACGCCGCTCGGCGCTCGTACCATTCTAAATTGCGGCGGACAAGCCATTTGCCGATTCCGTCCAAAACAAGATTCTTTCCGAACGTCAATTCCACTTTCACAATCCGGAAGGCGATCTTGGAGGACGGAAACGTGGGAAAATCCCTGCCCGTGAAATAATCGAAGCTTCGCGCCGACATGTGACGCACATGAGTAGGATCGGTGTAGGAATTATGCGAGCTAAAATGCGGAGTGACTACAAAGACATCCGCTCCTGGCCTGCCTACACGATGAACCTCCGCCATTGTCCGCATCACGTCCCGAACGTGCTCGATGATGTGAGACATGTAGATCCGCTCAAAAGCGTCGCTTTCCAACGGCCATGGAAAGTCGTCCAGATTCCAAACGACATCGGCAGACGAGCGCGGCGAAAAATCGATTCCCAGCGCGTCTGGCTCTGCTTTACGCGTTCCGCATCCCACGTCCAGAACCATTCAATCATTTTGGTATCAATAGGCCGAGCTTGCAAGGGAACTATTGCGGGCTTTCGTCCCACCGCGCTAGTCCTTTCCGGCCTATATCGCTGCGGAAATGCATGCCTTCGAAGTGAATTTTCCTCACTGCCGCATAAACATTGTCGATGGCCGAGCGCAGAGAGCCGCCTCGGGCTGTGACGCCCAGCACCCGGCCCCCCGAGGTTTCCAGGCCGCCAGGCCCCAAGCGGGTTCCGGCCTGGAATACTTCCGCTCCACATCCCTCGATTCCGGTGATGGGATGTCCGGTTCGGGGCTCGCCCGGATAGCCCGCCGCAGTCAGGACTACACAAACGGATGGGTCGCTTTTCCAGCGCAATTTGACGCTCTTCAGATCCCCGCTCGCGGCCCGCCTGAGAGCCTCGCCGAAATCGCAGTCAAGCCGGTGCATCAGGGGTTGCGTCTCGGGATCTCCTAATCTCACGTTAAATTCCAAAACCTTGGCTGCTCCTTCCGCTACCATCAAACCCGCATATAAAAACCCAGTAAATCTCGTGGCTTCTATGACTGGCTGGATAATGCGATTCAGGATCTGGCTGGTCTGTTCGGCCGTCAAAATGCGCCCATCGCAATATGCTCCCATCCCGCCTGTATTTGGACCGGTGTCGCCGTCGAAGACGGCCTTGTGATCTTGAGTTGGCTCCAACGCGATCGCCGTTTTTCCATCGCAAAGAGCGATAAAGCTGGCCTCTTCGCCCGTGAGAAATTCTTCGATCACCAATCGTGGCCCTAGCGTTCGCACGGCGGCTTCGGCTTGCGCGCGATCCTGAGCGATTACAACTCCCTTTCCAGCGGCGAGTCCGTCCGCCTTCACCACTACGGGATAATCGAACCGCCTCAGCGCCTCAATTCCTTCTTGCTCGCTTTCGGCGCGGAAAAAACGGGCCGTTGGAATTGCTAGCCTTTGCATGAATTGTTTCGCGTGAATTTTACTACCTTCGAGGCGCGCATTTTCCTGCGATGGGCCCACAATTAACATGCCCGCCGCGCGAAATTGATCGACAATTCCGGAAACCAATGGCCCTTCTGGACCAACAATCGTCAAATCCGGCTGGAGCGAGCGAGCTGCGGCCATATAGTCCGTGGTTGCAAGGATCTCGCCCTCCTGGGCAATGCCAGGATTCCCCGGTGCGCCGAAGACGCGATGTCCTTCACGGGCCAGCTTCCAAGCAAGCGCATGCTCCCGCCCGCCGCTTCCGATAATTAAAATCTTCATCTGAACACCGCCAGTTTATCGCGTCACGATAAAATGTCTCTAAGCCGCCATGGAGCGGCGCCCTGAAATTTGTCCGCCCGCTATCAAATCGTCGTCATTGGAGCTGGCCATGCCGGCTGTGAAGCGGCTCGCGCCTGCGCCCGCCTCGGTCTCCGGACCGCCATCGTCACAATGAATGTAGATCTGGTTGCCCAAATGTCGTGCAATCCAGCCATCGGCGGAATTGCCAAAGGTCATCTGGTTCGCGAAATCGACGCGCTCGGCGGCGTTATGGGCGAAGCAGCCGACGCGGTGGGCATTCAGTTTCGTCTCCTTAACACGAGCCGGGGTCCCGCCGTGTGGTCGCCGCGGGCACAGTGCGACAAAAAGCAATACCGTCTTTGGATGCGCGAAGTCCTGGAGTGCGAGCCGAATTTGCGGATTGTACAGGCGGAAGTCGCCCAGTTGATCGTTTCGGAGGGCCGCGTCCGCGGCGTTCAACTTCGGGACGGCCGCGCTCTGGAAGCGGATGCGGTCGTAGTCACAACAGGAACGTTTTTGAATGGCTTAGCCCATATCGGCGAGCAAAAATATAGCTGCGGCCGGAGCGGTGAGGCGCCCTCAAATCTTCTAGGGGACCAACTTCGCAGCCTCGGACTGGAGTGGAAGCGGCTCAAAACCGGAACCCCGCCGCGTCTGGACGGCCGGACAATTGACTGGTCCCGATTCGAGGTACAGCATGGCGACCCTGATCCAACTCCTTTCTCTTTTTTAACTAACAAGATAGATAGGGAGCAGAGGCCTTGCTATATCGGATACACCAGTTCAGAGACGCACGAAATTCTCCGCAGCAATATTTCTCGTTCTCCTCTCTACAGCGGTCAAATCGAAGGCATTGGCCCGCGATACTGCCCTTCCATTGAAGACAAGATCGTCAAATTCCCGGAAAAGCTGCGGCATCAGATCTTTCTTGAGCCGGAAGGTCTAGATACGTACGAAATCTATGTCAACGGCATGTCCACCAGCATGCCCGTGGATGTCCAGATGCGGATGATCGCCTCGATTCCCGGCTTGCATCGCGCTGAGATGATCCGTCCGGGTTACGCAATTGAATACGACGCAATCGACCCTCGCGAGCTGCGCCCGTCGCTCGAAATACGGCGGATTTCAGGAGTGTTTCTCGCAGGTCAGATCAATGGAACTTCGGGATATGAAGAGGCGGCATGTCAGGGGTTGGTCGCCGGAGTCAATGCCGCTCTGTTTGTCGGCGGCTCCGAGCCGCTTGTGATTCGGCGTACCGACGGCTACATCGGAATTCTGATCGACGATCTAGTCACAAAAGGCGCGGATGAGCCGTACCGGATGTTCACGTCGCGAGCGGAATTTCGCCTCCATCTGCGCATCGACAACGCCGACGAGCGCCTGACCCCAATCGGTCGGAGACTTGGTCTTATCGACGGTGTTCGATGGGAGCTTTTTTGCCGAAAGCAAGAGCAGAAAGCGCAGCTGCTTGCGCTGTTGGAATCCAGCCGTTCGATTGAATGGCTTCGTCGGCCCGAATCAAGAATCCGGCAGTTAGAGGCTTTGCCCCCAAACCTGATGCGTGGCGTGGCCGAGACCGTCGAAACTGAGGTGAAATACGCCGGTTATATCGCTCAACAGGACCGCCACGTCGCGCGGTTGAAGGACTCGGAACGCCGCCGAATTCCCGCGGAATTGACTTACGATAAAATTCCGGGCCTCTCGGTTGAGGTGCGCCAAAAACTCACCCGAGTACGCCCCCAAACCCTCGGGCAAGCCAGCCGCATTCCCGGCGTTACGCCGGCCGCTATCGCAGTTCTGGACGTTTACCTTGGCCTTTCGCGAGCTTCTGTCTGAAGAATTCACGCCCTTCGCAGTCCTCAGTCTTTCTCAGCTCGACCTTCTTGAAAGGCATTACGTCTTGTTGCAGCGCTGGAATCGTGTGCTCAATCTGACTCGAATCCGAAGCTTGGTTGACGTGGTAAAACTTAACTATTGTGAGAGCCTGTTCCTCGGTTTGAAACTGCCTCCCGGCCCTCTTCGAGTTGCGGATGTCGGCTCCGGCGCCGGATTTCCCGGAATTCCAATCGCAATCCTCCGCCCGGACCTTGATGTTACGCTGATCGAATCTCACCAACGCAAAGGCGTCTTTCTTCGCGAGGTCAGTTCCGGAATCGATAATATCCGCGTTTTCTCGGGCCGTGCCGAAACTCTCCGAAGACCCCTCGACTGGGTCGTTGCGCGAGCGGTTTTGCCAGCGAACGTCCTCTCCTTAAATCTTGCGCCGAATTGCGCTTTGCTCGTATCTCGAAGCGCCGTTTCGCCGGAGTCGCAAGTGATTGCCATTCCTTGGGGCAGAGACCGGGTGATTCATGTTCCACGTGGCGCGGCGCTATAAGTAGTTCCACGTGGAACCGTTGCCGTGATAAGATTTAACGAAACGTGGCCCGAGTCATTGCGATTACCAATCAAAAGGGCGGCGTCGGAAAAACCACGACCGCCGTCAACCTCGCGGCGTCACTCGCGGCGAATGATTTGCGGGTTCTTTTGATCGATTCAGATCCGCAAGGGAATTCATCTAGCGGTTTGGGGATTGATAAAACCATCCCCTTAACAACTATTTACGATGTAATCTCCGGACGGATTGCGTTGCAGGACGCCGTTTCCAGAACGGACTGCGAAGGGCTGGAAATTGTACCGGCGGACAAAAATCTGGTGGCGGCCAATTTGGAGTTGGTGGACGTTCCGGAGCGTGAATTTGTCTTGCGGAAAGCCATTGGTCCGATTCGAGAGCGCTACAGCCACATTTTGATCGACTGCCCTCCGGCGTTGGATCTGTTGACACTAAATGCCTTAGTTGCAGCAGATTCCGTTCTGATTCCCATACAGTGCGAGTTTTTCGCCCTGGAAGGTATATCGCAACTCATGGATACGATTGACAAGGTGAGGGAGAGCTTTTCCCACTCACTTCGGATTGAAGGGATTCTCTTAACGATGTACGACGATCGCACCAACCTGGCCCGGACAGTCGCCGAAGATTTGAGGGAATTTTTCGAGAAGGAGGTATTTACGACTGTCATACCCAGAAGCGTCCGATTAGCCGAGGCTCCGAGTCATGGAAAGCCGATCTTGATGTACGATCCTCGTTCTCGGGGGGCGGAGAGCTATATTAAGCTAGCGAAGGAAATCATTGAAAATGAGTACCGCAGCAGACAAGCCACGCAAAGCGCTAGGTAAGGGGCTCTCCGCCCTTCTCGCTCCGCGGTCCCCTGCTCAGCCGCAAGGCGATGAGTCTGCCTCGGCTGCAACCCCAGCGCATCCCTCCAGAATCCCGATCGACGCCATTGTTCCGAATCCCGTTCAGCCTAGAAGTGTCTTTCAACCGGACAAACTGGAGGAGTTAGCTGCATCAATCCGCGCGAACGGAATCATCCAGCCCTTGATTGTCAGGCGGGTGGGTCAGCAGTACCAAATCGTCGCGGGCGAACGGCGCTGGAGAGCTGCAAAACTCGCTGGGCTCTCGGAGGCGCCGGTCATCGTTCAGGAAGTTGCCGACCGCCAGATGCTTGAGTTGGCGCTGATTGAGAATGTTCAGCGCGAGGACCTGAACCCGATGGAGATGGCCCTTGCTTACGACCGGCTAGTGCGCGAAATGGGGCTTTCCCAGGAAGAGGTCGGCCGCCGGACAGGCAAGGATCGAACGTCGATCGCCAATACGATCCGCCTGCTACGCCTACCTCCTGAAGTGCAATTGCTGATTGCGGAGCACAGGCTTTCAATGGGCCACGCCAAGGCGATCTTGGGACTCCCCTCCCCCGACCAGCAGATACAATTTGCGGAGAAAGCAGCAGCTCAAGGACTTTCTGTACGGCAAATAGAAACGCTTGTCATGGAGCAAACCCGGGACGGGCCGCGACAAAGCCGCGGCGGAAAACGGGACACGACGAAGGATCCCAACGTGCGAGCAGCCGTGGAACAGCTTGAAAGGGTGTTGGGCACACGAGTCAGAATTGTAGAGATGGGCGAGCAACGGGGCCGTATCGAGATCGATTACTACTCCACGGAGGAATTAGACAGGCTCTTTCAACACCTGGCTAGGGAGCAATAGGCGTGGTGCCGGCGGCAGGAGTCGAACCTGCGACCTACGGATTATGAGACCGTCGCTCTAACCACCTGAGCTACACCGGCGCAGCTACCAGACTACCATGGGTATGAGCATCGGGTGGACTGCAAGTTTTGGCCTGAATAAGTGACATGCCGGAAGCAGCCGTCGAATTCTTGCGGGTTTCAAAAAGCTATCCCCTCTATGACTCGCCGCGCGCGCGTCTGAAAGAACTAATGGCCCTAAACCAGAGGAGCTTTCACACCGATTACTGGGCCCTCCGGGACGTGAGTCTCCAGGTATATCGAGGCGAAACCTTCTGTATCATCGGCCAGAACGGATGCGGCAAGAGCACCCTCCTGCAGATTTGCGCCGGGATTCTTGAGCCTAGTGAAGGAACCGCCAACGTAAACGGCCGCGTTTCTGCGCTGCTGGAATTGGGGGCCGGCTTCAATCCCGAATTCACCGGACGGGACAATGTTTATCTGAACGGCGCAATTTTGGGCTTCTCCCGCAAGGAGATGGACATTCGCTTTCGCGAGATTGCCGCCTTCGCGGAGATTGGCCAATTTATTGACAGGCCAGTAAAGACGTATTCTAGCGGAATGATGGTGCGCCTGGCGTTCTCCGTTGCAATCCACGTTGACCCGGAGATCCTTCTGGTGGATGAAGCCCTCGCGGTGGGTGACGTCTATTTCCGTCAGAGATGTGTGCGCAAGGTGCACGAGCTGAGATCCCGGGGAATTACGATCCTTTTTGTATCGCACGCCACCGGCGACGTGAAGGCCCTGGGCGACCGCGCCCTTTGGCTTGATCGCGGCCATGTTATGGCCATCGGAAAGACGGATCAGGTGGTTTCGAAGTATCTGGCGGCCATGGAGGAAAAGGACGCCCGATTCAGAGATTGGCAGATAAGGGATGGCGGTGAGGCGTCGAGCGAAAACCACGATCCTGTTCCGGCGGCGGTTGTGGAGGGAATTCCAAATATTGACCACAGATTCGGAGACGGAAGAGCGGAAGTCATCGGAATCGGGGTTTTGGACGCCCATGGAACGCGCCTGTCGTCCCTCCGCATAAATTCCACCATAATCGTCAGAATCAGCGTCCGGGCGAAAGAAAATATCGAACGCCCCATTGTGGGTTTCATGTTCCGGAATCACTTGGGGGTTGACTTCGCCGGAACCAATACCGCTCGCGAAAGATGCGATTTGGCTCCGCTGGCGCCCGGCCAAATCTGCACGGTGGATTTCCACCTGGACCTTCCGGCGCTGTACGCCTCGTTGTTTTCGTTTTCACCCGCGGTCGCCGACGGGACGCTGGAATCCTACACGACCTGCGACTGGATCGACAACGCCATTGTGCTGCCCATGGAGAAAGCCGGAGATCAGATCTACGGCCAGCTCCATTTTCCGTGCAGGGTGCAGGTCCATGGACCGCGTCGGAATGTCGAGCGGGTGGGCGCTTAGGCATGGAATTCACGGGAGAGCGCGTTGTTCCGGGCCTGGTGAACGAAGACTTGTGGGCCGAGCACATCGCACGGTACGCATTTGCGACGCGTCTGGCGGCGGGCAAACGCGTGCTGGACGCAGGGTGCGGCGCTGGATACGGCACGGCCGAGTTGAGCTCAACCGCGGCTTTGGCCGTCGGAACGGATATTGCTCTTCTGGAGTCTTGGCGGCCAGCGGCCGCATCCCGGCCCAAATACTGCCAGGCGTCCGTAGAAGCCATGCCCTTTCCGGCGTCGAGCTTCGATCTGGTCGTTGCCTTCGAGGTCATCGAGCATCTCCACGACTGGCGCGCTCTTTTGCAGGAAGCCAGAAGGGTCCTGGCGCCGGGCGGGTCGTTCGTGGTGTCGACGCCGAACCGGGTCTATTACACGGAGTCACGGGGGGCCGGTGGGCCCAATCCGTTTCACGTCCATGAATTCGATTTTGAGGAATTCAGCGCCGCGCTACGCGAGTTCTTCCCGAAAGTCGATGTCTGGGTCCAGAATCGCTTGGAGGCCTTTGTATTCGACGCGGGAGCAGGCGGCTCCTTGCAAGGCTTTGCCGCCAAGGGCGCCGCGCGCGAGGAGGCACACTTCTTTATCGGCATCTGCGGCGTGGACGTCGCGCCTTATTTGCGGCCGTTCGTCTACGTTCCACGCGCCGCCAATCTCCTTCGAGAGCGCGAGCGGCACATCCGCATGCTGGAACAAGATGTAGAACGGCAAATCGCCGAGCACGCCAAGCTGCAACAGGCGCATCAAAGCTTGACGGAACACCTCGAGCAGCAAAACCGGTGGGCCCTGAGCGTCGAACAGAATTGGCGTGCGGCTCAAAAGCGCATCGTGGAATTGCAGGAGGAGTTGGAGACCACGGTGAAGGCATATCAGAAGGAGCTGGACGCCCAGAACCGCGACGCCACGGCGAGGCTGGCAGCGCGAGCCGAGGAACTCGCGGCGACGGTGCGGCTTCTAGATCGGGCCGAGGCGACGGTGATCGAACGCACCTCGTGGGCCCAACGGCTGGATGCGGAGCTGGCGCGGGCCAAAGAGATGCTCGAGATGATCCGCCAATCGCGCTGGCTGAAGCTCGGGCGCACTGTCGGGCTGGGTCCGAAGCTGTGAGGACCGTTGCGGCGGCTGCATGGAGGTTGCTGAAGGGCGTGCCGCTCGCGGTTGCCGTTTTTATATTACAAGCATGCGCAGCCGCCGCCTTGCTGTTGTGCGATCTCGCGTCCGCTATGGTTCCCAAACATCTCGGGCGTTGCGAGTCCGTCAAAAGCCGCTCCGCAAGCATCGTGATCCCGACCTGGAACGGAAGAGAACTGCTCGAAAAGTATTTGCCGTCCGTCGTCGCTGCCATCGAGGATCTTCCGGACAGCGAAATCATCGTGGTTGATAACGGATCTACGGACGGAAGCGCATCATTTGTAAAGAAGCGGTTTCCGCGGGTCCGGGTATTAGCGCTGGAGCGCAATCTTGGCTTCGGAGGGGGATCGAACGCGGGCGTTCAAGCAGCCCGAAATGACGTGGTCGTACTCCTGAACAGCGATATGCGGGTGGACCGCGGCTTTTTGCAACCCCTCCTCGAAGGGTTTACCGACCAAGAGGTCTTTTCAGTATCGTGCCAGATTTTCTTTTCTGACCCGGCTAAGGTCCGCGAAGAGTCGGGGCTCACGGAAGGGTGGTGGCAGCAAGGCGGGCTAAAGGTGCGGCACAGGGTGGACCCGCAAGTGGACGAATTGTTTCCCTGCTTTTATGGCGGCGGCGGATCTTGCGCGTTCGATCGAGCCAAATTCCTGGAGCTGGGCGGATTCGACTCTCTCTATCATCCTTTTTATTTCGAGGATACGGATCTGGGATATCTGGCGTGGAAGCGCGGGTGGAAAGTGCTGTATCAACCCGCGAGCATTGTCTATCACGAGCATCGCGGCACCATCGGAAAGCGGTTTAGCGAACGCTATATTCAATCCGTTCTGAAGAAGAACTGCATTCTGTTTGCCTGGAAGAACGTTCACGATTGGCGGATGCTCGCGCCTCATTTTTTCTTCACGTGGGCCAACGCCATGTTGAGCTGGTGGTTCGGCGATTCGCCGGAGCGGACCAGTTTCGAAGCCATCGTGCGGGCTTCCCTGCAGCTTCCCAAAGCTATGGCGGCGCGGGTGCGGGCGCGCAGAATTGCGGCGATTAGCGATAAAGAGGCTTTCCGCAAACCAATGGGGGGGCATTTCCGGGATGCCCAGCTCGATCGTCAATTCCAAAACGCTAGTGGCAGGTTGAGCGTCTTGTTCGTCTCGCCCTATCCCATTTGCCCCCCCGTGCATGGCGGAGCTGTATTTATGCGCCAAACCCTCCGCGAACTGGCCCGGCTTTGCGATCTCCACTTGATCGTGTTGCTGGATCACGCCGAGGAGCGGGAGGCGCACAGGGAGCTGGACCGTATTTGCGCCTCCACCGAATACATCGTGCGAATGGAGGGCCGCCAGAGAGCGTTGGGATCCATGGAGCCCCATGCCGTCCGCGAGTTTCGCAATCGCGATTTGTCGTGGTTAATCCACAAACAGATTTACCTGAAGCGCGTCGACGTGCTGCAACTTGAATACACCGTAATGGCGCAATACTCCGGCCAATTCCGGCGCATTCCCAGCATTTTGTTCGAACACGACATTTACTTTCAATCTATTGCGCGCCGGCTTCCATTTATGTCGGGTGCGGCGGAAAAGCTTCGGGCGCGGTGGGAGTATTTGCGCTCGCTGCGGTATGAATTGAGCATACTGCCCAAATTAGACCGCATACAGGTGTGCAGCCGGCAGCAGGCGGTCTACTTGGCTTCGTTTTTGCCGGAGCTTGAGGGACGGATCGACGATGGGTATCGCGCCGGGATCGATACGTCGTTATATCAATTTCGCCCGGGCGGGCGCGAGCCGTTCACTTTGCTTTTCCTGGGAAGCTTCCGTCATGCTCCCAATCAAGAGGCTCTCAACTGGTTTGTGCGCGACATCCTGCCGCGCGTGCGTGCGCGCGAGCCGCGCGCACGGCTGATTGTCGTCGGGTCCGACCCTCCTCCCCCCCATTCGATACCCCACGATGCGGCCATCGAATTAAAGGGATACGTGGAAGACGTGCGGGAGCCTCTGTCGCAATACGCGGTCTTCGTATGTCCGATTTTGAGCGGGAGCGGCGTGCGGGTTAAGCTACTGGAGGCATTCGCCGCGGGAATGCCGGTGGTCTCGACGCGCCTTGGAGCCGAAGGCCTGGCGCAGCAGGACGGCGAAATTTGCATGCTGGCGGACGCCCCCAGAGATTTTGCGGATCGCGTCGTGGATCTGCTGCAAAATCCGGCTAAGGCGGAGCAGATGGCGCGGAGCGCCCGCGCGGAAGTAGCCACCCTCAGAGACATGAGGAGTATGACGGAAAGACTGGTGGAAGCCTACCGGGAAGAAGTTTCGCGCAAGCGCGGAGCCGTCATGGCTCGCGCGCTTGCGCGGCCGTCGGCGACTTGAATTTCTGTCAATTCGCCGGCGCGTGATAGACTCGCGTTTTGCCCTGGTGATTTTCATGAGATGCTTTTTTGCAGTTGCCCTGTCTCTCGCGCTGGCCTCAGCGTTATTCGGACAAGCCAAACGGGTCGACGATCTCGCCCTCAAGAACGCCGCAAAATCGCCCTCTGATGGCGACTGGCTGACGTATGGCCTGACGCCGGGCGAGACGCGCTTTAGTCCGCTCAAACAGATCGACCCGTCTAATGTGAAGCGCCTCGGCCTGGTGTGGTCCTATGAGGTTGGCGAGGGCGGAGGGGACCAGGAAGCCACCCCGCTGGTTTGGAACAGCACGATATTCGGCGTCACCAACTGGAGCATTACGTTCGCCGTGGACGCGCGCACGGGCAAACAGAAATGGCGCTGGGACCCCGAAGTGAACCGCAAGGCCACGGCCGACAGAATGTGTTGCGGCGTGGTGAATCGCGGTTTGGCGCTCTACAACAACAAGATTTACGTGCCGGTAAACGACGGCCGGCTCGAGGCGCTGGACGCGGAAACCGGAAAACCCGTCTGGGAAACCCGCGTCGCTTATCCGCAAAACGATCAAACTCTCACCATTGCCCCACGCATCGCTAAAGGCAAAGTGATCGTCGGAGCGGCCGGCGGAGATCGCCCTACCCGCGGCTTTTTCGCCGCCTACGACGCCGAAACCGGTCGCGAAGTCTGGAAGTTTTATACCGTACCGGGCGACCCCGCTAAGGGTTTTGAATCATCGGCCATGAGAAGGGCTGCCGCCACCTGGGACGGAGACTGGTGGAAATTGGGCGGGGGCGGCGCCGTGTGGGACGGAATCTCGTATGACCCCGACGCCGGCCTCCTGTACGTCGGCACAGGAAATGCCGAACCCTGGCCCCAAGCGCTCCGCACTAAGGATGTAAGTACGGGCCACGACAACCTTTACGTGGCCTCCATCGTCGCCGTTCACGTGGACACGGGCGAGCTCAAGTGGCACTACCAGATGGTCCCGGGAGACGAGTGGGACTACGACAGCGTGCAGCAGATGATTCTCGCCGACCTGAATATCGACGGCCCAAACAATCAAACCAAGACCCGTAAAGTGATCATGCAGGCCAACAAGAATGGATTCTTTTATGTCCTCGACCGCATTACGGGCGAGTTCATTTCGGCCCAACCTTTCTCCCGCGTCACGTGGGCAAAAGGAATCGATCAGAAAACGGGACGGCCTATCGTCAATACGGAAGTTAAATACGGGAAGGACCCGGTTGCGGTGTCACCGGGAGGCGGCGGGGCGCACAACTGGTCGCCCATGTCGTACAACCCTCAAACGGGCTTGGTGTACATTCCAACGCGTGGGTGGGACACGTTCACTTACGCCGCCAACTACGACTTCAACCCGGCCCGCGCTACCGGCGTCGGGTTGACGGGCTTAAGGCTCGGTCCAAATGCCGGAGCGAAGCCGCAGGCGCCCGCTCCGGCCGCTGGCCCGGAACCGCTCGAAGGCGGTAATCTCGGCACCCTGGTGGCCTATGACCCGGCTAAGCAGCAGATCCGCTGGCGAGTCCCGGTCGGAAACAGCAGATATGGCGGCACGCTAACCACCGCCAGCAACTTGGTGTTTCAGGTGGCGCCGGACGGGCGCTTGATTGCCTACTCGGCCGATAAAGGCGACAAACTATTTGAACTACCTACTGGTATACGCTTTGGAATGGGCCCGCCGATCACTTTTTTAGTCGACGGCAAGCAGTATATCGCTTTGATGGGCGGCAATGGAGGCACGCAAAGTCCAGGCCAGACCGGCGCTGCGGGCGCTGCTCCAACCCAGCAAAAGCCCCGCCTGCTCGTTTTCGGGCTCGACGGCAAAGCCAAATTGCCCAACTCCGAAGCCGCGCCCGCGCCTGCTTTTGCTGATCCCCATCAGCCGTGATTCTTATGCCGGCCCTGGCTCACCTGTGAAAGCCAGTCACACCCTGGCGTCGATATTGCGCTCAAAAGAACTAAGTTACTTCTGGCAGATGGAATGCACGAATCAGCCGCGCGTATGTGGAGGGTCTGTCTGGTAGGGGCGGCGCTAGCGATGGGGCTGACGGCGATGCCCGGGGATGATGAGCTTCCCCTTCCGGTTTCCAATGTAACCAACGTAAACGGCCGTTTTACCGTGGAGAGCGTGACGCTGGTGGGATGGACGATGCAGTCCGTCAGCCACTCCTTGCGCGCGGATTTGGACCGCGTCGTGGGGCAAAAGCTGGACCACCCGCGCCTGGAACAGCTCGCCGCGCGGCTAAAGAAGGAACTACGAGTCGCCGACGTTTCAGTAAAAGTAGCGAGAGGATCCACGCCCGAGCACGTCGTCGTCACCTTCGAGGTTACGAAAGGAAATCCACGCCGCCTCGATTTGGAAGTCGCCAAGTTCTTGTACAACTCCGCCGAGAGTTGGAACGGCGAAGCGACGGCGACGACGCACGCGGCCGGCAACACCTTCATGGTGGGCGTGGTGAGCGATGAGGATGTGCTCGTGGAGCGGTACACCGGCGTCCGCGCCCGGTTCGAACGCCAGGAGTTCGGCGCGCGGAGACTCGGCATGAGCTTTGAGTTCGACAACTTCCACGATGAGTGGAATCCGTCCACGCTGGCCGCCGAACCGGCCTCTTCACCCGAGCTTTACCATGATCGCCAGGTCTTTTCTCCGGAGGCCACGCTCAGGATCGCCCAAGCGGTTGAGCTGGACTTCGGCGCTCGTTTCTCCCGCATCCGGCTGAGCACGCCGGCAACGAGAACCGAATCGTCCAACGGGGTGGTAACTACTCTGCGCTACCACCCGCGTTGGGGTTCGGCGGAGGACCCGGCGCGGCCGGGCGATCCGGAGCACGCAGTGGATGCGTCTTATTCATTGGAGGCGGCGACATACGCTCTAGGAAGCGAGGCCGATTACACGCGGCATTACTTTCGCGCTCGGTACCGGTTTCATCACGTGCATAATCTGCTGGAGATCGGGTTTTTGGCGGGAAAGATCACGGGGATCGCGCCGCTCTTCGACCGCTTTGTTTTGGGCAACTCATCGACGTTGAGGGGCTGGGACAAGTACCAGATCGATCCTCTGGGCGGTTCCCACATGGTGCATGGATCGATCGACTACACTTACCGTTGGGTTCAGGCATTTTACGATGCGGGCGCGATTTGGGATCGCGCCGACGAGCGCGAACCGAGGCAATCGCTCGGGTTAGGATTGAAGAAGGACAATTTTCAGCTCGCCGTGGCGTTTCCGGTCCGCGCCGGTCATGCCGATCCGGTGTTTTACGCGGGGATGAACTTTTGAAATCCGGGTTTGAGGCGCCCAAGTGGACAGAGTAAACCTGCATAGCATCAAGCTGTGGTGGCTGCTGGTAGCCTTTCTTTCGGGAATGGCGGTGGCCATGGTCGCCGAGGAATTGATCCTGCGGGCGCACGGCAGCCGCCTCGAGTTCGCGCCACAAGTGCCCTTCCTCAGCGCGCCCACGCTGCTGGCCCGCCTGCACAACGCGGAGGAAGTGCCGTTCGACATGAAAGCCACCGTCTTCACCGGCAGTCGCGATCACGAGTTCGCTCACAACGAGGAGCGCTTCGTAGTCAGTTATGACATCTGGGAGGAAACTTTCGCCGCCACGCGGATGAAGGACCCTCAAAAACAGGTGAAGCATATGAAGGCCAACGCGCTGGAGGCGTGGTGCATCAGCCAGATGTCGCTGGACTTAGCCGGGCTTGGCAGCAGTGAGCCTTTTTGGGCGCGGCTGGAGATCCGCGCGGAAAACCCAGAGAGGGATCGCGGATTGTTCGGACAGGCCGTCGGAGATTCGGGAATCAGCCTCCTGAGCACCTTGACGGATATCTTCAGCCGACCTGCGGCTCGGCAGCAACCGCATTGGGAATTGAATTCCCCGCGGCTGACGCTGGACGAACTGAGGCGCCGCAAGTCATAGCGAGCAATGGGCGCGCGGGCGATCTCTCCGTCTTGCGGGCCGTTGCTTAGAGGCCTGCTCGCCGCTCGGAATTCGGCTGCGAAATCTCAAAGGCGCGGCGCAAGCCGATCAGCGGAAGCTCCGCAACGAACTCATCGAAAAGCTTTTCACGCTCGAACAGTCGGCCGAACCCGCCTGTTCCGATCACTAAGGGCGGATCGTTGGGAAAGCGCTCGGCCGTGATCGACGCGGCCAGTGACCGCACAGTGGCGATGGCGCCGTAGTACAGGCCGGACTGGATGCTCTCGACGGTGGAGCGCCCCAGGACTTCGGACGGCCGGACAATCTCCACCATGGGCAGGCGCGCGGTCTTCGACGCCAGCGCTTCCATGGAGATGTGGATTCCGGGAGTGATCACTCCGCCCAGGTATTCCTTGTCCTTTCCGACGGCGCAAAGAGTCGTGGCCGCGCCAAAATCGATGATCAGCAAATTGCGGCCGGGAAAACGCGAGAGCGCGCCCATCGCGTTCGCCACTTTGTCGGCGCCCACCTCCAACGCATTGCGATAGCGAATTTTCAATCCGGTCTTCGCTCCCGGTTCGAGGACGAACGGCTCCAAGCCGAAATACTTCCGGAAGCTGCTTCGCAACGAGTGCACGGCGTCGGGCACGACCGAGCAGATCGCGGCGTGGTCGATTCGGGCCGGCTCGACGCCGTTTTCGCGGAGCATGGCGCGAAAGAACGCGCCAAACTCATCCGAAGATGCGCGAATGCTGGACGTCCGCCGGAACGTAAGTTTCAGATCCAAAGCGTCAAATACGCCGCCAAAGATTTGGCTGTTTCCAACGTCGAGGGCGAGCAGCATGATCAATCCTGGCCCGCAAAAGGAATGTTGTCGATGAGCCGGATGCGTCCTAGCGAGGCGGCGGCGAACCGGCGGCCCCAATGTTCCTCAACATAGTCCACCGCGAAGCCCTCCGCCTCCAAAGCCGCGCGGGCTTCGGAGGGAGTCGCCGCGGCGCTCAGCAGGCGGAACAGCGAGGCGGCTTTTTTTCGGTCGCCGGCCGAGAGCAAAGCGTTCCTGGAACTTTCGGCTAGGCCCGATTCTTCCCGCACTGTGGGGCAGGCGAGGATTTCCGTGGGGAGAAACAGATCCTGCGCCATTTCGCGCACAACTTTGAGCTGCTGGAAATCCTTCTCTCCGAAGTACGCGCGATGGGGCCGAACGATGTTGAGCAGTTTGAGAACGACCGTCATCACGCCTTGAAGAAATCCGGGCCGCGAGGCTCCTTCCATAATTTTGTAAGAGTCGTCGCATTCCATTCGAAAGGCGTAGCCACGAGGATAGAGATCGCGGGCCGAAGGAGCCAGGACATGATCTGCGCCCAGTTTTTCCAGAAGGAGCAAATCGCGGTCGAGAGTGCGTGGGTAACGGGCAAGATCGGACGGATCGTTAAATTGGGTCGGATTGACGAAAATGCTCGCCACTACGATCCCGTTCTCCCGCCGGCACCGCTCCACCAGCGCGGCGTGTCCGCGGTGAAGCGCGCCCATCGTGGGGACGAACCCAATGGTCTTTTGTTCGAATCCCGGGCCTTGCAGCGCGCGGCGATAATCCATCCAGCCGGACAGAGCGTTCCAGACCTGCATCAGGCGTAGCTTTCCTCCGCCGCGGGAAACGTTCCGGCTTTCACAGCTTGATCGAAGCGCGCCACTGCGTCAACGACCCTCGTCGCGCCATCGAGGAAGGGGCGCGCGAACTTCGGGCGGAAGCTGGGATCGAGCCCCAGAAGATCTTGGAGCACGAGGATTTGGCCGTCGCATCCCACGCCTGCGCCGATGCCGATGGTCGGAATGCCAAGCGCGCAGGTGATCTCCCGCGCCAGGTTCGCGGGAATGCATTCAAGAACGATCGAGAAAGCGCCAAGTTGTTCGAGCGAGCGCGCCCGCCGGCAAATATCGTCGGCTGACTCCTGGGTGCGTCCCTGGACTCGAAAGCCGCCGTAGGCGCGAACGGATTGAGGCTGAAGCCCAAGATGGCCCATCACGGGAATTCCGCTTTGGACCAGGCGCTGGATTGCGTCTTCGTGGCCTTCTACGCCCTCGACTTTGACGGCGTGCGCTCCCGCGGCCAGCAGGACCTGGGCGGCATCAAGCGCGGCGGCGATGCCCTTTCGATAGGACAAAAAGGGCATGTCGGCGATGATGAACTTCTCCGGAGCGCCGCGGGCCACGGCCTCGGTATGCAGGCGAATGAGATCGAGCGTGGCCGAAATCGTGTTGGCGTAGCCCTGCATGACCATGGCGGCGCTGTCGCCCACGAGAATGCCGTCAATAGCCGTTCTAGAGAGTAGACGCGCGAACGTGTAGTCGTAACAAGTCAGTAGGGAGAGCTTGCGGCGCTCGGTTTTAGCGCGGAGGAAATCGCTTTGCATCGCCATGGGTCCCTGTCTCATCGATCAAGTCCCGGACTTACTTGCCGCCCCGAAAAAGGCACAGGGTCGAGAAGTCGCCGCTCAAAAGTCGGCGCCACGGTGATTATAACAAGGCGGCTGCCAGAGGAATCGCCCTCCCAATTTAGAAAACTTTTCGAAACGTCAGGTTGATTCGCGCCGCTCCTGTCAGCGGATGGACGCCATCGTTGAGCGGAGCTACCCCGTGATAGGCAAAGCGCGCCGGACCGCCCCACACCGCGACATCGCCGTTTTCCAGCCGGATCCGGCGAACGGAATCAGACCTGCGCTTGCCGCCCCACAAGAAAACCGCTGGCAAACCAAGAGACACCGACACGATCGGAGCCCAGGCGTCCTTCTCGTCGCGGTCTTGATGCAGGCCCAATTTCGCGCCGGGAGCGTAGCGGTTGATTAGGCAGGCATCCGGATCGTATCCCTCGAACCCTGCCGCGGCGGCTGCGCGCGCGGCAAGCGCCACAAAGGCCGCAGGCATTGGCGGCCACTGGACGCCGGTCTCGGGATCTACCGCCGAGTACCGGTAACCGGTGCGGTCGGAAACCCAGCCGGTGCGGCCGCAGTTCGTCATCGCGACGGACATCGTATGGCCGCCGGGCGTCGCCAGATGGCGGAATGGCGCATCCCGCGCGACGGCTGCTACCTCTTCAACAAGCGCGGCCGATTCGTTCGCTGCAAAGCCACGCAATAGAACGGCGCCGTCTTCCAGCCGCTCGCAAGCGGGCGGCGTGAGATCGTCTTCGAACAAGCTACTCATGTTCCAGACACGCTTCGCCAGTCGATGGCGGCAAGGAACTCCGGATCTTCGCGCCAGCCCGGACGGACCTTTACGAACGTTTGCAAAAAGACTTTCTTGTTGAAGACTTTCTCCAGTTCTTGACGGGCCAAAGTCCCTATTTTCTTTAATAGCCAGCCCCCCGCGCCGATTAAAATGGCCTTTTGCCCTTGCCGTTCGACGTAGATCGTGGCGGCCAGGCGCAAAAGGCGGCCGCCCTCTTGCCAGCTCTCTATCGTGACTGCGACCGCATGAGGCACCTCCTGGCGTGTGAGCTCCAGGACTTTTTCCCGCACGATTTCGGCGGCCAGGAACCGCTCGGGCTGATCGGTCAGGTGATCTTCCGGGAAAAGCGGCGGGCCTTCGGGGAGGCGCTTTACGACTTCCCTGCGAAGAATGCCGAGACCTTCGCCGGTGAGCGCGGAAATGGGAATGTATTCGGCGAAGGAGTGAAGAACGCGATAGCGTTCGATAAGTTCCAGGAGTCTCGGCTTATCGCGCAGGGCGTCGATTTTATTGAAGACCGCGAGCACGGGAGCCGAGATCTTTTTGACCAAATCCACCGCTTCAGGGTCGCTTTCAGAAAAGGGAGCCAGCGCATCAATCAGAAAAAGGACAACATCGGCCTGCGCGTGAGCGCGGACCGTGTCCATCATGCGCTTGTTCAGAAGCGAATCAGACTTGTGAATGCCAGGAGTATCGATCAAGGCGATTTGGGCGTCGCCCGTTGTAAGAACGCCTTGAATCGAAGCGCGCGTGGTTTGCGGCCGCGATGAGACAATGGACAGCTTCTGGCCTAGAAGGGCGTTGAGCAGGGTGGATTTGCCGGCATTGGGGCGTCCAAGAATGGAGACAAAACCCGAACGCAACATTTACGCGCCGCTTCTGTGCGCGGCTTTCGCCACGCGCAACTGATCCACGCGCCGGCCATTCGCGGCCAGCACGGTCACGCAAATTCCGTCCCGCTCGGCTTCTTCTCCGGGAGCGGGGACATGGCCCAGCCACTCGGTGACCATGCCGCCCACCGTGGTCGATTCCGGCTCTTGCTCGGGACGGAAATCGAGAAGGCTTTCCAGGCGGCTGACGTCGAAACTCCCGGAAACGATGTAGCTGCCGTCGGGCTCCTGCCGGAAGTCCCGCTCCGGCTCGTGCTCGTCGTGGATTTCGCCGACAATTTCCTCGACCATGTCCTCGAGCGTTACGATGCCCGCCGTCGATCCATATTCATCCACCACCACGGCCATGTGCGCGCCTTCTTCCTGCATTTCGCGAAGCAAGTCGTTGACGGCTTTCGTCTCCGGGACGGCGCGGATGGGACGCATGATTTCGCGCACTCTGCGCGTCGCGCGCTCGTCCTCTCCGATTTCGAACATGTCGCGCACGTGCACGAAACCAACGATGGTGTCGATGTCGTGGTCGTACGCCGGGATGCGGGAATACTGCTCGTTTATGACCAGTTGGCGAAACTCTTCGAGAGTCGCCTCCTGGGAAATGGCGACGATGCGCGGGCGAGGCGTCATAACCTCGCGGACCGTTTTCTCGCCAAAAGCCACAACGGATTGAATAAGCTCGCGGTCCTGTTCCTGGAAAATGCCTTCCTCCTGGCCGGCCGTGATCAGCGCTTCGATGTGCTCTTCGGGGCGGGCCTGCGCGGAAGCTTCCTCCGAACCGTCGAGCTCGAACAGCGAATTGACGAATTCGATGGACCAGGTAAGCGGAAGGGCGAGCGCCGCTACAGCCCGAAAAAATGGAACCAGCGGAAGTAGACCATGGCCGCCGGATTTGCGGTAGACGATTTGGGGGATGATGTGGGTTCCCAGGATCGCGAAGGCGGCGGCCAGCAGGCAGCCGGCGGCCAGCGCCTCGCCAAGGTAGGCTCCCTGGTAAGTAATAGCCAGCAGAAGGCAGCCGGTGATTGCGATGCCGACGTGCTTGACGATCGAGAAGGCGAGGGCGCCGCGCTCGCGGCTCAGGCCGATTTTGGGCTCGAGCGTTTCACGGAAAAACTGAAGAGACGGCAGTTCACGCGCGCGGATGCGCAGCGATTCTAGATATAGAAGCTGAATGCAGGTGACCAGCGTCACCAGCAATGCGGCCACGGCGGCGGCCATAAGCAGCAGCAGAGTCATGCGCGCCTGCGCTCCACCAGCCCCGGAGGAAGATTCAGCCTGCGGCGCCAGCGCGCTTCCGCCTGCGCCATTTCTCCGGAGTCCGTTTCATGATCCATGCCGCCGAGGTGAAGCATTCCGTGGAGCATCAAGATGCGAAGTTCCTCTTCCACCCCGTGGCCGAACTCGGCCGCTTGAGCCATGGCTCGATCGAAGGAAATGGCGACCTCGCCTGGCCCGCCGTTGGCGGGCGGGAACGAGAGAACGTCGGGAGCGTAGTTGCGGCCGCGAAAGCGGCGGTTCAAAGCGCGTAGTTCCCCATCGTCGGAGACCAGGCAAATTGCCGCCCATTCGCCGCTCCGCTCTGAACCGATGCGGGCCGCCAGCTCCCTCCAAAACTGGCGCAGCGCGCGTCGCCGGACATTTCGCCAAGGATGACGGAATAGAACGGAACTTTCGCGCGGGGAAGACATAAGACCCGGTCAGGCAACCGGGATTTCCGCCGTTGCGGCGGCCGGAGACGGATCGGAGGCGGGATCGCTGAGCTTCAACGGCAATTGACGGCTGGCTCCCGTGATCTCGTTGTAACGTTCGTATGCCTTAACGATCTTTTGCACAAGATTGTGGCGCACCACATCGCGCTCATCGAATTGTACGAACCGGATTCCTTCAATGCCGCGCACAACGTCCATCGCTTCAATCAGGCCGCTGCGCTGGCCTAGCGTCAGATCGATTTGTGTGGGGTCGCCCGTGACCACCATTTTGGAGTTAAAGCCCTGGCGGGTCAAAATCATCTTCATCTGCTCGGGCGTCGCGTTTTGGGCTTCGTCGAGAATGATGAAGCTGTCGTTCAAGGTCCGGCCGCGCATGAAAGCGATGGGCGCCACCTCAATGGTGCTTCGCTCCAGAAGCTTTTCGATTTTCTCAGCCTCGATCATGTCGTACAGCGCGTCGTAGAGTGGGCGAACGTAGGGATCGACTTTTTCCTGAAGGGTGCCCGGAAGAAAGCCGAGCCGCTCGCCGGCCTCGACGGCCGGGCGCGTCAGCACGATCCGGCTCACGCGTTTGCTGAGCAGGGCGGAAACCGCCATGGCGACGGCGAGATAAGTTTTGCCCGTGCCCGCCGGACCGATGCCGAAAACCAGATCGTATTTCTCAATGGCGTCGACGTAACGGCGTTGAGTCAGCGATTTGGGCGCGATGATCTTCTTGCCGAAGCTGCGCTGCTTGCCGCTCTCCACCAATCCGCGTAACGTGGTCTCGGAATCAGCGGTGACCACACGGAGAAAATTGTTGAGATCGCCGTTGTTGAACTGATGTCCCTCGCGCACCAGGGCCACGTAATCTTTAAGGATTTCCGAGGCGCGCGAGACTCCGTCCGCCTCGCCTTCGATTTCAAGCGAATCGTTCAGCAGACGCGTCCGGATATTAAGGCTGGACTCCAGCAGCCGGATATTTTCGTCGCGAGTCCCAAATAGGGATTCGATGCCTCGGCTGATCTGAACGCTAGACCTCATTCAATAAGCGAGCAGAGCAACCTGGGCGGGAGAGACGTCCGCGGGCGCGGAGGGAGGTGCAACATCTAGCTTCATATTAGCAGGAAAACTCCTCCGGGCGGGGGACTCCTCGCGCCAGACGCCTCATTTCTTTCTCTTGCCCGCCACGAACTTCTGGAAGCCCTGCCGTGCGTCCTCCGTCATTCGGGCGATCGCGTTGACCTGCGCTCCAGCTTCGAGAGCGCTGTCGAAGGGCATCTCGCCGGTCTGGCGCCACAGCTTCTTGATCAGTGCAAGAGCGGGGGCGGATTTTGCGGCGAGCTCGGCGGCGTATTCCGCCACCGAAGATTCAAACCCGGAGTCCGGATAGACCCGCGTGACGAGCCCGATTTCAAGCGCTTCTCGCGCCCTAACGGGCTTACCGGACACGAGCAATTCGAAGGCTCGTTTTTCGTGAAGACAGCGCCGCACCATGCTCATTACCAAAGCGGGCACAAAGCCGAGATTGATTTCGGGATAGCCAAATTGGGCGGACTCGGCGGAAAGCACGATATCGCAGGCCGTGGCCAGGCCACATCCTCCACCGAGCGCGCGGCCGTGCACGGCCGCCACGACCGGATGGCGATGATTGCGAATGCCGGCATAGAGGGCGCCGAGCACGCGGGCGCATTCAAGATGATCGAGAGCCGCGCTATTCGCGGTCTGCTCAAGCACTGCAATATCCATGCCGGCGCAGAAATCCGGACCGGCGGCCCGGATGAGCGTGACGGCGGCGGAAGGCTCTGATGCCGCGCGGTCCAGGGCGGCTTGCAGACTATGAATGAACTGATCGTTGATGGCGTTGCGCTTCTCCGGGCGATTCAGGGTTATGCGCGCAACTTTGCTTTCAATTTGGCAGTCAATCAACTTCGATCTCCATGCGCAAAAGCGCCGTGGAATAGGTCTTACCCTGCGGATCGGCCTTTAGCGCAACCGTCCCTCCTCCATCCAGGCTTTGATGAAGCAGGAAATTCAGGGCGCCCAGATTAGGAAGTTCGAAGCGCTCGACTGGGCCGAGACAGATGCCCGCGAAGTGGCTCTTGACACGCTCGGGGGTGACTTCGCGGACAAGCAATGGATAGTATTCCGGTTTGCGGGCGATGAGTCCTATGTTGACGGTATCGCCTTTGTCGCCGGAGCGGGCGTGAGCGAAATCGATCAGCTTTCGCTTTGCCATATTGTGACCTCGGGACGGACTTCGCTCTTGGGGATGAGCGCCGGCCAATAGGCGACGATCTCTTCAACATGCGGTCTTCCCAAGCCTAGCCCGGAGACGACTGGAGGGCCGTTCAGCGCAAGCGGCGGTATCTCGCGAGTGAAACGATCCACGGCGGCGCGATCTTGTCCTCGCACGCCAAAGCGCAGAACCACTTCGGCCAGTTGATCGGCGATTTCGGGCGAAGGCTCGGCGGCGCCAATGCCATGACAAGCGTTCGCGCCGAGAAATTCGGCGCGGATCGCGTCGAAGCGCAAACCAAGGCAGTCGAGGCGCTTCCGCAAAATTTGCTCCGCCGCCCGGGCTTTCTTGTAAGCGTCCGGCCAGGCATAAATCAACGACCCTATCGCTTTGAAGCCAGCGGCGTAGCTGATGGAGACCTTGTAGAACTCCGTGGCGGGGAATCCCTTGATCCCGGTGAACCGGACGCGGTCGGGGCCGGATTGGGAGAGCCGAATACTGGTAAAATCGGCGACCGCATCGGGCGTGATGTATTGGCGCGGATCGCCCAATTCATAGAGCAATTGCTCCTTGACTCCGGCTACGATGACGCGGCCGCCTGTGCCGCCGTGTTTGGTGAGCACGAAGGTCCCGTCCGGCTCGACCTCCACGATCGGATATCCCACGTCGTGCAGATTGGGAATGGACTCCCAGTCGAGCTGGCAGTTGCCGCCGGTGGATTGAGCTCCGCATTCGATGGCGTGCCCCGCGATCGTGCCGGCGGCGAGCAGATTCCAATCGTCCCTCTTCCAGCCGAATTCGTGAATCATGGGCGCAAGGGCGAGAGAGGGGTCGGCCACCCGCCCCGTAATCACGATATCCGCGCCCCGGCCGAGCGCTGCGGCGATGGGGAAAGCGCCAAGGTACGCGTTAGCGCTCTGCACGCGATCCCGGATCGAGGCAAGCGGCTCGCCCGTCTCCATGTTGTGCAGATCGAAACAGTCGAGGCGCGGCATGATATCGTCGCCGGAAACAATGCCGACAGTTACGGGAATACCCTGGCGGCGCGCAATTGCTAAGACGGCCTCGGCGCAGGCCTGAGGATTGACGCCACCGGCATTGGCGACGACCCGGATGCGCCGCTGGCGCAGATCTGGAAGAATCCGTCCCACCGTCTCCACGAAGTCCCGGGCATATCCTGTGTTGGGATCGCGCGCGCGTTGCTTCTGCAAAATGGACATCGTCACTTCGGCCAGGTAGTCGAGCGTGAGATAGTCGATAGGGCCGCGGCGCGCCTGTTGGATCGGGGCTTCGGGCGAATCGCCCCAGAATCCCTGCCCGTTAGCGATGCGGATCATTCGCATTGGCGGCCATCGAGTGGCCTGTGAGCATGGTAACGCCTGCACCCGACTGTTCGCTGGATCATCGCGATGATAGGATGAAGTTACGGTGAGGTGCGAGAGCGGTTGAATCGGGCGGTCTCGAAAACCGTTGAACCTTCACGGGTTCCGTGGGTTCGAATCCCACCCTCACCGCCACTGAAGCGCAATGGAGACAACCGGCGGCAACCCGATTTCGAATTCTCCTAAAACTGAAACCGCGCGATAATCGTTCCCGTCCGTCCGGGATTTGCATAAGCCGTGTTGGGCGTAAGGTAAGCGTTGCCGAACACGCCGAACCCGCTGGTGTAGATGGTGCCTCCGCCGGCCCCCTTCGCCGGCGGATTCTGCGGATTCGTTGTAAATCCCGCCGGAGTCGCCAGCAGCGTGCGATTGAAGATGTTCACAAACTCCCCGCGAAGGTAGAAGTCGTACTTGCCTTCCTTGCCGACCCGGAAATGCCGGCCGATATTGGCGTTCTCCGAGGGCTGGCGCGGCCCCCGAAAATCCTTGTAGAGGACCGCCGTGGCGGTGCAAGTCGAGTTGGTCGGGCAGGGCGCCCAGGCGTGGGGATTCAGCACCTGAGTGTAATAGACATTGAAGGTGCTGTGATCGTTGATATCTACCCCGGGAGTATAGAGAGGCTGGCCTGGAACACGGATATCCTCGCTGCTCAGGAAATTCGCCGTCGGGCTCGTCGGCGGCGCCAGGTACGCGCCGGTTTGGTACCGCGAATACCATCCGAACTGCCAATCTTTGCTCAGAGCGTTGATTACACGCGGCAGGAAGCTGGCCTTCGGGACCGTGTAGATCATGTTGAAGGTCAGCACGCGCGGAGGGTAGTTCTGCAACGCCCACACGGCGCTTGCCGGGTTGAAGAAATCTTGCCGCGTCGCCCGGTTGAATCCCTGGCCCCAGGTAAATGCCCCGCTGCCCTGCAAGTTGTGGGAGAAGCGCTTGGTGACCTTGACTTGCAACGAATCGTATTTGGAATTCCCGGTCGGGGATCCCGAGACGCTGATCGGAGTTCCGGTGGCGGAGGTAAACTGCGGAAACGGATATAACGCGCTTTGCAAACTGCTTCCTAGCGGGAACCCGCTATACGGCAGAAAGTTGGGGAAGCCACGCGCCGCCAGAGCCTGTTGGACCTTGGCGCTATTCAGCGGTTGTGTGAGCAAGTTACGGTCCTGGTCGTTGTCGTAGCTTGTGCTCGCGCAGACTCCCCCGCCCAAAGAACACGGGCCCGTTCCAGGATACGGGTAGAATCCATAGTGCGCGTAAGTTTGCGCCGAGATCTGGCTCAGGAATCCCAGAGGGCCGCTCCCGAGCGCTCCCGCTAGCCACGCTACCCGGTTCGCCACATAGCTCGCTTCCACCACAAAGTTCGGCGTGATTTCCCGCTGGAAGCCGGCGCTCCACTGGTTGATGCGGGGCGGCCGGTTCTGATTCGCGTCGGGCACAAACACGCCGTTCGTAACTGCCGGGGGAGCGCCGGTGGTGCCCGCAATCGGCCACGCGAACTGGTTCGTTGTCGGGAATTGCGGCGTGACGATCGAGCCGGGAGTCGCCACGTTAATGTACTGCGAGTTATTCGGCTGCACCGGAATCGGAGTGCTGCCGGGCGTCGACACTATGGTGCCCGCGAATCCCGCAATGTACTGATAACTGATCCCCCATCCTCCTCGGAACACCGTCTTGGAGTCGAGTTGATAGGCCACGCCGAGCCGCGGCCCAATCGCGTAAGGATACGTCGGCTTGTAGAAGTCGCAGCCGCAGGTGCTGCCGTATTGAATCGCCCCCAGCCGTCCACCCGCATTCGCATTGGCGAGCGTCCCGTCTAGCTGCCCCAGCCGCCCGTGCTCCTCTTTTTGCGCCGTGGCGTAATCCCACCGCAGGCCATAATCCAGAGTGAGCTTGCGGGTCACCTTCCAGGAGTCCTGCACAAACAGTCCCCACGCCTGATAACCATTCCTCACGCCCACAAAATTCGGGGTCTGGTTTATCGAAGTGAAATCGCCCAGAAGGAAGCTTGCGTAGCCGAAGCCTTGCGTAAACCCGTTAAAGCTCACCGAAGGTTGAAAGGGTTGGGAAGTGGGCCCGACGCCCGTCGCCAGCGTTACGCCCGAGATATCCGCGTTGTAGCCGATCACGCCCTCGATTTCATATTCCGCACCCGCTTTAAATCTGTGGTTTTGCCTCACCCAGGTTGCGTTCGCGTTCAACGTGGGCCTCTCCTCATGGATCCACGATTGTAACTGGCCGGAAGTCCCGATATTCTGCATGCCGCCATAGCCGCCCGCGCACAACGTTCCCGCACACATCCCGGTCACGCTCGGAAACTGGCGGTGCTGAATAAAGCCCGTAAGACCGAATGCGGATGGATCGAAACTCAGAAACGGCGCCCGGTCGTTAAAAATCGTGTCCATGTAACCCGCGCCGAAGTGAAACAGCAACGTGGGAGTCAACGTACGGTCGTAGTTCAGCCTCCACGTGTTGGTCGGAATCAGCCCGCCCCGATACTGTCCGATCTCCAGCGGCAACCCATCCGCGGCGAACGGGCCTGTATTAATCTGCGTCTCGACGTTATTTCGAGACCAGTAAAACGACAGCTTGTCCTTCGTGCTGATAATTTCATCGAACTTCAGCGTCGGGATAGCGGAGTATTGCCCTCCGCTGATGCTGCCTGTGTAGTTGGAGACCAAATTCGTATTGCCCGGATTCGGATACGGAAACAATGCTTGCATGGCCAGCGCCGTCCCATTAAAACGGCTGGCCGGCACGATGTTATTCGCAAACGGACTGGCGTACTGGAGCCCGTTCGAAAGGGTTGCGCGCGATAAAGGATCGTAAATTTCATTCGCGAACATCGGACGGCCCAAAGCGTCGGCATAGCCCGGTCCTCCTAAATTGCCAATCGGAATTTGATAGGCCGCGCACAAACTGCACGTTCCGTTCGGCGAAATCGCCGAAAAGTCTCCGTTCCGAAACGCCGGAGTCGGAACCGTGTCGCTGAACGTGAAAAGCTGGTTGTAGCGAAACTCCTCATAACTCCATTGAAAGAAAGTCTTGTCTCGCCCGTTGTAGAGCTTGGGGATGCTGACTGGGCCGCCCAGCGTACCGCCGAAATCGTGGCGCCGGTAAAACGGGCGGAACTTGCCCCCGCTTCCACCCGCGAGACTGCCGGGTCCGCCGCTAATGCTGAACGGGTATCCCGCGTTCAAATCCTCGTTGACGAAATACTCGAACCCGCTGCCGTGATATTGATTCGTCCCAGACTTCATCGTCATATTCACCACCATGCCCCCTCCTTGGCCAAATTCGGGAGCGTAATTGCTCGTCTGGTAGCTGATCTCCTGGATTGCATCCACATTAGCCTGCGCCATCGAAGGGTACTCGGTCAAATTGAACAGGCGGTCGCTGGAGTCCTGGCCCTCAATCCGATAGGCCGCGTTGGTGCCATTGCCACCCAATCCATTCATGACGGCGCCGCCGGAGCTGCCCGGAAGCGTCGTGAGAGTGGCGTATGGATTCCGGTATCCTCCTGTGATTACCAGCAGGGGAAGCTCCAGGTTTTCTTTGACCGTGATGTTGTGCGCCGTTTCACCGCTCTCCGTTTTGAGCAGGGACGCTTCTGCCGACACGGTCACCGATTCCGCGGCAGAACCTACCTCTAGCGGGATGTCTTCTTTTAAGATCTGTCCCGCGGCAATGGCCAGATTGGTGTGAGCGTACTTCTTAAAACCGGGAGCTGTGGCGGTTATTATGTAACTGCCCACTGGCAAATTCGCAATCGCATAGTTGCCCGTGTTGGTCGATGCCGCGGTGTAAAGAACGCCTGTTTCGACATTCTTTGCCTCCACGGAAACGCCCGAAACCACCGACCCCGACGGATCCGTTATGGTGCCCGTAATGGTTCCGTTCACTCCTTGACCGTAGGCCGGCAGCCCCACCGCGGCCAAACAGACGGCGACCCCCAGAGACCGGAAGATTCGCATCGTGCCCTCCTCTGCTACTCTCTAGTAGCCCCAATCCAACCACGCGTCTCTGACGCTAGCGCGCACTCGCTTTTCACCCTTGAGTCCCGTTCCTGCGGACCACCCGAGCGTTCCCAGCCATAGTTGAAGATGGCCAACAAGTGGGTCAGATGATATCGCAGTCCACCGTCGAGCTCAATCCCTCAATCGAGTTATTGAGGCGCCGGGCGGCAAGGAAGGTCGATGAAATTGCAGACTTCCGGCGAATCGAGGCAAGCGCCAGCGCAGGCCTGCTTCCAACGGAGGCCCTGAATAGCATCTCTAAGACGCGCCCGCTCCTGTCTTGGCGCGCGGGTCTGCTACACTGGTAGACCTTGCTATGCCCGTGATTCTGGAAGGAAAACCGGTTCGCGATCGAATCTTCTCCGGACTTAAGCCCCGCGTTGAAAACCTGCAAGCTAAACTCGGGAGGCCCCCCGGCCTCGCGGTCGTACTGGTGGGTCACGACCCGGCGTCGGAGCAGTACGTGCGCAACAAAATCATGGCGTGCACGAAGCTCGGCATCCATAGCAAAAAGGTGACGCCCCCGGCCTCCATCTCCACCCAAGGACTTCTGGAGACGCTCGACGATCTCAATCGCGACCCCGCGGTGGACGCAATTCTGGTGCAAATGCCCCTTCCCAAGCAGGTGGACGCCCGGCGGGTGCTTGAGGCCGTCGTCCCCGACAAAGACGCCGATGGATTCCATCCTCTCAACGTAGGGCATCTGGTGGCGGGGCGCCCCGCTCCCCGAGCGTGCACTCCCGCCGGGATCATGGAATTGCTGAGGCATTATCAAATCGAGTTAGACGGAAAAAACGCCGTCGTCGTGGGCCGCAGCGACATCATCGGAAAGCCGATGTCCCTGATGCTGCTGGCCGCCAACGCCACCGTGACGATCTGCCATTCGCGCACGTCTAACCTGGCCGGAGAGTGCCGCCGCGCCGACGTTTTGGTGGCTGCGATTGGGAAACCCGCCCTCATCACGGCCGATTTCATCAAGCCGGGAGCCGCTGTTGTGGACGTCGGAACGTCGAGAATTTCGGATCGCGAGACTGCGGCCCGGCTCGGACGCGCCGCGGAATTCGACCGGAAGGGCTTGGCCTGGGTGGGGGATGTGAGTCCGCCCGACGTCGAAAAAGTTGCCGGCGCCTACAGTCCCGTCCCTGGGGGAGTCGGTCCCCTCACCATCGCGATGCTGATGAGCAACACAGTCGAGCTGGCCGAGCGGCATGGCGGCGTAAAAGCCGCCGCCGGATAGAACCTGCACCGCGCCGCATGCTCCGTGTAGGCTTGACCGGCGGGTTAGCCAGCGGAAAGAGTTTTGTCGGCCGGGCCTTGGCCGATCTCGGTTGCCTGTTGATTGAGGCGGATGAGCTGGGAAGACTGGTGCAAGAGCCCGAGGGCGAGGCCTACGAGGGCATTGTCAAGGAGTTCGGAAGGGAAATCCTAACGCCCCAAGGGTCCATTGACCGCCGCCGTTTGGCCCAGATCGTATTTCACGACCCGGAGCGCCTGAGGCGCTTGAGTGCCCTGGTGCATCCTCCGGTTAAAGTGCGCGAGCGGCAAATGCAAGAGGAGTTCGCCCGCCGGCGCCCCGGCGGCATCGCCGTTACAGAAGCTGCCATACTGGTAGAAACTGGAACCTATCGGGAATACGATAAACTGATCCTGGCCGTCTGCCATCCGGAGCAGCAGATCGAACGCGCCATGGCGCGAGACGGCCTTACGCGCGAGGAGGTCCTGGAACGCTTGCGGCGGCAGATGCCTCTCGAACAAAAGCGGAAATACGCCGACTACGTCATCGACACGTCCGGATCGAAACAGGATACGCTTGCGCAAACGCGCGCCGTGTACAATTCCTTACGGAGCATTACAGTATGAGACTGCGATCTTTGGTGATTACCGCGCTTCTGGCGGGTTCATTCGTGTACTTGACGACCAATCCGAATTCGCCGGTCCGCCGGGCCTTTGCCCCGAATAATTCCCCGCTTTGGACCGGGCCGAATGTCGCTCATTCGGCGGGCTTGGGAACCGACGAACAGAACAGCATCGACATCTACAAAACCGCCCACGACAGCGTGGTTTACGTTACCTCCACCGTCATTCAGCGATCCTACTTCTTTGGGCTCGAGCAGGTGGGAAAGGAATTGGGATCGGGATTTATCGTCAGCCCGAGCGGCGAGATCTTGACGAACAACCACGTGGTCAGTGGAAGCCAGCAGCTTGAAGTGATGTTGCCCAATCAGGAGCGTTATCGCGGCAGGATTCTGGCGCGCGATCCTCCCAACGATCTCGCCCTTATCAAGATCGAACCAAAGCGGAGCCTACATGCCCTTCCGTTGGGAAATTCCGACGGCCTGCAAGTGGGGCAAAAAGTTCTCGCCATCGGCCAGCCTCTCGGACTTGAGGGCACCCTGACAACCGGGATCGTGAGTTCGCTGGGACGCACCATCAGCGGTGAAAACGACCGCGAACTCGAAGGCATGATTCAGACCGACGCCGCTATCAATCAGGGCAACAGCGGCGGCCCGTTGCTGGATTCCTCCGGCAACGTGGTGGGGATCAACACCGCCATTTATTCGCAAAGCGGCGGCAATATCGGCATCGGTTTTGCAATGCCCATCAACCGCGCCAAACGGCTGCTGGCCGCCTTCCAGAGCGGCAAGAATCTTGAACCGGCGGGACCGCTGGGCATCGGCATTATCTATGTTGCGGGCGACTATGCCGAAGCGTTGCGCCTTCCCGCCAGTGGCGGTTTGCTCGTCCAGCAGGTGAACCGTGGATCGCCGGCCGAGGAAGCCGGCTTGCGCGGAGGCAACCGCCGCGAGCCGCTCGGAGGTTACTATGTCGTCGTCGGCGGCGACTTGATTACCGCCATTGACGGAAAACCCGTCACCTCCGACGATGCTCTCACTCGCGCGGTGGGCAAGAAGCTGGCCGGCGAAACCCTGGATTTGACGGTCCTTCGAAATGGCCGCTCCATGAATCTCAAAGTGACCTTAGGCGCGGCTGCTTCGGCGGAATCCAGATCCACAAGATTCTGATCCAGCACAGATTCAACCCGGATTACGGATGCAGGCTTCCTCCCCCCAAACCGCTCCCGCGGGCGGCGCCCTTGAATCGGCCGCGCCAAGGCGGGCGTTGGCGGGCTTTTTCGTTTCCGGCGTGTTGCTGTCATTTCTCGGCGCGATCCTGCCTGCCTGGCGGCATCACCTCTCGTCGGACTACACCACGATTGGCTTCTATTTCGCCGGACTGATCGCGGGCCTGCTCGGCTCCGTTCCCGCTTCCGCAAAGCTGCTGGAGCGCAAAGGCGCCTCCTGGACCCTGGCGCTGGCCTGTGGCGTCGCGGGTTGCGGATTCTTGTTTTTGGCCTTCGTATCTCCTCCTGCCTCCCCGTGGTGGAGAGTTGGCGGGATGGCGGTGATCGGTTTTTCCGCCGGTCTGTTGCACACGGCGATGTTTCAAGCCATCTCTCCCGTGTATCGTCACAATCCCGTGGCCACCGTCAATCTGGCCGGCCTGTTATTTGGCTTGGGCTGCCTGACCGTGGCCCTCCTGATTTCCGGAGCCTTCTATGCCTACACGGCGGCGACGCTGCAAGCCTGGATTGCTGCGATTCCGGCTCTGTTCGGCTGGATCTGCGTCAAGACCCGGTTTCCGATGCGCGCCGCGCCGCCAATTCCCATACCACGCGAACTCCGGTTGGAAATGCGTAGCCCGGCGGCTGTGCTGCTGGCGCTGTTGTTGTTCTTTCAACTCGGCAATGAATGGGCCATTGCGGGATGGCTCCCTTTGTTTCTGATTCAGCGCCTGGGTATCAGTCCCGTAAGCTCGCTCTTGATGCTGGCCGCATATTGGCTGGCGCTGCTGATCGGCCGAGCGGCGGCGCAGTGGGCTCTTCCGCGAGTCCGGCATTCGCGCCTGCTCTCCGGAAGCATCCTCGCCTCGATTTTTGGCTGCATTATCCTCGTCGCCACCGATAATCTTTTTGGAGCGGTTACGGGAATCCTGTTGCTCGGGGCCGCTTTTGCCCCCATCTATCCTTTGGTCGTTGAAAAGATCGGAACCCGCTTTCCCCATTTCCACCCCGGCTTCTACAATGGCGTTTTCTCGTTGGCTATGGCCGGAGGTCTCCTGGCGCCCTGTTTTTTGGGTTACCTTGCCTCGCAGTGGGGCGTGCGAATCGTGATGGGAGTGCCGCTCGCCGGCTCCGTGGTGGTGTTTGCATTATTGGCGCTGATTTGGCTGGAGGCCAGGCTCACCGCTCCCGCGCACGGCGCCACGGCCGCTTAAAAGCCCGTCCAGAAGCTGGCTCCAGCGCGCTCCGGCTTGCCTGGAACGCTTCACATTCGCCCGAATCTAATAAGTAGAACGAAAAAATTAAATCGAGGATGAGTACCGTCTTGAGATGGGGTGCTTGTCCGGAAAGGAGTTATCGATGGCGAACGGAATCATGGAAACCAGCCCGCAGCCCCGAATCAACCTGCAACCGATCGCCGGGCCGTCGATTTTGGGATTATACGGCTTGGCCGCGGCGACGTTTATGGCAGCTGCATATTTGTGCCGTTGGTACGGCGGCTCCATGACGCCGCTTTACCTTTTCCCCTTTGCCGCGATGTTTGGCGGTTTAGCTCAATTTTTGGCCGGAATGTGGGCTTTTCGCGCACGTGACGCCGTAGCTACGGCGGTGCACGGGATGTGGGGATCGTTTTGGATCGCTTTTGGAGTCCTGGCTATTGTGATGTCGATGTTCAGGATTCCTCGGCCTACCGGCGCATGGCCCGAGATGGGCTATTGGTTCATTGTGCTCGCGGCTATAACCTGGGCCTGCGTGGCCGCAGCCGCCGCCGAGAACAAGGGCATGTTGACCACGCTGGTCTTTCTGGCGTTGGGATCCACCGCCGCGGCGATCGCGGGTTTTTTCCCCGCCGAATGGCTCACAATTCTAACCGGCTACTTGTTCATGGTGGCCTCTTTTGCCGCATGGTACACGGCCAGCGCCCTGATGCTCCATGAGGTTTTTGGCCGGGACGTTTGGGGAATCGGGCGAAGCCGCATTCCCACCCCCTCGGTCTCCCTTGGAGTGGGCGAGCCGGGAGTCGTTAAGGGACAGGCTTAAACTGTCCGGATTTCGCGCCTTGCCACGCGCCGCCTGCAAAGGACCCTGCCTGCGTGTGGCGGGCGCATTTTTGAGCCGCGCCTGTTCGCTGGAATCGTTTTCCGAAACCCGCATATTTCCCCTCATCCACGCCCCCGCTTTGGGGTACACTCGAACTAAGAGGAGTATCTTGCTGTGAACCGGTATGCGAAATATGGACTTCTAAGCGCCGCGATTGTGGGCGCGCTCTCTTGGCTTGCAGTAGGGGGCATTAAGGAGGGGCAGACCTATTTCGAAACCATCCCCGAGTTGAAGCAAATGGGCCCTCAGGCTCAGGCCAAGCGCCTTCGCGTCCGCGGTTTTGTGCTGCCGAATTCCATTAAGCATCGCGATGGAGCGGTCGATTTCACCATTGTGGAAAATGACGGTCTCGCCAATGCCGGCGAACATCTTGACGTCGTGTACACCGGAATCGACCCGCTGCCGGACACCTTCAAAGATCACGCCGACGCGCTTGCTGACGGCAAGCTCGACGCCAATGGCGTATTTCATGCTACGAAAATCCAGGCCAAGTGCGCCTCGAAGTATGAGGCAAAACCTTCGGTTGCGGATCCGGCCATCGCCAAACCTGCCGGAGCGATCTAACTTCAGAAATCAGGAAGCAATCCCCGGCTCCGGCCGTCTAAATACGGTTGCAAGCTTTGCCGTCTCTGGCGGCTTGCTGGATTACACGGCCTTAAGAGTGGTTTGGCATGGTGCTCCACGAAGAAAGCGATGCCCCGATCATTGAAGCCTGCCGGCAAGGGGATCCGCACGCATTTGCGTCCCTGTTTGAGGCCCATCGCGACAAAGTTTATTCGATAGCGCTCCGTTTTACCGGCGATCCAGCCGCCGCGTTGGATATTGCGCAAGACGTATTCGTCAAGCTTCTGACTCGCATCCGTGATTATCACGGCGGCGCCCGATTTGAAACGTGGCTGTATCGCGTCACCGTAAATGCGTGCTTGGACCGCCAGAAACGCCGCCGCCCGCTGCCCTTTATCGGGGAGGCCCTCGACGCAATTCTGCCCGCACGTGAAACCACCCTTGCCGGCCTGCTGCGCCAGGAGGCTCAGGATCACGTTCGCCAAGCCGTGGCCAAGCTTTCGCCGGAGCACCGCATGGTGATCGTCCTTCGCTACACTCAGGATCTTTCCTATGAAGAGATTGCCGAAGTTATGGCCTGCTCCCGGGGAACCGTGGCGTCGCGGTTGAACCGCGCGCATAAAATTCTGGAGCGAAGACTCAAGAGGTTTCGATATGCTCAAGCATGAACTGGAAGCTGTATTGGCGCGGCACTTGGGTCCGGTCAAGGCGCCGCCGCAACTGACGTGCCCAAGCGGAATTTCCGATTCCCCCGCCCCAAATCGCGCCACGGTAAGACGTCTTCGCCCCCTCGCGGCGGCGATGGCCGCCGCTGCCGCTTTGCTCCTGCTCTTCCTCTGGCTTCGACCCCCTTCCTCCGTCCTCCACTCCGCCGACCCCGTCCAGATTTCCGCCTGGCTCAAATTGCGTTCTTTCGACGTGCCCCTGCGACGTGATCCCCCTTCGATCATTCACCTTACCAGCGCGCATGTAAATGGAACCACCGCCGAGGTCGATTACCAGATTGCCGGCCGCGGCGCCCGGCTTACGGTTTCGCCTCCATCGGCCGCCGCACCCGCTTCTGGGTCTTATCGCGTCGTGCGCAGCCATTTGGTGCGGGGTCAATTGTTTACTCTCGCTTGCGCGTTCCCACAGGACGCCCGCACGGCTTGCCTGCTTTGCCACATGGGCGCGCAACTAAATTGACCGCCCGCCTCATCAAATTCCGGGATTGCGTCTCCACAAGCGGCCATAAGATCTTTAGAATCAGTAGATGCTCCCCGAAAAGCCCTGCCTCTTTTGCCTCACCTTAATGCTGCTGCGTAGAGCGCGCTTTGACCACACGTGGCGTTTCACGAGGAACAAGAATTGCCAAGCGAACCCAAATCCAGAAACGAATACCTCTCTAATCTAAAAGGTCGGAAGCAGCGGGCCGCGTCGGGCGTCAAAGGATTCGGTTCCGCCGAAAATCCGGTAGAGAGGTACACTAAAAGTTAATGGAAAACCTAGGCGCGCTGGCCATCCTGCTGGCATTTTGTTTCGCCATCTACTCGGTTGTGGCGGCCCTCGTCGGCAAACATGCTCGCCGGCCATTCCTGGCGGCTAGCGCCGAGCGCTCCGTCTACTCCGTTTGGGGGCTGCTCACGCTAGCCTCGGCTCTTCTCATCTATAAGCTCTTCCAAGGCGACTTCCGCATGATTTATGTGTGGGAGCACAGCAATAGGGCCATGCCCTCCGTATACAAGTTCGCGGCGTGGTGGGGCGGCCAGGAAGGGTCTCTGCTGCTGTGGGCCTGGCTTCTGGCCACATATTCCTCCGTGGTGGCATATCAAAACCGCCGCAAGTTCCGCGACATGATGCCGTACGTCACCGCGGTGTTGATGACGATCCAGACTTTTTTCCTTGTCCTGATTTCATTTGTCGAAAGCCCATTCAAAATGCTCATGGCGGGCAAGGGCGTCATTGGCCTGGATAAGGTCGCGGACGGCAACGGCCTCAATCCGCTGCTCCAATACTGGACCATGGCGATTCATCCGCCTATGCTTTATCTGGGCTATGTCGGATTCGCCGTGCCCTTCGCCTTCGCCATCGGATCGTTGCTCACGAAGCAACCCGGCGAGGCCTGGATTCATACCACCCGCCGCTGGACTTTAGTGACTTGGGGATTCCAGACTACCGGTATCCTGCTCGGCGCCGGCTGGGCCTATGCCGTGCTTGGCTGGGGCGGCTACTGGGCATGGGACCCGGTCGAGAATGCCTCGCTCCTGCCTTGGATTACCGCCACCGCCTTTTTGCATTCGGTCATGATGCAGGAAAAGAAGGGCATGATGAAGGTCTGGAACATGGTGCTGGTCAGCGCCACCTTCTGGCTGTGCATCTTCGGAACTTCGCTCACCCGCACCGGAATCGTCCAATCCGTCCACGCCTTCGCGCAATCGCCTCTGAGCCCCTATTTCGTCTGGTTCGAAGTGGTGGGCATTGCCGCCACTCTATACCTGATTCTCAACCGGCTCAACTATCTCAAAAGCGAAGCGCCGCTTGAAAGCGTTCTCTCGCGCGAGTCCAGCTTCATGTTCAACAATCTGCTGTTGCTCGCCGCCTGTTTCGCGGTGCTCTGGGGCACGTTGTTTCCGGTCATTACGGAAAAATTCAGCGGCGAAAAAATTAGCGTCGACAAGCCTTTCTTCGATCGCATTAACATCCCCATCGGCCTGGGACTGATGCTCCTAACTGGCATCGGTCCGTTGATCGCTTGGCGGCGCAGTTCGTTTGAAAGCTTGAAGCGCGCCTTCGCCTGGCCGCTTGCCGCCGGAGTCGTTGTCGCGGCCGGATTGTTCGCGTTCGGCGTCCATCATCCCTATTCCCTGATCTCTTTCTTGCTCTGCACCTTCGTCGCGGCCACCATCGTTGTGGAGTTTTTCAAGGGAGCCAACGCGATCCGGGTCAAAAGCGGCTCCAATTTACTCGCCTCGATGCTCGATTTGACCCACCGCAACACGCGGCGCTATGGCGGCTACATCGTCCACATGGGCATCGTGTTTATGTTTATCGGCTTCACCGGCGCGGCGTTTAATCAGGATCTGAAAGTCGAGTTATCGCCTGGCGAAACCGCTCACATCGGCCGCTACGATCTTCGCGTGCTCCGCGTCCAGCAGGGTCAAAATGACAATTTCCGCTGGTGGCGCGCTTATCTGGACGCTTCCAAAGACGGCCAATCGCTGGGCATTCTGGTGCCCGAGCGGCGTTTCTATATCGCTCCGAACCAGCCCACTTCGGAAGTCTCCATCCGCCGCCGGTTGAATGAGGATCTGTATGTAAACTTTGCCGGCGGCTCGGACACCAACCCCAACGCCATTGTGATCGACGCCTACGTGTTTCCGCTGGTGAGCTGGATCTGGATCGGCTATTGGGTCGTGTTGGCCGGAACGATCGTCTGTCTGATTCCCAGCAAGAGCAAGCTGGTCTATCCCCGCACGGAAGTTGTCGCGCTTGCTCATAAAGAGAGCGCCGCTGCGCATGCCAGAGTTGAAAACTAGTCTGTTGATCGCGGTCCTGGCCGTGCTTGCGCTGGCGCAGACCACCCCTCCCTGGGACACTCGCGAAATTAACGGCATCGCCGCCAAGCTCAACTGCAACTGCGGCTGCAAGCAAAACATGGCTTGCCAGATGCAGCCGGGTTGCCCCGAATGCAAAAGGAACAAGCAGAAGATGCTGGCTATGCGCCAGGCCGGGATGACCGAAAGCCAGATTCTGGATCAGTTCGTCAAGGAGCAGGGAAAGGATGTCCTGGTGGTCCCGCCGGGCGCCATGGGAGCCGTAGGACCCTATGCGGCGCTGACTTTAGGTCTGGGTCTAGTGATTTTCGCCATTCGCCGCCTCCTGCAACGAAAGCCCGCCGTCACTGCCTCCGCCGAAGTTGACCCGGCGGTGCTCGAAAAAATAGAAAAGGATCTGGCGAAGCTCGATTGATGGTCTTAGGCTTGGCGGTAGTTTTGGTGGTCGCAGCCGCCGTGTTATTTACGCTGTTCGTCCGGAAGCAGGATCTGCCAGCTCCCGAACCCGTGTCGCCTACGCGGCATCTGGAAGAGCGCAAGGCGGCGATCTACGAAAATCTTCGGGATTTGCAGTTTGAATATCGCGTCGGAAAGCTTTCCGACGCCGATTACCAACAAACTAAACTCGGGCTTCAGAAAGAGCTTGCCGGAGTGATCGCGCAAATCGAACAGATAGAAAAGCGACCGGCTGTCGCGCCCGCGCAGCCCGCATCTCCCAAGCCGCGCATGGAGATCAAGTGTAAAACGTGCGGGGCCGTTTTTGCGAAACCCATGAAATTCTGCGGCGAATGCGGAAAGGCCATGTCATGAAGACCCTCTTCCTTCTCTCCTGTTTTCTGGCTTCTGACTTCAGTCTTCTCGCGGCCATTGACGGCACGGTCGTCAACGCCACCACCGGCAAGCCCCAGCCGCGCGTCACTGTCACTTTAATCCACCCCGGCGCGAGCGGCATGCAGACGCTTGGCCGGGCGCAGTCCGACGCCGACGGAAAATTCGCAATAGAGCAAGACGTCCCCAGTCCTCCCGCCTTGCTCCAGGCTGAATTTCAAGGAGTCACTTATAACACCATTCTTCCGCCCGGTGCGACCTCTACGGGTCTTAAGCTGAACGTCTACGACGCCACCAGCAAACTCTCCGCCGATATCGCTCAGCAGCATTTGATCATCCTCGAACCCGTGGACGGCCAGCTCCGGGTCAGCGAGACGTTCCTGGTTGAAAACAAGGGCAACACGACTTTCCAGGATGCCGCTAAAGGCTCCATTCAGCTTTACCTTCCCACGGGCGCGAAAACTGAGGTTACAGTCACTGCGCCCGGCGGCATGCCTATCCGGCGCACGCCGGAAAAGACCGCTCAGCCGGACGTCTACAAGATCGGCTACCCGATTAAGCCGGGCTCGACGGATTTCGAGCTCGTCTACACGCTGCCCGACCCGAAGAGGTTTTCAGGCAAAGTGGTGGGGAAAGATCCCCTGCGCTTGGTGAGCGCCAGCACAGTCACATTATCGGGAAACAACTTAAAAGATCTGGGCACGGAGCCGCGCACCCTGGCGCACGTCTATGAAGTGCCGGCCGGCGCCTCTTATGAATTAAATATCGAAGGAACCGGCGCGCTGCGCACGGAAGCCGCGCAGAATCAGGATCAGGACGACGACAGCGGCGCGCCGAAGACCACGGCTGGCATGGCGCGCATCTATAGCCGCCTTTACTGGGTACTGGGTTTGACCTTCGGAATCTTGGCTTTGGGCGGTACGCTGCTTTACCGGAAGGGCGCCGCTTGAAGGTGGAGTCCCCGTTATGGTCCGCAACCCCTTCGCGGTGCGCCCTCGACGTCGAGGGGGTTTGGAAATATTACGGTGATTTTCCGGCCCTGCGGGAGATCAATCTTCAGGTCGCCACAGGCTCCACCGTCGCCTTGCTAGGCCGCAACGGCGCGGGGAAAACCACTCTGCTGCGCATTCTCGCCGGCCTCTCCAAACCCACCCAGGGCAAAGTCAGCGTGAAAGGCGCCGATGCGCGCCAAGAGTCCACCCGCCGCCGCATTGGCGTGCTGGGCCACGGCATTGCGCTTTACGACGAGCTTTCCGCCATCGAGAACTTGCTTCTCTTCGCCCGCCTCTACGGCGTCCCGCAGCCCGTCAAACGCTCCGATGAAATGCTGGAGCGCACCGGCCTTGACCGCGTCCGCGACGGCCTTGTGCGCGAGTTCTCCCGCGGCATGCGCCAGCGCCTGGCGGTTGCGCGCGTCTTTCTGCACGATCCCGACTTGCTTCTCCTCGACGAACCCTTCACAGCCCTCGACGACCGTGCGATTGCCGTACTACATTCCATGCTCGCCGAAACGCATCGGCGCGGAGGAACCGTAGTGATGTCCACGCATCAGCTCCGCGAGGCGCTGGAGCTGGCCACGCACGTCGTTCTAATCCAGCGCGGCCAGATCGCCTTTGCGGGGGAACGGCGCCAGGAAATGCTCGATGACGTGGGCTGGTTGTACCGGACGTATGGCGACAATTGAATCTTTGCATGACATTCCTCCGCCAATCGCTCGCCATCGCCGCAAAGGACTTGCGCTCGGAAATCCGCACCAAGGAAGCCTTGAACGCATCGCTGGCGTTTGCCGTCGTGATCTTTCTGCTGTTCAGCTTCGCCTTCGATCCGGCCAACCTCAACATCGACGTAAACGATTACGCCGGCGGCCTGCTGTGGCTCGCGTTCGCCTTCGCCGGCGCCTTGGCCCTCAATCGCAGCTTCGCGCGCGAGTTGCAGAACGATTGCCTGGATGCACTCGTGGCTTCGCCCGCGGCTCCCGGAGTTCTGTTTCTGGGCAAGGCTTTGGCCAATTTCGCTCTATTGTTGGCGGTGGAGATCGTCTCGCTCGCCGTCTTCAGCGTCCTGTACGACGTCCGGCTGCGGGCTCAGCTTGGCTGGATCGTATTGGTGATGTTTCTGACAACCTGGGCGATCACTGTCATCGGAACGGCTTTCAGCGCCCTCACCGTGAATCTTCGCATGCGCGAGCTGATGCTGCCGATCCTTACTTATCCCTTTCTGATTCCGGCTTTGCTCGCCGCCATTTTGCTCACGGCGGATCTGTTCGCAGGCAAGCCGATTTCGGCCGGAAACGCGATCTGGTTGCGCGTTCTGGTCGCCTTCGACGTGATCTTTTCGTTGCTGTCCGTGGTATTCATAGATATTGTTTTAGTGGGATGACAGCGGGCGGGGGCGCAGTCTAAAGGGAATCTATGCGCGAGAAAATCATGTACCTACTGGCCGCCGCCGGCATCGGCTTGGTCACCTGGACTCTCTACAAAGTTTGGTTCGTCCTCCCGAAAGAGGCCAATGTCGCGGCTTACCAGATTCTCTACTTCCACGTGCCCGCCGCCTTTACCGCCTTCACAGGGTTTTTCACCGCACTGGCGCTGAGCGGCTTTTACCTGGGTACGGGCAACCTGAGATACGATGCATTGGCCGCCGGCGTCGTGGAAGTGGCCTTGGCCTTTGCTTCCATCAATCTGATTACGGGCATGATCTGGGCGCGGTACGCTTGGGGCATCTGGTGGACTTGGGATGCCCGCCTTACCTCCATGCTCACCTGCTGGCTCATCTATGCTGGTTATCTGATCCTGCGCCGCGCCATCGACGAGCCAACCCAGCGCGCGCGGCTTTCCGCTTTTCTCGCCATCCTTGGCTGCGTCGACGTGGCCTTTGTGTACAAGTCGATCGAGTGGTTCCGCACACAGCATCCATCGCCGGTGCTAAGCATCCGCTCCGGCGGCGGCATGGGACCCGGCATGGAAGCGCCCATTTATTGGAACTGGCTCGCTATGCTCTGTTTGGGAACGGTGCTGGTGATAATTCGAATGCGGCAGGAAGAAATCTCCCGGGCCATCGATTCGCTCCGCCGCCTGGCCCACGCCTACTGAGTCATGGAGCCCCGCGAATTTCAGTTTGTCTTCGCCGGCTTCGTCGTCGCCTGGCTGATCGTAATGATCTACGCGCTGACGCTCGGGCTGCGGGAGCGCCGGCTGCGGAAGGAATTGGATCGGGTCAGAAAGATGGTAGAGAGGCGCTAGAGCGCCTGCGCCGCGCCAAATCCCCGCGACTGGCGGCGCCAGACCAGCGTCAGCACGCTTCCGATCAGAATCAGACCCACTGAAAGCCCCATCCACAATCCCGCCGCGCCGAGCCCCCTACCGAAACATAGTCCCGCGCCCAGCGGCAGCCCGATCAGCCAATAGCCCGCGAAATGACAGAGCAGGGGAAGGCGCGTTTCGCCAGTGCCTCGCAGAGCGCCGGTCGCGACCACCTGTAGTCCGTCGAACAACTGAAATAACGCCGCGATCTGAAGGAGTGTGACAGCGGCGGCGATTACATCGGCTTCAGGAGTAAACAGTCGGCCGATCGTGGTCGAAAGCAACAGCAGCGCCAGGGCCGCCGCCGTCATTACCGTCAGGCCCAATCCCAAAGCCGTCCAGCCCGAACGGGCCGCCACATCCGGCTCGCCCCTGCCCAGCGCGTTTCCCACCCGAACCGCCGCGGCCGAGCTGATCCCCAAAGGCAACATGTAGGTAGTGCTTACAGTGGTCAGGGCGATTTGATTGGCCGCGAGCGAAACGGCGCTGAGGCGTGCGATCAGCACGGTAACAAGCGCGAAGACGCCGATTTCCACGCCCAGTTGTCCCGCCGCCGGAAGGCCCAACCGGAGAAGCCGCGCGATGGCTGGACGATCGGGACGCAAAGAAACGCGCCCCCATTCGGGTTTAGTCCGCCACGCCAGCAGCGCTAAAACTCCGGCCATGTACAAGCGTGAAATGCAGGTTGCCCATCCCGATCCCACCGCGCCCATGCGCGGCGCGCCTAAATGACCGAACACCAAAACCCAATTTCCCGCCAAGTTCACCAAATTAGCGGTAATCAAGGTCCACATCACGGGTTGCACCATGTGCAGCGCCTGCAGATATCGGCGCAAGGCGAAGTACACAAGCAGAGCCGGCGCGCTCCAATTGAGCGCATGCAAATAGGGGAGAGCCGAACGGAGCACTTCGCCCGCAACGCCGAAAGCAGCAAGCAACGGATCGAAGGCGCGGACCGCCCCCGTCACGATCGGAACGAGCAAAATCGCCACCCAAATGCCATTCACCAGCCAGCGGCGGCAATCCTGGCGCGAGCCTGCTCCGAACGCCTGCGACACCAGCGTATCCATGCCCAGGAGCACCCCGCTGGCGCACACAGCCACTCCGTAGAACATCATGACGCCGAGACCGACTGCCGCAATGGCGTCCGCGCCTACCCGGCCCACCATCATGGTGTCGACGATTCCCATCCCCATCCAGCCGAGCTCGGTGAGGACAATGGGCGTGGCGAGCCGCGTCATCGCCTTGAGTTCCTGAATAACAAGCGGAGCCACGACGGATCTCCACTCTGGGGCTAAAGCTTTGGTTTGGGGTCCCAATCTTTAGTAAACCACTCGGTTATTTTGGGGCCGAATCACAGAAACGGCGGGCCGTTTTGCAGTGTTCAAAAAGGCAGCCGAACCCGCGATTGGCACGACCTTTGCAGATGCCCTAGAGATGCAAGCGTCCGGCCAGACAGCGTCAAACGCCACCGAACTCGCCTCTATCGCGCGCGGAGCGAGCAGAGACGACCGGTCGTTCTGGCTGCTGCCCGTCTTGATTGCTCTATTCGGACTCGCACTTCGGCTCTATCGGCTCAATTATGAGAGCTACTGGGGAGACGAAATTTTTGCATTCGCGTTGGTCAAGTTGCCCTGGGGCGCAATGCATGCGGCGATGGTAAAGGACGTGGTGCATCCCCCGCTGCATTACTACTTGCTACACGAGTGGTTTCAATGGTTCGGTTTCGGGACGCTTCAGGGAAGGCTGTTATCGGCCATAATGGGAACTCTGGCGATCCCGGCTTTGTACGGTCTGGCAAAACTCCTGTCTGATCGCCAGACCGCGCTGATTTCGGCGCTGCTGCTGGCCGCCTCTCAACTCAGCATTCAATATTCGCAAGAGGCGCGCGCCTACGCGCTGCTTCTGCTGCTCACCATTGCTTCGAGCTACTTCTTTCTCCGCGCTGTAAAAGAACGCCGGCCCTTATTCTGGTGGCTTTTCGTCGCTGCGGCGGTTCTAGTAGAATGCACACATTATTTCGGACTCCTGGCGCTGTTCTCTTTGGCCGCTTTTGGCGCACTCTACCGAAGGGCGCATCCAATACCCCGAAGCTGGTGGATTGGAGGCAGCCTCATTATCGGCGCGTTCCTGGCGGCGTGGCTCGCCAGCGGGCCTCTGCATGAGGCGCTCTATGGCCCGAAAATGGCAAGCGAACGAGGCAAGGCCTGGTCAGAACGCTGGTTTGCTCCTTTCGAGCTGGTCAACGTCTTCAACAATGGCCGGCCAAACGCGCTTTACGGCCTCGCTCCGTTGTGGACGTTTTTCTGCGGGGGATTGATCTTTAGCCTCCCCGCCGCGATTGGCCTCGTGCGATCACTGGGAAACCGGGACAAACAAAACTCCGCCGTTTCTTGCGAAAGCGCCGCCTTTTTGCTCCTGTCATCGGCCTTGCCCGTAATGATATCTTTGACGATGGGCCTGTTCATTCGTTTTTACGAGTACCGCTATTTGAGCTTTTGCGTGGCGCCTTATTATGTTCTAGTCGCCCGAGGAATGACATCGTTCCGCTCTCGTCTGGCGGCTCCGCTGCTGGCCTCCGTGGCCCTCTTTTACTCGGTTTTTGCGTTGCGCGCCAATTATTTCGTCCCGTATAAAGAAGATTTCCGCGACAGCATGACTTATCTGGCGGCTCATTCCCAGCCTGGAGACTGTTATGCGGTGATTCCCCGCGGCGAGGACTACCACTTTCACATGGCGCGCGAAGTCTACGCGAGCGGCATGCCTCCTCTCACGTTCACGCCCATCGAAGCGCTTCAGGATCGGGATTGCGCTCGCTCCTGGCTCATTACCTATACACGGGGCGACTTCTCCGATCTTGTCCGCCTTAAGCGGAATATTCGCAATCAATTGGACGCGCGATTCGCCGCTATCGACCGACAATCCTACTTCTGGATCGCGCTGGATCTGTACGATACTCGCCCTTCTGGCCGGCCTTCGGCCGCTCTGTTCCAACGTCCGGAGGGGAACCGTTAAACATGCTCGAAAATTGGGCTGCTAGGGTGGCTGGAGGCGCGGGGGGGAATCGAACCCCCGAATAAAGGTTTTGCAGACCTCTGCCTTACCACTTGGCTACCGCGCCGAGGTCTACTTCATTGGTACCGCGCAGCAGGGTCCAAAGTCAAACTTTGGAAAACTCATACGCTTTCTCTATTTCGCGAAATCCGTCCTTGCTGCGGATCGCGCAGCTTTCCGGCATTTCTGCATGGACGCTCATTCCGCCAGCGGCATTTCTAGAGCCGAAAACGTTGCGAGCAAACGAAATTATGATGGAGGGGTTCGCTGCTGCTCCAATTAGGCGAGTCGGAGCAGCTCAGCCTCCCATGATCGGAGATCGGCCTGAGTGGTCACGCGCTTGCACGCGCGAGATTCGATCCACTATACTAAACCCTTGGCCGTATTGGCCTGACACTCCCGAGGAGAAGCATCCATGAAGATTTCCCGTTCATCGCTGGCGCGCCCGTCCAAACGTTGGATCACGAGCTCCCGGGGCGTTACCGCCTCCCTGTGCGCGGGCGTAGCTGGCCTGGTTGCCATGGCCTTGGTGCTGCCGACCAAGGCCCAACAGAACAACGGCAAGCAGAGCTCCGCGCCCGCGAAGCAGGGCGCCACCGCAGGCAAGACCCATTATGTGAGTCCCCCCGGATACATCCAGGGCACGGTTACCGGCGACAAGGGTCCGGAAGCTGGCGTTTGGGTCATCGCGATTACCCACGAGCTCGGCACGCAAATGATTAAAACCGTGGTCACAAACGATCAGGGCAAATTTGTGATTCCGGAGCTGCCGGCCGTGAATTATAAAGTTTTTGTGCGGGGCTATGGAATCGAAGATTCAGCCATGACGGACGCCCGCCCGTCAACAACGGCGCAGGTCAATTTTAAGGTCACCTCGGCCAAGAGCCCAGCGGATGCGGCGAAAGTCTACCCAGGAGACTATTGGCTGTCTTTGCTGGCTCCTCCCGCCAAGAACCTGTTCCCGGGCACAGGCGAGAAGTCTGACACCAATCCGAACGGTAACGGTCTGAGCACAAACATGCACAGCCAGGACGAGTGGATCAACCGTTTAAAGTCCGGATGCAACTTCTGCCATCAGCTTGGCAATGAGCTGACCCGCGATACTTCGCACGTTTTCGCGGGTAAGCCCGAGTTGGCCCATAACGACATCGATGCATGGGAGTGGCGCCTCGGCGTTGGCGTCCGCGGCACGAATATGTATTCGACCATGACCGGCATGGGCAAGACGGCGACGCTGAAGGCGCTGGCCGAGTGGACCGAGTCGATCGAGAAGGGCGCGGTTCCTCCGGCTCCTCCCCGGCCGACGGGCATCGAGCGGAACATCGTTTCGACGCAGTGGGACGTGGGCGACGACCACTCGTTCATGCACGATCAGATTTCAACCTACAAGTATGACCCAACAGTCAACGGGGGCGGTCCGAACTACCTGGTCAACGCCGGCCACGGCCAGTTGGTGGTTCTGGATCAGGCCGACAATTTCACTTATTCGATCGACATCCCGACGCGTGAGACGAAAGACAAGGTTCCCTCGCGGTTCCCGTCGCCGAATCGCCCTTCGCTGTTCTGGGGCAACGAGCATCTGTGGTCGAATCCGCCGTATGATCCGGCCGATCCGCATAACCCAATGGTCGATAGCAAGGGCCGGGTGTGGATAACTTCTAAGATTCGCGGCAATCAGGAGCCTTCCTGGTGTAACGACGGCAACAGCAAGTTCTCCGATTGGTATCCGTTGAGCAACAGCGCTCGCCAAGCCTCGATTTTCGATCCGCAGACTAAGGAGTTTCGGCTGATCGAGACCTGTTACTCCACCCACCACGTGGTAATCGATAACGATCCGGACGAAACCATCTACTTTAACGAGCTCAGCGGTCCGGTGTTCGGTTGGGTGGATTCCAAAGTCTACGATGAGACCTGGAATAAGACCCACGACGAGCATGCAGCCGAGCAGGCTGCCGTGGGTTGGTGCGAGCAGGTGGTGGACACAAACGGCGACGGCAAGATTACCCGGCCATGGAACGATGTGCGCCGCGTTGCCGATCTTTCTTCCCTTTACAATACCGACACCGGCGGCGGAGTCGTCGCTCGCGCCCAGGCGGCTGCGGCCGCGAAGGGGCGGGGCCGCGGAGCGGATCCGGGCGCGAAGAACGTGATCCAGGGCCCGTACGATCCCAAAGCTGACACGATGGTGCATTTCAGCCTGTACTCGGTGATGCCGAGCCCAGTGGACGATTCGGTATGGGGCGTGGCCGAAGATTTTCCGGGCTACCTGATCCAGCTCCAGCGCGGCAATAATCCGCCGGAGAGTTGCCGTACCCGCGTGTTCAAGGTTCCTGAACCGGGTTACGACCCGCGCGGCATCGACGTCGACAGCCAGGGCGTGGTTTGGACCGGCTTGGCCGCCACCAGCCACCTGGCCTCCTTCGACATCCGCAAGTGCAAAGACCTGAACGGTCCGCAAAAGGCCGATGGCAGCCAGTGCAAAGAGGGTTGGACGCTCTACCAGACCCCCGGTCCGAAGTTGAAGGGCACCAACGTCCCAGCCGACTTCCATTACTTCAATTGGACGGATTCGCAAAACATAATGCAGATGGGCAAGGACACGCCATTCCTGACGGGGTCGAACTCAGACTCGCTGATTGCGCTAAATCCGCAGACAAAGCAGTGGACCTACTTCCGCATTCCCTATCCGCTGGGGTTCTATGCTCGCGGATTGGACGGCCGCATCGACGATGTCAACGCCGGATGGAAAGGACGTGCCCTGTATTCGAACTACGGCACGCACTTTGTATGGCATATCGAAGGCGGCAAAGGCACTAAGGGCAAGCTCGTGAAATTCCAGCTTCGCCCGGATCCTTTGGCGCACTAACCGGCAAAGCATTTCTAGGGTCAGGCCGCGCGCTGTAACGGACGCCTCTGTCTCTCGCGCGAGCGGAGAGTTTCTGCAAAATGCAATAACCGTGGCCATTTTGCGCAATTGCCTCCTGGTTGGGTTGGGGCTGGCGTAACAAGTGAAGCGAAATTTTGAGACAAATTTTCGCCTTCATCGAGCCGGAACGAACGCGTCTCTAGACGATGTGAGATTGGGTTTAGACGCTACAGTTTAGCCAACCTGGCCAGAGCTGCTTGGCTTCGGATGCTGTTGGAAGCGTAGGCGGCAAGTTCCGCCCACGGTCCCGTGGTCGAGTAATGTTTCCAACGTCAGCTCGATGCCGAAGCGCTCCCAAATCCTCGACGCGACTTGCGCGGCGAACAGCGAGTCTCCCCCCAGCTCCAGAAAGTGATCGTGGATCCCGATCCGCTTCAGTCCGAACAGATCGCTCCAAATTTCCGCTACCGCCGCCTCTGTTTCATTGCGTGGCGCCAAGTGGTCGCCGTCCTTCGCCGACCGCTCGACATCCGGCGCGGGTAGCACCGGCCGATCCAGCTTTCCATTGCCCTAAAGCGGCAGCTTATCATATCGCCGCCGATCTCATGCACCGCCGCCGCGTCATCCCGCACAGCCTCGTGAGTCATCAGCGAGCGCTCGACTTCGGCCAGTTCGATCCGGTAGCCCCTGATCTTGACCATCTCATCCACGCGGCCCAGAAACTCTATCCCGCCGTCTGGGCGTAACCGGCCAAGATCTCCCGTGCGAAAAACGCGCTCGCCGTTGTGCATCACGAACCGGCGCGCGGTTTCCTCCGGCTGGTTCAAATATCCCCGCGCCAGGTGCGGCGCGCCCACGTAGATCTCGCCGTCAACAATATAAATCCGCGTATCCGCTACCGGACTCCCTATCACCACTTCGCCGCTTGCCACGGCCTCAGGCGTCACGTTCCACACCGTCGCCAGCGTGCCGATCTCGGATGCGGAGTAGCAGTTGTGCAGCCTCGCTTGCGGCATAACTTCCGCAAACCGCCTGAGCAGATCCGCCGTCAGCGCTGCCCCCACTGGGGATTCCGACGAAGGAAATAACGTATTCCGATCCGAAATCGATAAAGATCGGAGTTCGTGAAGCCGGGCTTCTTCATATTGATCGATTGATCGACATGAGTTAACGGTAGTGAGGCCCGGCGGCGCGCGGCTCGACTGAAGAGGCGATGTGCAAGCCGTCATTGAGACTCCTGGCCGGGCTTGTGGCCGCGCTTCTTGCGCATCGATTCTCCGCTGAGTTCGATACGGTAGCAGTTGTGCACC
>DATGLY010000044.1:0-3298 GCA_035293905.1 Bryobacteraceae bacterium
AAGAGAAGTTCACGGCGGCGGCTATCGGACGGTTCGGATCGGGATGGGCGTGGCTGATCAAGACGCCAAGCGGACTGGAACTCACTTCAACGGCGAATCAAGACAGCCCGCTCATGGAGGGCAAATATCCGGTGATGGGGCTGGACGTGTGGGAGCACGCATATTACCTTAAGTACCAGAACCGCCGGCCGGAGTACATTGGCGCGTGGTGGAACGTGGTGAATTGGAGGGAAGTAGAAAAGAGATTTAACGAGGGTAAATGAATGGCGTTGGTCCTGGCGGAGAAAATGAGCCGAATCTGTTTTAGCCGCGCGTCGGGCAGGCAGCTAGAGAGCAAACTTGACGGCCGCCAGCGCCCGAAGGAGTCCACGCAAGTCAGTTTTCCGAGGGCCTTTCGATGTGATCGATGACGATTACGTCGGCGGGAGCCTTGGTGGACTCGAGCTTCAATCCAAGCTGTTGCTGGATGGCCGTGAACAGATCCGGAGGAGCGTCAGCGTTATCGGGCTGCTGCGGAGGAGCTCCGCCCAGACCCATCATCTGCCCTGGTTCCGGCGTAAATTTCAACAGGAAATCGTATTTTTCCGCGAGACCGGTCTGATCCACGACCGGTCTATCCAGGACCGCGCTCTGTAGCACGCTGGCGACTTCAGCCATGGTCGCGTTGGTGACCCGCAAGGTCACCGGCGGGGGACCGAAAAACCGCCCGCCAGGACCGTTGGGATCGAGCTGGCTTTTCGATAACTTTATTCCCGTTTTACCCACCGTGAGCGCGTATACGTTCAAATCTCTCTTTTCGCGATGAAATGTGAGCTGAAGGCGATCCGCCAAAAGCTTCTGAATCATGATTTTCAACTGCGCGTTGTTGGGCGCGCCCGGCGCGTCCGGCTTGCCGGTGACGTCGTACTTATCCGATTCGAGCCAGGACGGTCCGCCCACGATCTGCTTCGGATGGAGATCGTAGGCCATGGTGAGAAGGTCGCTGACCGTCGTGTTGACGGTGAGAACCTCTTGCCCCCGGATGGTGAATAGTTTGCCAGGCCGGTTGGGGTCGCTCGGCTTGATGGTGGCGACTTCAAACGCCGGATCGGCATTGGCCGCCATGCGCACGGGCGGGGGCGGGGGATCGGGAATCGCCCAGGCGGTTTCGGGCGTCGCTTTCGTCAGGTTCAGGGGCAGGGAAGGGCCTCCTTGGCTCCAATTTCCCGTGATGGAGTTGCCATCCGCGCTCAGCTTCCCTTCATAGGTTCCATTCACCGCGCCGATGATCATTTTTATATTCGAACCATCCTTGGTGAAAGAAGATGCGGGGATGGACTGGCCGCCTTGATCGATATTGGGGTAAAACGTGGCCTTCAGCTTGTCGTTATCGAGCGTGACTTTAATTACCGCGCGCAGCGCCTTGCCCTGCGGGGGCTGTAACGCGCCTTGCCAGGTGCCGGTGATCTCTTGCGCGAGCAATACGCCGGCGAACCATATTCCCACAGCAGTCAACCACAGCGTTTTCACAGGCGGCCTCCTGTGCGGGTATTACGCGGATTCGAAGAAATAGTTCGCGTAAAGCCCAATATTTTTACTCTACTTGATCGTGAGCTGGATGGGAAGGCTGCAAACGGGCGCGGCGCCGGGGCTCATCCCACAGACATACAAGCTCGCGGTGGCGGCCCCCAAATCAGGGGGAATGGCGAGGTTGATCTGCTGAACCCCGGGCAGCCCCGGCGCGGGGCCGGCGTAGTCGGGCGCAGGAATGTCGCGGTCCCCAATGCGGCCGGTGATCGCTCCGGCTCCGGAAAGGCCGGTGGCGAAGATTTGGAGGACGCTTCCGGCGGCGGCGGGATGGTTGGAGTCATTCGGCGTCCAGTCTTGATTGAACACCCCGCCTGAGAAAATCGCGGGAGCGAAAGGCGCGAGGCTGACCGTGTAAGGCGAACTGCTGGTTCCATCGACTGTGACTACGAGCTGCGAGCTCGATTGCGGTCCCAGAGAGGAAGGAACCAGCAGGTTGATCTGGGCGCCGTCTGAAAAGGAGATCGCGGCGGGCGCGCCGTCGAATGTGGCGGAAACATTCTTGCCTGTGAAGTTCGAACCGAAGATGGTGCTCAGCGAACCGGGCACGGCGGGAGCCTTCAAAAGACTCGCCGCGTTCACGACGCTGGCAATGGTTGGACTGGGAGGCGGGGGCGGTCCGGTGACAACGAAGGTCACAGCTATCGACTGTGCGCCCGCATATTGTCCTCCGTTGATCGTCAGCGTGCCAGTGTAAACGCCGGGTGCGACGCCGACGGGATTCGCGTATACGCGCACGGCCGTATCATTGGCTCCTTGATACGGATCGACGCTGAGCCATCCCGAGCCGCTGCCGTAAGAGACCGAGATTTTCCAGTTCAAGACGCCGCCTCCGGTGTTGTGAATGATAAACACGCCTTGCTGGGTGGCTTGACTGGAGCCGGAACTGAATTGCAAAGACGTTGTGTTCAGGCTGAGGGCAGGGAGATAGGTAGAGCAATCGCCCACGATGGGGCAATCGGGCTGCGGCGGAATGGCGCGAAAACGCGGCAGCGCTTCCGTAGCGGAGGCGGCGATCACAGCGGATTGCGGCGCGAAGAAGACCGAAGCCGAAGTCTGGCTCGCCTGCCGGTTGCCGTCCGGCGCGAGGCCGAGGAAGGTGGGGAACTGGGCGGACTCGATGGCGGAGTTATTGGCGTCCACCACTTCATAGACGACATAAGCGCTTCCATTGACGATCGAGAGGGCGGACACGGAGTTGAAGGTAACGGTTCCCGATCCAATCGCCCCCGGGGCATAGACGGGCGCGCCTCCGGCTCCGTTAGACGCCGCGCCATTAACGCGCGCAAGCAGTAGAGAGCCCTCGACGGAAGGCGCATAGGCCCCGCCCGAAGCGGGGAGCTCGAAATCGCCTCCCGCCGTGGGCTGGACCGCATCGGAGCCCGCGATCACGTCGGGGACGAACAACTGCGCGTCCTGCGGGAAGCCGGAGTAGGAGACGATGATCCGCTCGCCCGAGTCGGCGTTTAAATTCGCGACGCCAGACCGAGGCTGGAACGAATCGGCGAAACCTTCCGTGACGCGGATGCTGCTGAAGGATGTGCCCGCCGAGATTAAATCCGCGAAGTCGATCATGGCCGGGAGCGGCGATCCGAGTTGGGCGCACACCAGCAGCGAGGAGAAGCCCGCATACAAGCCGGATTGAGGCCGTCCAGCCACGAGTTGGCTCATGGTGAGCGGAAGGCCGGCGCCGTTGACGCCGATGGAGGCGAGGATGGGGGCGTTTACAGGG
>DATGLY010000045.1:0-11630 GCA_035293905.1 Bryobacteraceae bacterium
CACCAACTGCGGCCGCCTGTGTCTCTACCGCAAGAAGATCAACTTAAGCACTTGTTTGGCTGGACAAGCCGTCGGGGTTAAGGAAGTCGACGACGGCATCTGGCTCGTCCGTTTCATGGATTACGATCTCGGCTATGTCGATCTGGAGGAGAAAACTTTGCCCAATCCCTTCGGGCCAAAAGTGTTACCTATGTCTTAGGAACAACCTGTTACCTATGTGTCCGGTCCGGACAACAATTGGTATGGCGTCCCCAGGGGGATTCGAACCCCCGTTACCGCCGTGAAAGGGCGATGTCCTAGGCCGGGCTAGACGATGGGGACCGTGGGAATTACAAAGTCTTCAAATAGGCGATCAAGTCGGCTTTTTCAGTATCGCTCAGTATATCCGCGAAAGCGGGCATGCCCTTTTCCGAGCTGCCCTTGTTGATAAAATCCAGGACGCTGGCGTCGCTCACTTTCTTCTTGTTCGCCAGCTCCGCTTTCTTGAACAGGCCTTTCAACCCCGGTCCAATTTTCGCATCTGCGCTGTCAGCGTTGTGGCATACAAAGCAGTTCTGATCGAAAATGTCCCTTCCTTTGCCGGCGTCGCCCGCGCCAAAGGCGACCGCGCTTGCAAGCAGCACACCTCCGGCGATCGACAACGTCCTCTTTTTCATATGGACTCCCTAAGAAGCCGTGAGCGGCCCTTGAACTAGTCTACAATCACCGGATATGAGTCTCCAAACCGGCAGCCGGGCGCCCGAAATCCGTTCCGGCGATTTTCGCCTTTCCAACCTTCGTGGCAGGACCGTGGTGATCTATTTTTTCCCGAAGGCAGATACGCCTGGATGCACTAAAGAGTCCTGCGAGTTTCGCGACGCGTCAAAACGGTTCGCCAAGCTTAACGCCGAAATTGTGGGCGTTTCGCCGGACAACGAAAAGGCGCAGCAGCGCTTCGCCGAGAAATACGGATTGCCGTTCACGCTGGTTCCCGATCCGGATCATTCCATCGCCGAGGCATATGGAGTTTGGAAAGAAAAGAGCATGTACGGCCGCAAGTATATGGGAATCGAGCGGAGCACGTTCGTGGTGGACCCGGACGGGAAGATCGCGAAGATTTTTGAGAAGGTGAAGGTGACGGATCATGTGGCGAAGGTGCTGGAATCGCTGGCGGAGCAGCGCTAAGCCAGAAATCGTGAGCCTTCTGCATCGGTTCGATTTACCACACGCCGATCAGCTTCCACCACGCGAATCCCACCGTTGACCAGATGGCGAAATTGACTAAACTCGCCAGAAATCCGATTCGCCACCATTGCGCGCGGGAAACGTAGCCGTGGGCGAAGATGATAGGGCCGGGAGTGGTGCCGTAATGCGTTACGGACGCGGCCAGGTTCGCGAAGATAGCAAATGCGAACACGGCGAGGCCCAGCGGCGCGCCCTTTGCAGCTAATACGGCGAGAAACGCGGGAAACATGGCGAGCATATGCGTAGTGATGCTGGCGAAGGCGTAATGCGCGTAATAGTAGACCGCCAGGGCAAGGGCCAGCAGCCCCACCCAGCCAAGGCCGGGAAACAGTCTCGCAACGGCTTCGGCGAAAGCTTTCGGAACTCCGGTATCGTTGAGCGCGGTTCCCAGCCGGATCAAGCCTCCATACCAGATGAAGACCGCCCAGCCGGCGTGTTCCTGAGTGATATCGCGCCAGCTCAGCACGCCCGCAAGCAGCAGCGCCATGATTCCCAGCAACGCGATCATGGTGACGTCCAAGCCGGTCCACGACGAGCTCATCCATAGGCCGCATACGGCGAGGAAGACCACCGCAACCATGCGTTCGGAGCGGGAAGGAGGCCCCAGGGCGGCAAGCTCGCGGGCGGCGAACGCGGAGGCTTCCGGCGTGCGCCGGACTTTGGGCCTCAACGTCCGCATGGCAAGCCAAGGCACAACCAACAGGGAGATTGCTCCCGGCGCGACAGCGGCCTTGAACCAGCTTGCCCAGGTGACCGCATAGCCGAACCCGGCCGCCATGCGCGCCGCAAGGGCGTTGCTGGCTTGTCCGGTGTAGAACATGGCCGAGGTGACGCACGCGCTCTGATAAATCGCCGCCATGATGAACGTTCCGAAGACTCCGGCGGTAGGACCCGGTTCCGAGGCGTAAATTTCCGATAGCGAGCGCGCGATAGGAAAAATCACTCCGCCGGCGCGCGCGCCATTGGACGGGATCACGCCCGCGAGCACACAGTCGGAAACGGCCAGCGCATAAGATACTCCGAGCGAGCTTTTGCCGAACAGGCGCAGAAAAAATAGGGCGATGCGCCGAGCCAGCCCGGTCTTGAGCAAAGCGCGCGAAATAAAAAAAGCGCACAATACCAGCCAGGCTGTCTTGTCGCCATAGCCCGCTAACGCCTGATCGATGGTCAAGCCGCCGATCAAAGACGCGATGGCGACGGCGAGCAGCACGATGGCTCCGCCGGGAATCGGCTCGAGCATCTGGCCCACGATGGCGGCGACGAACAGTCCGGTGAGGCGCCAGCCTTCGGGCTTTACTAGAGCGGGTCTGGGGATGAGGTAGACGACTGCCGCATAAACCAGCGTGAGCACGGTGAAGCCGCGGACAATGCGCCTCCATTCATGCTGAACCGGCTCGCTCAATTTCGCGGGCAGGGCGTGGACCGTTGCCGACATGGGCCACGTCCAGCATATCTCAGCGTTGCCGGGCTGGATCCTTCACGGCGCGAATATCGACGGCCCTTAGCCGTGATTCGCGCCGAGCTCTTTCACAATGCTGGCGACGAACCCCTTGGCGTCGCCAAACAGCATCAGAGTCTTGTCCATGTAATAAAGCTCGTTATCGATGCCGGCGAAGCCGGGACTCATGCCGCGCTTGATGACCATGACGGTGCGGGCTTTATCGGCATCGAGGATGGGCATGCCGGCGATGGGGCTATCCTTGTCGCTCCGGGCCAGGGGATTGACGACGTCGTTGGCGCCGACCACCAGCGCGACGTCGGTCATGGGAAATTCGCCGTTGATTTCATCCATCTCAAGGAGTTTGTCGTAGGGAATGTCGGCTTCCGCCAATAGGACGTTCATGTGGCCCGGCATGCGTCCGGCCACCGGATGAATCGCAAACCGCACGTTCACGCCACGGCGCGTAAGCACGTCGTACATCTCGCGGATTTTGTGCTGCGCCTGCGCCACGGCCATTCCGTAGCCGGGAATGACTATGACGCTTGAGGATGCCTCCAGAATGGCGGCCGCTTCTTCGGGCGTGGCCGAGCGGACTGGCCTTTGCGCGACGTGCTGAGACGCGCCCGCCTGAACCTGGCCGAACGCGCCGAACAGTACGTTCACAAAAGACCGGTTCATGGCCTTGCACATAATGATGGAAAGCAGCAGACCCGCGGTTCCGTTCAGCGCGCCGGCGACAATCAGCAGGCGGTTGTCGAGAACAAATCCCATCGCCGCAGCGGCAACGCCGGCCGAGGAATTGAGCAGCGCGATCACGGTAGGCATATCGGCGCCGCCGATCGGCGTGACCAGCATGATTCCAAACAGCAGCGAGAAGACGACCAACAGCGGAAACATCCACGGCGCGCTTATGCCCGCCGTCAGGCTCACGGCCAGGACCACTGCTCCTCCTAACACAATAAAACTGACGATGTTCTGCCCGGCATACGTGATGGGACGCGTGGGAAGGATCTCTTGCAATTTGCCGAAAGCGATGACGCTGGCGGTGGCGGTGAGATAGCCCAGCAAGGTCTCAGCCGAAAGCGCTCCCATGGTGAAACCGTGAGGCGTTTCGCGGTAATACTCGGCGGTTCCGATCAAGGCCGAAGCGAGAGCGCCGAAGGCGTGCGAAAGGGCCGTGAGCTGGGGCACGGCCGTCATCGGCATGAGATAGGCGAGCGGCGCGCCAATCGCAGATCCGATGGCCAGGCCCAACAGAATCCAGGCGTAGTTGTGAATATCGCTTCGCAGCAGGGTGCCGATCACCGCCAGCAGCATCCCCAACTCGCCGATAATCACTCCACGCCGGGCCGTGGAGGGATGATTCATCCATTTGATGGCGAGAATAAACCCGGCGGACGCCAGCAGATAAAGGAACGGGAGAACGCTTTCCATTTACTTGTGCTCTCCGCTGGGGCCCGCTTCCGGCTCCCGCTTCCGGAACATCTTCAGCATGCGGTCGGTGATCAGATAGCCGCTCACTACGTTAATGCTCGCGGTCACCAGCGCGACGAAGCCCAAAATTCGGACAAATGGCTGGGCGGCCTGGTCGCCGGTTAGAACGATCGCTCCCACCACCGCGATGGCCGAGATAGCATTCGACAGAGACATTAGTGGGGTGTGCAACAGCGGCGACACCCGCTTGACCAGCTCCCATCCTAAGAAGGCGGCCAGCATGAATACGAACAGCGCGAACTCGTAGGGGGAATGAGTCATCTCACGTTTCCGTTGTTGACAGCTTTGATGGCGCTGGGAAGGCCATAGGTTTCGCACACTCGCTGATGCACGATGGCGCCGCCGAAGGTGACCAGGGTGTCGCGCACAATCTCGTCGGACGGACTCTCGGTTAACGGCAGGAATCCGGCCAGATGCCTCAGAAAAGCGGATAAATTAGCGGAAAACATCTGGCTGGAATGGTAGGGGGCGAGGGCGGGAAAATTCAGCGGTCCCAGGATGTGCACTCCTCGATGCAGAACATTCTCTCCCGGTTTCGTCAATTCGCAGTTGCCTCCCCGCACGGCCGCCAGATCCACCACGACGGAACCGGGCGCCATGGCCTCCACCATCGGCTGCGTTATCAGCACGGGCGCGCGCTTGCCTGGTACGGCGGCGGTGGTGATCACCACATCTTGTTCCCGCACGACTTCGGTCATGAGCTGGCGCTGGCGCTGGTAGAAGGATTCGTCCATCGCTTTTGCGTAGCCGCCTTTGTCCTCGGCGGCGGAAGCCTCCACATCCAAGGAGACGAACTTGGCGCCAACGCTCGCAATCTGGTCCTTCACAGCCGAGCGCACGTCATAGGCGCTGACCAGGGCTCCGAGACGCTTCGCCGTGGCGATGGCCTGCAAGCCCGCGACGCCGGCGCCGAGCACAAACACTTTGGCCGGCGTAATCGTGCCGGCGGCGGTCATCAGCATCGGGAACAACTTCGGGAGCTGGGCGGCCGCCAGCAAGACGGCCTCGTAACCGGAAATGGTGGCCAGCGACGATAATACGTCCATACTCTGGGCGCGCGTGATGCGTGGAATCAATTCCAAAGCGAAGAAGGAAACGCCCGCGGCCGCCAGATCTGAGATCTCGCGCTGGGCGGTCAAGGGCTCGCCCAGGCCGATTACAATCTGTCCCTGCCGCAGCCGTCTCAGATCCGCTCGTCCGGCTTCGGGGTTCGCGCCGAGGCTGCGGAATTGGGCGATGATATCGGCTTGCTCGAAAATTTGGTCGCGCTGGGCCAGCTTAGCGCCGCGCGCCACGTACTGTTCATCGGGGTAGCCAGCTTGCTCTCCCGCCGAATGCTCGACTAGAACAGTCATTCCCGCCTTCTGCAAGGCTTCGCACGAACGGGGCGTGATGGCGACGCATCGCTCCCCCGGGAAGCTTTCCCGCGGTACTCCTACAGTTTTAGTCACGTTGGGTAATTAACTTCCTTGGTATAGGCTGGGATTCGCGTGTTTGCAAGAGAACCTCAGCCGGTAAGTCCCATTCTCGCATGACCTTCTCCCGTTGCGCATGAGCATTCCCGCATGCCGGCGCCGGGTTGCGGTCCAGAGGCATGCTTACCCGTCACCGGACTGCGCCGGAGGCTCCAGGCGAGCGACGCGGAAGCATGGCGTAGAATGGGACCGACAGGAGAAACTTTAATGCAGAACTCGGTTCTCGTGCCCATGGTAGTGGAGCAGACATCGCGAGGCGAGCGGGCCTTCGACATCTACTCGCGCCTGCTGAAAGAGAACATCATTTTCCTGGGCACCCCCATCGACGATAACGTCGCGAACCTGATCATCGCCCAAATTTTGTTCTTGGCGGCGGAGGATCCGGAAAAAGACATCTCGCTGTACATCAACTCGCCTGGAGGATCGATCACGGCGGGTTTGGCCATCTTGGACACGATGCGCCTGGTCGAGCCGGATATCGTCACTTATTGCGTCGGTCAGGCCGCGTCGATGGCGGCCGTGCTGCTGGCATGTGGGAGCAAGGGCAAGCGCTACAGTTTGCCGCATTCGCGCATTCTGATTCATCAGCCTTCCATGAGCGGGCTGGCTGGACAGGCCGCCGACATCGACATTTATGCTAAAGAAATTCTGCGCATGCGCGAGACGCTGAACCAGGTGCTTTCCGACGCCACGGGCCAGCCGGTAGACCGCGTGGCGCGCGACGTCGATCGCGATTACATCATGGAGCCCGAACAGGCTCTCGAATATGGAATGATCGACCGCATCATTTCAAGCCGCGTGTTGCAGCCGGTGGCGAAATAGGAACCTCTCCGCCATTTACGGCTGCGCGTCCACCCGGACCGGGCGCTCTGTGGCCTGTTGGTTTTCCGGACTCGGCGACGTCTGAAGACCGCCTTCAATGAGTTTCGACAGCCCGAAGCCGCCGCGGTCGGCGAGCATTTGCGCGAATTGCTGCCCGGCCAAATCCAACATCGTTTCCGAGGCGGAATCGGAGCCGTCGCCAGCCATGGATTCCCGCGCGGCGCGCAGCATTTGGGCGATCAGCAGGGACTCGAATTGTTTGGCGGCCTCCTGAGACGTCTTCGGTTTGGGGGCGGAAGACGGCGCCAGAAAATTTGCTTCATCGGCTGTGATGCGAAAGGGCTGGCTGGTCATCTAAATCACCTCGATCTCGGCGTCGAGCGCGCCCGCTGAGCGCATGTTTTCGAGAATCGCCACGATATCGCGCGGCGTCGATCCGATCGCTTGAAGGGCCCGCACCAACTGCTCTACGGTGGCGCCTTTGTCGAGAACGATATTCCGCGCCTTCTCCTCGGTGGCCGAGACCGCGGTCTGGGGCGCGACAGCGGTGTTGCCGCTTGACAGAGGCCCGGGCTGAGTCACTTCGATCGTGGTTCGCACCTCCACGCTGAGAGCGCCATGCAGGATCGCGACAGGCGAAATTTTCACATCTTTACCCAGCACTATGGTTCCGGTTTTTTCGTTGATCACAATTTTTTCGGCGTGATCCGCGTCGACGGTGAGATTCTCCATCTCGGCGACGAATTCGACCGGCCGCTCAACCCACTGTTGCGGGAGATCGACGGCGACCAGGGCGGAGGTCAGCGCGTGGGCCACCGGCGCCGCGCCGGCGGCAAAATGCCGGTTCAGCGCGTCCGCGATCTTGGCGGCCGTGGTAAAGTCGCTCTGATGGAGTTGCAGTTTCAGTTTCGGTCCCGGCGGAACGGAGGGCGGCGCCTGCTCCACAATGGCCCCGCTCGGGATCCGTCCTACGGTGGGGTGATTCACGCTTTGGGTGTTGCCTCCCCGGCCTGCGGCGAAACCGCCAGTGAGCACGTTGCCTTGCGCTACTGCGTAAACTTTGCCATCGGCTCCGTTTAGAGGCGTAAGAAGAAGCATTCCCCCTTGCAGGTTCGATGCGTCTCCAATGGCCGCCGCCGTCACGTCGATTTTCGTGCCTGGCTGAGCGAAGGGGGGCAGAGTCGCTGTAACCATAACGGCAGCCATGTTTCGCACCAATATGGTGGTCGGATCGACGCTCACGCCCATGCGTTGCAGAATGTTCGTGAGAGCCTGGGCGGAGAAAACTGTCTGGCGTTTGTCTCCCGTGCCATTCAGGCCTACAATCAGCCCGTAGCCCATGAGCTGGTTATCCCGCACTCCTTCAAGCGAAATCAGTTCCTTGAGGCGCGTGCCGGCCGCGGCGGCCGGCACGGAAAGGACAGCCGAGGCGGCGGCCAGGATCGCCAGCGACTTATCGAATTTCAATCGAATCCTCCGCTAAAAGGGCAAGAGCCCCAAAAGCAACCGATAAAGGAAATGCGGCCGCCGGATCGCGTCGCCCACCACTCCTTTGCCGTTTACCTGAATGCTTAAATCTGCAACTTGGCCGGAGGTGACCGTGTTTGCGGTCGTCAGATCTACTGGCCGGACCACGCCGCGCACCACCACCGTTTGTTTCTCCGAGTTCACGCCGATGTTTTTTACGCCCTCGATCGCCAGGGCGCCGTCCGAGGTAACGGCCGTTACGCGCGCGGAAATCGTGGTTGTCAGAGCCATATTGCGCGAGGTGGTTCCCTGCGATTGCAATTCCTGATCGCCGGAGGAGGTCAGCATATTGGCCAGACGAGGATTGGAGCTGCCCAACAGCGCCAGGCTCGATTTGGCCGAGGTTTTCCGGGAGGTGTTGGTGGCCCCGGTCGCAACGGCGGATGCGCTGTCGTTGACTAGGATCGTAACAATATCCCCGACGTTGGCGGCCTTCAAGTCGCGGGTGGCGGCAGCAAGGCGGCCGTTAGAGACGTAGAGCGATCCCGGAGACGGCTGCGCCCACACCCATCCGGCGAGCCCGAAAAAGCCTAAAGCCGTCCAACCTCCCTTCATTTTTTGACAAATACCTTTCCTTTCTCTTCGACCCGCGCGACAAAACGGCGTCCATTTTCGGGATTTCGTACGATCACTGTCTCGCCGGGGCGCGCCGTCGATTCCGCCTGGGCGTCGAATCTCAGCAATACTGCTCCGGACCAGACTGTCACTTGAACCTTATCCCCACGTAACACGGCCGGGGGCGACACCCGTGTCTTCGGCGGGATTGTTTGAGACGGCGCGGAAGATTGCAGGATGGACGGGGAAGCGGCGCCGGCATCGTCTTCCGCAGAGTCGCTAGCTAGCGCAACCGAGAGCGCCAGAAAGAACAAAAGGGCGCATGTGCCGTTCATATTGATCCTCCTTCCCATCCCCGTCATCTCGTGATGTTATTGACTTGCGAATACATGTCGTCGGCCGCCTTCACGACTTTGGAGTTGGCCTCGAAGGCGCGCTGGCTGGTGATCATATTGATGAACTCTTCCACGACGCTGACGTTGGATGCCTCGACATAGCCTTGTTGCAGGGTTCCGATCCCCTCTTGTCCGCCCGGATTGCCGACAACTGGATCGCCGCTGGCGTCGGTAGGCAGGAACAGCCCGCTTCCGATGCTATTCAGCCCGCCCGGATTGGTGAAAGTCGCAAGCTGGATCTGACCTGCAATGGTCGCCGCCGTCTGGCCGGGTTGTGTGTAGCTCACCGTGCCATCGGAAGCGATGGTGATGGACTGCGCCTGTTGTGGAATCGTGATTTGCGGTTCGATCGGGTCTCCGTTCGCCGTGACGATATTGCCGTTGCGGTCGAGCTGGAAATTGCCCGCGCGAGTGTAAGCTGTAGTTCCGTCGGCTCGCCGAATCTGAAAGAATCCACTTCCCTGAATCACCACATCCAAAGGATTATCGGTCTCGGTGAAATTGCCTTGAGAAAGGATGATGGAGTTGGAGGAAGGACGCGCGCCGAGGCCAAGCTGCAGACCGCTAGGCACGGTGGTTTGCGAGCCCGCCGCGGCGCCGGGTTGGAGAAAACTCTGATACAGCAAGTCTTGAAACTCAGTCCGTCGCGCCTTGAAGCCCACCGTGTTGGCGTTGGCCAGATTGTTGGCGATGTTGTCGATGCTCATCTGCTGGGCGTTCATTCCACTGCCCGCACTATATAAGGCTCTGATCACGTTCGCTCCCTTTCAAAAAATCGCCTGGTTTTCTCTAAGGACTGGGGCCTTAAATGTAGCCCGATGATTCCCTAACCGACCTTGGCGACCTCCTCTATGGCTTGCCGGTTCATGTCGGAGCCGGCGCTCATCGCTTTTTGCAGCATTTCGAACTGCCGCATTATGCTCACCAATTTGACTGCTGCATCCGCAACGCCCACGTTCGATTGTTCCAGCATGCCCTGATGCACCCGTGCGTCGGCCTTTCCGTCGTTCGAGTCAGCCGAGGGTTTCAATTTGGCGAAATAGCTGTTGCCGAGCTTGCTCAAAACCTGCGAAGGAGAATCAATGCTTGCGATCTCGATTTGTGCCACGCTATTGCCGGCTTGCAAGACCGCTCCGTCGGGGGAAATCTCAAGAGGCTTTGAAGGGTCCACTTGGATGGGTTTTCCGCCGTCGGCTGCGTTACGCAATGTATATCCCTCTGCGGTTTGAATCTCATTATTTTTCGAGAGGCGGAATTCTCCCTTGCGTGAGTACACTTTGCCGGCAGGAGAGTTCAGCGCAAAAAAGCCGTCGCCTGAAAGCGCCAAATCGAGGGGGTTGCCCGTTGCAACCAGCGCCCCTTGAGAAAAGTTCGTCCACTGCCTTTCCAGAACGGGGAACTGCTGCTCATACAGGCCATAGAACTCGCCGTCGGCCTTAAATCCCGCGGTGGCGCTGTTGGCAATGTCATTGGCGAGAATGTCGAGATTTTCCATTGTTGATTTCATGCCGCTGGCTGCCGATATGAGCAGTGGATCCATTGTTTGTTCCTGCTGCGGCAGGCAATGATGCAAGTGGTTAGCCAAAACCATCCACCAGGTGCGTGGAGGACCGAAGGCGTCCTAATATTGTGCGTTTCCTAAATTGCGGCTTTTGGCAGGCGTCGATTTTTTTCTCAGATTCCTCACACGAGTGCCGATATGAACCGTGAAAGCGGACGGCGAGCGTTGATAGAGTGCCAATTTGAAACGAGCGGCAAGGGATGAGCGGCGCAAGATCCCGATAAAGCGGCATTTTACGGTTACTGGCCTTTTGGTCCTGAAGCTGCACATTTAACGCGCCGTGAACACGCTAATGGCGATCGGAAGCGAGCCTTTAGCTTCGCAACAGAACGCGCAGGGATCCGATCAAACCTCCCCCACGCAGGCCGGGGATTTTACCGACCTCGTCAATCACTGCTTATCCGACGGCTCCGATCAAGGGAGTAGCGCGGCGGACGATCAAAGGCCATCTTCACCTCCGCCTCGCACGCCGCACGAGATTGCGGGAGCGCTCGTTCGGCCAATGTCGAGCCGCGCCACCGCCGCTACAAACGCATTTTCCGATGTGCCCAGGACCAAGTCGAGCGGCCCCAAGCTGGATCGAAAATCAGGCGAAAGCGCTGCGATAAGTTCGGCCTTTGCGTCTGGTTCTCCCTTCTTTCAACTCGCCGGGCAGTCCAGGGCGGCAGGAATTTCCGCACGGCTTTGGGCGCCGGCCGGGATAACGACCGAAAGTAGGGATCGCTCTAACAACTTGGCGCCGCTGGCATTTGCACTTAAGCTCACACCGCAAGATACAGCCGCGGCAGACTCGTACCGCGCGGCCAACGGGCCCCCCCAGGGCTTCTCGGCAAGCGGCGAGCAAAAGCGGAATGCGGCTCCGCCGCAACAAACATCAGCAGAACTCGAAGAGGTGAAAGCAACGCAAATGATCTCGCTGGAGGCCCAGCAAACCGCCGATTCCACGGCGGCCAACAACGCAAGCGGTTACTTTTCGGAATTCTCTTCGCTGATGGCTTTAGCCTCGCCCGCCTCGACGGCCAGCGGAGCGCCTCCCGCAGGGGTTCAACCGGCGCAGCAAACCCCGCTTCTTACGGCGGCGGACGCTCTTCGCGCCGGCGCCGATTTGCAGGCTGGGCCTCCGGCGAAAACTCCAG